>JAKSCK010000050.1 GCA_022360655.1 Spirochaetales bacterium | reverse complement strand
TGACAGAGTTCGGTGAAATAACCGAAATAGTTCTCGGTCATTAAGTGACTATTGTAACGGCGAATATCCCAACAAACAGCATCCGAGGTGTCGGCACTGTCTACGAAACGCCCCGCATAGAGCGGTAGAAAAGAAATCAGGTCGTAACCATGAACTTGCTTGAATTGCTTTTCATAGCCTTGGGTCCAGTTCTGCCCCCCCACCTCATAGCTGTCCCGAATGTGGGTCTGTGGAAATGCGCGCCGCTGGTTTTGGAACCGAGCGCATAGAAGAGGACGTGGCTCGACTTTTTCCTGAAAAAAAAGTACTCCGTCTGGATGCTGATGCCGTCAAACGTAAGGGGGCCTTAGAAGAGGGGTTACGGGATTTTCGGGAAGGCCGTATAGACATCCTTCTTGGCACTCAGATGGTGGCCAAAGGACTCAATGCACCTGGGGTCAAACTGGCCGCCGTGCTCTCTGCCGACACCTCCCTCAACCTTCCCGATTTCCGATCCTCCGAACGCACCTTTGCCCTGATTCTCCAGGTGGCGGGGCGCGCCGGACGTTTCATCCCGGATGGGGAAGTGATTGTGCAAAGTTTCCGGCCCTCCTCCCCAGCCGTTCGTTTGGCTGCCGAAGGTCAGGTGGAAGAGTTTTACACCCAGGAAATTGAGGAGCGGCAAATGCTGGGTTTCCCTCCCTTTTCCAGGCTTTTTCGTATCACCATTCGAGGAAAGCTGGAGGCGCGTGTGCGTTCTCTGGCCCAAAGCTTTGCCTCTGATTTGGCTCCCTATCAGCAGGATTTTGAGGTACTTGGACCTGCAGAATGTCCCATTGGTCGAATCTCCGAGCAGTACCGTTGGCACATCATTTTGCGCACCGAGGCCTTTGATCGCACCCATGCTGCATTGAATGCCGTTCTTCAGTCCCTCAAAGTTCCCCATGGACTTTATGTGGAAGTGGATGTGGATCCAGTTTCCCTTCTTTAATATCGGTTTTAGATCGACGGGGCTGTTGAAAAGTCTGAGAGGACTTGATCTCTTCTTTTCCTTTTCCATCCAGATTACAGATGTACCTTTTTTTGCTCCCAATTTGGGCGTCCCCCCCGGCAAGCCGGGGGTCGGGCTATTCGGGGGTTCCGTCCTCGTTCCTCGGACCAGCTCCGCTGCCCCTATTATCCCTGACGCAGTCGAGAGGAATGGAGGAGCTTGCTCATCCTTTCCCGAGACAAGGATAGGGACACCGAAGGTATCCCTGACGCAGCCCTGTGAGGCATCCTTTCATCCCGGCCCCCTCCCGTGTTAGATTTTCCTTATGGACATCTACACCATAGGAATCGAAGACCAACTTAGTCTCCTTCGCCGCAAGGCGTCTCCCATACAGGACATCACGGCCGAAACCGCTCAACTGGCTGAACACATGGTAGAAACCATGATTGCAGGGAAGGGCATTGGATTGGCTGGCCCTCAGGTGGGGCTTCTTCAGCGCATTTTTACCGTTCAGATTGATGAGAAACCCATGGTCTTTATCAATCCTCAGATCTTGGCCACCAGTCCAGAACTTTCATCGTATGAGGAGGGCTGTTTGAGCATTCCTGGCCAGTATGCCGATGTGAAGCGTCCTGCCCAATTGCAGATTCAGGCTTGGAATGCAAAGGGGCGACCCTTCACCATTGAGGCCTCTGGACTCTTGGCCACGGTCATTCAGCATGAATACGACCATCTTGATGGTGTTCTCTTCATTGATCATCTTTCCGATCGGAAGCGAAAAAAGATTTTGGGGAAATTTCAGGTCACCCCTGAAGGGTATCCGGAAGCCGAATGAGAATTCTCTTTGCTGGAACCCCTGACATTGCCGTTCCTTCACTTCAAGCTCTTGCTGCCCAATTTGAGGTTGTGGGGGTTCTCACTGCCCCTGATCGGAAGGCCGGGCGGGGGAGGAGTCTTCAGCCCTCACCAGTGAAGGCCTGCGCCCTTGAGCTTGGTCTTTCTGTGCTTCAACCTCCCCGACTAGGAGCCCAAGCTCGAGAAGAGGCCGCCACTCTCCAAGCAGATCTCTTGGTGGTTTTTGCCTATGGTCGAATTTTTGGACCAAAGTTCCTGTCCCTCTTTCCGCAGGGGGCCATCAATATGCATCCATCTGCCCTTCCTCAATTTCGAGGTCCTTCGCCCATCAGTGCTGCTTTACTTGCAGGATTAGAAACCACGGCGTTGACGGTGCAGGATGTGGCTTTGGAAATGGACAGCGGTGATATTCTGGCTCAAGACCCCTTCCTCATCCTTCCAGAGGACACCACCGCCAGCCTCACGCTTCGTGTGGCTCAGGAGGCGGCCCCTGTGCTCTGTCGGGTTGTAGGACAATTTGTTGAAGGCACGGCTGTTCGCCAGCCTCAAAATCATGAGGAGGCCACCTACTGTCATCTGGTAAAAAAAGAAGATGGTCTGGTGGATTGGAATTCCTCGGCTGCAGAAATTGAGCGTTGCATCCGCGCCTATTCCCCATGGCCTAAGGCTCGTACTCCCTTTGCTGGTGGAGATTTGGCCCTGCTTGAAGCGCAGGTCCTTCCCGCTCAGAAAACAGAAGATGCCCCAGGAACAGTCTTAGGAGTGGACAACTCCCTGGGTATACTGATACAAACGGGAGACGGTGTTTTGGCTGTCACACGGCTGCAGGCCCCTGCTCGGAAACCGTTGGGATTCCGGGAGTTCCTCAATGGCCTGGACCTAGAAGCCGGCACTCGATTGGGAGAAACATCATGAGCGCTATTTTTAAATCCACAGCCCCCAAAAAACCGGTTCGTAAGAAAAGCACGGTTCCCCATACGGACGATGCCGCTGACGATGCCCTGTCCCTTCAAGAGGACGATCCCATTCAGCGTCGGTATTTTCGTCAGTCTCTGCTGGTGATTGGTGGCGCCTTTGTGGTGATGCTCTTCTTCTTTCTGGCCGCATTCTTCTTGGCGGTTCGAGGTGCTGAGCGCACGGTTGTTCCCCGCGTTGTTGGAGATGAAATCACAGAAGCTCTGGCCAATTTGCAGGCGCGGGAACTCTATCCCCGGGTGCAGGTCAAATACACCGGAATCCCTGCTGACAAAGGCCAAGTCATTGCCCAAGACCCCGAACCTGGTCTCTATGTGAAAGCAGGCCGCCGGGTCACCATCACGGTCAGTAAAGGGGCCATCCTGGACAATGTTGAGGAATACGTGGGCATGAATGTGGAGGATGTGCGGAGTCGTTTGGCCACCCTCTTTTCCACCTATGAACCTCTTCTCGTCATCCAAGAACCAGTCACTTATGTGTACAACGATGCAGAGAGTGGAACGGTCTTGGGCCAGTATCCTGATGCAGGCACACCATTGAGTCAACCAGAGAACCTCATTCTCATTGTGAGCCGGGGGAAAATGGACCGACCCATTGTCCTACCAGACTGGGAAGATTGGTCTGCAGAGAATGCCATGCGTTCGCTGGCACGTCTCCCACTTCCTTTTGTCTTTGAAGAAGATGGCCGTTCCCCAGAGGGAACCTACCCCCGTGTGCGTTCTCAGAATCCAGCTCCTGAGAGCCAGGTTGGTCCCAATCGCCGGGTGGTTCTACGCTACACACCGCCAAAGTCTTGGCCGGAAGAGTATCGTTATGGTCTCTTTGATCGCACCCTTCCCGAATATCCCGTTCCTGTGCTACTTGAAGCCATTATTCGAGAACCTGGTGCGGCGGAACGAACTCTGTTCTCCATGCCACACTCTGGTGGACGGGTGAGCTTCCCCTACATTGTGCCTGTTGGTTCAGGAATTATCCTCACCATCAATGGTCAGGAAGTGGAACGGCTCGACGTTCTCTCAGAGGAATAAATCACTCACCCCGCTCTTTAGGAGCGGGGTCGTTCTCCAATTCCGAATCCTTCCATGCAGAACGAAATCTCTCTTCATGGAGGGACCAAAACTCTAAAAAATCCTGCTGGGAATCTTCAAAATAGTTTTTTTGCATGGCTGTAGCCTCTGGGCCAATGTAACGCCAGTGCCAGCTCTCCCACATATAGCCCGTTTTTTCTTGTGCTCCCTGAGGATAAGATAAACTCCAACCAAAACGTGATCCGTTTTCATGGAGCCATTGCCCCGCAGTTGTCTTTACAAAGTCATTGGTGATGCTTCCAAAATCTACACAGGTTCCTAGCTGATGCTGACTGGTGCCTGGACGTGCTGAATAGTGCTCCGCTCTGGATTCACCATCCTGCTGGACATAATATTGAAAAAGCTTCTCTTGGTAGTTGTAGCTTCTGTAAGCGGATGATATCAGAAGCGTGATCCCCTCGTTTTGGGCGGCTTGAACCATGTTCATCAAGCTTTCCAAGGCCGGACGGTCCAGTTGCATGCCAGTTTTATTTTTGATGAGCTGAGAATAGGAATCCAAGGAAAGGAGTTCTGTGGGTTTCCATTCTTCTGGCAGGGGATTCTTTTTATCCACCAAAATCAGATTCTGATTTTCACTCAAAACTTGGGCCATATCATCAAGAAAAGGCTCAAAATCTTGGTGGGCTTTGAGTGGCATTTGGGATTTTAACTTGTTCCATTCGTCCAAATCAAACGTGAAGAGAGGATGGATAAAAGGGGAGGGGTGGACCATTTGAGTTTTGTGTTCTGGTGTTGGCTGACATGAGGCCATTGAACTGGTAAGAAGAAAACTTAAGAAAAGAAGACCGGTAGGAAAGCGTCTTGGGAATGAGGGAAGACTCGGAGAAATCATTGATGACAATTTATCGGTGACATCAGGAATTGTACACATAAAGGCTGGATTAAAAGTAATTTCTTTCGTCTATAATGGGGTTGTGAGTGAGTTCTCTTCATCCTTTGAGGAAGCCCAAAAGGCCATGGAACGGGGAGCCTTTCGAGAAGCGTTTTCACGCATTTCGGATGTGCGGACCCTGCGCCCCGATGATTTATTCTCTAAAGTCGGCTTGATGGCTGATGCTGGTCTGGCGCTTCAGGATGCCTCCATTTTGAAATACAGCCTTTACCTTTTGGAGCAGCAGGGCGCCCATCTCACCTCCATTCCGGCCTATGCTGCGGTCTACTGGCTTGATGTGGCCAATCTCCGGTCCAATCTTCTGCAGGTGGAAGCCGCCGGTCAATGCTCTCGCCTATGGTATCGCCGTTCCGACTCTCGGGGAATTCGGGAGGCCTACACCCAGGCGGCTCAGGCCAGTGGTTCGGATGAGAAATTATCAGCCATGGTGGCCATGGCTCATGGTGCCTTTTTGCGAGCCCTAGGGCGGGATTGGGAGGCTTTTGATTTCTTTCATAAAGCGTCCTTGTGGAATCCTCAATCCTTTGATGCGGTGATGGGCCGTTGTGAATGTTTGGTGCAAATTGCTGGAACCGCTCCCTCTTTGGAGGCCCTGCTCCTGCAAGAAGCGGTGAGTCATCTTGGGCAACTTGCGGAGGATTTTCCTCAGCGCCGTTCTGCCATCGCTTCTTTGGCCGCGGTGATTCGGGATCGACTTGGAACGGCAGAAGTGGAGGATTTTGTTTGCCCTAAAAACTCCATTGTGGCCAACAACGATGAAGAGCGCACCATGATGAGTGCTATTTTACGGCATCGCTTGTATCTCAGTCCCTGTGCAGCCTGTCATCAATGCGATCATGCCGTGGGTGATGCCGCCACTCTTGGTTTGAGGCATGCCACCGTGGGTGGGGCCACTGCAGAACGATTCCGCCAATCGGCCATTCTTCTTGGACGGGTCTCTGAACGATATCGAGCCCTGCGAAATGCCTATATTCATTATGAAAGCCACCGTCCACTGCATGATGGTAGCAATCGACTTCTTCATCAGCCAGAAGTCAGTGGCTGGGTTCCTCATGAACCCGCTTTGGTGGCCTTGCGTTCTGTTTTGGCAGGGTCTCAGGGAATTTTGCAAGGTTTAGATTCCTGTGTCTCCCTTTTGTTGGGAGGAAAATCCAACACCAGTTCATCCGTGCTGGGAACCTCATCACGCCCTTCATCTGTTTTACAGCAGTCCCAAAATCCTTCACTTCATGGTTTTTGGGATTGTTGGGCCGATGGTGTGGAAAAGACTCATTCCCATGCCACACTATCGCTTCAGGCCGCATCGATAGAGGATGGGCTGGAGTCCATTGAAGATTGGGGGGAAGAGGCAAAACGGTATCTTCAATGGATTTCCGCTCTTATAGGTTGTTTTCTTTGTGCCGAAGATCGAAGCACCCGCGATGGGTTACATCAAAAGAATGCGTGGGTTTTGCAACCCTTTGTGTATCCCAGTCATGATGGATCGCTTGCTGGCACAAAGAGAGGCGGCGTATGATGAGGGAGGCAAAAGAGACATGACAATTTCATATTTTGTTGTTTTTTGAAAATTGTCAGGATTTTTAGCGGTATTAATTCTATATTTAATATGAAATTAATACTTCTAAAATATGTTCAAACCTCTTGGAACCCATTTAAGCAAGAGGTTTTGTGAGGAAAGAGGACGAAATCTTATGCCTGATTCCATTGCTCCTGAGTCTCGCATCTTTCGTATTGGCCGAGAGTGCTATGTGGTTTATCTTGGCAAAGAACGCGATGATATCCGTCCTTTCCTTCGTATAGGGAATGCCCGAGACATCCCTGAAGAGGTGCATAAGGCTGTCGGAACCACCGTGGTCACAGATGATCATGTGGGCAATCCTCTCTTGGAAATTCTTCATGCCCCACGATTTTCTGGTCGTTATCTTGGTGACACTGGAGTGGTGGATGCCATTCGCCTCTTCTTTGAGAGTTTTGATTTACCCACGGATGAATTGACAGATTATCGCCAAGTCAAAGATGGTGAACGGCGCCACATGGTTTGGTTCTATACCAGTGGAAACATTCAGCTTCGTTATGAAGATCAGGTCATCTTTAATCTGGATGAACGGGAAAAAAAAGACCGACATTTTGTTCGCCTCTATGAAGAGGCCAAGGAAGCTTTTTCCCGAAATCCTCTTCGTTACACGCAACAGGATTTTTCCGGTCGAGGCCTTGTGCTCTCTGAAGGGAATGCCTTCTGGTTTGATCAGCGTCATCTGCTTTCGCTTGAAGCTCATCCAGGGTTTGTTCCCTCTCTGATGGGAATGGGGGTGGATCCTGATCTCATTACAGCATCGGCCTATGATCTAGACTACGATGCCATGGATTCCCGGGATGCCGCGGTGTTCATTGGTTATGTCAAACGAGTCCGTCAACGCCGTCAGCAATTGGATGTGTTCACAACCCAGTCCACCATTTTTGAAAAACTTTCCCTTCTTTTCCCAGCTCGTGATGGAATTCCTGCTGCTATTGCTGTGAAGGATATTTCAAAAAAATCAAAAGATTTTGCATCGTCACGTTTGTCCCATGATGGTACTAGTTGGAAAATTCACCCACCCCAGGGGCCTGCAATCACCTTTGGGAATTCTCAAAAAGGGGGACTTCGCGTTTTACCCCATACTCGGGAAATCATGAATGTGAAAGGGGATGAAATCCTTTGGAATGTTTCTATACCAGAGGGATTTCCCATTGAGATTCATGATGAGGGAACACTTTCAGCTTCTTCGGTGGAACGCTATTTCCGTACCCCCTTCATGGCCTTTAAAGATTTATTGTTGCCAGGAGAGGCCACGGTTTTTTCTAGTCTTGATCGGATTTTTCTTGGAGAATCCCAAGGTAAACCAGAGGGGGCGCATGGGGTACAGTCCTCTCTTCATGCCATGGAAATTTGTGAGGCTCTCTCTTCTCTGGGCTGGTTCCTAGCCTCCAATGCCATTGTGCTATTGCAAGTGCAAACACATTCAGATGGTATTGAATCCTATGAGCCTTTGGCTGAAAACCTGCGCTCCTTGCTTCATTCCTCGGATCACCCTCATCACTGTTTGCCATTCTGGGGGGATTTGTATCTTGGTTCTTCACCTCAGCTTCTTTGGCGAACTGCCAAACGATCTTTTTCTCAAGCCGATTTACGCAAGGCCATGAACATCAGTGGTCACATTGATGAAATTGCTGCTTTTGATGCTGAGCCTTGGAAAAAGGATCAAGAACGTCTTCTTGCCCTCATTCGAAGTCTTGGGAAAGGAGGAACGGGGGCTTTGACTCCTGAACAACGGCGTTTGCTCGGAGAAAAACCTCGGCCTCAATCCAAACCCAAAACGTCAGAAGAATCCCCACCACAGAAAACGAAAGCCGTCTCAAAACCCGTTCAGATTTCTCCTCCCCGGGCAAAACCCCGTCAGGGGTCGTCTCATCGTCCTATTCCCATTCTCGGGATTTCTCTTGCCATTCTGGCCCTTCTTCTTGCTGGATTGCTTTCCTGGGATTTGAGTGGACGGGCACCTTGGGGACGTTTGTTGAGTTCCTCGCAGAGTGGAGTAGAGGCTCCCACCTCCACTTTCAATGAGGATGAGTTCATGGCGCAGGACTTGGATGCCCAGGTCAAAGAGAATATTGAATCAGATGAAATCCCGGTTATTGAGGCTCTAGACGAGGATTCTTCACAAAATTCCCAAAAAACTACAGATGACTTGAATGCCACCACTCCAGAACTTGTGGAAGGTGAAGACCATTCTCAGAATATTCTTCAACAAGAAGAACGTGTTGATTTTGATGAATCTTTGACCGAGGAGTCAGAGATTTCTTCCGAAGAACCTCTCGAAACTGTGGAACAATTGCCCTCTTCTTCTCAGTCCCAGATCATTGATCCAGATCGGGCTCCTCGCAATCAAGAAGAGGTGAAAGCCTATTTGAATATGGACGATCGATTATCCATTTCTGAAGCAGATATTCATTTAGCAGCAAATGAAATAGCTGTTCTTAATGGGTATAAAGATTTGAATTATAAGGTCTTCACAGGAAGTGACCCCAACTGGATTTTTCCAGGAACAGAGCTTTTGATGCCAGAAGGGGGGCCATATGTTATCCAACAGGGAGATACCATTTGGTTCCTTGCCGCACGGACTGTTCGCCTTTCTGTGACAGAAGATTTTAATGTCTATGACCGTGCCCTTGAGGTTTTGAAACGATTGGATGCTGAAGATGGACAACGTGTGAATGCACTCCAAAATCTTAAGAGCATTGGAGAAAATTCAAAATCGAGAGCCATGAGACAAATGGCAAAGGATGCGCTGGTCATGTATAAATAGACAATTGAGGCGGGGAGCATCCCCATTTCGACGGAGTTTCGGAGGTATTTTGACAAATAAATCCCCGGGACTATAATTACTACTGCATAATGCGGCATATTACATAGGCTGCGTATGCAGTGAGATTGAGTCTTATCCGAAAAGGAGATGAGCTAAATGGCTGGCGATCTTCCCAAGAGTCCAAACGTATTTCATCCGACAAAGCCCTCTGCCGTTGGTTCACGCAACTCCCTCGCCCAAGAGGGTCGTGACCAGAAGGCCGAGTACGATCAGCTGATCAGCGAGGAAGCCGATAAGGTAGTCAACACAGTCAAGACACGTCTTCCCCAGGAAGTCTTGAATGAACTTGATGTGATGGGTGGTTTGAAGGAAAAAGTTTATAACTACTTCAACCAGAACTACCAGAACATGTTCAATCGGTACATCGTCACCACTGAAGACGAAATGGTGAAAAAGGTTCGTCAATTCGTTGATAAGGAAGAGACGAAGAACCTTGCTCGTTATTCACCAAAAGAAATGGCTGAGCTTCTTGATCAGGTAGGTGGTGCTGACAAGTTCAACACTGGCGAAATTGAGAAGTCCATGGTGAACATGTACGGTCACCTTCAGGGGCATATCCAGCGGGGTATGAATGACCTGGAGAATGAGACCAACTCCCTTCTTCGCCAGAAGACTGATGTGGGAGCCTTCATCCGGGGTGAGAATGCTTACTCTGTGGTGAAGTGTTCCTTCAAAGATAACCAGCTCAAACCCAAGACTGTCACAGATGTGAAGCTTTCCATCAACATTCTTGATTCTGAGTTGATCAGCCCCATCTTCCAGTACCAGTCCACAGTGGAAGGCATCATCAAAGATCAAATCTCCAAGACCATCACAGACATGATTGATCGGGAGATTGAAGTCTACCAGGACCAGTTGGTGGATGAAGGAAAAGAAGAACTCTCTGATACTGAGTTGATGTTTGAACGCATCAAGCGAGTTCCTGAGTTCACCGATGATGACAAGGAATCAGAAGATTCACGTCGTTACACCTTCATGGCCAAAACTTTGGTTGAGAAGATTGAAGGTCTGCGTGCTGAAATTGATCCCGAGGAGTTTGATCCCCAGAATGTGCGTGAGAACATCAAGCGCATCATTGACATGGAGAACATCCGAAACCGCGGTTTTAACACAGCTGTGAACAACCTGACTTCCATCTTGGATACGTCCAAAATGGGATATCAGTACATTGAGAACTTGAAGAATGCTCGTGAGCTCATTGTCCGGGAATATGAGGATGTTGATCCCACACGTCTTCCCGATGAGCGCTATCAGATGCGTCTTAAGTTCTATGATCATGGCCAGCTGGAGACTCTCCGTGCGGCTTATGACAAGCAGATTGAAGAGTATGCCAAGGAAATCTCCCACGTTTATGACGTGTCGGTTGAGATTTACGAAGGCAGCAAGAAAGGTTATGGCCAGGTCCATGACTTTGATGATCTCTCTGCCAAGATGAAGGGTCGTATCACCAAGCGGAAAGAAAGCACCGGTGATGCCCTCTACTACGAGCAGGAAAAACTCTGGCAGGAAATCATGGAGCTCAAGGCTGAGGACACAGATGTTGAACGTCTGAACCAGACCTACCTCTATGAGAAAGATCTGCTCAAGAAGATGCTGCGTGCTGCACGAGAGAAAGTGAAAATCACCTTTGGTTATGAAAATCCCAAAATGCGGGTTGTTCTTGACCAGCGGATTGATTTCTTAGAGCGCAAATTTGAGGCTTATGATTACGCCATCAATCCTTACCACATTCAGCCTGGTTTGGTGTTGGACGTGGACATCACTAGCATCAAGCGCAAGCGTTACGTGCTGAATGCCATGGCCAATGTGCTCAATGAGTTCCTCAATGGTGTTTCTAAGGGCTTCCAGGATGCGGCTTTTGCATCCTTCAAGCGCCGACGTTCCACTGTTCGAAGTGACATCAATCAGAGCTTCTCAGCAGAAGAGCCCGCCATGCCGGTGGACAACGAATATGCTGATGCCATCAAGAGCAAGAGCGTCAAAGAGGCTCCTGCCAAGCCCAAGGGCAAAGCTGATGTGACTCCGACTCGCTCACGCAAGCGGAAAGTGAACCTGGACGAATTAAGCGAGATGTAGAATGACGACTGCGTCGATCCGGAATAATCGGTTGAACCTACTGGCCAAGCGGGCCGGGTACAATTTGGCTCTGCGTCATTTCCGGACGACGCAGGAGTTCGCTGCTGATGTGGCCGATGGATATAATCTGGCCGACCTCCTCAATACGGCTCTCTCGGAGGAGCAGATTGAGGAAAATCAGATCCGCCCCATCTTGAATATTCTCCTTGCAGAGAAGTATGGATATGTCTGTGCTTCTGAAAATCTCAAGGATACTGTTGCCAACATTGATGCACTGAGCAAAGCTGTTGACAACTGGACCAATATTCAGGTGGTGTTCATCTATACAGATGCCAATGGTGGACTACATCTTTTGAACCCTGAAGTTCCTGAGCCATGGGAAGCCGCCCTTCCCTTGGCAAAGGACGAACACATTGTCTGTTATGTGGGCTCTCCTGCTGATGTTCGTCGGGAAGTTCTTGACGGTGCCATCAAAGATGCCTACGCCCTCCTTTATGGAGGAAAAGTACGAGCAAGGGCTGGCTATCGATCCTCTCAAACAGTCAAACTCTTTCTTAGTGAAGCAGAAGAGGAGTCACCAGTGGCTTCCTCCATACCTGCCTTTGAAGATGGGGAAAGCTCTACAGCCTCATCTCATGAATCCGAAGAATCTGATGCCCCTGCTGCTGCACCACCTCCTCCCACTGGTGGATCCCGCAAGCTCACAGCCAAAGTGGCTGTGAATGTGACCAATGAGCTTTTCCATAATGGAAATGTGGAAGCTTGGAAGCGAATCATTCAAAGTTATCGTTTCAAGTATCCTGCTTTGGATGTGCTGATTTGGTACGAAGGGGAGCGAATCAATGATATTAATGCCCTCTTTAAATGGGGGAAGGTGAAGCACGGTGTTCCCATCATGTTCAGTGTCGCCGGCGATGAACCAAAAGAGCTCTCAAAGCTGCGAAAGTACCTCTTTGAAGGAGCCAGTTCTCGGTTTGAGGCCTTCCTTCATGGAGCGCCAGGAACCATCTTGCAGCTCTTCTAACGCCTTTTACGGGCTCAGGCTCACCCGGAAGGGTGCCGGACATGCTCACAACCGGTGAGGGGGAATTGATGAAGGAAATTTTTTCGTTCAATAGTAGCGAATTCACCAAAGACGAGAACATTTTACAGCATTTTGGGGTGCGTGGTCGAAATCTCATGGATTTGGCCGCTTTGGGCATCCCGATTTTGCCTGGTTTCATATTAACAGAAGCCTTTTTAGATGAAGAAGAAGAGGCAAAAGAAGACCACAAGGCCAAGTATGCCAAGGCCTTTGAAAAGATGGGTGGCATCCTAGAAAAACGCTGGGAAGCCGATAACCCTCTTTTGGTGAAACTTGTTGTGAGCCCCACGCTCAATATGGTGCACACCTTTTCCAGCATTCATAATGTGGGTCTCTGTGATACCACCATTGAGGGATTTTCTAACTTTGTTGGAAAAGATTTTGCATACCACGAGTATCGGGGACTTCTGCTTCGTGTGATGGCCTTAGAGTTGCTCACAGCAACCGACCATTCCCGGCGAAAGCTTTTGGAGCGTACGCGAAAGGAATTGGAAAAATCCCGGGCCACTGATGAAATCCAAAAGGCCCTAGTTAAAGTCAAAGGGATCTATCCTGCTGAGATTTTTGAGAATGCAGGAGATCAGTTTGCCTTTATCAAGAATCTTTTCCAAAAGATGTTTGCGGGCAGTGAAACCCTGGGGGATTCGGCCATTCTTGTTCAGGCCATGACCTTTGGTAATTATGGCAAAGATTGCTTCTTTGGAAGCTATACCACCCGCGATTCAGTCACCGGAAAAAATGTCATCACAGGTAAGTTTTTTCCCAATGCCTTTGATGCCACAGAAGCTGATGGCAAACCCATTGAGAAAATCAGCAAGATCTACCTGGATAAGTTGAAGAAAATTGGGAAACAACTGGAAACCTCTTACCGAGAAATCCGGAATATCAAGTTCAATATTGAGAATGGAAAGATGTGGATCATTGATCAATCTTCCGTTCCAGGAAAGTCCGCTCAGGCCGAAATTAAAACCATATTGGATTTGCTGGATCAGAAGGTTGTGGATGATACCTATGCCATCATGAATATTCAGCCAGGTCGTCTGCAAGAGATACTCCATCCCATTGTGAACCAAGCTTCTGCAGAGAAGATTCCCTCTGTCACAGGTGGGATATCGGGAGCGATGGGAGCGGCTGTTGGTCGGGTGTATTTTGATACAGAATCCCTGATGAAGGCCTATCGTTTGGCCAGTCAGCACAACACCAATGACACCTTCATTTTGGCCATGCCTTCCACCTATGCCGAGGATGTGAAGGCCATAGAGGTTTCCACAGGTGTCATTTCACGGGATGGTGGCTATGCCTCCCATGCTCCGGTTGTTGCGCGATCTTTGGGGAAGGTGGCCATGGTGAATCCTGAGATTCAGTTTGGCAAAGGCACCATGAAGATTGGGAAGAAAACCATCAAGGAAGGGGACTGGATTTCCCTGGATGTTCCCTCCTATGACGATCCAACCATCTATTTTGGTACGGTTGAGTTGATTGAACCGGACATCGAAAAGAGTGGACTTTTAGACTTCCTGGATGTGGTGCAGCGTCAAATTGGGGATTTTGATGTCCATGCCAATGCTGATCAGCCCAAGGATGCAAAACTTGCCAAAAAATTCTTGGCCGATGGAATTGGTTTGTGCCGTACAGAGCACATGTTCTTCCATGAGAAACGCATTCCCATTTTCCGATCCCTCATCATTGCCCAGGAAACAAGTGAGAGAAAGAAAATCCTGGACAAACTGCGGAAGATGCAGGAAGCCGATTTTACTTCCATCTTTGAGGTGATGGGGGAAAAACCTGTTACCATTCGTCTTCTTGACGCACCTCTGCATGAGTTCTTGCCTCACAGCAGGGAATCCATGCAGGAGTTCATTAGCTTCTATAAGAAAGAGCATCCCAAGGTGACTGATGCAGAAATTCGTCTGCGTTGTGACATGACCAGCGAAGTGAACCCTATGCTTGGCCATCGGGGTGTGCGGGTTGCCATCACCTATCCTGAGATTTATCGCATGCAGGTGGAGGCTATTTTTCAGGCGGTCTACAAACTGCGGAAAACCAAAGGCATTGTCTGCCAACCAGAAATCATGATTCCCATTGTGATGACACCAAGAGAGGTGAAAACCGTTCGTTATGGGAAGAAAATTGAAGGTTTTGAAATTATTGGTGTACGTCAGATAGAGGAAGAGTTGCGAGAAAAACTCAATGAAGAGCCCTTGGATTACAAAGTTGGTACCATGGTGGAGCTTCCTGCCGCGGCCCTTTTAGCGGGAAAAATTGCCGCTTATGCGGATTTCTTCAGCTTTGGAACCAATGATCTGACACAGACCTGTTTGGGCTTGAGTCGGGATGACTTCAACTCCTTCTTCACGGACTACAATGAGTATGACCTGCTTGATAAGAACCCTTTCCAGTACCTTCAAGAGCCGGTGAAGGAATTGATTGGCACGGCCACAGAACGAGGGCGATTTGTTCGTCCGGATTTGTCCTGTGGTTTATGTGGGGAACATGGTGCTGAGCCTGAAAACATTCCCTTCTGCATGGAAGCAGGGTTAGACTATGTGAGTTGTTCTCCTTATGGCATCCCTGTGGCAAAACTCACCATTGCTCAGCTGAATATTAAAAATCAGCAAGCCGGTTAATCCGTTTTTCTTTTTCAGATCGACCACCCCTCTGACTGAGGGGTGGTTTTTTAGCAAAAAAATCTCAGCTAACGGGGAAGGGTGACTCGTCCATCATGCTGGTAGTTGAGAAGTTCAAGTAAGGCATCGTATCGACTGGTTGTGAGGATGGCTGCTTTTTTCCGTTCTGCATCTTCGGCAACAGTAAGAAAGAGCACAAATTCGGCATAGCATGTTCCCAGGCCTGCTGAGGCCCTTCCTTGAAGATGGGAGGGGAAGAGTTCTGGAAAAAACACATCTTTTACCCCTTCGTCAAAGCGTCGACGGGCATTGCGAAAGCGCCGATCAAAGGGACTTCTAGGGGGAGGAAAGGTGGTTTCTCCCAGGAGAATATCTGCTTGGCTGAGGCGAATGAATCGAGCTCCGCTGGCCAAGATAGGATGTCCATCTTCCAGTTCCTTGATGGCAAGCCGAGCCTTTTCTATGGTTCGATATGCCTCACGAAAACGAAAACGACGAATGCCCTCATGGCGGTACTCCGGGTTTTCCAGTCCATATTGGAAATACAGGCCAAGACCCTCCATGAACATTCTCCAACAAGCTTGGAACAATTCCAATTCAACAGGGGGAGGCGGGGTTAGTGGAGGAGGGCTCTCCTGGGAGTGCTCAGCTCTGGGTGTTGGTTGTGATGTCTTCAGAGGTTCATCCCCTTCATCAAGGGGAATCTCTATGGAGGGGGGAGGGGGAGCCTGAACCCAGTCCAGCAGGATTTCATAGGCTCCATTGATTTCGGACATGCGTTCATGGGCCCATTCTGGATGTTTGCGCAGTTTATCTGGATGGTATTTTTTCACCAAGGAACGGAAGCGAAGATTCAGTTCGTCTTCCGTGATGAGTTCATCAATTCGAAACATTTTACGTGCCCGGCGAAGGTCCATGGTGGAATAGTGGCGGTGGAGAACAAAATTGACAATGGTGGCTCCCTCTTTCTATACTCAAAACGCGAACAAGGAGGGGATATGGCACGAATCATTGACCTATTTGAGGCTTACACGAACAACGAATTGCCCCGAGATGGGGGATACATCATTACAGAGCGTTTGGATGACAACAGTCGATATGCTCGGTATGAGGTGATTTCCTATGGAAATGTGAAAGACATCTATCGGGTTGATGAAGGCATTCTCTTCCAAGCAGATGGACGAAAAGTTTATGTGCTCTTTGAGCCTCTCAATTACAGTGCAAAGCATGTGGAACCGGCTTATCGAGATGATGCCCATCGGGTGCCTTATCGGTTCAAAGAAATGGATGTTTTTGCTACCAAGAGGCAGGAAAAAGTGATGGTGGGACAGAATCCTGTAGAAACCTACACAGCTTTCACGATTGCCAATGAAACGGGTTTGAACTGTTCCTATGTGGTGTATAAGGACGAATCCACCATACGCACGTTGCTGGGCTTCTTTGAGCAGTCTCTTTGGAAAACATTGAATAACTCTCGAATGGACGCCCGGAAGGCGTGTGAAATCATCCAAGGGCCTTTGAATGAAATCATGATACCTTTGGGGCTAAAGTAATTCTTTAATTCATTGAAAGCATGCGAACGGTTCCTTGAAGCTCTTGGATTCGTTCCTGTTGCATCTTGAGCAGTTCCAACAATTGATCCACTTCATAGTCTCCCTCTTCATTGGGAGGCTTGGTGGTGCTCAGATCATTTTCCATTTCAATTTGCGCCAGTTCAAACGTATCGGCGTAATAGTCCAGTTCCAGAGGCATGTGGGGGAAGTGATTGCTCTGAATGATTTTCAGTGCCATTCTATCCACAGACTGACCAGAGACGGACTCTGGATGGGCCATCACAAAAGGGGCTTGTTTATCCACAGACCCCCCGACAAGGGGGTCGTCCAAAACTGTTCCCAAACATTCCAATTCTACCGATAGATTTCTTGCCACCAAGTCATGCAGTCCGCGAGCAATGGAAATATCATCAAGACTTTTTCCTTTGTTGAGGATGAGCTTGGGCTGAAGAACATCCAGGAAGGCCTCGGCTTTTTCCCGTGCACTGGGATTGATTTTTTCGATTCCATCCAGAATATCAATGACTCGACCGGCAGAGCCGGGTTTCTTTTCTTTGACCACACGCTTGAGATAAGAGGAAATCTTTGCATCGGAAGCAAAGGCCCGGAGGAGGAAGCGGAACACCATGTTTTTCAGAAATGAATAGGCGTTGAGTACGGATGTGTGCTGAGGTGTGGTGACCACGAGACCCGAATTGGAGATGAGGAAGAAGTCGACTATGGTAAAATTTGAACCGCTGCCTAAATCCACAATGACGTAATCTGCATCCAAATCCAAGAGTCCATCACTGAGGCGTTTTCGAACATTTTTTGTGAGATCGCCTAATCCATAGGCTAAAACATCACCTGGAACATAGGCAAAGTTTTCATATTCTGTTTCACAGACAAGGGATGGGATGGTGAGGGATTTGTCAGAAACAAAATTGCCAATTCCTGGATGGGTATTCTTCTCTCCCAGGAGGGTGTGGACATTGGATCCCCCTAAATCCAAATCCACCAAGACGGTGCGCTTTCCGCTTTTGGCTAGGGATAGGGCCAGGTTCACAGAGAGGACACTTTTGCCCACTCCACCTTTCCCTCCAGCTACAGGGATGATTTTTCGGTTCACGTGTTCGTTCAAGATCATATAGCCCACCTCTTCTCTCAGGATTATCCGCTAGAGGGGGGAGAAATGTAAACACTTTGGGGGCCAGGTCATGACGAGTGCTTCTCCTATTGTTATGATTGTAAGCAATGGACGCTTCTATGCCGCATGCCGAACAGATTAGCCGTGAGCTTGCCCTTCGGAAACAGATTGAGGAGTACTACCTCCCACGACAGTTGGTGAACGCCATTGTTGAAGCTGGAGGAATTCATACTCGGTCTAATGAAAATCTGGTGGGTATTGGTTTTTTGGACATCTCACGCTACACCTTTTTGTCTCAATTTTTGAGTCCACCAGAGAACCAGGCTGTGTTGAATGGACTGTATTCTGCCTTTGCTTGGGTTCTGCGAAGGCATGGTGGCTATCTCAACAAAATTGAAGGGGACAGTCTGATGTTTCACTACGGGGGGCCCATTGACCCCATGGTGAAAGAAATGGATGAGGATGAAGCGGAGAAGAATATTGCCCGGCAGCTTTTTTACACCTGCGTGGAACTTCAGCGCATCAGTAGTCTGTTTAATCAAGGTAATGAAAATTATCTGAACAAAATTTCTGATCCAGAAACGGTGGAATCGGTGTATGAAGCCTATCGAATCTTAGGCCAGTTGCGTAGTGGTTATGCTTCTGCCTCCTTTAATGCCCTGTTTCAGATTCGGATTCGTGTGGGTGCGGCCCTTGGACGGGTTTTAATTGGAAACTTTGGTCCTGATGGAGCCAAACAATGGGATGTCATTGGTATGCCAGTCATTGAGGCCAAGCGCATGGAATCTTCGGCACCCATTGGTGGTTTAAGAATCACCAAAGAGTTCTTTGAGATTCTGGATAAGAATGGCATCACTCGGGATTACTACCGTCGGCTTCGTCGTGAGGCGGAGGCCATGGGCAGTGTGTATAAGGACATTGCCTTTGAAGAGCTGTTCCAGCGGGCCATGGTGTATCTCAAAGACAAAAAAAATGCGGAATTTGAGACCTACAGTATTCAGGTGAATCCTTCTCTACCAGAAAGCATCTGCGAGCAGTCACGGCTGCTTTTGACTCGGGGAGAGACTGGTGCTGACGATATTGTAGATTTCATCAAGTATTACCGTGGAAACCACTTTGTGATTCATCAATTGGAAGAGTTGTTCATCAAAGAACGGGTCAACATCCGAAAAGATCGCTTGTACCGCATTATGTTTCCAGAAAAATATGCCCAACGTCTTGCAGGCCATGGTGATGCTGAGAGCGTGCTTGAGGAAATCATCAATGATTCTTATTCCTTGTTTGATCTTCTCAAACTTCTTGGCAAACTACAGGACTCTGTAAAAACGCGTGTGGCTGTGGATGAAGTGAGCACCAATGATTTTCAGAGTTACGATGATTGGGTGAAGGATGTGCGCGAGGCTGTGCGAAAAGCCTACGGAGAGAACCGCTCCTATACCCGTCAATCCTATTACTTCAATCATGTGGTGTTTCCCCTCTTTTTTGCCCATATCAAAGCAGCCATCTTGGAATTCCAAGAACGGGTGGATGAGGTGGAAGAGGCCTAAGGGAAGAATGATCTGATTCTGCTAGCCCATTGGCCCATTGTTCGTATCCATGCTGTCTGAGGGCCTTTCAGAGTGTTTTCCTTCCAGGCTCTCGAGTTTGTAACTTGTCTTCCAAGACGGTTTTGGGTAGTTTTCATCCAGTGATATTCTTAAGGAATCTCACGCCCCAGGCGCTTGTACCTGGGATGTAAGGAGTTGTTTTGATTAATCCCGCCTCGCTCATTGGTGCCGTGCTAGGTTTTTTTATTGGCATTTCGGTGTTTGGTAATTTTCTTTTTGCGTTGCTGCTTTCTCTGGTGGGGAGCTCCATTGGATCCAGCCTTGGTCTGCGCTTTTATAATCGAAACCGAAGAACGCATCAGGGGCATCAGTGGTTTTCCGGTTGGGGTGCTGGCGGTATAGCCGATGGTCCTGTGTTCATGCGTACTCTTTTTTCCATGTTGGGGCGACTTGCTGCGGCTGATGGCCATGTGAGTCCTGAGGAAGAACGCATCTTTCGATCGGTGGTGGTGAATCAATTACGGATTTCTGATCCTGCCAGTGTGGCCTCAGCAACGGAGATCTTTCGTCAGGCTGCCTTGGGGAACACTCCTATGGGTGACTATGCCCGGGAGGCGGCTCAAACCTTTCATAATCGGCCTCAACTCTTGGAGATGATGCTCATCATCATGGTGCAAGTGGCTGTGGCAGAGGGGAAGCTGCATCCAGAAGAGGATAAATTGATGCGAGAGGCTGCGGCAATCTTCGGATTCCCTGCTGGAGTGTATGAAACGGCCAAGGCACGCTATGGAGGTTTTGGATCTCAATCTCAGGGGAATTCCTATCAGAGTCATTCCCAATTTCACCAGTCTTCATCCTCCTCTTCATTGCGTGGAGCCTTTGAAACCTTGGGGGTGTCTGAAGCGGCAAGTGAAAGTGAAGTGCGACGTGCCTACAGGAAGAAAGCTGCCGAGTATCATCCCGATAAGATTGCTGCCAAGGGACTTCCTGGTGAATTCAATGAATTTGCCACAAAGAAGTTTCAAGAGATTCAAGAAGCTTGGGATGCCATTCGTCAGGCAAAGGGGTATTGATGTCACGGATAGCGGAATGGCGGCGTGAGCTGCGAAGTCTTCCTATGATTATTCTTGGCTGTGCCATCACTGGTATGGCCTTTTCGGTTTTTCTTGTTCCTAACCGCATTGCCGGTGGTGGGGTGACGGGTTTAGCCACAGTGATTTATCACTGGACGGGATGGCCTGTGGGGCTTGTGGCTCTGGTGCTCAATATTCCGTTGTTTCTCATTGGCTTTCGTTATCTTGGCAGTGCGTTCGGGCTCAAAACCTTAGTGGCCACCTTTGCCCTGTCTTTCTTTATCGATGTGTCAGCCAAACTTCCCTCGGTCACCAATGATTTACTGCTTGCCGCCATTGCCGGAGGAGCCATCATGGGCTTTGGCCTGGGCTTGGTTTTCCGGCAGGATTCCACAACTGGAGGAACGGATTTAGCGGCAAGAATCATTCATAGCCGGATCAGTTATGTGAGCATTGCCCAAATTCTCTTGGTGATTGATGTTTTGGTGGTGCTTTTGGCAACCATTTCCTTCCGGAGTTATGAAATTGGTTTGTACTCCGTTGTGACCTTGGCCGTGGCCACAAAGGTGATTGATGGTGTGACTGTGGGTGTAAATTATGCCAAAGCAGCCCATGTTATCTCATTGGAAACCGATGCCATTTCCGCCCGACTGTTAGAAGAATTGGACCGGGGAGTCACAGGTCTTCAGGGACGGGGGATGTACACAGGAAAGAACAAAGAGGTTCTTGTTTGTGTGCTGAAAGCCCGAGAAGTGCCTCGTTTAAGGCGGATTGTCCAAGAGATTGATGAAAATGCTTTTGTTTACATCACCGATGCCCGAGAAGTTTTTGGTGAAGGTTTCCAAGATCACTCTGCGGCATAAGGAAGTGAGGATGATGACATTTCCCTGTCAGGGTGGAGATCCAGGGGGAGAAGTTCTCCCTGGATATAGCTCTTGTTCTTGAGAGTGTTTTTTAAACGTTCCAAGGCATCATCACGCTGTTCTTGACTGGAAGCACAAAGATAAAAGGCACCTCCAGATCCTCCTCCACTGAGTTTTCCAGCATCAAAACCACAGGATACAGCCCTGTTTAACACCTCTTCCAAAATCTCTGTAGACAGATTCAAACGCGTGAGTAGAGCCTGAGCATGTTTGACTCGCTGAGCGGCCCTTTGGGAGAATCCCATAGGATTGGTATCAAGAATCATCTCCTCCGTTAGCACACCCAAATCGTGCATGATGGTAGAAATCTCTGCTTCATGAATCCGCTGACGCAATTGACCAACAGTCTTGGCTGTGGAGGATTGGCGAGGGATTGCTCCATAGGCGAGATACCAGGAAGGGAGAGAAAGAGGTGTACGGTGAGGGATTTGGGCTTCGCAAAAGGTCCAAGCGGCTAGACCTTGATCGGAAGACATTCCCGTGTCAATTCCTGAAGGTGTTCCATGAAATTGTTGTTCCAGAATATTGGCCCGTTCATGAATCATGGGGGTGTAGTGATTTTTTGAATCCTGAAGGAGGCGTACTAGGGCCACACAGAGAGCTGCAGAGGAACCAAAACCTCCAGCTCGATTCACCGTGCTTTCAATGGTCCATTTTCCTTCTGGTCCTGATAGCCAGCCTTGTTGAACGCAGTTGAGAAGAAGTTTTGTGAAACGTTCTTTGTCCTGAGGATTTGGAATCTCAATTTGGGTGGAACCATCCTGGGAACATTCCCACCTCACTTGTGTCTGACAGGGAAGAGGAATTCCTAAGGCTGGATAACCATGAACGGCCGAGTGTTCACCAAAAAGGATGAGTTTTCCCTGACCACTTCCGGACTTCTTCCTAGGAGTCAATTTTTTCTAGACCTTTCATAGAAATTGTGAGGGGCATGCCTTGTCCGGATTCACAAACATGCTGAATTTTCTGGCGTTGGTGAAGAGGTAAAAATTCTGAATCTGCAAGCAATAAACACAGCTCATTTCCTGCACCAAGAGTTTTTAAAGCGACAGGCGATTGAGTCCCGTATTGATGAAGAAAGGTTAATTCTGAAGGAAGTATGGGGTGGGCGGATACGCCAATCTTTTCTCCAAGATCTTTTCCAAGTTCCGCCAGTTCTCGAACGAGAGAGAAAATTCCGGTTGCATCATGTTCCATGAAACGTTCGGATAAGGCATGCATCAGTACATCCGATTCCCCTCGAAAGTGAGAGGCTTGGTTTTGCTGGTTTTGTGTCCAATGCTGATAAGCCTGAAGTGCGGAAGAAGTTTTTACTGGTTTTGGCCCAAAGAAAATCCAGGCAGAAAGATTTTGGGGCCAAGTGAGGGGGGTCCATTGGGGCTGCATTCCTCCTGTGAATTGTCCTATGCCTCCAAAAAATGAGCAGAGTACATCATAGCCACTTCCTCCGCCTTGATAGAGACGGTGGGCTTTGAGTGCCATTTCCCACAGATTTTCTGGAACCGTTTTTGAAGTGAAATGCGCAAATAACTGCGTATACAGTAGTGCAGCAACGGCACTGGATCCAAAGCCCTTTTTTGTTCCTTCTGAGCAATGAAATTTTTGTGTGTCGATATCCATGCGAAAAGATGGAAGGTTTTGAGGTGGTTTAAGGCATTGAATAACAGAGTCCAGAAGTGTGCCTGGCTCTGGTGGCCAATGAGGATACGATGGGAGAGATCCATAGAACTCTCTGATTTGGGGAGTCTCATGAGGTGCAAGTTGAAGAAAAGCATGGGGTTCAATGGCAAAGGCAAGGCCTCTACCCCCTTCTTCCGTGATACGATATTCACCTCCCAGAAGAAGGTTGGCAGGGGCTTGGTATAAATGGTTCACAGTGTTTTTACCTCAGCATCGGCACCTGGTCCACAAATCCGCGTGGGAATGGAGGGGAATCGGTCTGCAAAGTATTGAGGAACAGGCGTGCCATTTTCATAGAATATCTTAATCTGGGGGCCGGCATCCATCGTTTCCCAGAGAGGAAGACCTTCTTTTCTCCATTCTGCACAGGCGTGAATAATCTCAAGGCTCTGTGCTTTCCAATACAGAAGAGGGGGGGATGCAGAGCTCATGGTGGCAAACATTCGCTGGTAACTCAGAAGCATGATTTCTCCAAGTTGTGCGAGGTTTTTATGTTCAAGAGCTGTGAGAGCTTTTTGGAAAAGGTGGGGCGCATCGGCCACCCAGGCCTCATAAAAGGGCGATGTGAGGCGGGACGATTCCATGGCCTCCCGTGAGGAAACCGATTTTTTCCCTGCGGAGACTTGAACCACAAGAACGCGCAACTGGGGCCAATGGTTGGACGGATGAACTTGTTCTGCAGCCTCTCCATGAGCATCAAGTCGAACAAAACCTCCCCAGAGAGAGCGGGCAGCGGACGCCGAACCTATGCGGGCCAGAGCGGAAGCCTCTTGGCGGGAATAGGGAAGTCCTGAGGCATGAAGGGCCCCCAGAGCAAGGGCCGCAAATCCACTGGCGGAGCTGGCCAGTCCGGCCGCTGTTGGAAAGTTGGATTGGCTTTCCGCGTGCAGAATAAAAGGAGGGAAATCATTCTTTTTGGCGAGAAGCTGACGCAACTCAGAAAGAAATGGAGCAAATCGTTTGAGGGGTTGACGTTGCCCTTCAATGCAAATCTCATCTTGTGAATCGGAGTCTCTTTTGGGAAGAAGTTTGACTTGAGTCTCTGTTTTCAGCTGGTCCAAAGTGAGGGCCAATGATGGAACTGCAGGGATGTTTCTTTTTTGATGAGCCTTTCCCCAATATTTTACCATGGCAAGACTCGGGTGTGCGATGGCTTTTGCTGTTCCGAGAATGGGTTGATCACTGAGGTTCATCAGCTTGCCACTCCTTAAATCGATTTGTAGCGGAATGACGACTGCGGATTTCTTCATTGCGTATCACTGCAGCAAAGCTATTGATGTCATCCTGCCGAGCCCCTGCATCATAGGCCAAGCGGCGTGCATGAAGGGCCATGTGGCCTTTTTGAATGCCTTCACTGACAAGAGCTCGTAAGGCTGAAAGGTTCTGGGCCAGTCCGACTGCTGCTGCAATTCGGCTTAATCCTGGGGCATCCGGTTGCCCCAAGAGTTTCAGAGCCCAACGGGATACAGGATGAAATCCCACCGCTCCACCAGTGACGGCAAAAGGTAAAGGGAGTTCTAAAGATCCATGCAGAATATCATCTTCAATCCAGTATTGGCTCAAGCCATGGTACGGACCAAAACGGCCCGCATACGCATGTGCCGCGGCCTCTATGGCCCGGGTATCATTTCCGGTTGCAAGGGCAAGAGCACTGATGCCATTCATGATGCCCTTATTGTGTGTCACGCCTCGATCAGGATCCTCTCGGGCAATGCGTGTTGCCCGAACAATGCGACGGGCTGTTTCTGCTCCATGAAATCCTCCGCGTGATAAGGCGGACACAGGAAGGCTGAGTTGAGCTCGTGCCGTTCGGTTCCAAGATCGATTGGAGAGAATGGCCATGAGTACACGACCTTGAGTGATTTCTTCTAAAAGGGGGCGAATCTCCTCTGCTGCACTATTGAGAAGATTGGCACCCATGGCATCACGCACATCAATCCGGAGATTGACGGCAAGGGTTTGGGAT
This sequence comes from Spirochaetales bacterium, assembly GCA_022360655.1. Lineage (GTDB taxonomy): Bacteria > Spirochaetota > Spirochaetia > DSM-2461 > DSM-2461 > UBA2779. The sequence goes on along the minus strand of JAKSCK010000050.1, from coordinate 144,846 downwards.
GGGGCAATCCACCGTACATCCATGCCGCGCCATCCTCCTCCACGCTTTTCCATTGATTCAAGTAATGGGGCTAGGCGTTCTTGAATGCGTGGTTCTGCTTTCTTGATTCGTTCCACACATTCCATACCGGAAAAGTGAAGCTCTTCAAGAAATATTTGTGCCACCATCACAGGCTCTGAAGCTTCGGTACGGATACCTCCATGGCGTGAGGTTAGTGAACCTGCAAAGGTTGCAGCAGCAATCACAGAGGGTTCTTCTGTTGCCATGGGAATCATACGCTCTTGGCCATCAATGAGGAGGGGACCTGCAATCCCCAAGGGAAGAGGCATGTATCCAACTGCCTGCTCCACCATCACCTCAGAAAGGTCCAGAAGATCTGGATCGGAACCCGTGTAGGAAAAATCATCCCGCTGTTCAGGAGAAGGAGGGAGGGAATCGTCTTTGTGACTTTGTGGGTTCACCATGATTCGTCGGCGTCTGATTGGACCTTTTCGAAAAGCCTTGCCACTCAAGGATATGCTCATCCTAAAACCTCTGCGATGAGATTTTGTGCAGAAGAACAAAGATCGGATTCAGCGTGGAGGTTTTTTGTAGCAATGGCCTGTGGATTTTTGGCTCCAATGAGAAGCATTGCTGTTTGCGAATGTGCCACGAGTTGATGGGCAAAGTTGTAAAGAGAATCTTCTCCTTGAGCCGCTGCTTGTAAAAAGGGGAGAGCGGCTGCCGCCATACTTGCTCCACAACCAAGAGCCTTCACCATATCCAGGGCGGTGAGGAGTCCTCCAGAGGCAATAATTTTTCCCTGGAGTCTTTGCGCCCAATCGGAGTTCGTTTTCATCAAAAGTCGGTAGGCCCAGAGCAATTCGGCTGTGGGATATCCCCAATGATAAAAATCCTTGTTTGGGGAATCCTGAGAGGATGATTCCACGGCCACCCAGTCGGTTCCGCCACATCCTGCGATGTCTACCATGCAAACACCCATTTCAAGAAGCTCAAGGGCATCTTTGGGTGGAATGCCAGCTCCCACCTCTTTTACCAAGATGGGAAAATCTTTGGCCTGCTCAATCATTCGAGCAAGATTTGTTTTCCAGGATGAAAAGTTCCCATCCCCATTCTGTTGAAACATTTCTTGGGCAGCATTGAGATGGACATACAACGCATCGGCATCCAGAGAGTGTGTGGCTTGGAGGATTTCAGCTGGGGAATACTCTTCCAGTTGTGCTGCTCCAATATTGGCAAGCACAGGAACTTGAGGGGCCCATTTTTTGAGAGCAAAATCCTCTTGTCGCTCCGGGTGACGAAGCATCACTCGGATGGATCCAGTGCCAATGGCAAATCCCACATCGTTGGCGCATTGAGTGAGCAATTGGTTGAGGCGTTTTCCCTCCTCAGTTCCCCCAGTCATGCAAGAAATCATGATGGGAGCTTGAAGAGTTTGGCCTAAAAACGATGTTTTGGTCGTCACATCTTGAAGATCCAATTCCGGGAGGGGGCGGTGAGGAAGACGGATTTTTTCCATTTGACTTCCCTTTCCCTGAACTCCTGAATGAGGATCAAGACAAACATCCAAATGACGCCGTTTCCGATGGGTGATCTGGTCTTTCATTTCAACCCCTGTCGTAAATTCTCAAATCATTTTCATCAAAGTCTTTGAGATAGAACTGCCCTGGAGTTGGATGAGCCCCTTCCAAGAGGTTCTTCCAGGTTCCTGTATGTTTTGGTCGACCAAGCCATTGGAGGTATTCATCAAAACTGGCTTCTTTTGCTTCCTGCTCAAATCGTTGCAAATTCCATGCGGAAATCACTTCCCCAGCTTGGGGTGCAATGGTGGCCGAAAACACAATCATGGTATTTCCAGAACCATAGGAAGCAATGAGAACTTTTTTTCCGATGATGTCTGTTCCAATTCGCTCATATTCTCGTTTTAACAATGCCGCAAGGTAGGCATAGAGAGAACCAGTGTACAAATTCCCAAACTGCCGGCTGAGATACATGGAGTCTAAAAATGCTGTGCGTGCAAAGAGGGCATCCACTTCTTCACCCGTCATCCCGCAGGCGCCTCGAAGCATCTTACGTGCTGCCATTTCTGGCATGGTGACAAAGGGGACATGGTAGGCTAAGTAATCGGCTGATTCCATGCATTCACGAAGCCCAAGGCCTGCTCGTTGAGCATAGTCTTCCATGGCCTTTTCCAAAGCATCTTGGTAGCACTCAACAGAATACCGGCCCTTCACCCGTGCAGTGGAAGATTCTAAGGGTCGGAAAAAATCATCCACATCGGAAGAATAGAAACCTTGAAGAGAGAGATCCAATTCAAGTAGCCGGGGGTTTTTCTCAATGAGAAGAGCCACTGCTCCTGCCCCTTGAGTGATTTCCGCGGTGCTTGGTGCCTCATAGCGTGCTATGTCGCTGGAGATGGCCAAGGCCCGTTCTCCCTTCCGACCGGCATAGCTCAGCATGGCCGCCGTGGAAAGAAGGGCCGCTGTACCACCTGCACAAGCATGTTTGGTTTCAAAGGTCGTGAGGTTGGTTGGTAGTGGATAACCAGCTTTCTGTAGCATGCCCTGAACATAGGAGGAAGCTGCTTTTGAATGATCAACAGCTGTTTCTGTTCCAATAGCAAGGTAACGAAGTAAGGCACTCTCTTGTCTCTGAAGTCGGTCCAGAACATCCACAGCTGCATTGGCTGCTAGGGATGCCGTGTCCTCCCACGGGCTGGGGAAACGAAAGGCCGTTTGTCCGGTTTTTTGAATGGCTCGATTCAGTTTTGCTTCGAGTTCTGGATGGGTGATGGATCGGGATTCCATGAGACGGTCAAGCCGCATTCGTGAAGGGGGGACGTAGATACCAATATCACCAATACCAATTTTCGCCTGCTGCATGTTTACCTCTTTTGTTGCTGTTCCTGGCGTACTCACTCCTGGATGATACTCAGGGTACAGGGGGTTTTCTACCGTTCGTGGACATCATGAGGCCCTTCTGGTGATTTTGCCAAAGATTCGCCAGAAATCCCCTGCATTTTTACCGTTTTTGGCTGGAATCTTTCAAAAAAATCATCTTTACAACTGGTGAGGGCATGGTTGGTGCTTCGATAAAAAAAAGACCGCCCGGGGAGGGACGGTCTTGGACGAGGGGGCAAAACCCTCCACCGGGAGGGGGTGGTGGATGTTGGAATTGCTCTCACCCCTATGTTCGGCCATGCCAGGCATGGGCTTAACGCCTTTTCTTTGAACTTGTCAAAATTCATTCAGGTCTTGGAGTCCTTGTCCCTGAAGCTCTGCCAGGATAATGTGAATGCGGAGGTTCATCATGACGGATGCCACCCGCACCATTGAAGCCCTGCGAAGGGCTATGAGCGAGAAAGGGCTTGATGCCTATGTTTTAACCGGTTCCGACCCACATAACAGTGAATATCCCCCCGCTATGTGGCAAACCCGAGAATGGGCCAGTGGATTCACAGGGAGCGCTGGGACCGTTGTAGTCACACAGAATACAGCAGGTTTGTGGACCGACTTTCGATATTGGATTCAAGCACCTCAGGAGCTAGATTCTTCCATGGTTCAACTCTTTAAAGATGGAGAACCAGGGGTTCCGAGCATTGCCTCTTGGCTTGCGGAGACTTTGAAACCTGGTGCCATTGTGGCTGTTGATGGGCGGACTTTACCCCAAGGGACTGCGGAGCAATGGAAGGGGATTCTGGAGCGTGCCCAAATTGCCGTGCAAACCAATGTGGATTTAGTCTCCGAGACATGGTCTGACCGTCCATCTCCTCCTAGGTCTGAAATTCTTGAGTTGGATGAAGATGAAGCGGGAGAATCTCGGTTGCAGAGAATCCAACGTCTCCGTGATGCCCTCAAGGCAGAACGAGCCAATACATGGATTGGTGTGGCTTTGGATTCGGTTTGCTGGCTGCTCAATGTTCGAGGTGGAGATGTCCCCTACAATCCGGTTGTTTTGGGCTATGCACTCTGCGAGCCAGAGTCCTTTACCTGGTATACGGATCTTTCACGAGTTCCTCTCCCCCTAAAAGAGGCTCTGCAAGAGGATGGAGTGACGCTTCAAGCCTATGAAGATTTTTATCCTGCCCTGTCTCAACTGGATTCACAACACCGCGTGTTCATGGATTCATCCCTCACTCCCCAAGCGATTGAAGATGCATTGTCTGATTCTGTGACGATTCTTCAGGGAGCGGATCCTGTTATGGCCATGAAATGTCGGAAGAATCCGGTGGAAATCAACCGACTCCGTCGGGCCATGGAAAAAGATGGAGTGGCCCTTGTTCGCTTCATGCGGGAACTTGAGCATGCTCATGGAACAGGGAAACATCTCACAGAAATTCAAGCTGCCGATATGCTCCACAAGCAAAGAGCTAGTATCCCTGGTTTTCTTTGTGAGAGTTTTTCCACCATTCCAGCTTTTGGGCGTCATGGAGCCATCTGTCACTATGAAGCTCAGGAAGAAACCACACTTTCACTCACGGATGGGATTTTTCTCTTTGATTCAGGAGGACAATGGGAAGAGGGGACCACAGATGTCACCCGCACCTTGGCCCTAGGATCTGTGAGTGCCCAAGGAATCCGCGATTACACTCTGACACTTCGTGGGCATATAGCCCTTTCCCGAGCACGTTTTCCTCAAGGGACGCGTGGTTATCAGTTGGATGCCATTGCCCGAACCCCTCTCTGGGAGCAAGGTGTGAATTTTGGACATGGTACAGGTCATGGTGTGGGGTACCGCCTCAGTGTGCATGAAGGTCCAGTCCGAATCTCTCCAGCACCTGTGGATACGGCTTTGGATGTTGGGATGGTGGTGTCCAATGAACCAGGGGTGTATCGGGAAGGCCAACATGGGATTCGAATCGAAAATCTTTTGGCCTGCCGTGAGGATATCAAGAATGAGTTCGGATCCTTCATGGCCTTTGAGACTCTCACCTTGGCCCCTTATGACCGCAAGTTGATTGATGTGTCTCTTCTTCAAGAGGAGGAACGCCAATGGGTGGATGCGTACCACCAAGAGGTTTTTCGGCGATTAGCTCCCTTGTTGGAAGCAGAAGAAGTGGACTGGCTTAAAGCAGCCACAGCAGCTTTGTAGGTCTTCTTCTCATCCCCGGGCTTGGCCCGGGGTCGACTGAAAACACTATTTTTGAATATGAAGGCCACATTCTCGTTGGCCTGATTTTTCCCACCACCACCGCGCTTCCCGTTCATGTTCCCCCGGACGAGAGGGGCGGGTGCAGGGCTGACACCCAATGGATTGATAACCCTGATCATGCAATGCATTGTAGGGCACCTTCTCAAAGCGAATGTAATCCCAAACCCGTTGAGCACTCCAATCCAAGAGAGGATTGAATTTCCAAAGGAAGGGTTGAGAGACTCCTGGATGGGCATGATCTTCTTCTAGGTAAAGAAGATGGTTCCGGGTTGATGGGCTTTGATCACGACGTAATCCGGTGACCCAGGCCTCTTTTTGAGCTAAGGCTCGCTGAAGAGGTTCCACTTTTCGAATCTGGCAACATTCTTGATGGCCATCCTCATAGAAGCTCATTAGGCCTTTTTGGGTAACAAATTGAGAGAGGTGTTTATGGTTGGGGCTGAAGATTTCAATAGAAATCCCATAATGCTGGCGAACTTTATCGATAAACTCATAGGTTTCGCCATGGAGTCGGCCTGTGTCGAGGGAGAAGACGGAAAAGGGAAGATTATTTTTGACGGCCATATCAATGAGCACCACATCTTCAGCTCCGCTGAATGATAGGGCCAATTTTGAGCCAAAAGCCTTCTGGGCTTCAGCAAGAATTTCTGAGGGAGAGAGTTGGGAGTAGCGGTTCTGGGCCTCTTGTGGTTGGAATTGATGAGATTGTTTTTCAGGGGAGGAACTCAGTTCTTTTTTGATGAACTCTAAAACCCGGGTATACACACGCGTTTGTTGGGGGGTTTGAACCAGAAAAAACGGGGCCACTTCTATGCCATGTTTCTTGGAAAGACGCATGCCTTCCGATTCCTCATCTCCTTCCTGGGCCAATATGATGTGGTCAATCTTCTCCCATAAACCACGCTTGCGTAAAAGTTCTTCCGCCTGCATGCACTTGTTGCAGGCGGAGCCGTCTTTCAGGACCTTTTTCACCATCACAATGCTCATGCTCCCCACGATAACCGCTGAGAGGGTGGGGGTGAAGAGGATATTTCTTGAGGGAAGGTTTGAATCCCATGGGATGGCATGCTATAGATGGGGAATGCATCGAATGTTCATTGCCATTGTTTTGGCCATCGCCTTGACCGTATCGCTTTCTGCGGCTCCCCTTGATTGGGAGTCTCTCACAGACTCCCTGCCTCAAGGTGTTGCAGAGCAACTATTGGAAGAAGGGGAAGTCTTTCGCTATGATCAGGCCGAATCTGGCGTGATGCTTCTTCCTCATCATTTTTCATCTCAGGTGATTTCGCGTCAGCATGATCAATTGGATCCGGATGTGCTGGTAGAGGGCTTGTATCTGATTCCCTATCCTGAAGGGGTGAGTGATATTGATTTGGATGTGTACAACATTTCCCGGAATATCAGCTCCATCAGTGATGTCTTGTATTATTCGGCCCGCCGTGAGGCCTATGTGCCCTTGTTTGATGATGTGTATCAGGTGGAAGCACCCAACAAACGCAAGGCTCTACCCAATCCCTTTGTGGATGAAATCCCCAACTTTGAATCCATTTTCATGCACATGAAGGAAGTGAACCTGGGAAGTGGAATCTATGAGGCTCAATATGTGTATGACGGGGAAAGCTTAGGATTCTTTGTGAAGAATGCCACCCCCCTTCGCATGCTCTTCAAAATCGTGGATGGAGAAGATTTACGTATCAATCTTCTCACCTATCCCACAGAGAAAGGGTTTCTTGTGTATGGCTACTGCGCGGTCAAGCTCACCAACCGCAATCTTGTTTTTAAAATGATGGACCCCTATTCGGGGTTTTATAAGCGTCTTTATGCCATTGAAACTTGGTTTGAAAACAGTTTGCTTGGAACAGAGCGCAAACCCGAAATAGGAAAGCGATTAGAGTTTTAATCGATTTTGAATCAGTTCCTCTCAGCGGGAGTGTTGAGAGTGGGAATGAAGCGTTCTCTTCTCTGGAAGATTTATAAGACTAGAGCACTCTCTCCCCCCCCTCTCTTGCTTCCCTCCCGGCCTCCGCGGTATCTTTGACCACCGGTTCCAAGTCCCTGTGGGGGCTGATGAAGCCGCCTACCTTCCATGGAGAATGATGTGTACAAGCCTGTAGATCCGAAAGTGAATTTCCCGAAGATGGAGGAGGATGTCCTCAAATTCTGGGAAGAGAATGCTATTTTTGCGAAATCTGTTGAAAACCGCGCAGATGCTCCGGAGTATGTTTTCTACGACGGTCCTCCCTTTGCGACGGGATTGCCCCATTTTGGACATTTTGTACCCGGCACCATCAAGGACATCATTCCTCGCTTTCGTACCATGAAAGGCATGAAGGTGGAACGCCGCTTTGGCTGGGACTGCCATGGCCTGCCTGTAGAATACGAAATGGAAAAGGAACTGGGTATTTCTGGCAAAACCGAAATTGAGAAATTTGGTGTGGCAGAATTCAATGAAGCCTGCCGTTCCATTGTGTTGCGCTACACCGGAGAGTGGCGAAAAATCATGACTCGAAGTGGACGATGGGTGGACTTTGATCATGATTACAAAACCATGGATTCCAACTACATGGAGTCCATTTGGTGGGTTGTGAAATCTCTTTGGGATAAAGGCCTGGTTTACAAGGGCCACTACATTCTCCCCACTTGTCCCCGATGTTCCACCCCTCTTTCGAACCATGAGCTCAATCTTGGTGGATACAAGGATGTTCATGATCCTGCTGTGACGGTTCGTTTTGCCAAGGTGGGGGAAGACAACACCTACTTCTTGGCTTGGACCACCACTCCTTGGACCTTGGTGAGCAATCTGGGTCTTTCTGTTGGTTCGGATATTGACTATGTGACGGTGGAAGATTCCTCTGATGGCACGCGTTATATCTTGGCCGAAGCCCGGTTAGGGGATTATTTCCGCTCGGAAGAAGAATACACCTTGATCAGCAAGGCCAAGGGGTCGGATTTTGCTGGTCAATCTTATCAACCGCTCTTCCCTTATTTTGGAGAATTGGCCCAACAAGGAGCCTTTAAAGTCTTTGCAGGCGACCATGTTTCCACAGAAGATGGTACTGGTATTGTTCATACCGCTCCTGGTTTTGGTGAAGACGACTATACTGTGATGAAGGGCTCAGGTGTTCCTGTGGTGTGCCCTGTGGATGATGAAGGACGGTACACCAAAGAGGTTTCTGATTATCAGGGACGCTTTGTAAAAGACTGTGATAAAGACATCATCAACCGCTTGAAAGAGTCAGGAGATTTGGTCAAGCGGGATCAGATTCTTCACTCCTATCCCCATTGCTGGCGCTGTGATAGTCCCCTGATTTACAAAGCGGTGGGATCTTGGTTTGTGGACATCCAGAAAATCAAGAACACCATGCTGGAAGCCAATAACTCCATCCACTGGGTTCCTGATCATCTGAAAAAGGGTCGTTTTGGAAAATGGCTGGAAAATGCCCGGGATTGGGCCATCAGCCGAAACCGCTACTGGGGAAACCCCATTCCTGTTTGGGAATGTGATTCATGTGAAAAGAGTGAATGTCTCGGAAGCCGGGATGAATTGTATAGCAAGATTGGTTCAGAAGCAGCTGAAGCTCATCGAGCCGCCGGTGGCGATTTGCATAAACACCACGTGGATGGCCTTGAGTGGTCTTGTTCCTGTGGCGGCACCATGAAGCGGGTTCCAGAGGTGTTGGACTGCTGGTTTGAATCCGGTTCCATGCCCTATGCCCAGGTGCACTATCCCTTTGAGAACAAAGAGTGGTTTGAAGCCCATTTCCCGGCTGATTTCATTGCAGAAGGATTGGATCAAACCCGAGGATGGTTTTACACCCTCACCATTTTAGGCGCTGCACTCTTTGGAACGCCGGCATTCCGCCATGTGGTGGTGAATGGTTTGGTGTTGGCAGAAGATGGCAAAAAAATGTCCAAAAGTCTGCGTAACTACACTGATCCAGGCGTGGTGATTGACCAGTTTGGAGCCGATGCCCTGCGCCTCTTCCTGATGAATTCTGCTGTTGTTAAAGCAGAGAGTCTGCGGTATTCCGATGATGGTGTTCGAGATGTTCTCAAAGGTGTTTTGCTTCCTCTCTGGAATGCATACAGCTTCTATGTGACCTATGCCAACATTGATGGCTACAGCCCAGAAACCGCCCCAGAAAACCCTGCTAATCCTCTGGATAAATGGGTGCTCTCAGAAACCGGTAAACTGGTTGAAAATGTGGAAGCTCTTCTTGAGGCCTATGACATTCAGAAAGCCATTGAGCCCATCTTGGGATTCATTGATGCGCTGAATAACTGGTACATCCGCCGGTCTCGACGGCGATTCTGGAAGAGTGCTCAAGATGGCAGTGGGGATCAGGATAAGCGTGAGGCCTATGCGACATTGCGTGTGGCATTGCTCACCTTAGCCAAAGTGGCGGCACCCTTTGTCCCCTTCATCTCCGAGGAGATTTACCGCAATCTTCGCAATGACTCGGACCCTGAATCCGTGCATCTTTGTGATTGGCCTCAGGCTTCCTCCTTCCCCCGGGATGAGGAGTTGGAGCTGAAGATGGAGGTGACCCGACGCACGGTGAGTCTGGGACGATCTCTACGCAATGCCCATGAACTGAAAATCCGTCAGCCGCTCAAATGTCTGCACATTGTGACGCGTGATAAGAATGAGAAAGCTGTGCTCTTTGAGATGGCAGAGCTTCTCGCAGAAGAGCTGAATGTCAAGGATGTTCAGTTCCGGGAGAATGAAGAGGAATTGGTGGAGTATTCTGCCAAGGCAAACTTCAAGGTTCTTGGCCGCCAGCTTGGAAAGGATATGAAGGCTGCCGCATCCCGGATTGCTCTTCTCACCCCGGCAGAAATCCAGAGTCTGATGGATGGGGCCGTTCTTTCCATTGAATTTGATGGCCAGCAGTCCTCAGTCTTGGAATTGACCGCTGACGCAGTGGAAGTTCGACGGAGTGAAAAGGCTGGATTGAAGGTGCTCAATGAAGGTTCTCTCACCGTGGCCCTTGATCCACAGATTACCCCAGAGCTTCTTGCAGAAGGACTGGTACGTGACTTGGTCCGCGGTATTCAGAATCTTCGAAAGGAAGGCGGTTTTGATGTCACCGATCGAATCGCACTCACTCTTGAATCCACTCCAGAAGTCCAGGATGCTGTGCAATCCTTTGAAGATTATCTCAAAGGTGAGGTTCTGGCGGATTCTTTGGAGTGGAACTCCGTATCGGATGGTGATTCTGTTGCTGTGGGAGACTTCACGGTGATGTTGAAAGTGGAGAAAAGTGCTTCGTGAGCATGGCTCAATGGGGGCGAGGCTGGGTGTTTGCGGTTCTTATGGCCGCAATCCTCACCTCTTGTCAAACCACACCTGTGCTCCAAGACCGGGACTTGTTGGGGTTGCTTCCTCAAGACGCGGATGTGCTTCTTGAGCTGTCTGTTGCGGAAAATGATGCTTTAATTGAGCATCTCACCCCTCTTTTGGGGCTTGATGAGCGCTTTGTGGCCTCCGCGCAACGTCGAACTTCTCGTGTGGCTCTTGGGTTTGAATATTCTCAAGTTTCAGAGGGGGGCATGCCCTCTCTTCATGCCGTGGCAGAAGGGCGTTGGCCCAGAAGTTTTATTGGCAGTGCTCTTGGGGATGGCTGGGAATCGGAGGGTTCCTATCGCTGGCAGGGACCGGAGGGCTTTGAACTGGCCGCTCCTTCCTCAAAAGAGCTGTATTTTTCCCAAGGCCGATTGGCCGAAATGGTTCTTCGTCGGGAGATGCTTGTGTTTTCTCCCCTCGAAGAGGTTTTGAAGCAAGAGGCGCAAGATGCCGATCTCATTCTTTGGATTCGGGATCTTACGGCTCTAGGTTCCCGACTCCCTCCCCCTCTTGATGCGTCACTCTTGATGCCGGTACGAGATTTATTTATTCGTCTCAAACAGTCCAATCAAGAACTCTATGATGTTTCTGTGCTTTTACGAGCAGAGGAAGAAAAATACACCCGGGGTTTGGCTCTGGCCATGCGTCTTGGTTTAGCGGCGCGTTTAGCCACATCTCCATTTGAGATGGAACGGGAATTGTTTTCGCGTTTAACGGTAGAGAGTGACGAATTATCGGTGCGAGTTTTGATGCCAGGACTTTCATTGGATATGATTTCCTCATTGCTCTCCCTTGAGGAGGTGGAATGATCACTGTTGTGGATTATGAAGCGGGGAATCTCACCAGTGTTGAATCGGCCTTGCGTTATCTTGGTGCCGATTTTCAGGTGACCAAAGATCCCGATGTGGTCCGCCAAAGCGAACGTGTGCTCTTTCCTGGAGTGGGCGAAGCACGTCAGGCGATGGGTGTGCTGAACCAAACTGGACTTGGAAGTGCTTTACAAGAATTTGCCAAAACAGGACGTCCTTTAATGGGGATATGTTTAGGTTGTCAGATTCTACTGGAGCACTCAGAGGAACGAGATACCCCTCTGTTGGGTATACTTCCCGGGAAAGTCAAGCGTTTTGCACCTCGGGAGGGGTTCAAAGTGCCCCAGATTGGATGGAACACCGTTTCCCATGAAGGGCAGGGCATGTTTTCCTCCCTTCCTCCTCATGCATCATTTTACTTTGTGCATTCCTACCATATTCCAGAAATTGACGCTGGCTCCATTCATCCCCATATGACCGGACGCTGTGAATATGGTGTGCCATTTGTAGCCGCTTTGGCCAAAGATAATGTTTGGGCGGCACAGTTTCACCCGGAAAAAAGTGGCCCCATTGGATTGAAGCTCTTGAAAAACTTCATTGATAAGGCGGATTGAACATGTTTCAAAAACGCATTGTGGTTTGTCTCGATGTGCGAGATGGAAAAACCACCAAGGGTGTGAAATTCCAAGGCAATGTGGATATTGGCGATCCTGTTGAAATGGCTGCCGATTACTATCGGCAGGGTGTGGATGAGCTGGTGTTCTACGATATCACAGCATCCTCAGAACGCCGAAGCATCATGATTGATGTGGTGCGTCGGGTGGCTGAACGAATTTTTATTCCCTTCTGTGTTGGCGGTGGAATTCGAAGCGCCCAGGACATGCGGGCTGTTATAATGGCAGGGGCGGAGAAAGTGAGTGTGAATTCCGCCGCTGTTCGTGACCCTTCCATCATCACCGATGGAGCACGGCTCTATGGTTCTCAATGCATTGTGTTGGGAATGGATGCAGCAGCCGATCCGTCTATGCCCTCAGGATATGGCATTGTGGTGGATGGCGGGCGCACACCTGTTGGGAAGGACATGGTGGAATGGGCACAAGAGGCCCAGGCGCGTGGAGCTGGAGAAATTGTGCTCAATTCCATTGATGCCGATGGCACTCGGGATGGTTATGAACTGGTGGCCACTCGAATGGTGAGTGAAGCCGTTGGCATTCCGGTTGTGGCCTCTGGTGGGGCAGGTCAACCTTCTCACCTGGCGGATGCCCTCACTGAGGGGAAGGCGGATGCCGCTCTTGTGGCCAGTATGGTGCACTATGGTGACTATACAGTTGGACGTATAAAAGAAGATTTAGCCGCTCAGGGAGTTCCTGTACGATTGGATGCTGGATGGGGATGATCTTGCCGCGAGGCCCAGTCTTTAGTATATTCCCTATGATTTCGACGGTTTTAACGAGGGAGACCCATGCCCACATATGACTATGAATGCCGTTCTTGCGGCCACCGATTCGAGACGTTCCAGAGCATGTCTGATGATGCCTTGGTTCAATGCCCTGAATGCAAAAAAGATGAACTTCGCCGATTGATTGGTGGAGGATCAGGAATCATCTTCAAGGGTTCTGGATTCTATGTGAATGATTCAAAGAAAGGTTCTAGCTCTGGATCGCCTAAAGGTCAGGCCAGCGCTTAAGGCCAAAAGCAGTCGTGCTGATCAAAAGACCCGGTTTTTCACCGGGTCTTTTTTTGCACCCTCAAAATTACCGATTTTGAGGGTTATACTTAGCCTTCAATACGCTGACCTATGCCATCAATACGAATGATTTCCGCTTTTTCTGCGGCTTCTTCTATGAGGGCTTCCAAACCATCAATAGCCGTGAACGCTTCCTTCATTTCTTTCGTATCAGGACGGGTGAGGGGGTGGGTGGGGCTGAAGAGAGTGCAGCAATCATCAAAGGGCTCAATGGCCGTTTCATAGGTTCCAATATCACGGGAGATGCGGATGATCTGCTCTTTGTCCAAGCCGATGAGGGGCCGGAAAACGGGAAGATGCACTGAGCCGTTGGTGTAGGCCAAGCTTTCGAGAGTTTGACTGGCCACCTGGCCCAGGGATTCTCCGGTCACCAAGGCTCCACAACGACGTTTCGCAGCAATTCGCTGGGCAATTTTCATCATGGTGGCCCGGCTGTGGAGCGTGGTAGAGGCCGGATCCACCGACTCGTTGATTTTTACCTGGCAATCCGTGAAGGACACATTGGCCAAGGTGATGCCGCCACACCATGGAGCCAAGGATTCGGCCAGGCGAATGACCTTGTCCAGGGCTTCGGGAGAGGTGAAGGGGGGGGTATGAAAATGCACGGCCGAAAGGGTGATGCCCCGTTTGGCCATGAGGTAACCAGCAACAGGAGAATCAATTCCTCCAGAGAGCAAAAGCATGCCGCGACCAGCCGTACCGACGGGAAGACCGCCAGGGCCAGAGATGTCCTGTTCGTAGACATAGCCCCACTCTCGCAATTCCAATTTGATGATAAAGTCCGGTTTGCGGACATCCACCACCAGTTCGGGAAGGGCTTCTAATAGCCGAGCACCCAATTCACGGGCATAGCCATAGCTGTCCAGAGGCAAACCCTTGTCAGTTCGTCTCACCTCAAATTTGAATCGATTTCCACTGTTACCAGCCAGGCAGCGCTTGGCCACTTCTATCGAAGCTTCTGTGAGACTGTCGAGATCTTTTTTGACTTTCAGAGCGCGGCTGAAGGCCACAATCCCTGGAGTAGAGGCCAATATGGGACGGATTAGATCTTCTGGGAGACTGGTATCCAGGTAGAATCGTCCCCCTCGATTGGAAATCTGACTTCCACTTCCTTCAGGTGCCACCAAACGAAGTTTTTTCCGGATATTCTCTTTTAGCACGCGCTCAAAGAAGGCTCGGTTTCCTTTTTTGAGGCTGATTTCACCAACTTTAATCAACCAAAGATTGTTCATGGCGGCCATTGTACCCATCCAAAGCCGACAGGTCATCCGGTAGGCCAAGAGTTGAGCAGGATATCTTTGTTATAAAGCGTGAGGTGGGGCATGACGCGCTTTGTTATTTATGCTTTGGGGACTCTTTGGCTTGGTTCCTGTTTCATGTCAGAGCATGCAGGGACATGGACCGTGATGACTTGGAATGTGGAAAATCTCTTTGATGGCTATTCAGATGGAGGGGAGTATCGGGAGTTCGACCCCTTACGGGGGGATTGGGATGAGCGATTGTTTCAAAGACGTGTGGAACGCACGCTGGAGGTGATTCTTCAAAGTCATGATTCAAAACCGGACATTGTGGCTTTGCAAGAATTGGAGAATCTGAGGGTATTCACCACTTTGATGAGCTCGGGCTTGAAGCAGGCTGGTTACCGTTGGGGGGCCTTTTACCCTTCAGGCGCATCTGTGGGCTGTGGGATTCTGAGTCTTGTCCCTATAGAGCGAGTTGTGGTGATCGAGAGTGGGGATTGGGAAGGACGGAGTTTGCGGCCCATGCTGGCCTGTGAAATGCAATTTCAGGGACAGAGTCTCTGGGTGGTGAATGGGCATTGGAAGTCGCCATGGAATGGCCGGAAGGAAACGGAAGGGGCACGTATTCAAGAGGCCCAGGCTCTTTTGAGGATGCTTCAAACCCTGCAAAGGATTTCTCCTGGGTCTGGAATTGTGATTGCAGGCGATTTGAATACTCCAGGTGATGGGGCATTGAACCCCTCCGCTCTTGGACCATTGGGATCAGCTGCCGTGATGGAGACAACCGCGAATCCGATCCTGGCCCAACAGGAGTCTCTTTTTTATGATCCTTCTCCTCAGGGCCATCCTCCTGGAACCTATTGGTTTCAAGGGAAGTGGGGGAGGCCTGATCGATTTCTCTTGGCCCCATCTGGACTTCTGAAGACCGGATGGTTTGTTGAGCAATGCCGGGTGGTGGCTCATCCTCAGCAACTGACGGCTCAAGGATATCCCAAGCGTTGGAATGAAAAACAGGAAGAAGGGTATAGTGACCATTTGCCCCTTTGGCTCTGGATTTCATTGCCGTTAGAAACCAATGTTGCCCGCTAAGCCAAAGCTCATTCCGATGTCTTTATTCGAATGAAAGGCCACCGCCTCTCCACCTTGAAAGTCGCCTATGGCCAGAGTGATGTAGGGGTAAATCTGAACACCACTCTTCACTCCTCCATCCACAGGTGTGAAGGTGGGGGCGAGGGTGAAACGATTCACCATGTCTTTTGTGGTGAAAGCAGTTTCAAAATCATATTCCAGTTGAACCCCAAAAAGAGGAGCCAGTTTGATCATGGGGCGAATCCCGATGGCAAGAAAATCAGTGTTTTGTTCCCAGCTACGGTGCTCAAAATATACGGTGTAGAGAAGGTCAAGGCGGGGAATCAACAGCATATGTCCTTGGATTCCTCCTAGGATGGACCAGTCCTTTGGAGTGATGTTTTCCACCACGGTATCCACATTCTGATTGGAACCACTTCCAAAACCACCACTGAAGAAGAATTCCACCTGACCCATTTCACCAGGAGTTTTCCAGAGAGCTTTGGCTGTCGCAAAAAGCCCTCCTTTGGGACCCTCTTGGGCGGGTTGTACACTTTGAAGAGATGGAACCATCATGAATGTGAACGTGATGGGACCGGTCTTCCAATCTTTGAGAACCAAGGCCAGCGATGTTTTTCCTGGGAAGGCATTGGGGGAATCCGTTGTTTTGTAACTCAGGAGGAGGTTCGCATCAAAGAGGGCAAATCCCAAATTGAGATTTTCAACTCCCCCTCCATTGCCATCCAGGTTGGCCACATAGTAGTCCATCATTTCAATGGAAATTTTATTGTTATAACGGCGTCCAACCCAGAGATTCCACTGTCCAAAGCCAAGGCGAAGAAGGGCTTCAGGGAGAATCAATTTGTTTTCGACATTCTGCCAAGCCTTGGTGAAATCGGGTAAATCATAGGCCACGCGAACATAGGCTCCACCCCACCATGGAGAATCTTTGGGCGATTCATAGCCGGTGATCCACTCACTGTAGTTACCCTCATTGGCCATGCGCATGCCGTTGTATCCATTTTTGACATTCCAAATGGGGCCTGTGGAGGGATTGGCGAGAATCATTTCTCCCCGGGGATTCAAATGCAAACCTCCCCGAAGATAGCCTCCAAAGATGAAGCCTTCATTGGAATAGGTCATGTAATCCCGGGTTTCTGTTTCTCTAAGACCGATTTCGGCAGAAAGAGGAAGGAGGAGCAAAAGCAGAAAACAACAGAGCCACCACCAGCGCATGAAAACCTCCGTGAGAAAAATAAACATCATTTTACCACGGAGGTTCTGGCTCAGAAATTCATTTATGTTGCACGAAATGAGTCGATGAGTTCCAGGGGTTCCATTTTTCGGTCAAGAATGGCAAAAATTCGTTGGATGAGCGGGAGTTTAAGGCTTTTTTCATGAGCCAATTCTGCAGCGTATTTTGTTGCGGGGACCCCTTCGGGGAGGTACCCCACTTCATTGATCCGAGTGATGAGGTCTTCTATGCCTGTGAATTGCTCTAAAATCCCTTTCAACACGATTTGACGGCCAAAACGCCGGTTTCGTCCATGAACAGAATGGCAAGTCACATCCAAATCTCCCACACCGGCTATGGATGTGAAAGTTTCTGGATGCGTGGCTCCTAGGGCTGTCCCAAGGGTTTGAATTTCATTTAACCCCGCCGCGAAGAGCAAAGATTCGGTGTTGTCACCCACCAAGGGGTCGATTTCCTTCAACGCATCCAAAATTCCAAAGGCAATGGCAATCACATTTTTCACAGCGGCACTCACCTGCACACCAATGGTATCCAGGGAGGGGAAGGTCATGAGGGATGGGCCCTGAAAGAGGTTGCGGAACCAAAGAGCATTCTTGCCATCTTTGGATGCACAAACCAGGCCCGTCAGAATATCACGACCCATTTCTTCAGCATGGCTGGGACCGGAGATGTACACCAATCGATTGGTGTAAGCACCAGGGAGGTAGCGCTCCATGGTTTCCAGAACAAAATTTCCCCGACCATCCCGTCCTGGAATAAATCCCTTGGTGACCGAGGCAATACGAGGAACGGCTTCAATCACATCTTCTAGGCCCAAGACACGTCGGAGCACATCAACTAAGTAGAGGGACGGTACGGCAAAAATCAGGGCATCTCGGCCTGTGCAAGCTCTTTGTATATCGGCCTCAGTATGAAGATTTTGAGGCAGAGAAATTCCGGGGAGTCGACGTTGATTCTCGCGTTCTTGGCTCAGGGCCTGGGCGTGCTCTGTGCTGTGGCACCAGAGAATCACATCATGGCCATTGAAGGCCAAGGATCGGGCAATGGCTGTCCCGTAGGCGCCAGCACCAAGAACTGTGATGGATTGATTTTTTTCGCTCATGATTGGTCCTTCCAGGTGGCTGTCCAAAGCAGTCCTTCCTCTGGAACAAGAACGCGGCTTATGGGAGCAACAAATTGAACAGTATTGTTCGTGATGGCGCGTCCTCCAGAGACCTGTTCTAGGACACCGGGATAGGTGACTTCTAAGGTGAGTTTTGAACCACGAATGCTGAGGATGTTTTCCTCTCCAAAGGTGAATCCCAGGATATCTCGGACATACTCATCTTCGGCATATTCGCCGGTGGCGGCGGGATTGAATAGCATAAAGGTGGGATCTTGTAGTAGGGGAATCCACTGCTCTAAAGCATGGGCATTTCTCCGATTGAACTGAAGGGTTAGGGTGCTGTGTTTGCTGTCTTTTTCCCATGAGACCAAGCTTTCATCTTTTGGTCCAGCAAAAAGAGAGGCAATGTTTGTGAATTGCACGGTTGCATCCCAAGAACCAATTCCATAACCATTGAGTTGAACCTGGGATACGGCGGTTTGGGCTTCTAAGCCTTCTTTGGTGGAACGAAGTCCCTCTTCAGAGAGTTGGGTGGCATTCTCAAAACCACCCATAAGGGCAAGATCTTCAAAGGCCTCACTGGTGAATGGATAGGCTGTGGCTTGAGCCTCAAGGCTTCCTGATCCATCGGCGGCAAGGTGGATTTTGTTGCTCACTGTGCAGGAGTAACAGAGAACACTGAGTGAGAGCGCCAGGAGTGCTCCGTTGTAACGACCATTCATGCCCCTACGATAACAGATGCATTGCGGTGCTCCAAGGAGGAGGCAGATTTGTGGCAAGTCTCTGCCGCATACTTGCCTCATATTCCTGGGCTAGGGTAGGGTGGAGGGATGAGCGATCGTGTAGAACGCAAACGCCTATTGATGATGAAGATCCTCCGGGAATCGGGAGCTCCTCTTTCGAGTCAAAAGATTCAAGAGCAACTCACTGCCCGTGGTATGGATATCAGTGAACGAACTGTTCGTTTTCATCTTCAGGCCCTCGATAGCAAGGGTTTGACGGGATATAAAGAAAAGAAAGGCCGCTTTCTTACGCCAAAAGGTTTGATGGAGTTAGCGAAGGCTCATGTTTATGACCGTGTGGGTTTTCTTTCTGCAAAAATTGATGAAATGACCTATAAGATGAGTTTTGACCCTGTTCTTGGGGAAGGCTCTGTTTTGGTGAACATGTCCTTGGTAGGCAAGGACCAAAGAGATGCTGTGGCGGCCTTAGTTCCTCCTGTATTTTCCTCTGGTTTGGCCAATGGCCAGCTGATGGCTCTTCTTGATGAAGGAGAGCAGGTGGGAGACCAAGTGATTCCAGCGGGGAAGATGGGAATTGGAACGGTGTGTTCCATTACGATGAATGGAGCTCTCATTAAGGCTGGAATTCCTGTCACCAGTGTGTTTGGGGGATTATTAGAAATCCATGACAGGGCTCCAGACCGATTTACAGCCATCATTCGTTATGATGGAACAAGCCTTGATCCGTTGGAGGTGTACATCACCAGTGGGATGACTCGAACCGGTGAGGCTGCGCGTGAGGGGAATGGGTTAATTGGTGCCAGTTTCCGAGAAATCCCGGCTTCTGCCAGGGAATTGGCATTGGAAACCGATGCCAAACTCTCTTCTCGGGGACTTGGTGGATTTTTGAAACTGGGTTACCCCAGCCAGACTCTCTTGGACATTCCTGTGGGCGATGGGCGAACCGGAATGGTGGTGGCTGGTGGTTTGAATGCCATAGCTCCCTTAGTAGAAGAGGGTATTCCTCTGGAATCCAAGGCTCTCTCCGGTTTGGTGGAGTATCAAAAGCTCTTTCCTTCAGATGAGCTTTCCCTGCGTCTTTCCCGATTGAAATAGAGATTTGTTGCATCTTTTATGATGGCAATTCCCAGGATTATTTTGGGAATTGCCAGGAATATGAAAGCCTTCCGTTTTTCGCCATTCCCTTCTTTGCACCATGAGCAATGATGCTGAGCTGGAAAATCTTAGAGACTTTCTTCTACTCTTTGAAACTCTGCCGTTGACCCTCACCCAGAGGATTTGGGATAATGAAATCCCATGAGGAAGTACATATTCGTCACCGGCGGCGTATGCTCCAGTCTTGGTAAGGGCATTGCGGCCTCTTCTCTTGGGAGCCTTTTGGAAAGTCGGGGATTGTCAGTCTGCATGATTAAGATTGACCCCTATTTGAATGTTGATGCCGGGACGATGAGTCCCTATCAGCACGGTGAGGTTTTTGTGACCGACGATGGCGCAGAAACCGATTTGGATTTGGGTAATTATGCCCGGTTCACCTCCTCCCCATTGAGTGCGGCAAACTCCATCACAACCGGACAAGTTTATCAGGAAGTGATTCGCAAAGAGCGAAAAGGTGACTACTTGGGGAAATGTGTCCAAGTGGTACCCCATATCACAGATGAAATCAAACGACGCATATATTCATTGGGAGAACAGGATGGAATTGATGTCACCATTGTGGAAATTGGTGGCACTGTGGGGGATATTGAGTCCATTCCATTCCTCGAGGCGGTTCGGCAAATCATCCATGAACGTTCACGGCGAAACGCCTTAAGTGTTCATGTCTCTCTAATCCCCACTGTCACAGGAGGGGAACTCAAAACCAAACCAACACAGCATTCGGTGAAAACACTCCGTGAAATTGGAATCCAGCCAGATGTCTTGCTTTGTCGTATTGCATCGGAGATGGAAGATGGAATGAAGCGAAAAATCGCAAATTTCACCAATATCGATTATGAATGTGTTTTGTCTGCCCATGATGTGACCACCACCATTTATGAAATTCCTGTTGTTTATCGTCAGCAAGGGTTGGATAAAGTAGTGTGTGATCGTCTGGATTTACCCTGCAAGAAAGATTCCTTCAGTGGTTGGGCTGAGGTGGCAGAAACCTGGAAGAATGCTGAGCAAACTGTTGAGGTGGCCATGGTAGGGAAATACACCGAGCTTGGTGATTCCTATAAATCCATTGATGAATCCTTGGTTCATGGAGCCATTGCGAATGGTGTTCGCATCAAGATTCGAAAGATTGATTCAGAGTTGCTCACAACATCGGAAGAGGCAGAAAAAGCCTTAGAGGGTGTGGATGGAATCCTGATTCCAGGTGGTTTTGGAGAGCGTGGAATCAACGGTATGGTTGAGGCCGCTCGAGTGGCTCGAGAGAAGAAAATTCCCTACTTAGGGATTTGCTTGGGAATGCAGGTTCAGGTCATAGAATGGGCCCGAAATGTCCTTGGTGTTCTTGATGCCAATAGCAGTGAGTTCACTCCGGATGGAGAGAATAATGTTATTGCCCTTCTGGAAGAACAGGTGGATGTGACCCAATTCGGTGGAACAATGCGCCTTGGTCTCAGTGAATCAAAGGTTCTGGAAGGAACGCTCATTCATCAGGCATATGGCTCCGGTGCGGTGAAAGAACGTCATCGTCACCGTTATGAAGTGAATAATGCCTGGCGAGAACAATTTGTGAATTCTGGATTGATCTTTTCTGGCTTTACACCCGATGGTCAACTTGTGGAATCCACAGAGTGGCCTGATCATCCCTGGGCTGTCGGTGTTCAATTTCATCCTGAATTCACCTCGAGTCCCCTGAAGGCAGGACCTCTCTTCCGCGATTTTATTGCGGCCATTCTCTAATTCTCTTTGTGGAGGATTCTCAGTAAATTCTCCTTCAAAGATACAGATGATGTATAAGGCTCTTGAACTTTGCCAATAATGGCAGTTCTTGAGCCTTTTTTTTACGAAAATAGTGCTATTGCTCGAAAAGAGACTCTTCATTCGTGATAATTCTGTTCATGGTTTGTTGATGGTGTGTTCATGTTATATGGCAAAAATGTCGTATAATATCAGAGTATTGACACTGAGAATGGCGATTATCTATTCTTAGCGGCAATAGATTGCCGTTAAGAAAGACGAGGAGATCAGTCATGAAGAAGGCCCAAGGCCTCTACGATCCAGCCTTTGAGCACGACGCCTGTGGTGTTGGCTTTGTGGCACAGATCAACGGGGAAAAGAGTCACGACATCATCGCTAAGGGCGTCGAAATCCTTTTGAATTTGGAACACCGAGGTGCAGTTGGTGGAGATCAAAAGACTGGTGATGGAGCTGGTATGCTGATGCAGCTTCCCCATGCCTTTCTGGATGCTCAGGTAGAGTTTTCTTTGCCAGAAGAAGGACAGTATGGAGCAGGAATGCTCTTTCTTCCTCATGAATCATCTTCCCGAAAAACCGCAGTATCTGAAGTTGAAAAAACCTGTAAAGCAGAGGGATGGAGAGTCTTAGGTTGGCGGGATGTTCCTGTTGATCCAGATTGTCTTGGGGACATTGCTCGTCATTCCATGCCGCACATTGCCCAGCTTTTTGTTGTGCCCCTCCAGGAAAAATCCTCCATAGAGAGAAGTTTGTATGTTCTGCGGAAGCGGCTAGAAGAGGCAGTCCGGCAAAAGGATTATGATAGCGAAGACTTTTATATTTGCTCTTTATCTTCTCGTACAATGGTGTACAAGGGGATGTTTGTAGCTCCTCAGTTCCTCACGTTCTATCCTGATTTGAAAGATAAAACCATGGTGAGTGCTTTGGCTTTGGTTCATCAGCGCTACAGCACCAATACCTTCCCATCCTGGCCCTTGGCTCAGCCCTTCCGCTACATTGCCCACAATGGCGAAATCAATACCATTCGCCGAAACCGTAATACAATGCATGCTCGGCAGGCCAGTCTCTCCTCTGAGCTCTTTGGTGATGAGATTGAGAAATTGTTTCCCATTGTTGCTGATGATGGAAGTGATTCTGCAGTCTTTGATAATGTTTTTGAGTTGCTCACGCAGGCTGGCCGTCCCATGGAACATGCCACCATGATGATGATTCCAGAGGCTTTTGGAACTCGTTATCACATGTCTGAGGATAAGCGATCCTTCTATGAATACCACGCTGCTGTGATGGAACCATGGGATGGACCTGCAGCCATGGCCTTCACCGATGGTATACGGATTGGAGCCACTTTAGACCGGAATGGTTTGCGCCCTGGGCGGTATACCGTCACAAAAGATGGCTTGGTTGTGATGGCTTCGGAAGCCGGTGTTATTGAAATTTCTCCCCATGATGTCTTGGAAAAGGGACGCCTTGCTCCAGGGAAAATCTTCATTGTAGACACAGAACAGGGGCGTCTGGTTCGAGATAATGAGGTGAAGAGCCGAATTAGCCGTTCTCAACCTTACCGCCGTTGGCTTTCTGAAGAAAAGATTGAACTTTCCGGTCTGCTCCAGGCTCCCCAAGATCCCAAAGGAGATACGGAGCATCTCCGCCACAGCTTGAAAGCCTTTGGATACTCCTATGAAGATATTCGGAAGGTGATTGCTCCCATGGCCACGAATGGCCAGGAACCTCTTGGCTCCATGGGGAATGATGGCCCTCTTGCTGTTCTCTCAGAGAAACCGGTCCTTCTGTATGATTATTTCCGCCAACACTTTGCCCAGGTCACCAATCCTCCCATTGATCCCTATCGGGAAAACTTGGTGATGTCATTGATGAGTTTTGTGGGACGGGAGCGGAATCTCTTGGATGAAACACCTGCCCATTGCCGCCAGTTGAAATTGGCACATCCTGTTCTCACAAATGATGATATCAAGCGTTTGCGCCGCACAAAAATCGATGGATTTGGTGTGAACACAGTGAGTCTTCTCTTTGATGCACAGGAGGAAATCAACATCACCTCTGTGCTGGAGGGAATCTGCAAAGATGCCGAGGCTCAGATTGATCAAGGAGCATCCTTGGTGATTCTTTCTGACCGGGGTGTTTCTCGGGAAAAAGCGGCTGTGCCAGCCCTCCTTGCAGTTGCCGCCGTTCATCATCATTTGATACGCCAAGAAAAACGTCATCTTGCTGGTTTGATATTGGAATCTGGTGAGGTTCGGGAAGTTCATCATTTTGCCACCTTGATTGGTTATGGCTGTAGTGGTGTGAACCCCTATCTGGTGTTTGAGGCCCTCCCTGAAATCAAAGAGCGGGGATATCTTGGATCCGATGTTTCTCTGCAGCAGGCCATGGAGTCCTATATCAAAGCGGTAAAAAAAGGATTGTTGAAGGTGATGTCCAAGATGGGCATTTCAACAATTCGGAGTTACCGTGGAGCGAAAATTTTTGAGGCTGTTGGTATTGATGAATCGGTCACAGAAACCTATTTCACTGGTACCGTCAGCCGCATTGGCGGTATCAATCTCCAAACCATTTTAGATGATCTCTTGACTCGTCACCAAAAAGCATGGGCCGATGACAATGTGTATGCTGCCCGACTTGAAAGCGGCGGAGTGTATGCAGAACGTCAGAATGGAGAACGACGACTCTTTGGTGCAGAAGCCGTAGTGGCTCTGCATAAGGCCGTGCGTTCCGGTGACTTTGAAGCATTTCAGGAATATTCATCCATCATTAATGATACAGCCCGAGGATTGAACACCCTTCGAGGTCTCTTTAATTTTGTTCCTGGCCAATCCATTCCACTTGAGGAAGTGGAGCCCGTGGAGGAGATTGTCAAACGCTTCACCACAGGGGCTATGTCCTATGGTTCCATCAGCCAAGAGGCCCATGAAACCATTGCCATTGCTATGAATGCCTTAGGTGGACGCAGCAATTCTGGTGAGGGTGGTGAAGATGAAGCTCGGTACACACCAGATGCGGATGGTTCTGATCGGAGAAGTCGAACCAAGCAAATTGCCTCTGGTCGATTTGGAGTCAACTCTGCGTACTTGGCCAACTGTGATGAACTTCAGATAAAAATGGCTCAGGGAGCAAAACCAGGTGAAGGTGGACAGCTTCCTGGACATAAGGTGAATGAAGAGATTGCTCGAGTGCGATTCACCACCCCTGGTGTGATGCTCATTAGTCCTCCACCTCATCATGACATCTATTCCATTGAGGACCTTTCTCAGCTCATTTTTGACCTGAAGAATGCCAATCCCAAAGCCCGTGTTTCTGTCAAGCTTGTGGCAGAGGCTGGAGTGGGAACAGTTGCTGCTGGTGTGGCCAAGGGTAAGGCCGATATGGTGTTGATTTCAGGTGGTGATGGTGGTACTGGTGCCAGTCCCTTGAGTTCCATCAAATATGCTGGAACCTGGTGGGAGCTTGGACTAGCAGAAACCCAGCAGGTGCTGGTGATGAATGGCCTGCGGGACAGAATCCGTGTCCAAGTGGATGGTCAGCTCAAGACAGGCCGTGATGTGGCCGTTGCAGCCCTCCTTGGTGCAGAAGAATTTGGTTTTGGTTCAGCAACTTTGGTGACCTTGGGTTGTGTGATGATGCGGGCCTGCCATACCAATGCCTGTCCTGTGGGCGTGGCCACCCAAAATCCTGAACTTCGCAAGCGTTTTGGTGGCACACCAGAACATCTCATCAATTTTATGCGTTTTATTGCCCAGGAACTTCGGGAAATCATGGCCGAACTGGGATTCCGTAAGCTGGATGAGATGGTGGGACGTGTGGATCGGCTCTGTGTGGATGATGCCGTGGAGCATTACAAAACTTCAGGACTCGACTTCTCCAAGATTCTTGCCCAACCTGAAGTTCCTCAGGGGGGAAGTTTGCGTTGCACTTCCAGCCAGTTGAAGGATGAAGAGCCTTCTTTGGATGAGTTGTTGGTGGCAGATTGCAAGAGCGCAATCGAGGAAGGGAAAACCGTTGAGCTGGACCGTGAGGTTCGGAACCGCCATCGGAGTGTAGGAGCAACCTTAAGTTATGCTGTGACAAAGCGTTGGGGGTCGAAAGGGCTTCCTGAAGATAGCATTAAGGTGAACTTTGTGGGGACGGCAGGCCAGAGTTTTGGTGCCTTCTTGGCAAAGGGTGTGTCCTTCACCCTGGAAGGGGAGTCCAATGACTATTTTGGAAAGGGACTTTCTGGCGGACAATTGGTGCTCAAACCCTCTCGTTCGGCCACATTTTCTGGGCATCGAAACATCATCACGGGAAATGTGAATCTCTTTGGTGCTTCCAGTGGTGAAGCCTTCATTGGCGGTATGGCTGGTGAGCGATTTGCGGTTCGTAACTCTGGTGCCGTGGCGGTTGTTGAAGGTGTTGGTGATCATGGTTGTGAGTACATGACGGGTGGGACCGTGGTGGTTCTTGGTCATACCGGTGTGAACTTTGCCGCTGGTATGTCTGGTGGAACAGCCTATGTCTATGATGATAATCAGCTCTTTGATACCCGCTGTAACTTGGAAATGGTGGACATTGAGCCGGTTGTTTTAGCAGAGGATGCCAAAGTCCTTCGAGAGCTCATTGAACGGCATCGTGCCCTCACAGGAAGTCGTGTCGCCGATGGAATCCTTTCTTCCTGGGAAGAGAGTTTGCCAAGGTTTGTCAAAGTCATGCCCATTGAATACCGCAAGGCTTTAGAGAAGATGCGAGAACGAGAAAGCCGGAGTGCGGATACCACAGCAATCACTGAGGAGGTGTACGTCTAATGGGCAAAACCAATGGATTCTTAGAATTTGAACGACTTTGGGATGAGTATCGTCCTGTTTCCGAGCGTCTTGGTGATTACCGTGATGTGACAATTGGGCAGAGTGTGGAAGAGCTTAAGGAGCAGGGAGGGCGTTGCATGGAATGCGGAACTCCCTTCTGCCACAACATTGGATGCCCAGTCGACAACTTGATTCCCGAATGGAATGACGCTGTTTGGCGAGGACAATGGCGAGAAGCATATGAACGGCTAGAATTAACCAATAACTTCCCAGAAGTGACGGGTCGAATTTGTCCTGCTCCCTGTGAAACCTCATGCACTCTGGCCATCAATGATGCCCCTGTGGCAATCCGTCAAATTGAGCGGGCCATTGTCGAAAAAGCCTTTTCCGAAGGTTGGGTGACTCCCCGACCTCCGAAAGTTGAGAGTGGATTATCTGTGGCTGTTGTGGGTTCAGGCCCAGCAGGAATGGCCGCGGCTCAACAGCTTCGCCGACTTGGGCACAGTGTGACTGTTTTTGAAAAAGATAAGCGCCCAGGTGGATTGCTTCGATATGGAATCCCCGATTTTAAATTAGACAAATGGGTTCTTGATCGACGGTTTGAACAGATGGTTGCAGAGGGCATCCGCTTTGAAACCGGGGTTGTTGTTGGAGAGGATCTTTCCATTCGTTATCTCCGGGAAAAATTTGATGCTGTTCTCTTTGCCATGGGAGCAGGGGCTCCTCGAGACCTCAATGTTCCTGGACGGCAATTGGGTGGAGTTCACTTTGCCCTGGAATATCTGGGGCAGTCCAATCGGCGTGTTGGTGAAGAAGCCTACAATGAAGAGGACATAGACGCGGGAGGAAAGCGTGTTCTGGTCATTGGTGGTGGTGATACAGGTTCGGACTGTGTTGGAACCGCTCGTCGTCAAGGTGCGGCGGCAGTGTATCAGTTTGAAATCATGCCTCAACCCCGAGACTGGAAGGAAAACCACAATCCAGAATGGCCTGCATGGCCCCGAATCCTCCGAACCTCCTCAAGTCATAAAGAAGGTGTGGAGCGCCGTTGGGCTGTGGAAACGCTTGGTTTTGAAGAGCGAAATGGCAAGGTTTGTGCTGGTCACTTCCGGAATGTGGAATGGATTCCTGGTGAAAAAGGAGCACGTCCAACCATGAAGCCAGTGGAGGGGAGTGAGTTTACGTTAGAGTTGGACTTGGTTCTGCTTTCCATGGGATTTCTCCATGTGGAGCATGGTCGGGCTGTTTCTGATCCAGGGGTGGCTCTTGATCCTCGTGGAAACATTCGGACTGACGAATGGCAAAGCAGCATCAATGGGATATTTGCTGCTGGTGATGCCGTGAGTGGTGCGTCATTGGTTGTTCGAGCGATTGCCAGTGGACGAAAGGCTGCCGATGCTGTTCATCGCTGGTTGCAAGGTCAGGATTAAGCAATTTAATCCTCAGTGATTGCTTGAAATATGATTCTCCGTTGAGGACGAAGGTGTCGAGTGGCGTTTTCTTCCTCAACGGAATTTGTGGCACCAAAAAATCAGAAATTGGAAGAAACTCTCCAGATATTTGGGGTGACTGAATGACTGTTTATGATTTATCGTGAACAGATCCATGGTTCATTTCAACAGGGTTTCCCGTTGCATCATTATTGTTCTCATGTTTTTCTCCCATGACGTCCTCAATGGGGAAGAAATGTTCTTTCGTTCCCATCGTGATCCCTCTCGCCAATTGCAGAGCATCAATTCTTTAACCATTGGGCCACGAGGAAATATCTGGCTGGGAACACCCCATGGTTTGTTCTCTTATAATGGGCAACAATTAACGGCCTATTCACAACAAGATTATCCCCAACTTCCTTCTGATTCCATCACGTGCGTCAATTACATTTCCGAGAGAGATGAACTCTGGGTTGGAACATCCGCAGGACCTGCTTTATACAGTTTTTCTCAGGATGCGTTTTTCTCCTTTTCCGCATTGGTGGGAGAAGGAGAACCGCTTCTTGGATTTGCATCCACTTTGGATCGTTCCCTATTTGTTCTGACTTCAACAGCCCCTCTTCTCTTTGATGGAGATCGTTTTGCTCCAATTCCGTGGGAAGATACAGGGATTCATGAAGATTTGATCTTCCAAGCCATGGTGGTGGATGAATCGGGGACCATTTGGGTTCTGGCTCAGGATGGACTGAAGGTGTGGGATGCCCATCAAGGACTCTTTCGCCATGTGTATGATTTTAGAAATGGAGAGACCCTTGCAGCCTCTCAGGGCAGCATATGGATTGGAAGAAGTGATGGGCTTCTTCAAAAAATTGAGTCAGGAACACTGATTCAATCCATTCTCATTCCAGATGGAATTCACTCCATAAATTGGGATGAGGAGGGTTGGCTTTGGATTGCCAAGCCCAATGGGGGAATCCTCATTTTTGAGAATGGAGTGCTCAGGAATGATTGCCAATCAGATGCTTCCCATCCCTACAAATTACCGGCTAGTCGAGTCGAATCCATTTTTTCTGATGAGAATGGACAGGTTTGGTTAGGAACGGCCCATGATGGTTTGTGGTGTTCCTATAAACACTTGGAGAATCATCTGAAGTACATCCGACGTCATGACGGAGAGAGTCTACCGGCGGGAAGTCTTGATGTCTTATTAGAAGATCGTCGTGG
The DNA here is from genome assembly GCA_022360655.1 of Spirochaetales bacterium. Lineage (GTDB taxonomy): Bacteria > Spirochaetota > Spirochaetia > DSM-2461 > DSM-2461 > UBA2779. The sequence goes on along the minus strand of JAKSCK010000050.1, from coordinate 116,026 downwards.
AGACCTCTGGGCTGGGAGTTCTCAGGGGGGGCTGGTTCGAATCCATCGGTTTTCAGGAGAAATGAGTCGTTTTGAAGGAACACCATTGGGGTTTCCTGTTTTGGCAGGAAAAAAGCTCTGTGCCCTTATGGAGGACTCTTTTGGTCGAATTTGGGTGGGGAGTGACCAAGGACCACAAGTGTATCTTCCTCAAATGGATACTTTTGTTCCGGGACATGTGGTTCATCCCAGTTGGCCCAATATGGAGGGTGGAGCCGTACTTGCGATGGCAGAAACCAGTGGTGGGATATGGATTTCTCTCGACGATGGTCGGCTCTTTCTTTTGCCACTTGATGGCCAACCTCCACAACGTTTTGAGTTCTCCCCTCAAGAAGTTCCTCAGATTTTGCTTGTGGATCGATATGGTTCTCTTTGGGCCGGATGTTCGGAGAATCTGCGGGTGTTTAATGCTTCTGGGAATCTTGTAAAAACGTGGAATAGTGATGAGAAGATGCCTCAGGGTTTACCTGAGGGCGGTGTACTGGCCCTGTTGAGTGATCCAAAAGGAACATTATGGGTGGGGACCACATCGGGAATTGTTTTGTATCGTGGAGTGGACGAAGGATTTGAACCCCTTGACCTTCCCCAAGGGACGCTTCCCATGAGCGCTCTTGCCCAAGATGATGAGGGGAACGTTTGGGCTTCCGATGGTTCTCAGATCTATCTATTTGATGCAGATGGAACCTATCTTCATTCCATTGGAACGGAGGATGCATTTCAGCCGGCCGGACCAGTCAAAAGTCTTCTCTACACCTCCTCACATGGGATGCTCCTTGGGGCCATAGGACAAATCTGGTCCTATGAATCGTTGGTTTTCCCTCAAGAAAAAACCAACCCCAATGTCTTCATAAATGAGTTTCGAGTGATGGGCGAACGGTGGAACTATTCTTCTGATTTTCCGTTGACTTCGCCTCTCCGTCTGAAACCCCATCAAAACATGTTCACCCTCTCCTTTGATGCCGTGGATCATAGTTTGAATGGTTTACTTCGTTTTGAATATCGACTCCTTGGGTTAGAACAGGAATGGATCACGGCACATGAAGCTCAAAGTGTGACCTATGCCAAACTTCCTCCAGGACATTATGTGTTGGAAGTTCGTGGTCGCCGTAATGATGAGACTCATTTTGAGTCTGTAAAGGGGCCAGAGATTGTTGTTCAACCCATTTTTTGGACCACTCCTTGGGCCTTAATTCTCTATCTTCTCATGGCCATGATTGGGGCAGGTGTTTTTGTGAAATTGCGGGAAGGCAAGCTTTTAAAAGAGAAAGTGGAGGAGTTGGAAGAGGCCCGTCGTTGTGTTCTTGAGACCAACCACCGTCTTGAAAAACTCACAATGAATGACAGTTTAACTGGCTTGCTGAATCGACGGGGTTTTGATCAGGCCTTGCATCAAACCATTCTGACAGCGCGCAGAAATCGTTTATCCCTGACTCTTTTTATGTTGGATGTGGACTTTTTCAAACTCTACAATGATAACTATGGGCATGTTCGTGGGGATGAGGCCTTGCATCAGTTGGGTTCTGTACTTTCTCAGGTTTTTGGTAGATCAACCGATATCGTGGCCCGGTATGGTGGAGAAGAATTCACAGCACTCTATCTTGGACATGGTGCCGATGCATCCATCACCATGACCAATCAATTGATGACGTCGGTCCAAAATCTTGGAATTCCCCATGCTTTTTCATCATCGTCAGATTTTCTTTCCCTCAGCATTGGTGTTGCAACCATAATTCCAGGTAGAGAGGATGTGGAAGTGGTGGAATTGGCAGATCAAGCGTTGTATGCGGCAAAAAATGCAGGTCGAAATAGGGCCTGTTTTGCCGGAATCTTGCCAGACTTGCCAGAATCTATGGTCAATGGCACACCTCCCCAAATCTTGCCAACATCCCATGCTGTGGTGATGGAGGAAGGACTGTGAGTGAGGGCGGACGATTTTCACGTCCGCAGGGATATTATCCTCCTGGTGCCTGGAAGATTCTCATTGTGGATGATGATCCGGGCATGCACATGATCACTCGAACGGTTCTCCGTGACTTGCAATTTGAAAACCAAGGAATTGAGTTTTTAAGCGCTTATAGCCGTGCAGAGGCACAGGCCCTTTTGCATTCAGAATCAGGAATCGCACTGGCTCTTCTTGATGTTGTGATGGAAGAGGGAGATGCAGGACTTCAATTGGTGTCTTTTATACGGGAAGAACTGGGTAATCCTCATATGCGCATTGTTCTCCGTACAGGTCAGCCAGGACGGGCTCCAAGCCGCCGGGTGATTGTGGATTATGACATCAATGACTATGAGGAAAAAACAGAGCTTACTGCTCAAAGATTGCACACGTTGGTGATGACGGCGCTTCGGAACTATCGGGATTTGATGGCCTTGGAAGTTCAACAGGAACGGTTGAAACGACATCGAGATGGTTTGGAGGGGATCAGTCGGCTTTCTGCGGATTTGTATTGGGCCAGAAGTGTTAGCGAATTGGCCATCGAAGTGTATGGAGCGTTGCGACGGCTCCTTGGTGCACCAAGGAACGCGTATTGTGCAGTTCAAGATCATCGAGGGTTTCGAACCATTGCTGCTGATGGTGATTTTGTTCTTCCAGGAGGAGGAGCGCCTCCAGAGGTTTTGGGAAACGATGTTTTTGATGAATTAAAGTCGTTGAAGCGTCGTGGAAGGAGTTTATTGATTCGCAACAACTCCGTGTTCCTCTATGAAGATGCCAGGCGGATTCGCATGCTCGTCTGCATTCGAAGTGATAAACGACTGGAAGCTCAGGATCGACAGCTCTTGGAAGTTTTTGCAGGGAATGTTGCCGTTGCATTTGAAAATTTGCGCCTTAATCAGGAAATTGAAGGAACACAGGAAGAGCTGGTTGTTCGTCTTGGTGAAGTGGTGGAAACCCGCACTCGTGATACGGCACAACATGTTCGGCGCGTGGGTGAACTTTGTGGATTATTGGCCATGAAGGTTGGATTTGATGAATCTTCAGCCAATGCTTTACGGATGGCTTCTGCATTGCATGATATTGGAAAGATTGGAATTCCTGATGAGATTCTTCTGAAGCCTGAATCCCTCAATGATGAAGAAAGGCACGTGATGCAGTCCCATACGGAAATTGGCTATCGTCTTTTGCGAGGTTCTTCCCGTCCATTGCTTCAGGAAGCCGCGATGATTTGTCTTCAGCATCATGAAAACTATGATGGAAGTGGGTATCCTAATGGACTTTCTGGAGAGGCCATTTCACTCCAGGCTCGAATTGTGGCTCTCTGCGATTCCTTTGATTCTCTCACTCATGGTCGGCAGCACCGTGCAGCCTGGTCTTTCTCTGCAGCCATAACCTACATTGAAGAGGAAAAAGGACGGCGATTTGATCCGGAATTGGTGGAGCTATTTCTTCAACAGAAGGACGCTTTGGCTCATCTTCAACGCCAATTTCCAGATCATTGAATTTTATGGCATTTGGTTGCCATTATTGACACCCTCCCAGACCGCAGGTATAAAATCCCATGGTCCCATCCCAAGATGAATGGTCTCTGACCGCTGAGCTGGCCCGGCTTGAGTTAGATGAAGGTGAAGCAGTTCGCCTTGCTTCTGAAGCTGAGCGCATGAAGGAACTCTTTCTCACGATGTCCCAGGCAAACGTGGAGGGTTTAGAACCCACAACCCATGCCTTTGCAGGTGATAATCGGGTGCGTCCCGATTCCGCAGTATCTTTTGATAATACGGATCGATTCCTCGATGCGGCTCCAGAAGCCGAAGACGAGTTTATTCTTATTCCGAACGTCCTTTAGTCGAGGTTACTATGCAAAGCACCGCTGAACTTTGGTCTGCTCTCACTGCAGATTCAGAGAAATTCGCCCAGTATGTTCAGGCTCTGCGCGATATTGATGGCCGCGTGGGAAGCTTCTTAAGTTTTTCCCCTCAAGTCGTGTCTTCTCAAAAGACAGGAAGTTTGAGTGGTATTCCGGTTGGCGTTAAAGACAATATTGCCGTGGAGGGTCAGCCTCTCACCTGTGGATCTCGGATCCTAGAGAATCTCATTTCTCCCTATTCTGCCACAGCCATTCAGCGTTTGGTGGCGGAAGGGGCTCTTATGGTTGGGAAAACCAATCTGGATGAGTTTGGTATGGGGTCTTCCTGCGAAAATTCGGCCTTGGGCAATACGTCCAACCCTTGGAATCTGGATTATGTTGCTGGTGGATCCAGTGGTGGAAGTGCCGCAGCTGTGGCGGCTGGACTTGTTCCATTAGCCCTAGGAAGTGATACAGGAGGCTCTGTTCGCCAGCCTGCATCGTTCTGTGGTGTTTATGGATTGAAACCCACCTATGGAAGCATCTCTCGTTCTGGTTTAACCGCCTACGCCTCCTCCCTTGAAGTGATTGGGCCCATGGCCCGAGATTTGCAACTTCTTAAAGAAAGCTTCCGCGTGATGGCAGGTTTGGATTCAATGGATCAGAGCGGAACCGCAGGTTCCTGCTCCTCAGACCAAACCAATGGAACCATTGCTGTTCTTGAATTGGATGAGGGTGTACTGGATGCGCCGGTTGCTGAGGCCTACCGTCAGGCCATTGATGCTTTGGAAGCTCTTGGGCACCCTATCAAACGAGTGTCTCTCCAAAGTTTGAATTTGATTGTTCCAGCGTATTACACCATTGCCACAGCAGAGGCGAGTGCCAATCTGGCCCGATTCAATGGCATCCGTTATGGCATGGCTCCCACTTTTGCTGAAAATCCGGCTGAACTGATGCGGAAAGCGCGTCATGAAGGTTTTGGAGATGAAGTGAAACTCCGAATCCTTCTTGGAACCTATGTGCTGCGTTCTGGCTTCCAGGATCAGTATTATGGCCAGGCTCAAAAAGTCCGTACTCTCATTCGCCAAGAACTGGCCGCAATATACCAGGATGCTTCTGCCATTTTAATGCCAGTGTTCCCCACACAAGCCTTTAAGAAAGGTGAGGGTGGAATGGATGAGTATCGTCAAAAAACCGCAGATGTGTTCACCTGCCTTGCCAACCTTGCTGGTTTACCAGCCTTGGCCATTCCTACTGGTCTCTCTGGTGGTTTACCCCTTGGTATGCAGTTGATGGCTCCAGCATTTGGTGAAGAGCGACTTTTTGCTTTGGCCAAAGAGCTTGAAAAAACCTTCCCCTTAGAAACACCTGAGGGAGCTTTGGACATTGGGAGTTTACAATGAGCCGCGCCCACGAGAAATATGACGTATTTATTGGCTTAGAAATTCATATTCACTTGAAAACAGAATCAAAGATGTTCTGTTCCTGTCCTGCACGCTATGGGGACGATCCCAATGTGAATGTTTGTCCGGTGTGTATGGGCTATCCTGGTGCGTTGCCTGCCGTGAATGAGCGGGCCATGGAATTGGGATATCTTGTGGCGCGGGCATTGGGTTGTCAAACAGCAAAAACCACCTCTTTTGCTCGGAAAAACTACTTTTATCCCGATATGCCCAAGAATTACCAAATCTCCCAGTTTGCTGAACCTGTTGGTTTAAATGGCATGATGGAAGCGGGATTTGACGATGGTATTCGTGGCATTCGCATTCATGATGTTCATCTGGAAGAAGATGCTGGTAAGATGATTCATGCTGGTGATGTCACCCTTTTGGATTACAATCGGGCAGGATATCCCCTTCTGGAGATTGTTACCGAACCCGATTTGCGATCAGGTGAAGAGACCGAGGCTTTTTTACGGAGCTTCCAGCGTCTTGTGCGTTATTTGGGCGTGAGTGATGGAAACATGGATGAAGGCTCCATGAAATGCGATGCCAATATTTCCATCAATCTTCCAGGGAAGGGCCTTGGAACCAAAGTTGAGCTGAAGAACATGAACTCGCCCCGTTTTGTGCGTTTGGCCCTCAATCACGAGATTGAACGTCAGGCCAAAGTTCTGGATGGGGGAGGAAGCCTGGTTCAAGAAACGCGGCTTTGGAATGAAAACCGGGATATCACAGAAACCATGCGGCGCAAAGAAGCCGCCGATGATTACCGATATTTTCCAGAACCTGATATCCCACCCTTCCGTCCTGATGAGGCCTTTATGGCCGGTGTGGAGACCAGCCTCGTGGAGCTTCCTTTGGCCCGCAAGAACCGGATGGCTCAAGAGTATCATCTCACTCCAGAACAGGCAGATTTTCTCCATGATGAGAAAAGTACGGCAGATTTCTTTGAAGAAACCGTTCAAGCAGGGGCAGATGCTCGCACTGTGGCCGCTTGGTTGTCTTCTGATGTGCGCAAACTCTGCAACCGTGAGCAAATCTCTTTGGCTCAGAGTCCTCTGACCTCCGCTCGAATGGGATCTCTCTTGAATCTCATTTCTTCAGGCAAAATCAGTGGGAAAATTGCCAAAAAAGTTTTGGATATGGTGTTCACAGAGAACGCAGATCCTGAGGCCATTGTGAAAAAGCAGGGTTGGACCCAAATCAGTGATCCGGCCGAGTTGCAAACCATTGTTGATGCTGTTCTTCATGAGCATTCTGCTGTTGCGGATGCTGTGCGTGATGGGGATGTGCGTCAGCGCGGATGGCTTATGGGGCAAATCATGCGAGCCAGTGATGGTCAGGCTGCACCCAATGTGGCCAATCAGGTGTTGGATAAGGCCCTGGGACTCTAAGAACACGCTTTCCCCAAAACGGCCGCTTTGGAGTGATTCCCATCACATCAAGGCGGCCGTTCTCATAGAACAACCTTTCTCTGGGGCCTTTAATAAGACTCCCAGCGACGAGTATGATGAACAGTAAGGAATCTGAACACCTGGAACGATCAAGGTGCAAATAAGGAAGACGGAAATGGACAGAACCTTAGCGCAAGAAGCAATCGGACGGATCGGCGAAGCTGTGGAGGTGGCCGGGTGGGTCCATCGGGTGCGTAATCTGGGCGGGGTGGTCTTCGTCATCCTGCGCGACCGCTCCGGAATGATTCAGTTGGTGACCGATGGGGAATTTCCCCTTCCTGTGGAATCGGTCATTCAGGCTCGTGGCACCATTGCGGCCAATGATAAGGCTCCTGGTGGAGCTGAGGTTCGGCTGGAAAGCTATGATGTTTTAGCCGAAGCTGCCCCCGATCTCCCGGTTCCTGTGAACCAGGATCCGGCGTCTTTGGGCCTTGATGCCATTCTTGATCATCGAATGATTTCTCTTCGGAACCCCAAAATTCAGTCGATTTTCCGAATTCAGGCCACCTGTGTGAAAGCCTTTGGCGAGTTTTTCCGGAGCCAAGGATTTACGGAAATCAAATCCAGCAAAATCATTGGTGGAGGATCTGAGGGGGGAACCAATCTCTTTTCCATGGATTACTTTGGGCAAACCGCCTACCTGGCTCAGTCTCCCCAGCTCTATAAGCAAACCATGGTGGCCAGCGGCTTAGAACGCGTTTTTGAAATTGGACATGCTTATCGAGCGGAAAAGCATGAAACGCCCCGGCACATCAATGAGTATGTTTCCTTGGACATTGAAATGGGCTTTATTGAATCCGAAAAGCCCCTCATGGAAATGGAGCGTCGTTTCATGGCCTATCTCTTTGAAACTGTGGCTCAGGAAAATGCCCAAGATCTTGATGTTTGGGGGGCCACAGTCCCTTCTCCTGAGTCCTGTGAGAATGCACCCATCATTTCCCATGATGAGGCCAAGGCCATCTTTAAGGCGGAAACGGGTAAGCGTGCTCTGGATGTGAATCCAGAAGCGGAACGTGTTCTTTGTGATTGGGCCGAACGAGAGCATGGTATTCCGATGGTGTTTGTGAATGCTTTTCCACGTCGAAAGCGTCCCTTCTACACCTACCCTGATGGTCAGAAAACCATGAGTTTTGACTTGCTCTTCCGTGGACTCGAAATCACCACAGGTGGACGACGTATCAATGAGTACTCCATGTTCCAGGACGCTCTGGCAAAATTTGGCATGACAGAGCAGGAATTGGGTGCCTATGTGGACATCTTCAAATATGGTTGCCCTCCCCATGGTGGCTTTGCCATTGGTTTGGAGCGCATCACACAAAAAATTCTTGGTTTGGCCAACATTAAAGAGGCCACACTCTTCCCTCGTGATCGAAAGCGGGTTTCTCCGTAACTCATAATGACCCCTGGGGGCGCTGCGCCCCCAGGGGTCGATCTCAATTCATAAAAAATCCATTCACGATTTCTTCAGGCAGGTGGGGGAGTAACGCTTGCGAAATTCTCCTGGACTGCTTCCTGTATGCTTCTTAAAAAACCGATTGAAATAATACTCATCATTGAAATTCAATTCTGATGCCACTTGGCGCACAGATTCCTGGGTGAAGGTGAGACGGCGGATGGCTTCCGTGATGAGCTCGCGATTCAGATGACTCTTCAAGGACATTCCCATGGCCTGAGAAAACTCCCGGGACAGACTGTCCGGATTCTTGTCACAAAAATCGGCCAGTTCGTTGATACGCAGGTTGGCGCGAATGTTCTTTCGAATCCATGTAAGAAGGGCTCCAAACTGATGGGCTCGGGCTGTGAGGATGGGAAGAGTGATGAGGGATTGGTGGGCAAAATGTGTTCCAATTTTAAAGAGTCGTCCCTTGAGGCGAATCACGCGGCTGAGGGAGGATGGACCTGTAAGTTCCTTCCAAACATCAAGAATCTCTTGTGAGCATTGGGAATCTTCTTGAATCGTGTCGTGAGGGGCATAGGCATCGAGTCCATCGATGAGTTCGAGGGAAAAGTGGATGGCAAACATCATGAGCCCTTTTTCAAAGCGGTAGCGAAGATCATAGGAGGGGGGAATGTAATAGAGGGAACCGGCCTTCAGAATCAGGCGATTCTTCCAGTTGGATCGTTCTCCAATGGTGCTGGATTTGCAAGGAGAATGGGGATGAATTCCATAGATTCGTGCATAGGGAAAGACATCATGTCCATGATCAGAATGGAGGAACGCCCCATGGTCAAAGTGATTCACTTGAAAGCGGATTAAGTCTCCAATCCTCAAATAGTCCTGTTCCGATTTCATGGTTCCTTCCCGGAAAAGTGCAAGATTTTTTCTGTAAAGTCCATTGAGAATGGGCTGTTGTCAGCCTATCATCCCACTCCATTCACGAATAGGGAGAGTTGTATGGGACAGGAATGGCCGGTTCTGAGGAGTTATGAAGGAAAATTCTTGCGCCGCGTGGCGATGCCACTGGGGGGACTTGGAACCGGAACGGTTTCCCTGGGGGGACGAGGAAATCTCCAAGATTGGGCCATGATGAATCGGCCTGCCATTGGTTATACTCCCACCTTGGTGTCGGGAATGCGCTACATTGCACCATTCTTTGCCCTCTGGTATGAGGGGGGCGGTCAGAAGGGAATACGTCTTCTGGAAGGTCCTTTGGATACGGAGGGATATGAGGCCTCTGAGGGAACCCGTGTACCCAATCATGGATTTCCTCGTTTCCATCAATGTCGCTTTGATGCTGCGTATCCTTTGGCCCAGGTTCACCTCTCTGATGACCAGGTTCCACTCAAAGCACGCTTGCAAGCCTTCAATCCAATGGTACCTGGTGACAGTGATAAAAGTGGAATGCCAGGGGCCGTTCTCACCTACCGAATCACCAACGACAGTGATAAAGATTTTCAGATTTCTCTCTGCGGTACCATGATCAACTGTGTTGGCGCCGATGGACGAGATTATAAACCCAATTGGGTGGCAGATAGAGATTTTTCTGGAGCCCGCAATAACCGGAATCGTATGATTCGTCAAAATGGTTTTGCTGGTTTGATGATGGATTCTTTAGGCGTACCCAAGTCCTCTGCAAATTGGGGCTCCTTGGCCTTATTGACCCAAGATGAAGGGGTGATTACGAGTCGAAGCTCTTGGGCTCAGAAACGTTGGGGGGATTCCACCTTAGATTTCTGGGATGATTTGTATGAAGATGGTGAGCTCGAGGAACGAGAGGCAAAAGAACCCATCAGCTTTGTCACCTCTTTGGCTGTGAAGCGGGTATTGAAGGCGAAGGAAAGCGTGGATATTCCCTTTGTGCTTTCCTGGCACTTCCCCAATCGAAAATCTTGGAATGCTTTGGAATATCGGGTGGCCGGACGCACCCGGTTTTTCCCAAACACAACCCTTGGAAATTACTACTGTACTCAGCACAAGGATGCCTGGCATGCCGCCGAATCCCTTTTTTCTCAACGGAAGAAATTGGAGCAAGACACGGTTGAATTTGTTCATGCCTTTTGCTCTTCGTCCTATCCCGCTGTAATCAAGGAATCGGCTCTCTTTAATTTGAGCACACTTCGAACTCAAACCTGTTTCCGAACGGCTGATGGACGATTCTATGGTTGGGAAGGGATTCATGACAGTGTGGGGTCCTGCATGGGGAATTGCACCCATGTTTGGAATTATGAGCATGCCACTCCCTATCTCTACAGTGATTTAGCTCAGTCGATGCGTGAGATTGAGTTTTTCCATGCTTCCAATAAATCCGGTCATATGAACTTCCGCACGGAACTCCCTCTTTCCAAGAATCGGTGGCATCGCACCACGGCAGCTGCAGATGGGCAGATGGGCTGTGTGATGAAAGCCTATCGAGAATGGAAAATCTCTGGTGATGAGGATTTCTTGCAAAAGTTTTGGCCCAAGGTAAAAAAGGCCCTTTCTTTTGCCTGGATTCCCCAGGGATGGGATGGAGATGAGGATGGAGTGATGGAGGGCTGTCAGCACAATACCATGGATGTGGAATATTTTGGTCCGAATCCTCAAATGCAGGGTTGGTATCTTGGTGCCCTCACGGCAGCCGCAGAAATGGGGTATGCCGCAAAGGATGGGGAGTTTGCTCAGAAATGTGAACGACTTGCTACAGCAGGCAAGAAAAAGATGGATGAGTCGTTGTTTAACGGCGAGTATTATGAGCAGCAAATTGAGCCAGCCACAAAGCTTCCACCCTCTTCCATACATCAGAACATGAGCCGGGCCGATTTAGGAAATCCCACCATGCAATTAGGGGCTGGTTGTTTGATTGACCAGCTCATAGGGCCCATGACAGCTCGAACAATGGGACTGGGAAATCTGCTTGATTCGGAGAAAACCAAGAGTGCACTCAAGAGTGTGCATCGGTACAACACAAAAGATGGTTTTCATGATCATTTTAATCATATGCGAGGGTATGCCTTAGGGGATGAGAAAGCCCTACTGATGGCCTCTTATCCCCGGGGAGGACGTCCGACCCAACCTTTCCCCTACAGCAATGAGGTGATGACAGGATTTGAGCATTCAACGGCGGCACACATGCTCTATATGGGGATGGAAGAAGAAGCCCTGGAGATTGTGAAGGCCATCAGGGAACGGTATGACGGTTACAAGCGCAATCCCTTTGATGAGGCAGAATGTGGTCATCATTATGCCAGAGCCATGGCATCATGGGCCCATGTCTTGGCACTTTCTGGATTTGAGTATTCAGGTGTTGAAAAGTCAATGCAGTTTCACTCTCAGGAGGGTCGTTATTTCTGGGCTAATGGAAAGGCCTGGGGAATCTGTGAAGTAAAGAAAAAAGATCAAGGTTTTGAAGCGACATTAGAGCTCCTGGGAGGGCATCTGGAATTGAAGTCCTTTGCTGTGGGAGATGAGGTGCAATGGAAGGAACATGTGGTTTTAGAAGCACCGGCATGCCATGTTTTCTCACCAAAATCCTTGATGGATTAGGGCGTGGCCATGATGGGCCTTTTCTCTTGAGTCTTTGATTCATTGATTCCTAAAAAAGTGCCTGAGCCTCCTTGGAAACATCATCCCTGGGGGCTCAAGTTGTTTTGTATGGTGATGATTTGACTTTCATGGATGGATGTTGGAAGTCTTGAGGGAAGGAGATTCTGGGATGAAAGCATTTTGGAATGGTCATGTTGTTGCAGAAAGTCAAAACACCATTGTTGTAGAAGGCAATCATTACTTTCCCCCAGATGATGTGAATCAAGAGTTGTTTTTGGATTCGGATCATCGAACCACCTGTCATTGGAAAGGGGATGCTTTTTATAAGCACATCAAAGCCGATGGGGACATGCTAGAGAATGCGGCATGGTACTATCCTGAACCTCTAGAAGAGGCCCAAAAATTGGGCATTCAGGGATATTTTGCGTTTTGGGCCGGTGGTGGAGTTGCCGTCTATTCGTGATGGAATACCCTTGATGGTGGAAAAATTACAATCTGAGTGATGGAGATTTTACGAGCGTAGTGAGGGCTTCTGAGAAGGCTTGGGCTACAGTCACGGCACCGGCACTATTGAGATGAACCCCATCATAGGTCCATTGGAGTCCTCGTCTCTCCGCTGCTTGATCATAATCGGAATCACAGAGATTTTTTTCTAAGCTTTCCGCCACTCGTGGCAGAGGGTTGGTGGGAAGGAATGGTGAGGCTTCCTCCTCTTTTAAAGGGAGATAATCATGAATGCGAAGGAATGAGCATTGAGGCTTTTTTTCTGTAATTCTCTGAATCCTCTCACCCATTTCACTGAGCCGAAGATTGTAGGGATTCTTAGGATGTTCTCCAAGGAAGAGAGGTGGAATGGTGAGTACATGCTGGCATTGCTCTAAGAGGAGATCAAGGCATTGGCTGTAGTGAGAGAGAAAAGAGTTCAGATTTTTAGTGGGCTTTTGCCTCAGTACTGTTTTTAAAAGAGCGTACCCTGGAACAATGTCTGCAAAAACATCGTTCACTCCTGCCCAAAAAACGGCTATATCACCGGTTTCTGAGGAGTTTTCGAGTCGTTTTTGGATGCTCAAAATTGTATCCCCCCCTCGTCCGAGATTGACCAGTTCCCAGTGAGGGTGCCACTTCTGGAGTTTGTGGATATAGGCCACACCAGGAAATCCTTCGGTGAGGCTATCTCCCCAGAAAAGGATACGGTGGGACTGAGGACGAGGGGAATGCATCAGACTACCAAAGAGGGGAAGGATAGGTCCCGTCTTCTACCAAAGCGGCCAGGGCAGCTTTTACAGCAGGCTTGTCTTCTGGGTAGGTCACACCAAACCAGGAGGCATCGGTGGAACGAACTGTCACCTTCATTTTTCCAGCCTGAATCAAGGAATCCACTTCACTGGGAATCAGGTATTCTGTTTTCAGTCCAGTGCCATTTTCAGCAAGGAAGGCGGTGAAGCGTTCTTCCAGGGCCTGGAACAGGGCTGGAGAGAATCCCCAGAAATTCATGGAGGCGCGTTCTTCACCTGTGAGGGGCATGGGAGTGTCCCCATCATAGTACTCAACAGTGCCTTCAGCATTGCGACCAATTTTAAAGCGCTCTGTGACACTGGACAGATAACCTTCTTGGGTTTCACAAACACCCCGAGTCACATGACCATGAGGACTGAGAGTATTGGCCAATCGGTAGCTCACCAAGAATCCATCCAAGGAAGCTGGGTCCATAGAGGCCAAGCCTCGAGCTCCTTCTGCAAACGCATCAGAACCATAGAAGTCATCTGCATTGATGACAATGAAGGGTTCGTTCACAACATCTTTGCAAGCCAAAATGGCATGACCAGTTCCCCAAGGCTTTTCTCGCCCTTCAGGAACGGTGTATCCGGCAGGGAGGGCATCCAATTCCTGGAAGGCATATTGGACATCAATTTTTCCTGCAAAACGATTTCCAATAGAGGATTTAAATGCCTCTTCAATATCTTTGCGAATGATAAAAACAACTTTATCAAAACCTGCTTTTGCAGCATCGCGAACAGAATAATCTAAAATGATTTCCCCATTGGGACCCATGGGATCAATCTGCTTGATTCCACCGTAACGGCTACCCATACCGGCGGCCATAATGACTAAGGTCATGTATTCTCTCCTTCGTTCAAAGACTTCATCTTGGTTTTGCGGCCACAGAATAAGATGAATCCCAGTGGTGCGTCCAGGCTTGGTAACGTTTTCATGACGGTCTGTCTGGGAACATGGAACTTACGGATTCTCGCTGGGAGATGCGGCGAATGGCCTCGGCAAAACAGGCCGCCACAGGAACTTCGGAGATCTTGGCAGCTAAGGGCTCTGGGCGATGCTCAACGCTGTCTGTGACATAGAGGCGTTCAATTTGGGAATTTTGGATGCGATTCATTGATCCTTCAGAGAAGACTCCATGGGTGACGGCTGCAAGGACGCGTTTTGCTCCCTTTTCTCGAAGGTTGGCGGCATCTTCCACCAAGGTTCCGCCAGAAATGACAAAGTCATCCACAATCAAAGCGGTTTTTCCTTCTACATCACCAATGATATCAAGAACAGTGGCTTTTTCATCATGGCCAAGGCGTCGTTTTACGCTGATGGCCACCGGTGCTTTTAAATACCGAGCAAATCGACGGGCTTCCTCTGCAAAACCTGTATCTGCTGCCACCACAACCAAGTCACGAACGCCTTGAGCCATCACCTGGTCACCAAGGGCTTTCACTCCAAGGAGGTTGTCTACGGGAATTCGAAAAAAACCTTGGATTTGGGGTGAGTGGAGATCCATTGTCACAACGCGATCACATCCCACAGCTTCAAGGGCATCTGCGCAAACCCGTGCCCGAATAGAAACACGAGGTTCGTCTTTCTTATCTCCTTTTCCATAGCTGAAGTAGGGAATCACCGCAGTGACAGAAGCTGCACTGGCTCTTTTAAGAGCATCCACCCAGAACAAGAGTTCCATGAACCGATCATTGGCTCGGTGAATGGTGGATTGAACCACAAAAACATCGCGTCCACGGACATTTTCTTGAACCTGAACAAAGGTGTTTCCATCGGAGAAGGTGTGGCAGATGCTTTGGCGCAGCGGGACTCCGAGAGAATCACAAATGGATGCGGCAAGTTGAGGACTGCCAGAACCGGCGAAAATCATGAGCTCGTCGTTCTTCATGCTCCAATTTTACCCTGAGGAGGTGGAGAGAGGGAATCAGAGGCGACTCTCTTGAGAGCATGATGACGAGGAACGGGAAGGGGAGGGGGGCCTTCTACTTGGGCTGGTATGGGACGTGGCCAGGAGCGGGGCTGTGAAACTTCTGACGGAGGAATCTCTTTCCAGCAGGAATGATGCCGAAAGGCAGGGGCCATGTTTGAACGAGTCAGGGCACCTCGAAGCTCATCCTCAAAGGGATTGCTTGGACTGGTTGCAATGACGTGGAGAGCCCGCAATAAAAGTCCTGAGGTGGGCAAGGTGTTCATACCTGGACTTGCCGAATGATGCGCTTGAGAACATGAGGGCTGTAGCGGGGATAGAGGCGGCAAAGACGCTGAATGGTGCGCACTCTGGCTCGTTCCTCTGGTATACCGGCTCGTAGGGTGATGAGATATAACTCCCGGGCTGTAGCAACAACGGACACATTATGGTTCATTTTACTCGTCCTTTTTTGTGCTCTCCTGGACTGCAAGGTATTCCTCTCTGATGTGGAACGAATGGACAGTATCTGGGTGTTCATCGAAGTTCTTGTGGGGAAGAATGGCGGATCTTTGGAGGGGGGATGGAGGAGACTGTTATTGAAAGAACGAAGAGAACGAGAAACCCCGGGACCGGTCGCGGTCCCGGGGTCGATATAAACTAAAAGGCAATGGTTTTGGGAGCTCGGGGGAAGGGGATGACATCACGGATGTTTTGCATTCCGGTGACGTACTGAACCATGCGTTCAAATCCAAGGCCAAAGCCACTGTGGGGAACCGAACCGTAACGGCGCAGGTCAAGATACCAATCGTATTCCTCGGGTTCCATGCCCATGGAGCGAATACGGGCTTCCAGTTTGGTCAAATCATCTTCACGCTGACTTCCACCAATGATTTCGCCGAGACGGGGAACGAGTAGGTCCATGGCCCGTACGGTTTTTCCATCATCATTCATCTTCATGTAGAACGCTTTGATGTCTTTTGGATAATCAGTAACGGCGATTGGACCGCCAACCACCTTTTCTGTGAGGTAGCGCTCATGTTCGGATTGAAGGTCAATTCCCCAAGAGGGACGGAACTCAAAGGGTTCTTTGGCCTTCTCGAGTTCTTCCATGGCCTGGGTGTAGGTGAGATGGGCAAAGGGTTTTTCAATCACCTCTTTGAGGCTGTCAATGGTGCCTTTTTGAATCCATTGATCAAAGAAGGCCATGTCTTCTTCGCAGTTGTTGAGAACGCGGTTTAAGAGGTGCTTGATAAAGGCCTCAGCCACGGCTCTATCATCATCCAAATCACAGAAGGCCATTTCTGGTTCAATCATCCAGAACTCGGAGAGATGACGGGATGTATTGGAATTCTCAGCTCGAAAGGTGGGGCCAAAGGTGTAAACATCGCCAAGAGAACAGGCAAAATTTTCCACCTGGAGCTGGCCGCTCACAGTGAGATGGGCCTTTTTCCCAAAGAAATCCTTATCGTAATCCACTTGGCCGGATTCATCTTTGGGTGGATTGCCCACATCCAATGTGGTGACCTGGAACATATTTCCCGCCCCTTCGGCATCACTTCCCGTGATGAGGGGAGTATGAATCCAAAGAAAGCCCCGATCCTGGAAGAACTCATGAACACCTGCAGCCAACTCATTGCGCACCCGTGTGACGGCGCCAAAGGTGTTGGTTCGAGGGCGGAGATGGGCGATTTCTCGAAGAAATTCAAAAGAATGGCGCTTCTTCTGGAGAGGATAATCGGCTGGTGCGTCGCCAATCACTTTCACCTCATCCACTTGAAGTTCCACTCCCTGTCCCTTGCCCTGGGAGGCCACAAGATGTCCCTTTGCGGAAACACTGGCTCCGGTCAAAATCCTTTGCAGGGTTTCAGGGGAAATGGAAGACGATTTATCCACTACGGCCTGGAGGCTCGAAAGACAGGATCCGTCGTTGATTTCGAAAAAGACGATGTTTTTACTGTCCCGTTTTGTGCGCACCCAACCCTTGGCGACAACCTCTTGTCCATCGCCGGGGGTGGCCAATAGGGCCTTCACGGTCATTCTGCTCATAGTTGACCACACTACGCCCGGTGTTGGGGTGCGTCAAGCGTTTCCAAGCGGGAAACCTGAGGCTATTTTGTACCTTTGAAAATGCATGAAAGAATTTTGGGCATCATCTTGATGGTTGTTGTCTCTGCCGGTTAATTTTCCAGACAGAAGCGTCTATTTGGGGAGGGGGGAAAGACCCATGAAACAGAAGATTAAATTTGGGGCTCAGCCCTTTGGAATGAGTCTATCCGAATGGGAGCATGCTTTGTCCCAGAAATATGGGAAGGGACGGTATCATGCCGAGGCTCTGTTTCGTCATCTCCATCAGTCATTTGATACACATGCTTCAAGCATTGAGGAATTTCAGCCAGCTCTGCCGCTGGCAGAAAAAATTGAACGGGATTTCCCAGCTCAACTTCCTTCTCTTGGACGAGTTGTTGGTGAAGGGGGAACCCGAAAATTTACCCTCAAGCTCCATGATGAGTTGCTGACAGAATCAGTGTTGATTCCCATGTCACAGTGGGACACCCTTTGCCTTTCCAGTCAGGTGGGATGTCAGCGGAGTTGCGCCTTTTGCGAAACGGCTAGAATGGGTTTGGTGCGAAATCTTGATGCCGGTGAAATTGTAGCCCAATGGGCCTGCGCGGTGCGGGATTTTGGAGTGACTCCCCGAAATATTGTTTTCATGGGGATGGGGGAACCCTTTGACAACTTTGAGCAGGTTATACGAGCCGTGCGAGTTCTGTCTGATCCTCGTGGTCCAGGGATTCCTAAACGACGAATTTGCATTTCTACCTGTGGGCATGTGGATGGTTTGCAGGCTCTGGGAGAATCCGAACAGCAGTTTCCTGAGGAGGCCTTTCGAACGTTGCATCTTGCTGTGAGTGTGAATGCTTCCAATGATGTTCTCCGAAATAAGTTGATGCCCATCAATCGGCAGTGGTCTTTATCAGCATTGAAACAGGCTTTACTGGCTCTTCCTCAATCAAAGGCGAAAGATGCCCTGTACTTTGAATATGTGGTGATACCAGGGGTAAATTCATCGGTTTCGGATGCAGAGGCATTCGTGGAATGGCTGGATGGAATGGGTGGCAAAGTGAATATTATTCCCTATCATCCCACAGGAAATACTCCATGGCAGGCCCCGGATGATGAAACCATGGACACCTTTCATTCTGTGATTCGTGCCAGCGGCCGAGAGTGCCGCACGCGAAAAAGCAAAGGTAAGGGGATTGAGGCGGCCTGTGGGATGTTGGGAAAGGAAGGGAAATCCCAACGACATCAATCTTAAGATTGTTCTTGGCGATGTTTTCTTATGAGAAGGACTGTACCCACAAGGGCCATGAGATTGAAACAGAATCCAAAAACAATTTCACTGATGATGTTGGAGATGAGAACAGCTCCGTTGGGAGTGATGTAAATGGTTTCCCATTTCAGAATTCCAAAAAGCATGAGTATGTCAAAAAATCGGGAAATGACAGAGGATAGGCTCCAAATAAGGATGGCGGTGAATCCTCTTTGAAAGGATGAAAAGACTTGATCCTGTGCCTTCCAGCAAATTCCGACAAAGATGAGTCCGGCCAAGAAGCCCATGGAGTCTAAGATCCATGCATTGATTCCCCAATTCACCCCTTCGACAACACAGGTCACAAGGACTGTGACAATGTGTGTGAGCACAAAACCAATGCCCCAAAAAGCCGATAACCGCAGTATGCGACCTCCAGCAGATTTTGGAGTTTTCTTTTGTAGAAGGAGGTGGATATTGGGCATTGTTTGATTCCTTATTTTTCTAGGATTGACCAAATTAGTATAGCATATACTAGATTGGGGCAACTCTTTTGATAGAGAATTTTCTTATGAAACTCCAGGAGCTCTCATTCCATGATTTATGCATTTTGTCTTCTTTCCAATGGAGCTGAAGCCAAACCATAAAATTTCTACAACAGGAAATTTTTTCCAAATGAATGTTAGAGGATTCCGACTTTACCAATTTGGGCCCTCAATAGAGTTCTGGAAAACATCTCCAATGGAGTTTGAAAGGATGAACTCTCCCCTTTGATGGTTTAGAGTGAACGTCATGAGAATTGCTCTGTATTGCAGTCTTGTTCTCACATTTTGGACCGGTTGTGCCAGCATGGCCTACTTGAGTTTCCCTGAGGTGCAATCCACTGAAGGTTACCAGATTTTGGGCCTTCAAGAGGGAATGGAAGCCGATATCCGGAAAAGTGAAAGCATTCGGGAAGATCTCTTGAAGATCATGGCTCAACAATACCTCTTGATTGAGAAAGAAGAGCTTGAAGTGAGCAAAAATGTTCTAGAGAGCAAAATCCAAAAGCGTTGTTTGGAGAATGGCGCCACCAAAGTGCTGTACACCAAAACGTTCTCCCGCTCTTACATGACTCTCAAAGGCAGCGTTTTGGAAGTGGATTTTCGATCCTATATTTACACTGTTTTCTACCTTGTTGAGTTTAAGACACCACCAGTCAAGTTGGGGCTTTTGGTTCGAACTCTTCCACAAAATCAGTTGAGAAAACATCGAATTGAAAGTGGTTTGCTCATCACATTGATTTATGATGAGAGTCCGGCAGAGCAGGCCAAACTTGCCCTTGGTGACATCATCCTTGAGGTGAATGGATTTAAGGTCCATCAGGAAAAGATTCTCACCAATCTGGTTTCAACCGCACAAAGTGGTGATATTCTCGATTTTTTGATTCTTAGGGAGGGGAATGTCCTTCCCATCCCCATCCAAATAGCTGAAGGAAAGAGTTGAGTCCTTTACTCTGATGAAACCGGTTTTCTAGTTTTTTCGTAATGGATGAGGGATCACTTGTGTTTCTTTTTTCATTTTCTTCAAATCGGAAAAGGATCCTTGTGAGAGTACTGAGCGAATGTTGTTTATTGTGGGGGTTGCTCCATAAAAAGGTGTGAATACACTTCAGGTTATGAAGGTAAATGGCGCGATTCGTGGTGCATTTTCATTCAAAGCATTACTGGTGCTTCTCAATCTGAGTGTCTTTTTCCAAGGAGAAGTCATGGCTGCCGATGTGGAACGTCCCATGTACACTGTTCTTGAGAAAAACGAAACCATTGAATTACGGCTTTATGAGGATGTTGTCATTGCCGAGGTTCGAGTGGAAGGTTCACGAAGATGGGCCCCTAATAATGCTTTTATGAAACTGTTTCGCTTTATCAGCGGAAAAAACTCCAATGAAGAAAAAATCCCAATGACGGCCCCTGTTGCTCAGCAATCCGTTACAGGAGAAACCGGATCCTGGAAAATCTCCTTTTTTATGCCCTCTCACCGGAGTCTTCAAGATCTTCCCATTCCTGCTGATGAACATGTTCAGCTCGTTCGTATTCCGCGTCGGAAGATGGCTGCTATTCAATGGATTGGAAGCATGAATGAAAAAAATTTCAGTTGCAGAAAAAGGCACTACTTGAGTTTTTGGAGCAGAAAGGGATAACAACGCAAGGAGAACCCATCCTGGCCTATTATGATGGGCCAGGAACCATTTGGTTTGAACGAGAATACGAAATTCTTTATGAGATTCTGGACGAGTGAGGCAAAGCGCTCTGCATAAGCGAATCTCAGCATGGTTTTGGCGATTCTTTGCCTCTCGTGCAATTTGAGGGTGTCAAATACTCCGGTTGTTGGACTCTTTTTCTCGGGTGATTTGAATCATCACATCCGCAGTACCATCCACGGCTCCCCTCTTATGCACCCGCACAGTTGCAGCGTAAGCCAGGGAATGATTCAGAATATGGTTTGCAATGGCCTGGGCCAAACTTTCCACCAATTCAAATTGTGAATTGGCAATGAGTTGGCGAACCTCCTGGCTCATGGCGTCATAATCCACGGTTTGATTCACATCATCAGAAAGAGCAGCAGACCGCTGATTTCCGTAGATGGTAAAATCCACAATGATTTCTCGTGGAACATGACGTTCTTCTGGATACACTCCAAGAATCCCTTGAGCCTTCAATCCCACAATTTCAATGCGATCTAGATTTTCTACGGAATTCTTTGTCATGATTCTGCTCCTTTGAGATGACGTCCCCCATCCACATACACAATTTGCCCTGTGGTGAAGGCGGCTGAAAGTAAATAACACACGGCACTGGCCACCTCTTGAACCTCTCCGATTCGGCCCAAAGGGTTCGTGCCTGCCATTCGGGATTCCCAATCTTGATTCGCTCCAGGGGGAGCCAAAATGACTCCAGGCGCCACTCCGTTCACTCGAGTTTTAGGGGCCAGTTCCCAGGCTAAGTCTTTTGTGGCTTTCCATAAGGCTCGTTTACCCATGTGGTAGGCTACATGCTGAAAATCTTGATTTGCCATTCGTGTGTCCAAAACATTCACCACAGCAGCCGACTCTGTGGAGGCATGGAGCTGTTTGATGAGCATCAGGGGAGACAGGAACAGCAAGTCCATGCTGGCTTGAAGCATGTTGGAATCAATGGTTTTGTAGGTGCTTTTAGGGTAATGGGCGGCATTGTTCACCAAAAGAGAAATGGGGTACTTCTGCCAAATTTTCTGGCTCCATTTCTGAGTTTCATCTGGATGGGAGAGATCACAGCCTTCCACAGCCGCATCAACACCAAGTTGGCGAACCATATGTGCTGTTTCCTCTGCTTCTTGAGCCGATTGGCCATAGTGAAGAACCAGGGAAACACCGTTTTTTGCCAGTTCTAAAGCAATGCCCCGTCCAATGCGCTTTCCCGCACCTGTCACAAGGGCTGTTTGTCCCGATAATTCCATAGCCTCACCTTATCGAAAGCCGTCAAAGGACACCAGTGAGAGGGGGAAAAAAGACGTGACGTTTGGTATTGGAAACGCATATAATGATTCGCAGTTTCTGAGATAGGAGAAATTCATGAAAAAAGCGATTCTCATCTCCCTGCTGATTGTGATGGCATCGGCTCTGGCCTTTGCTGCAGATGATGTGACCGGTGTGTGGCGTGGTGTGGATGACAACACAGGCGAGTCAACCATGTTCACCTACATCTATGAATGGCAGGGAAAACTCTATGGGCGCATGATTGTCATCTTTGATGGCGGTGTGATGAGTGACCCCATCAATGCTCCCGTTGCCAAAGCCACCCTTTGGGAAGGCGACCCCTACTATGCTGGAATGGACATCATCTGGGGACTGGAAGACCGGGGTAAGCGTTGGAAACGAGGAAAGATTGCTGATCCTGATTTTGGAAAAATTTATGACTGTGAGATTTGGAAAGAAGCGGATGGGCGACTCGCTGTTCGTGGCAAAATTGGTCCCTTTGGCCGGAATCAGTACTGGGAACCCGTTTCGTCCTCTGAATATCCGGACGGATTAGATTTTGGAAATCCTTCCAATTGGACCCCAGTCATACCCAAGGTGAAAAAGTAAAATTCGACCTCATATGGATGTTTCATCCAGTTTATACCAACCCCCGCCTGACGCGGGGGTTGGTCTCTCTTTGGGGGGGATGCTGGACGAGAAATCCTTCCATTGGCTATAATAGGGGAATACCCAGAGATATCGAGGCGGAAATGGCGAAAAAAGTCTCCAGCATTCCCATCGGGAATTTGGTGTCCACCGATAAGAACATGTACGAATTGACCAATGCGGCCATCCATCGTGCCAAGCAAATCAGCATTGCCGGTTCGGAAGATTTAGAATCCGCTGGCGGTAAGATTGTTTCTTTGGCCATCAAGGAAATTGTCACCGAAGAGGTTCAGTACGATCTCAAGCAGGACTAAAGACACTCGGGGCATCGTTCTTTTGTTCGGTCCCACGGGAGTTGGAAAAACAGCGCTTCTTGAGGAAATGTTTTCTCAAGAAGCGGAAATCATCAGTGCTGATGCCCTTCAAGTCTACAAGGGGCTGGATATTGGCACAGCAAAACCCTCCCCATCCCTTCTCCAGCGGATTCCTCATCATCTCATTGATATTCTTGATTACACTCAAAGTTTTAGTGCCGGTGATTTTTGCGATCGGACCCAAGAGTGCATTCAAGAGATTCATTCTCGGGGGAATCTTCCGGTTCTTTCTGGAGGGACGGCGTTTTATTTCAAGGCCTGGTTGATGGGTCTTCCTCAAACACCTCCTTCAGATCCCCTGATTCGTCAACGGGTGGAGGAACGGTGGATTCATCAGGATGAAGATGCCATCCGAGAGGCTCTCTTTCAGGTGGATGAGGTGAGTGCCCAGCGGATTGGACGGAGGGACCGATACCGGCTTCTTCGTGCCTTAGAAGTGCATGAGCAAACGGGTAAAGCCCTTTCATCCTTTGATGTGCCCAATACACCGCGCCAGGATTATCCCATTCTTTCCCTTGGATTGCGTCGGGAACGAGAAGAGCTTTATCAACGCATTGATCAGCGGGTTGATGCCATGATGAAGGCCGGATTGGCCCATGAGGTAGCAGAGCTTCGTGCTGGTGGTGCAAGACCGGAGCATCCAGGTATGAAGGCCATTGGATATCAGGAGTGGTTTCCCTCTGAAGATGGTAGGGAGCCGGAACTTGAACAGGTTCAAAACCTGATTGCACGAAATAGCCGCCGTTATGCCAAAAGGCAAATCACCTTTTTTTCTTCTCTTCCGGATGTGCATTGGTTTCATCCAGAGATGGAGATTCAAGGGCCTTCTGGTATGAAGGAAACGGTTCAGAAGTTTTTGAACGAAAATCTCTGAGTGCCCTCTCTTGACCAAGAGGGGGACTTTGGTGATAATCGTTTATCGCTTTCCCCCGCGCCGGGCCTTGGAACCGGCTGCGAGAAATATTTGAGGAGACGCTACAGTGCCCTGCGGACGTAAGCGCAAAAGAAAGAAAATCGCCACCCACAAACGGAAGAAGAAACTGCGGAAGAACAGGCACAAGAATAAGTAGCCTGCTGTGAAGCCATTCAGACTTGAATGGCTTTTGCTTCCCGTCACAAGGCGGCCGGCCTTTGCGTCCGGCCGCTTTTTCGCGTTCAAAGGGTTCCTGGGATTCCCTTGAAACGAAGGTCTCATTCGTGAATGAACCCAGCCATGGGAGGGATTGTGGAACAGTTTCTGAAGCAATTGAATGAAAACGTAGAGAGTGCTGATCGTGTTCTTTGGTCTCCCCATTTTGGGAAGCAGGATTGGAAAATTCAAACAAAAGGGACGGTTGCAGGACGTGGTGGACGTGTCTTCTGCATCACAGATGAGATGCATCCCTTTGATGATGTTCTCTGGGATTCTGTGTCCAAGGGGGGAGCGGGGCAAAATCGGAGACTCTACCGATTGATTCTTCAGGAGCATCAGAGTGTTCCCCCATCTCTTCAACTGAATAAATCCCCCTTTCTTCAATTTCTTGAGAAATTCACCAGAAAACCGCAGTGCTTGATTGTTCAAAATCCAGACCCAAAGAAAGCATTGAAAGGGGATGGAGTTTTTGAGGATCAGCAAAAAATTCAACTGGATGCACTTCCGGCCTTTTCTTCTTGCTCCACCAGTTTGATTTCCGATGTGGAACTGGTTCAATGGTTGGATGGGCAACCCTCTTATGTAGATTTGGGAGAATCCGAGGATGTTCAGCAACAGGTTTTTGCCGCTCGGGCTGCCTCTGATCTTGGTTGCATTCCCGTTGTATCAGTGAAGCGGACTCAGGCCTGGATTTTTGCCCAGGCCATTGATGCGGGGCTTTTGAATCGGCGTAAGCTCATTCTTCTTTGCCGGGGTTGGGAGGCTGTCCAACCTTTCAATGTACTTGATTCATCCCAGGTGCTCACACCTGCATCCATGGATGATGTCTTGGGAGCTCTTGATTTTTCCCTCACGCTTCAGGGCCCTCTTTGCATTGTTTTACCCCTCAATGGGCTTTCTTCTCGAGCTTCTCTCAAATCATCATGGGCCGTTGAGAGCATGGTTTCTGTGAAGAAAGGAGGCTCTGGAGAGTCCGGTTCCATTCTTCTCATTGTTCCAGGAACAATGGCTCGTGAGGCGGTGAAGGCCTCAGAATGGCTACAGAAAGAGGGTTTTTCCATTCAGGTGATTTCGGTGCGAAATCCACAAGAGTGTTCCTTTTCATCTTTGGCTCAACAAGGGCGGGCCGTTGATCTTGTGGCTGTGAGCGCTCCTGGAGCTGAAGTTCATCGCGAATCTTTTGTTTCATCCCTTGTGGCTGAAGGCTGTGATCAGGCTGAGGCTGTGGCTCCTGGGCGGAATGGCAAGGAATTGTCCGCTGCCATTGCTGAGGTTTATCGTCAGAGACGATTTGCGCGAACTCTGGATGATGTTCGTGAAGACCGCTGGCGGTAATACGACTCTTTTTTGATTTTCTAAACTAACGCCGTCGAATCAGAAGAAGCTGTAAGGGTCGTTCCGGGGCATCACTCCCCATAAAATCCTTGAGAGCACCAATGATATCTGCAGCCATACCATCGGCTCGCTCAGAGGATGTTTCCCGAAAAGCTCGGGCCAGCCCAGCCAGTCCCCATTTTTTGCCAGAGGGAGATTGGCATTCTAACAGTTGGGGGGCACAGGCCGCAAAGGCATCGCCAGGTGCCATATTCACCCGAAATGTGCGTAATCCTGTAGATGCCAGTTCGTGAGAGCCCAGAGCTGGATTTGATTGATCCTCTTCTTCCGGCCGAAGTGCCGACACACGTCCATCCTCACTCCGACGGAGAAGCACAGGGGGAAGGGCCAAAGGAACAAATTCCACCACACCATTCTTAAAATGCCCTAAAAGTCCTGCCAAAGAGCAGTGAGAGGCTAGGGCTGCGGTGACGGTTCGACGGTGAACAGTGCGTAACAAACGGGGGATGTCCAGATCAGGGATGAATCGTCGTTGAATTTCACTTTTCACAAGATGGGCATAGACCGTGGTTTCTAAGGTGGATTGTCCTGAATCCATGAAAGAAAATCCAAAGAGTCGTCCATTTTCATCCAAGTACATGTCATGAAATCCCGTAGAAGGATGCTGGGCATTCATGCGGGCGGATGCTGGATCCCAGTCGGGATCCCAGGGGATGGACTCAGGGTAAAGGGTGGAACGGAGACATTCCACCAGTTGAGGACTGTTTTGAGATGGCTCCACCTTGCTCTCTTTGGGTTGTTTTCGCTCAGGAATGGGGATGGAGTCAAGGTTTGGCTTTTTGGATGCTTCAGGCTTTTGGCGTTGGGATTGGTGGGAAAGAGCTGGAATGATGGCAAAAAGCACCAAGGTAAATCCCCAACTGGAAAGTGTGGTGCTAAAGGCTTCCAGCAAAGGTTTTTGGGTGAAGGGGAGAAATCCAAGGGCTGGAATCAAAGCCGCTGCTCCCAACGCAGCAGTGATGTGCTTTCGACGTGGATGACGCATCACCATGACTATTCCCCCAAGGACAGCCAACACCGCATTGCCCACCACATACCAAGGCAACAAAAGTGAAGTGGGGATGGAACGGAGCTCAATCGGTGCATTCACAATGGGAATAAGGCTCCAGAGAATCACCACAAGCACGGCTGTGATGTCGAGGATTTGGAGTCCAGGATTCTGGGGAGTACCACTCACCATACGCCGCCAAAAAAGAATGGAGATGGGAAAACCGAGGGTGGAAAGAATCAGAGGAAATGATTCCGGAAGGACCGAAGAAATAAATCCTAAAGCAGCGAGAGGAGCCGGAAGGGAGATGAGTGCAAAAAACAAACCAAAGTATGCAGCTTCGGGATAAAGGTAACGTCCTTTACGTCCCTGTCTGAAGTGAAGCGCATAAAAGAAGAGTCCCATTCCACCGAGGCATCCAAAAAGAGGAACCAAAAAATGGGTGATAAAGGCTATGGCATATTGCTGAATCCCTTCCTGTGTTTCCATTAAGGCGGGAAGAGGGGGAAGAGTGCTGTACTGAGCGGAAAGAAATTGCTGGGTGATAAAAAGGCCAGAAGACGAATCATCGGGATAAGTAAGAAGCTGAGGGATGGGGGAGGGCATCTGGCCAACAGGAGCCTCATGTGTTCCGATGGCCTTGGAATTCCACCAAAGGGGGGAGTGAATGGGGAGCCCTTGAAGAAAGAGATGAGTTTGATCCTCTGTTCTCTCAATCTGGGCAATGAGCCAGTATGTTCCATCCTGCCAATCTGCTGGGAGGGGGCCTGGAGGCAAAGCAAGGCCTTCTTCTTTCTGTTCGTGAAAAAGAGTCCAAGGACGTGAATCGGGTTGGGCCGGAAAGAGTATCCATTCCTGAGAAAACGAAGGAAAAACAAGGTGAAAAAACAGGAGGAGAGTGAGTAAGGTATGGGGAGAAATAAACCCCTTTAAAGAACTCATATTCCTTCTATCGACATGAGTTAAGATAAAGTATATACTAAAATTACAGTGAACTATCGGGGCACAAGAGATGCATTCGTCCGCGCGGCCCGATCCATCTATTCCGGAGAGGCGCATTCCTCCTCCGAGGCCGCGTCCGTTGGTATTGTTTGTTTTGGATATTCCCCCGAAAAGCGCAAAATCTCACTCTGAGGGCTTCTGTAGCCCCGACACCAAGGATTGAATCCACGATGACATTTCAAGATTTCGGGTTCGATGAAAAGATCCAAAAAGGGATCGACGAAGCTGGTTTTACAACTCCCATGCCTGTTCAGGCCCAATGCTTCGACTTACTCATCAAAGAGCATCGCGACATTTATGCTCAGTCTCAAACCGGTACAGGCAAAACAGCGGCCTTTCTTCTCGGCATTTTTCAACTCTTACAAACAGAAGAAAAATACAAGGGACAAAAGGCCCTCATTGTTGTTCCCACTCGGGAACTGGCTGTTCAGATTGAACGGGAAGGAAAAAAGCTCGCCAAATACTTGGACTACAAGATTGGGGCTATTTTTGGCGGAGTTGGGTACGCCGCCCAGGAAAAAATGCTGGCTCAAGGTGTGGATGTTTTAATTGGAACACCGGGGCGTTTGCTGGATTTCTCCAAACAGCGAAAAATCAATATGAAGGAATTTGGATTCCTGGTGATTGATGAAGCAGACCGCCTCTTTGACATGGGGTTCCTTCCAGACCTGCGCCGAATATTAAAAGTGATGCGTCCCTACAATGAGCGTCATACTCTGCTTTTCAGTGCCACCATGAATGCTCGGGTTGGAAATCTGGCCTGGGAATACATGAATGATCCAGGGGAAGTGATTATTGAACCCGAGAAGATGACGGTCGATACCGTTTCGCAAGAGCTTTACCATGTGGGTAAAGATGAGAAGATGAAACTTCTCTTGGGTTTGCTCAAGCGGGATAATCCAGAAAATGCCGTGATTTTCACCAACACTCGTCATAGTACCTGGGAAGTGGCCAAGCGGTTGGAAGTCAACGGATATTCCGTGGTTTTCCTTATGGGAGATCTTCCTCAGTCCAAACGTCTCCGCATCACCGATGATGTGAAGAAGGGCAAGCATAAATTCCTTGTGGCAACCGATGTGGCCGCACGTGGATTGCACATTGATGACTTGGAAATGGTGATCAACTACGATGTTCCTTTAGAGGCAGAGAGCTATGTTCACCGTATTGGACGAACCGCTCGTGCTGGTCGTGAGGGAAAAACCGTGACCATGGCTTGTGAAGAATACGTCTATGGTTTGGGCCCCATTGAAAAATTGCTTGGCCAAAAAATTCCTGTGAGCTGGGCGGAAGAAACACTCTTTGCGGAAGATTCCAGCGAAGGGATGCGCTTTGCACCTCGTGACCGTTACCGTGATATGGGTGGTGAAGATAAGCGCGATGGCCAACGGGGACGGGATAGACGAGAAAGAGAGAGAAGCTCGAATCGGGATCGACAAAAGACTCCCCATGAGAAACGTCCTCCCCAAGCTTCTCGCCAGGAAAAATCTGAGGACAAACGGGGAACACAGGATCGGCGTGGCCCTTCACGCAAGAAGAAGCCTTTGGATCCTCGGGTGGCGCAGATCCAGTCAACGGTTTCCTCCATTGCAGGCGGCAGTTTGGATGATTTTGAGAACACCACACGTTCACAGGAACGGAAACCTCAATCTCGGAATGAGAAACGAAGACCCCGGCAGGACAAGCGCAACAATGTTCCCCGCCCTCAAGAGCGCATGACGGAAGCTCGAATCAGTGCGGATAGTAGTATGGAAGAGCGTCTGGCTTACTACCGTAAAAAGTATGGGGAAGATTTCAAGATGGAAGGCGTTTCTTCCTCTCCATCGGGGAAAAAGTCTCCTCAGAAAAAGCGACCCCAAAACAAACGGCGTTCGAATCCTCAACGGAATGCCAAGCCGAATCATCGAAATAATGGGCCTGTTCAGAAGAAACAGAAACCGCAGCCTGCTCAGAAGGCTCCTGCTCCTCCCAAAGTGGAGGACAAAAAGCCGGTGAAGAAGGGATTCTTCCAGCGCCTTTTTGGTAAGAAATAAACAGATTGACCACCGCCTTCCGGCGGTGGTCGTTTTTTTATTTTAAAAAGAATAATGCCGCATGCCGTCCCGCATTCTGGCCATCACGACGGTAGGAATGAAATTCCCCTGGTTGACAGGCCGTGCATATTCCCGCTCGTCCAATCTGTGAGGATGGCACACCCGATTCTTGAAGCACAGCGGCATTGGCTTCTTCAAGGTTGGCATACCACACGCCCTCCTGCTGCGAATAGAGTCGCTCAGGATGACCAGGTAGCTGGCGGAGGGCCTGCACCACTTCTTCTCCAACAGGGTAGCAACAGGGGCCAATGCCACCACCCACGCCTGCTATGAGGTTTTTCGCGAGGCTGCCACGTTTCTTTAATTCATCAACAGCTGCGCCAGCCATTCCCGCAACGGTACCACGCCATCCTGCATGGCAAACACAAGCCTGGTGAAGAATGGGGTCGTAGATCACCACAGGATGACAATCGGCCAGAAGCACGGCTCCAAGACTTCTGGGTTTGGTGAGAAGAATCCCATCCCCCTTTTGTGGAATCTCTGTGGCTTCATGGGCTGGAATGATGGTTGTTCCATGAATTTGAGAGAGTGTGGCCCATGGGAGTTGAGGCAGGTCCAGGGCTTGGTGGACCCGTTGCCGATGCCTCAACAATTCTTCTCTTGGGCGTGGAGGGCGATGGGCCAGGTTCAGTGGGCCACAAGGGCTTTCTTGAGCCACGAGTGCAGCCGTCATGCAATGTCTCCAGGGAGCAAAAATATTCCAGGTATGCACAATGGCTTCGGGGTGGATCTCTTTGGTCATTCCATGGATGGACATGGACGCTCCTTGCCTTGGTGTTGAGCCAAAGGCTATCCTGGAATGAAATTGAGGTACAGAGCCTGGATGAGGAGCCGTGATGAAACAGATTGTTGTTTGCCTTGCGAATGGTTTTGAAGAAGTGGAGGCCGTGACAGCCATTGATGTGCTCCGTCGGGCCAAATTGGATGTTGTGGTGGCAGGAGTGGGAACATTGCAACCTCGGGGGAGTCGAGGCTTAAATGTGGTCACCGATATGAGCATAGAGAATGTGGCTCCACGTGATGTTTGGGCTGTTATTCTTCCTGGAGGGATGCCAGGTGCTTCCAATCTTGCGGCCTCACCAGAGGTGGAATCTCTGTGCCGATTTGTGGTGAAATCTCAGGGTTATCTTGGAGCCATTTGCGCTGCACCTGCAGTTGTCTTAGAAAAATTTGCTCTTCTTCAAGGGCGACAGTTTACCTGTTATCCGGGATTTGAATCCCATTGCCAAGATGGGAAATACATTGGTGGATCAGTGGTGGAGGATGGGCATCTTATCACAGGAGAAGGTCCGGGAGCGGCTATGGAATTTGCTTTAAAACTTGTGAATGTATTGGCTGGGGATTCTCGTTTTTTTGAGGTGAGAAAAGGGCTATTTCCTTGTGAATAAACATAGTGTTTATTTATAAAACCTAAAAAATCAATGATTTTTGCATATAAATAATCCTATTAAAATAAGTATAGAATAATTTGTTAAAAAAATGTAATACCCGTGGATGCTTCTCCTCTTCCTCTATAAATTGGGGAAAATTTTGATTGAGGAGCAGCATGAAATGAAACGTGCAATTGTTTTAATTCTTCTGCTGTCGGCAGTACTCCTGCCGCTGAGCGCCGCCCCTTCGTTAAGTCTCAATCCGGTTCCATCGATGCACTGGAACCTGTACATGACGGATACGGGCAAACGGTTTGATTTCCTTTCATTGGGAATTGATTTTACTTTGGCAAGCCAGGAGGGCTTAGGGTATTTCGAAAATCTTTCGGTCCTCTTTCCTGTGAGTGGAACGGATTTTATGGGAAGAACTTTCAGTATTGGGGAGTTCTATACCTCCGGAATTGGATTACAGAATGTTGCAGGCATTGGTTATGGCGGTTCTCTGAATGAGAAGTACAGCGCCTTTGTTGGGACTGGGCCATTGGTTTCCTGGATGAAAGCTTCTGGAAATGAGTCTTATTATTCCTTTGAATCTTTGAATGCTGGATGGTCAGTATTTATGCGTTTGTCAGCTCAGGCTGGTGACCATGTTTACGTGTCTCTAGATTCCCGCATTGATTGGGGTTTTTGGGATTTGATTCATAGCGCTTCACAAGGAATCAAAAGTGAAGTCAATTCATCTGTTGCCATCAAATTGGGGTATGAAATATGAGAAATCCCATGAAACAAATCACAATTTATATTGTAACCTCCTTTCTTCTTTCAGCGCTCTTTATTTCTTGTGATATGGGACCTGTAAAATTGGCAGGCGAGCTGGTGAATCCCTATCCTGCACTTGGGGAATATGAGTCTTATATGGCCGTTGTTGGTGATGATGATCAGGAGTTGCGAATTCTATCCCTTGAAACCTCTGCAGGATTTGCCAAGGATGCCACTGGAAAATACTGTTTGTTCACACTGAAAAATCAGCAGGATGGTGATGTTTGGACCATGCCTGTTTCTCTCACAAGAGGAAATTTTACGGTTGGCGATGGAACGATTGAACTGGCACAAGTTGTAGAATATAAGGGAAAGTACGGTGGTACATTTGATGTTAATACAAATGATTTTATAAAGAATGCCACAGCTAAAACATTGCCATCAACAAATTTTGCCTTATCCGCTTCGAAAGATTCTTTGAAATTCAATAGTGCTAATTATAAGCGGATGGATTTAGTTCTTGACCAAGTTTTCAATGAAAAGAGTCAAGATCAGTTGGCAACCAGTATTTTTAAACTTTATCAAATTTCAATGTATACATCCCAGATCATGGTGGAAGGTTTTGGATCTGTAAGCATGAATTCTTACAGGGATAAAACAACGAAATTTGAGTCGCCACTCAGCGGAGATATGCAGATGAGACTTGAGATGGATTGGGCAACTTTCCGCTCCAAAACGAGTTTTATCTTCAATCAAGTGGTAAATTTTAAAGGACTAATGATTAACCAAAGTTATTTATCAGATTCTGCTTTCAATGGTGATGGAACATTGAGTGGAACCATTGAACTTTCCCTTGCCACAGAGTTGGGCTACAACACGGCATGCAATGTGACCCTTCGGTATACGAATCTGGCCGTGAAAGGAGCCATTCCAAGCTCTGGATCTTATGAGGTGGAAATTGGACGGAATCCTGTTTCTGTGTCTTATGGAGCCATGAATCCTAGTGAATCGCTCAACTTTTCTGATTTTAAATAGTTTGCATTAAACAAAAAAAACACCGGGCATACGCTCGGTGTTTTTTTATCTTTTGACCCCGCCGCTTGGTGGCGGGGTCGGTCTATAATCCGGAAATTAGGCCTTTGCTGGGCGGGCCAAAACACCTTCGAGGGCAGGGTTTTTGGCAATGTCACCAGGAAGAGCAGCATCCCGGGCTTTGTTGCTGTAATCCGCACTCTGGAAGGAGTATTCAAAGGATGTATGCACATCGTAGCTGCCGTTCATGAGGGCATAGGCATCTTCGGTCATCACCAGCTCTTCATCGGTGGGAATCACGTAGACGGCCACGGGAGAATCATCGGTGGAGATTCGTGTTTCTGCATTGCGGCTGCGGGAAGCGGCATTGCGTTCGGGGTCAATCTTGATACCCAAAGCTTCGAGGCCTTCCAAGGATTTCAGGCGGTAGAGGGGATTCATCTCTCCCACTCCAGCGGTGAAGACAATGGCATCTAAGCGGCCCACGGCGGCATAGTAAGCACCCACATATTTGCGGATGCGGTAGGCTTCCATGTCCATGGCCAACTGACAGCGTTCATCCCCTTTTTCCACACCGGCAAAGACATCCCGGCGGTCAATGAACTGCTCTGTGATGCCAAGAATTCCACTTTTCTTGTTGAGGGTGGAGTCCATTTCTGCTGGACTCATGTTCCGGCTCTTCATCATGTAGGACACAATGGCTGGATCCATGTCACCGGATCGGGTTCCCATCACCAAACCTTCCAAGGGGGTCATTCCCATGGAGGTGTCATAACCTTTTCCATCTTTTACCGCGCACATGGAGGCACCATTTCCGATATGGGCAATCACCAGGTTGGTTTTCATGGGATCTTTGCCAAGAAGGACGGAGGCCCGTTTGGCGGTGTAGATGTAGCTGGTTCCATGGAAGCCATAGCGCCGCACATTCTCGTTCTGATACCAGTCGTAGGGGAGGGCATACATGTAACTGGTGGCGGGCATGGTCTGGTGCCAGGCGGTGTCCATCACGGCACAGTGGGGCACGTTGGGAAGTACGGCCTGAGCGGCTCGAATACCGGTGAGGTTGGCGGGATTATGAAGGGGAGCAAGGTGGGAAACGGCTTCCAAATCGGCCAGAACTTTTTCATCCACAATGACGGACTTTGTGAAGGTTTCTCCACCGTGAACAACACGGTGCCCGACGGCTTTGATGTCGTCCATGGTGGTGAGGCATCCATGGGATGGGTGCACCAGGGTTTCCATAATCCAAGCCACGGCAGATTCGTGGTTGGGACAGTCCTTGGTGGTTTCAAATTCGCCCTTTCCAGGAGCTTTGTGTTCTAAGTTGGCGCCTTCTTGACCAATCCGTTCCACAAGGCCGACGCCCAGAACGTCTTTTTTGTCCCAATCATAAACCTGGTACTTAGCGGAGGAACTGCCGCAGTTGAGAGTGAGGATAACCATAAAATGCCTCCGTTGGCATATGCGTCGTGATCATGTGCAGAAACGCGGCGCGAAGATAAATTCAAACGGCATCAGTTTGTCATATTGAGCGGTGGAGGTGCAAGGGAATTGCACTAAAGTCAACAGACCTTCAGAGCGGTCAATAGAGGCATGAAAATCACACTTAATGATGAGAGGAACGCCAGGGAATGGGGGCTCATCATGCTCATCCCTGCTTCCCGAAAGTTTTGGTTGCATGCGCTTTTTCTTAAAAGTGTTTTGATGCTGATCTTTTGCTCGGCTCCATTGAGTTATGGAGACAGCTTGGAGAGTTCTTGGGCTGTGGATGGGAAGGGACGGGTGAAATGGACCGCTCTTTTGCGTTTGAGGGGCTATGCCAGTGGAATGAACTTTCAGGTGAGACCTGATGCGTCTATTCAAGGTATGGGGGGGCTCCATGGGTCATGGCTGGCCATTGGACGTTTAGAAGCAAGAGGTTTTTTAGCAGAACTTGTTCAACCGCAACAGAAGCATTTGGGCCGTTCCAGTGAAACAAGCGGTTTTCGGGCCAATCTTCGAAGTCTTTCCTCTGATCAGTTTGGAGTGGCTCTCTTCTTGCCTCATGAGAGGCTGGGAGGAGCATTGGAGCTTTGGGAGGATGGAGGCCGCGCATGGCTTTGGGCCCAGCCTCTTCAATGGGAGGGAGGTCGTATGGATTTCGCTGGAGTCTTGGGCAGCCGGGAATCTGTTCTTGCAGGGGAGCGGTGGTATCCAGATCTTATGGAGATTCCCGAAGGTTGGCATGGTGTGGTGGGTTTGCGACTGCGACAAAAGTGGGGGAGCTTTCATGGGAGCAGCACAGCGATGCTTTCCGGAGGAGCTTTCTCACCAGTCGCAGGGGCTCTGAGTTTGAGTGGAGAATGGTCTGATGGTCCATGGCGCTGGCGGGGACGGGGAGGGTGGAGGGCTCCCAGTTTTCGGGATGCGCGGGGTCGGGTGGTGAAGGAGCAATTCTTTGTGGCCTGGGATTGGCGATATCGACCCCAAAGGGGGTTTCAGATGACTCTGGATCATCAGTATGACCATGCTGAACCTCATGCAGGGGATGTGCGTGGTGAATGGGGTTGGCGCTGGGAGAATTGGCAAGCAACGGCCGGTTGTTCCTTGAAAAATCTTGGCGCGGCAAAGTCTTGGGACTGGTTTGGGTTGCACTATGTCACGGGGCGTCTGCTTCGCGAAGGACGGTTTCGCTGGGCTCTGTATGGAAAATGGTCTCCCCATAAAGACACGTTTTTACGCCTTTCCATGGATCACTATCGGTCCCAAGGTTGGTCAGGGGATGTGGCCGTTATGATGACGATTCAGAAGGCAAAGAGTCGCTTTGGAGTGGGGGGAACCCTGCGTTGGCTTGGAAAGGGACATCGTATTTTTATTGACATCATCCTTCAGGACCTTCCTCGGGATTGGATACCTCATCCCCAATCTGCAGGAGATTTTGAGCTGTCTCTTCGTTGGATTCAAGAGATTTCTTGAGTTTGATTAGGGGGCTGCTCATGGATGGTCCTCATGTCCATGAGTGAATCGTCAATTTATGTTTTGATTTAACAGGAATCTCATAGAACCTATACAAAGACATAACAGGCTCCTCGTTCAATGTCCTCAAATGCTCCCTCGTGGAATTGGAGTTGGGGGCATACGTCAAAACGCGAAGGAGTCGCAAAATGAAGAAATCGCTCATCCTTGTTCTGGTTCTCTTGGCCCCACTGGCCTCCTTGATGGCGAATGGTGAAGGAGAGGATGGATACACCATTGAAGTTTCTGGTTCAACAACGGTTTATCCTCTGATGGAGCTCTTAGGGGAACGTTACAG
Organism: Spirochaetales bacterium; assembly: GCA_022360655.1. GTDB lineage: Bacteria > Spirochaetota > Spirochaetia > DSM-2461 > DSM-2461 > UBA2779. The sequence continues at coordinate 80,271 of JAKSCK010000050.1, read as the reverse complement.
TGAGCTCAACCCTGGGATTCGCATCAATGCCAATGGAACGGGATCTTCTGATGGGATTAAGGCGGCAAATCAGGGCACCAGTGAATTGGGCATGGCCAGCCGAAATCTGAAAACCGAAGAGAAGGGCTTTGGTTTGGATGAACTGGCCATTGCCTTTGATGGAATTGCTCCTGTTGTGCATCCTGACAACCCCCTGAAGCAACTCTCTTTAGATCAGATTCAAAAAATTTACACAGGCCAAATCACCGATTGGAGTCAATTGGGTGGTCAGGCTGGGGCCATCGCTGTGGTGAGCCGAGAACCGGGTTCGGGTACTCGCGGGGCTTTTGAAGGCATTGTGGGTTTTAAGGACCTGTTGGTGGCTGGTGCCTCAGAATTTGATGGCAATGGCGGTGTGAAAGCAGCTGTGGCTTCCAATCCAGATGCCATTGGTTACTTGTCCTTAGGATATCTCGATTCATCGGTTCATGGTGTTGCTGTGGAGGGTGCTGAAGCCACTGTGGAAAACGTGGTGAATGGTTCTTTTCTCATTGCTCGTCCTCTCTTGGTTCTCTACAGAGGGGATGATCTTTCTCATCAAACTCAAACCTTCTTGGACTGGGTGATGGGAGAGGAGGGGCAGAGCATTGCTGCTACAAAGTGGGTTCCGGCGAACTAAAGCCCATTGAGGCGCATTAACTCCGCCTTTTAATCTGCCCCCTCCTTCCGTGAGGGGGCTCTTTAGGACGATTCATGGGACGCAAACAGCGTATTGATCAATTTTTCAAGGTCATCTTTACGGTCATCTCCACATTCTCTGTGCTGGCCCTCCTTGCCATCATTCTCTTTGTTTTTATTCAAGGGGCCATCCCTTTTTTTACAGCAACTGCTGAAGCCGTGCATGTGATTCCTTTTGGCATATCCTCTTTTACCTTGGATGGAGATGCCTATACATATTCATCCCTTCCTCGGGATGCAAAATATGTGGAACTCGGTGAATCGCCAGGTTTTCATACGCTTGGCTTTCAACATCAAGATCAGGAGGTGAGCATTCTCTTGGATGTTGATTTAGAAAGGCCTCTTCCAGCTCACCGTGTGAATGTTGTGGCTGCGGCTCCTGGAGTGGTGAAGTACACCGAAGAATATGTGTATGAAGTGACCTATCCAGGCAAAATCGCTGGACAGATAAGAGGGTTTTATCTTGCGATACCTCAGCAGCCAACAGGGTTCTTTTCCCAATTTTTATTGGATACTGAATGGCGGCCAACATACAACAAGCGCTATGGCATTTTCACCATGGTGGTGGCAACACTGTTCTCAACCTTTGGAGCGATACTGGTAGGAGTTCCTCTTGCTCTGCTGACAGCCGTTTTTCTTTCGGAGTTTCTTCCCCCAAAAGTTGGTGGATTTGTGCGAGGTGCAGTTGATTTATTGGCTGGTATCCCTTCTGTTGTGTATGGCTTTTTTGGCCTTATGGTTGTGGTTCCCCTCATCAAAAAACTCTCTGGGGCGGCTTCTGGTAATGGATTGTTGGCGGCCATGTTTATTCTGGCCCTCATGATGCTCCCAACGGTGATTTCTCTTGCGGAGACATCCATGAGAGCAGTACCCCAGATGTACAGAGAGGGCTCTCTTGCCCTTGGAGCCAGTAAGATGCAAACCGCATGGCGAATCGTCGTTCCTGCAGCAAAATCGGGAATCTTTGCCGGAGCCATTCTGGGCACTTCTCGGGCTGTTGGAGAAACCATGGCTGTGATTATGGTTGCGGGCAATTCTCCTCAAATCCCCCGAGTCTTTACAGATGGGATTCGAACATTAACGGCCACCATTGCATTGGAGATGGGCTATGCCCAAGGGCGTCATAATCGGATTCTTTTTTCTGTTGGAATTGTGTTGTTTCTGATCATTCTTGTTCTCAATGGAATTGTTCTCGCCCTCAAATCTCGAATGATGGAGGATGCATGATGCGATTCATCTCTCAACAATGCCGTGATAATGCTCTTTGGTGGGTGATGGCTTTGGCCACCGTTTTTATTCTTCTCACTCTGGTGTTCATTGTGGCCTATGTGATTCTTCAAGGTGCTCCTGGTTTGACTTGGACCTTTCTCACATCAACAGATTGGAGAGTTGGTGTTTGGCCCATGCTTTTGACCACTCTTTATGTGGTGGGAGTATCACTTCTTGTCTCCCTTCCCATTGGTATCATCACTGCGGTGTTCTTGAATGAGTATGCACGAAATCCAAAGTTGAAACGCACTATACGTCTTGCAGTGGAAACGCTTGCAGGTATTCCTTCCATCATCTATGGGCTTTTTGGACTTTTGGTTTTTTGTCGGATTTTAGGCCTGGGGCAATCCATTCTTGCAGGATCTTTAACACTGAGCATTATGATTCTTCCCGTTGTGATTACCAGCACAGAAGAAGCCCTAAAAACGGTTCCACGTTCTTTTCGGGAGGGCTCTCTCGCTCTGGGAACCACAAAGATCCAAACCCTTTGGAACGTGGTTCTTCCCAGTGCTCTCCCAGGGATTGTGACGGCTGTCATTCTGGCCATTGGCCGCGTTGTTGGAGAATCGGCCCCCGTTCTTCTCACCGTAGGGATTGCAAAGAATGTGCCTCGGTCAGTGATGGATTCAGGACGAACTCTCACCATACATCTCTATTATCTCACCAAAGAAGCCGTGGAGGAGAATGCCTTCCAGCAGGCTTTTGCCACGGCGGCCATCTTGGTGGTGTTTGTCATTGTTCTCAACTCAGTGACCCGGGCCATCACCCGGAAATATGAAAAGCGCATAGGGAGTGCAGCATGAATCAGAACATCAAAATTTCTGTAGAAGATTTGAATCTTTGGTATGGAGAGTTTCAAGCCCTGAAAAATATCACCATGGCCATCCCCAAAAACCAGGTTGTGGCCTGCATTGGTCCCTCTGGATGTGGGAAGTCCACCTTTCTTCGCACCCTGAATCGCATGAATGATTTGATTGAAGGATGCCGTTGGGATGGTCTTGTGACTCTCGATGGAGCAGATATTCAGAATGCCATGGATGTTACAAATCTTCGGACTCGGGTGGGAATGGTTTTTCAAAAACCCAATCCCTTTCCTATGAGTATTCGAGACAATGTGGCCTATGGACCCCGTATGCAGGGCCTGCGCGACAAAAAGAAATTAGAGCACATTGTGGAAGAATCTTTGGTCCGAGCAGCCCTTTGGGATGAAGTAAAAGATCGTCTTAGAAAAAGTGCACTAGGGCTTTCTGGTGGTCAGCAGCAACGTCTTTGCATTGCGCGTGCCATTGCCATGGAGCCAGAAGTGATTCTCATGGACGAGCCTACGAGTGCTCTGGATCCAATTGCAACCCAACGAATCGAAGATTTAATGGAAGAACTTCGAAGGCAGTACAGCATTGTGATTGTTACCCATTCCATGCATCAGGCGGCCCGAATCAGTGATCAGACGGCGTTTTTTCTCCTAGGAGAACTCATGGAGTATGGAGAAACCAGGCAACTCTTTGAGTATCCCCAAAAAAAAGAAACGGAAGACTACATTCAAGGACGATTTGGGTGATTCATGAGGAATACAACGGTATTTGAACCGGTTCAATTTGAATCTCATGAAAGGACAAAGAATTCAGTTATGCCATTGAATGATCTCGATTTGTAAGAATGATTGAAGCGGTTTTCTCTGTATGCTGGTGTCCATCGAGGATGGAAGGGTATAGTCTCAGGGTTGGAGGTTCCCCATGGAAAACCACCTGAAGGCGATTCGAAACATCCTTCTTATTTTGCTCATCATCGTGACATTTGCGGTACTGAAGCTTCTGGGCTCATTGATTCTGCCTTTAATCCTGGCCGCTTTACTCACCATACTCAATCTTCCCGTGGTGAACTTTCTTGAACGTCGGAGAATCCCCCGTGGATTGATTGCAGGGGTTGTGGCTCTGCTCACGTTAGGAGTTCTCTGGCTTGTGGTGACCGTGATTGGGAGCACCATCGAACAACTCGTGGCAGACATAGATGTTCTAGCTGGCCAATTTAATAGAAAGGTGAATCTTGCTATGGGTTGGGTGGCCGCACGAATCCCTGGTTTGAATGCAGATTATCTCTGGAATGAAATGGACACAGTTTTTTCTCCTGATTCCATCGCTTCACTCTTAAAAACGGCCTTAGGAACGGTGAGTAGCTTTGGTTCTTCCACGGTGCTTTTTTTGATTTACTATCTCATCCTTCTTTCTGGGGCTACAGGGTATTCGGCCTTCATTGACTATGTTTTTGGTGAGGAGAATCAAGGAGAAACGCGCCATGTTTGGGAAGCCACGGAGCAGAGTATTGCAGCGTACATGTCCATCAAAACAGTGATCAGTTTGGTGACTGGTGTCTTGGCCTGGCTCATTTGCTTGGCCTTTGGTTTGCAATTTGCTCTCTTCTGGGGGTTCTTGGCTTTCCTACTGAATTTTATTCCTTCCATTGGGTCCATCCTTGCTTCAGCTCTGCCTGTATTTATGGGGGTGATTCAGTTTGATGGTCTTGGAGCTGTGGTGGCTCTTGCTCTGTGTCTTGGAGCTTCTCAGTTTGTTATTGGGAGTGTGATTGATCCCATGGTGATGGGGAACCGGCTCCGTTTGAATACCATCACTGTGATCTTTGGACTGTTGTTCTGGGGATACATATGGGGGATCCCTGGCATGCTTCTTTCAGTACCATTGATGGTGATGCTGCGTCTTCTTTTGGAGCGAACGGATGATCTTGCTGTGGTGGCTCGCATCATGGGTAATGCTCCAAAGCGAACCCCTCGCCGAGAATCTCTCTTTGCTCGTTGGGTTTCTCGCTGGGAAAAAAGTGGAAAGGATGCAAACGGGAAATGATCAAGAGGCTATAAAGAATTCATGTTGACGTTGTCTGATTCTTTATGGCTTTGTTGAATGAATTCCCTTCACCAGGATATGCTTATCTCCCTTGGAGGCCGTCATGCAGACCGCTGATCAATTGTTTGAGACTCTCAGCCGACTACGGTTTGGGGTTGATGAAGAAAATTTACGCGCTTATGTGGAAGGGGTGATGCCCTTAGTTGAAGAAATTCAGGATCTGAAGCGTGAAAAAAATGCCATCATATTGGCGCACACCTATGTACCTCCCATCATTTTGTACTCTGTTGCTGATAAGGTGGGAGATTCTTATGGATTGAGTAAAGATGCTTTGGCAGCAACAGAAGATACCATTGTTTTTTCTGCCGTTCGATTCATGGGAGAAACAGCCAAAATCCTCAATCCGGGAAAAAGTGTGCTGATTCCAGGAACGGATGCAGGTTGCACACTGGCGGATTCCATCACAGCAGATGAGGTGCGTGCATTACGTCGTCAGCATCCTGAACATGTTTTTGTTTGTTATATCAACACCACTGCTGCTGTGAAGGCGGAATGTGATGTCTGTGTGACTTCATCAAATGTGTATGACATCATTGAGCGCATAGAATCGGATAAAATATTGTTCTTACCAGATCGTTTGATGGGAGCCAACATCATTGCTGAGATGGCTGAGCGGGGAGTCCAGAAAGAAATTCTTTTGACGGATGGAAGTTGTTATGTTCATGAAGAGTTTGATCCTAACCTCATCCCATCCCTTCGAGAGTCTTATCCCGACTTGTATGTGATGGCCCATCCTGAATGCCGTCCCGAAGTGGTTTCTCAGGCCGATTATGCCGGAAGTACAACCCAGATGTTCCGCGCCATTGCGTCTATGGAAGAGAATCGAAATTACTTGATGCTCACGGAATGTGGATTGGTGAGTCGAATCGAGGCCGAAATGCCCGGACGCAATTTTGTCGGAACCTGCCAGCTTTGCAAGTACATGAAATCGAATAGTTTGGAAGGCATTCGCCGTGTCCTCACTTCTCCTCGTGAAGAGGATTTTGTGCAAATTGATCCTTCTGTGCTTGAAGGTGCCCGTTCTTGTGTGGATGCGATGTTCCGCTACGCAGAATAAATCAGGTGTAAAGACCATTATTGGATGAAGGTCATAGATCCTTGAAAAGAAGGGTCTATGACCTTTTTTTGTGGTGATTTTTGCTAAAACAGAATGAATTGATTTTCTTCATCATGATGGAGATTAGCGTTACTAAGATGAGAATTCCTGCACCGATTCCCACAACTGGTGTGATTGTAGGGTTTATTCGCAATGCAGAAAAAAACAATGTGGTTGCGACAAGTAAATTTCTCAGCAAAGTAGAATCGTGGATGGCCTGTGCATTGGATTGTTGACGACGTTCCGGTGCAAGTATTGCGAGTGTTCCAGGAAGAGCAAAAATCAATAAGGGTATGATCCAATAAAACGAGAGAATCGTTTGCTGTTGCCAGCCATAAATCTCCCATACAGCAGGAAACAAAAGAAGTGAAACGGTCAATAGAGGGATGACTTCCCGGTGCTCAGCACTCTGTTGAAACAGATTCTCAATAAACCCTACAGCACACCAGAGACTCAAGGCGCAAAGCATAAGAATGAGGGAAGATGGAGATGTGATTTCCTTTGTGCCAATGATGAGTAACACCATACCAAGGACAGTCAACAAAGTTAAAATTCGATGCCATCGATTTTGTGGCTGACTGATTGATGGGAGGATGAGTGTCACACCAAGGATGAGCATCATGCCGGTAACTCCCAGTGATATTCTGCTGGTCACTTGGAAGAAAAGAAGGGTTTGCACTGCTCGAGACGCGGCAATGGCCCAGTTGCGGGAGGATTGTAATCCGCGTATGGCGAGTCCTTGGTTTTTTTGAGAAAAAAAATGGAACAGTGCGGTCAGGGCAAGGGGAAGGTGAAGGGAAAGGGCGGCTGTTTGATGAGCATGTTCAGGAACAGAAAGAGATGCCATCAACCATATTAGGGACATGGAAAGCCATTGAATCACTGTGGTGAAGGGCTTCCGATAAAGATGTTGAGAAAGAGATCCTGCCCCTCTGAGGGCCTTGTTTCGCTGAGAAGAACTGTATTTTTCCCGTTTCCAAGGGGGTAACATGATGATGGAAATCTGTGACATATCATGTTCTTGAAAGTACAGTTCCAAATCATTTCGGAGGGCGATTTGATCATGTCCAAGACAAATAATATTGGGAATGACTTTTTGAAATATGCTGTAGGTGTGAATGCTTGCATCAGCAAGATAAGCTTCATCCACATACCCACTCTTTTTTAGAGCATGGATACGCTGCACTTCATGGGTTATCGGAGCTTGTCCCTTCCAATGGGCAACAAAAGAATCTCGAGCAACAACCGCAATGAGCTTTTCACCATGATGGGCTGCATGTTGAAGAAACCACTGGTGGCCTGGGTGAAGAACATCAAAAGTGCCAAATACTAATACAGTTTTCATGAGCGTTCTCTGCATTATACGGAGAGGACTGGTTTGAGACCAGCAATGGAATGAAATTCTTAATCAAGGCATAAGGGACAACGGTAAATCGATGTCCTCCATAATGTGTTATTTATGTGTTTTTTCATTGCTATGATCGAAGAAACTCGATATGTTAACCGTGGTTTAAAAACATCTAAGCACCGTTACCTTCGGTAAATGCTGCATATTTTGCATTCCAATCATTCAAGAATATTTGTTCAGTGTCCTGAGCGGATGGAATGTGTGAAATATGTGAAGATGACCAATATTTGCTGTGTTCTCTTTGTCCTCAAGGAGAGAGACGCAACATTGGACGTACGATCTCTGATCGTGATATCTATGTGATTCAGTTGACAAAATTGGGAGGCCCCATATGCAAGTATTGAAAGAAGAAGTGCGACAGAGAATCATTAAGTCTGCACGACGAGAGTTTAAGAAGTGTGGTTTTGAGAAAGCGTCTATGCGTTCCATTGCTTCCAATGCCAACATGACCGTTGGGAACTTGTACCGATATTACAAGAATAAAGAAGATCTGTACGGTGCCATCATTGGAAGCCTTTTTGATGAAATCAAGAATTTGAAAGCCAACCTTCCTGAAAAAGCAGAAGAGCGGTTGAGCTACTTACTTGAGAATTTCAAAGAGCTCCAAAAAGATCATCGTTCCGAATGGCTGACTCTTTTTGGTGGAAGCACAGGCACTAAGTACCAGAAGGTGGCGGATGATATTCACAATGTTCTTCGCAATGCTCTCAAAGATGTACTTGAACTCAATGGCCGACGTCCTGAGATTGCCGTCCCTGTGGCTTCCGCCATTATTTATGGTTTGAACACCATTCTTCGTTCTGAGAAGGGTAAATCAGCAGACCTGGCAGATGACTTCCTGAATTACATGATGGTGGACATTGCCAACCGCGTAGCGTAGCCTGAACCTCCCCAGATCTACGCCTAAAGCCACCTTCGGGTGGCTTTTTGTCCATTATGCTTTAGCCTGCAAGGGCTGTGTAAGCTGCCTCGATACGTGTTCCTAAATGCACATTGCTTTCCCATGCTTGGTGTAAAGTTGCAAGTGCATCATGACTTATCATATTCCTTGACGATTTGTTCTGTTCTGCTTGAACAATCAAAATCCCCCCTCCAAGCCCCAGAGCCCATTGCGAATGCATCATTCGTGCAAGGGTTTCTGCACTATCAACGCGACAGGATTGGCATGAGGAAATCTGTGCACTTTGGGTTTCACTCATCCGAAAAGTCACCACAGGAACACCTCGGTTTTCCAATTCCAAGAATTGTGTTCTTGGTGGGGGTGCTTCATCCTGTGCAGTGCTCACAATCGCCACCTCCGTACGGGTGAGTTCAAACCAATCTCCAGGGTTGGAGTGATTCTGGGATTGGGGGTGGGGCAGATGTCCTGTAGAAAAGACACGAATCCCAGCAAGGTGAGACATGATCATGCCAGCTGAGATGGCCGTGACACCACTTCCACCAGATGCCAAGAGAATGGGTAAGTCCCGGCGTTGAACGGGAGGACACAGTTTGCTTTTGGCTGCAAGTTGTTCCAACTCATTCCGGCTCATGCCAATTTTGAGCCGTCCATCAAGAATCCCAAGGATGGCCGGTATGGTTCCCTCTTGGCGGGTATGCTCTTCAAGTTGGAGCAACGCTTCTATTCGGGAGTGAGGGGTGGGGCCAGCGCAAAGATAGGACGAATCCAAGGCAAGAACTGGTTGTCCGTTGCCTTTGGCTTCTGTGACCTCTTCACTCATGTCCAGTGGGATGCTGCTCATATTCCTACTCTAATGCATCCGTTCAGACTGTGCCCTCCTGTCCGATGGCTAAGAAAAGGAGTAGAAATATTCCTTCTACTGTATCTTTTTGTGCACGTTTTTCGTGAACAGTGTCACTCCACCATGCGAAAAGACAGTAAAATGCTTCAATTTACTGTTCTACCTGTGATAGATTCCAGATACGCCACAATTCTTCATAAGAATCAGCGGTAGTGGCCTTTTGGCACGAACATTGCAAAAAGTTGCGAAGACATAATACGGCCAGAAGCCGATCCCTACCGAAGGGATCAGGAGGTAAAACGATGAAAAGACTGCTCCTATTGAGCGTCTTGCAGGCATTGCCGTTGATGCTGTTTGCAGGAACCCTTTTTGAAACCGAAAAAGTTGTGACCGACCCCTTCATTGGGGAACGTGGAGGATTTCAATCCCTCTTCATAAACCCGGCTGGTGTAGCAGGGGAAAGTGCTTTTGAGATTTCCAGTCGTGGAGGTTTGCGAGCAAAGCCGGATGATGTGCGTCTTATTGCAACAATGACCACTCTCAGTCAGGAGTTGCAGCTGGATGCCGACACGGACTTTTCTCTCAATTCTGTTGAAAGGATTGGAAAGGATCTTTCCAAGCTCTATGATGCGGGAGTCATTAATGATGCCCTTATCGATTCTCTCTTTAATGGAACGAGTTTAGATCCCTCATCTGTCAACTGGAAGGACCGGGATGCCGTGGAGAAGGCCGCACAAAAACTCGCGGACAACTCTTCTGAACAAACCATCCTGCGGAATAAAGTTGAGAAAATTTTTAACGAACCTGAGAGTGATGAGGCAAAAGCATTCTACAATGCCTTACCCCAGAATATTTCCATGTCAACGCTTGTTTCTGGAAACATGGGATTCTTGATTGATGGTTTTGGTGCGGGAGTTTATGTTCAAGGTGCCGGTGATTTCAACATCGATCCATCGAACCGATCGTTTTCCTTAGACAGTGTACACAGCGAATTGGGTGTGATTGCGGGTGGAGGATTTGAACTCTTTGAGGGAAAATTGGCCCTGGGTATCACCGGGAACTACGGTGTTCTGGCACGCAATTCCGCTCCTATTCCTGCAACGGATTTTGAATCACTCATCAATGGCCCTAACTCCCTTCTTTATGGGTATTCCTGGGGCGTGGATGTGGGTGCTCTTTGGCGACCCACTCCGGAGCTTGGTGTGGGTGTGGTGTTTAACGATGTGGTGGGATCCACCGAAGTGGATTACAGCCGCATGGCTAATGGTTATGCTGGCCTCTTTTCCAGTGGTGCTTTCTTTGCATCAAAATTGGATTACAAAGTGACCTTGGACATGGATGCTGGTATCACCTGGCAGCCTGATTGGAAGGTTTTTGTGCCTCGGTTCAGCTTTGACTTATACAATGTGATTGGCTATGCCCAAGATGTCATCAAGTATGAGGATAATTTTGGTGAGGCCTTGAACCGCAGCCTGGGACATATGCGATTTGGAGCCAATTTCACCCTCTTTGGCATTCTTGAGGCTGGAGCTCAGTACTACAACCACTACTTGAGCTTAGGACTTGGTGCTGATCTCTTCATCCTTGAAGTTTTTGGTGAAGTGAAAGTCCATGATGAAGTGTTTAAAACGCGTCGCTTTGGCCAAATGCCCATTGGTGCGGATGTTTTGGTTCGACTTCATTTCTAAGAAAAGAGAATCACAATGAAAAGGGCCCCCGGAGGGGGCCCTTTTTTTATGCCATGGTTGAACAAACCTTGGGTAAGCACCCCGGGGCTTCCGGCCCCGGGGTCGGTCTAAGGGCTGTTTATGAGGTGGTTTCTTCCTCTGCAAATTGTATTTCATAGAGACGACGGTAGCTGCCATTGAGTGCCATCAGCTCCTCATGGGTGCCGGATTCCACCACCTGTCCATGTCCCAGCACCATGATGAGGTTGGCCTGGCGTATGGTGGATAGCCGGTGGGCAATCACCAGGGCCGTGCGGTGTTCAAGGAGTGTTTCAAGGCCTTCTTGAAGAAGGTGTTCGGTGGCGGTGTCCACGTTGGCTGTGGCTTCATCCAGGATGATGAGGGCCGGGTCATGGGCAATGATGCGGGCAAAGGCGATGAGCTGACGCTGTCCGGCGGAGAGATTGGAGGCGTTCTCTGCCACTGGGGTGGCATAGCCCTGGGGGAGGGATTGGATGAATTCATGGGCCCGAGCCAGACGGGCAGCATTTTGAATGGCTTGGTCATCCAAGGGCAGGCCTAAGGCGATGTTTTCAGCAATGGTTCCGGCAAAGAGAAACACATCCTGCTGCACGGGCTGGATGGCCTGGCGTAGTTGGGAAAGGGGAAGGGTGGTGAGGTCTTTTCCATCGAGGAGTATGCGCCCCTGACTGGGATCCCAAAGACGGGTGAGCAGGTTGGCAATGGTGGTTTTCCCCGATCCTGTGGCTCCCACAATGGCCACGGTGGATCCGGCTGGTATGGAAAAGTTTAGTCCCTTGAGCACGGGTTCTCCGGGGACATAGGAGAAATGCACAGATTCAAACTGCAGATTTCCTTGCACGGTGGTGAGGGGATGCGTTCCTTCATCTGGGATTTTTTCCGATTCATCCATCAGTTTGAAGATGCGCTCGCCACCGGCCATGGCGGATTGGAGTATGTTGAATTTTTCCGCAATGTCGGAAACCGGTTGGAAGAACTTTTGGAGCAGTTCCACAAAGGCAATGAGTACTCCCAAGGTGATGACATTGCGTTCTCCAAGACCTGCGGCATACCAGATGATGAGGGCCACAGCGGTGGAAGAGATGAGGTCAATGATGGGGCGGAATACGGCCATGATGCGCATTTGGCCCAATTCCGCGTCTAATAAATCATCTGATTTTTCTTGGAATTCCTGACGGCTCCGTTTTTGGGCGGTGAAGAGTTGGAGGGTGGCCATGCCGCTGATGCGTTCCGAAAGGTAGGTGTTCACCGCACTCACCCGTTCCCGGACTTTTCGGAAGGATTCCAGCATGCGGGAGCGAAAAAACACAATGAGGAATAGGGCGGGAATGAGGGCGATGAGGGCCACGAGAGCCAGTCGGGAGTCTAGAGCAAAGAGTACGGTCACCACGCCAATCATCACAGCGCCATCTCGGAGGAAGGACACGGTCACATTGGTGAAGAATTCATTGATGGTTTCCACATCATTGGCCACCCGGGACACCAGACTTCCCACTGGGGTGCGTCCCAGATAGGAGAGGCTTTGCCCCATGACATGCCCCAACAGACCTTGGCGAAGGTCGGCCATGACCCGTTGACCGATCCACGAGGCGGCGTACACCTGAGCAAAGGTGAAAATCAGGACGGTGGCCAAAAGTCCCAGGTAGAGCAGGGAGGCTTTGCTCAGCCAACTCAAGTCCTCCTGGCGCAGTTGACGTCTTACTTCTGGGGGAAGTTTCGAGAGTTCTGAGCTGAGTATGGCCCGGCGATCTCCTTGGGAAAGGAAGAGTTGTGGTTGGGACTCTTCAATGGCAGCGGTTTCTGGAGAGGAAGTAAACAGATGCCAATTCATGGCATCAATCCATCCTTCCTCCCGGCCCTGTTGAGCCAATTCACCGCCAATTTCAAGAAGTCGGCTGGGGGGGAGGAACAGGGAGGAGCCAAACAGCTCCCCATCCTGAAGGAGGGCCTGGGCTTCTTGAGGACTCAAGGGTTGTTCCTCAAAGGTGGAAGAATTCAAAAATTCTTTGAGTGTGGAAACCTCTAATCGAAGCTGGCTGTTGAGTACATGCTCATCCAAGGTGCGTTTAATCACCACGGGAAGGGTGAGCTCTGCTGCAGTGGCCAGAAGGAGGGCCACCAGGGTGAGGGCCACCATGGTGCGGTAGGGGGAGAGGTAGGAGAGAAGTCTTCCCAATACGGTTGTTGAACGTTGAATCTTTTTATGCATGATCCATGCCCTCCTCAAGACTTTGAAGACGGGCCACATTGGCGTAGAAGGGGCTGTTCTTCAGCAATTCTTCATGGGTTCCAGTGGCAGTGATTCGTCCCTCTTCTAGCACAACGCTGCGTTGACAACGGGCCAAGGCGGACACGCGATGGCTCACCATCACGGTGGTGCGTCCGGTGCGGAGGGTAAAGATGTTTTCGAGGATGCGTTCCTCTGTTTCAGCATCCACAGCGGAAAGAGCATCATCCAATAATAGGATTTCTGGATTGGCAATCAGGGCCCGGGCTATGGCAATGCGCTGTTTTTGCCCACCGGAGAGGGTGACGCCTTTCTCTCCAACCTGGGTTTCCAGCCCCTGGGGGAAGAAGGGAAGGTCGGCACGGAGACCGGCGGCATCCACGGCCTGCTCCAGTTCTTCAGATGTGGCCTGGGGCTTGGAGAAGAGAATGTTCTCTCGGATGGTTTCAGAGAAGAGGAAAATGTCCTGGGGCACCATGGCAATGCTTCGGCGAAGGGCATTGCGTCGAAGAGTCCGAATGTCTTCCTGACCAATGAGAAGGCTGTTCTCGGGGGGGTCTAAGAGTCGGGGGATGAGCTTCATCAGGGTGGATTTCCCGCTTCCAGTGGGCCCCAGAATGCCAAAGTTCTCCCCTTGTTCCACCGTGAAATTCACATCTTGAAGAATCCTGGGGGGAAGGCTGTCCTGTGCCAACTTTGAAGAAGAGGATCTTTGATTCTTGGTTGTTTCCTCAGTTGCTCTTTCCGGAACCAACGGATAGCGGTAGGAGGTGTTCTTGAATTGGATGGACCCCTTTGGGGGGGTGTTGGAGGCCTGAGGGGCATCGGTGATGGTGGGTTCTTGGCGCAGCACCTCATTGATGCGTTTCATGGAAGCCGCCCCCCGCTGCATCATGTTCACCACCCAACCGGCACCCATGGCCGGCCATAAGAGCATGCCCAAATACGCTAAAGCCGTGACAAATTCCCCAGGACTCAGACGTCCATCAATCACATTCCTTCCCCCAAAGAAGAGCAGAGAAAGGGTAGAAAGCCCGGCAATAAAACTCATGGCTGGAAAGAGCATGCCCCAGAATCGCACCATCTCCATGTTGGCCTTGCCGTATTCGGTATTGATGGTTCCAAAGCTTTGGAGCGACCGCTCTTCTTTGGCAAAGGATTTGATGACACGAATACCAGCCAAGGTTTCCTGGACATGCTCGCTGATGCGGGCAAATCGCTCTTGAACCTTTTTGAAAATGGGCCCAATGAGTTTTCCTAAGAACAAGGCCATGGCGGTGATGAGGGGAAGGGGAAGAATCAGAAGAATGGCCAGGGACCCATAGTTGATGAAGAGGGCCAGGATGATCACCAGGCTCATGAAGACTCCATCCACAAGAGCAATCAGGGCCATGCCTGTGGCCATGCGAATGGAATGCAAATCATTGGTGGCCCGGGCCATCAAATCCCCCACTTTGTGTTGCCCATAGAATGATGGACCCAAGGTGGTGAGTTTGTTGTAATAATCCCGGCGCAAATCATTCTCAATGCGTCGGGCGGAACCAATGATGAAGTTGCGCCAGCCATAACGGCCCAGGGCCACCAAAAGGGCCAATCCCACCACCCATAGCATTCGCTGACCCACCACCTTTGCATTGGGCTGGGTGGCAATGATGTCCACAGCAGCACCCACAATGCGGGGAATCACGATTTGACCAAAATCGGTGAGGATGAGAAAGAAAAGACCCAAAGCATAGGCGGGCCAATAGCGGGCAAAATAAGGTTTGAGTGCTCCCAATTCCCGATGATAGGAACCAGAAGATGTGTTCTTTGAGGACTTTGGCATCTTCTCAAGATACGAGCCAGGAGTTTGTGGGTAAAGGGAAAAGGGGAAAAAGACATAGGACCCCGCCCTTGGCGGGGTCGATCTGATTCCTTCTACACAGATAAACCGCCTTTCATGGCCTCTAATCCTTCTTGGATGTTCTTTCGGCCAAAGCCTATGCGGAAGTGCTGGGGATGGGAGGGGCCATAGCTGGTGTCATACACCGAAGGAGGAAGAAGCAGAACCCCCTGTTCTTGCACAAGTTTTTGACAGAAGGTTTGGGCCCCTTCTGCGCCCAGGTAACGAGGAAATGCCACACATCCTCCCTGAGGGCGTTTCCATTCAAAAAGATGGGGGTAATGCGCAAAAAAGTCATCCAAAATATCCAGATTGCTGGCAATGAGCTGACGATTTTTCTCCCATATTTTTGAACCATGGCGAAGCACCATTTTGCCTAAGGTTTCTGTGGGAGACGGATTGCAGATGGACAGGTAATGTTTATAGCGTTCCATCTCACCCAAGAGTTTGGCTTCTTGACAGGCAATCCATCCCAAACGGAGGCCTGGGAATCCATAGGATTTGGACAGCACATTCAAAGACAGGGCCTTCTCATAAACATCGGTGGCCTGGGGAAGACGGTGGTGCGGATGGAGTTCCAGTCCCCGGTACACCTCATCACTGAACAAATACAGGTTGTGGTGGCGGCAAATCTCAATGATGTCCATCCACAGTTCCTGACTGGGAATGGAGCCAGTGGGGTTATTGGGAAAATTCACCGAAACCAGTCGGGTGTTGGCAGTGATGGCTGCTTTCAGTTCCTGGGGTTGGGGACACCAATCATTCTCAGGCCGTAAATCCACTCCGGTGATGGTCACACCGATGTCCTCAGGAACCGATTCTGCCGCCTGGTAATTGGGGGTGAACACCACCATGTGATCACCGGGCTGGAGAAGGGTGCGCATGGCCACATAAAGGCCCTCTTCCGCACCAGCAAAACAGAGCACTTGGGAGCTTTGAATCCGCTCGTAGTTTTGCGCAATTAAATCCCGCAATTCCTCATCTCCCCAGGTGGGAGTGTAGCCAAGCCAGCATTGTTCCAGTTCTTCTTGGGCTCCCTCACCCGCCAGATTGAGCAATTCTTGAATGCTCATACTCTGGGCATCCGAGGCCGTCATATGATGCTTCGCTGTGAATTCCCACTGGGAGAAATAGGCCTCTAGGGCAAAATCGCGCATGCTGAACCTCTTTTTCTATGGTGGATAAATCATGTTCTTAGATCGACCCCTCAGGCAAGCCTTCGGGGTGGAAAGTGTTTTGGCTCCTGGGCGAAACATGCCCAAGAGCCATGGAATTACAAAATGTGCTTCAAAAACTTTCGTGTGCGTTCTTCTTGGGGATGATCAAAGAGTTGAGCCGGTGGAGCCACCTCCACAATCTCTCCCTCATCCATGAACACCACCCGGTCTGCGGCAGCTCGAGCAAAGCCCATTTCATGGGTCACCACCATCATGGTCATGCCCCCTTTTGCTAAGTCTGTCATCACATCCAGCACCTCTTTCACCATTTCAGGATCCAGAGCACTGGTGGGTTCATCAAAGAGCATCACTTTGGGTTCCATGGCCAGAGCCCGGGCAATGGCCACCCGCTGCTTCTGTCCCCCGGAAAGCTGTCCAGGATAGGCCTTGGCTCGATCAGCCAGTCCCACTTTTTTCAAGAGTTCACCGGCTTTTTTTTCCGCCTGCTTTTTGGAGAGACCCTTCACTTTAATGGGAGCCAAGGTGATGTTCTCCATCACATTCATATGAGGAAACAGATTGAAATCTTGAAACACCATGCCGGTTTCTTCGCGGATCTGGCGAATATCCGCTCCCTCACCGGTGAGGGGGGTGCCATCCACATGGATATTACCGGCTGTGAGAGCTTCCAGATGATTCACACTGCGCAGTAAGGTGCTTTTTCCGCTTCCTGAAGGACCAATGATGAGCACCACTTCACCACGTTCAACATTGAGGTTGACCCCTTTGAGGGCCATCACCACGCCAAAGTCTTTTTCGGCGCCTTTGATTTCAACAATATTATCCTTCATGTTTGTTCATCCTATCTTCCATGATGGCTACAAGTTTTGAGAGCACCAGGGTGATGATGAGATACACCAAGGCCACCAAGGCGTAGGTTTCTAAGGACAAGAACGTGCGCGAAACATGCTCTCTTCCCCGACGGAGAATGTCCCGGAGGGCAATGACCGAAACCAGGGAGGAGTCTTTGAGCATGGCAATGAACTCATTCCCAATGGCAGGGAGTACCACTCGCATGGTTTGTGGCAAAATCACATAACGCAGTGCTTGGCCTCGGGTGAGACCCAGGGCCATGGCAGCCTCCATTTGCCCCTTGGGGATGGATTGAATCCCAGCCCGAAAGATTTCTCCCATATAGGCCCCATAGCAAATCGAGAGGGCAATGATGGCGGCGGGAAGTCCATCAAGTTGGAAGAGTCGTCCCAGGGCAAAATAGATGAAAATCAACTGCACTAAGAGGGGGATGCCCCGGATGAGCTCCACATACACTCCAGAGATCAGGCGAAGAGCCCTTCCTCGGGCAATCTGTCCCAGGCCGGTGAAAAGGCCAATCACAACAGCGCCTAAAATGGCTCCAGCTGTGACTCCAAAGGTAAGGGGAGCTCCTTTCACCACAACAGAAAAGATCTGCCCGTAGGGTTCTTTGGCAAAAATCACCAAGGTCACCAGGGCCATCACAGCAAAGGCTATGGTGATGCGCCAAGAATCAATGATTCGTCGCTCTCCCTTGACGGGGAGGAGTGCTCCATCATGGATGGAAATCTTTGTTGCTCGTTCTTGTGCTATCTCAGCCATGTCTCAACAATCTCCTCATGGGTTCCATCTTCCAGAACAGCTGCAAGACCTTGGTTGACAAGTTCAAGGAGCTGGCTATTGCCTTTTTTGACAGCAATTCCAAATTCTTCGGTGGTGAAGGGCTCGCCAATCACCTTGAGTGTTCCATCGTAGGCTGGATTCATCACCACAAAATCAGCTGCTGTGATGGAGTCCACCACAACTCCATCCAGGTTGCCATTCACAAGGTCTTCAACGGCTAGTCCAATTTCGTCATAACCACGGCGTTCAATACCGGCATCTTCAATCACAAAGTCACCAGTTGTGCCCTGTTGGGCACCAAGAACTTTGTCGGAAAATGATTCGAGAGTTGCAGGACCATCGTAGGCGGCCGGTACCAAGAGAATCTGTCCAGCATTTAAATAGGCTTGAGAAAAATCCATGGCGGCTTTTCGCTCATCGGTGATGGTCACAGCACTGATGATTCCGTCATAGGAACCATTCGCCAAACCGGCAAAAATCCCATCCCAGCCCGTGTTACGCAGTTCATATTCAAAACCAGCTTTCTGGGCAATGGCATCAATCATATCAATATCAAACCCCACCATCTCCCCAGAGTCATCCACGAACTCCATGGGAGGCCATGTGGCTTCAACAGCAAACACATAAGTCTTGGTATCTTTTTCACTTCCACAGGAAATGAGGGAAAGGGTGGTCATGATTAAAACGGGAAATAAGGAAAAAAAGTGCTTTTTCATACAAGGCTCCAATGCATATTCATGGCTGTTTATACAGCTTATACGGTGTTATACACGGTATAAGCGGATTCTGAACAGGGTTTGTATGCATAAATATTCATAAAGGGATCTCTCTACGCACTTGATGGGAAGATGCGTAGAGCGAGGACTGTTGATTCACTTTTCTAGTGGTAATAAAAAAGCTCCCATGACGATGGGAGCTTTTCCTTTTAGATTGACATCGAATTAGTGATTGATTATCGGAGCCATTTTTCTGTGATCTTTCCCCGTGTACCATCCGCAATGATGGCGGCTAATCCCACATTGATGAGCTCTAAGAGTTCATCATTTCCCTTCTGCACGGCAATTCCAAACTCTTCAGTGGTAAAGGGCTGTCCAACAATCTTGAGCTTTCCTGCATAGGCCTCATTGCCCACAACATAATCCACTGCGGTGATGGAGTCACACACAACAGCATCCAGATTGCCATTGGCTAAATCCTCAATGGCCAAACCCACTTCATCATAGGCCTTGCGAATGACTCCTTCTGCATCTTCAATCACAAAATCCCCAGTGGTTCCCTGTTGGGATCCCACTGTTTTTCCGGCAAAGTCTGAAAGAACTTCACTGCCTTCATAATCAGCGGGAACCACCAAAATTTGTCCGGCATTCACATAAGGTTTTGAAAAGTCCATGGCTGCTTTTCTTTCATCGGTGATGGTGACAGAACTAATCACTGCATCATAGGAACCGTTGGCAAGCCCGGCAAAAATTCCATCCCATCCGGTGTTTCTCACTTCATATTCAAATTCTGCTTCTTTGGCGATGGCAGCCAGCAAATCCATATCAAAACCAACAATGTCTCCATTTTCATCCACAAACTCCATGGGAGGCCAGGTGGCGTCGGATGCAAAAACATAAACAGGTTCTTTGGTCACATTGGTTTTGACACAGCTGGTCAACACGCTCAGCACGGCCAGGAAGATTAAGGTGATGGGTGCAAAAGATTTCATAAAATTCTCCGTTTTCCTTCTGTCAATTTTCTGTGGAATATTTGTGATTCTATCATGTCGAAAACCGCAGATTATGCCAAGATGAAATGCATAAAAAATGCATAAATATGCATTGCGACTCATTGTAAACCCTCTACATCGGTTTATGGAGATATGTGTGCATAGATATCACGTAGATTTGTTGTTCATTCATAAGAAAAACGAACTCGCATTATGCTGTTCTTTGGATCGTTTGTACGCCTTTCAAAATGGGGGTTGTCGTCATTGACGAATCCTGTTATTGTTTCGTCAATGACGAAGAACGAGGACATTGATGAAAAACGCCGTACCTGGCTTGAAGCCTTTATCCAGCGTCATGATTTCTCAAATCAGGATGTGGCCACCCTCTTCTTCGGCACCCATCATGCCATTAGCCAGTACAGGCGTGGTGTGCGGCGAACCTCCAAACGATTGATTGCCTGCGCCATGGTTTGGGAGCAGGATCCTGAGTTATGGCGATCCATACGTGATGAAGTGCAATCAGAATTTGGGCGTCGTCAAGGTGAAGAGGTGCAATAGAGAGCTTCGTCTCTCAATAAAATAGGCAGAGTGATCTCTGCACGGGCATCCTTAGAACAAGGGATGCCTTGAGTCCATATATTCCCGGAATAAGGCCGGGAGTTTCTACAGGCTGCCGTAAACGGCCTACTATGGGCGATGAACCAATTCTCTTTGTGTTTTTCCTGAATGGGGAAAAAAGGAGTGTTGGGAATTCCCCCATAGTATTTGGGGGGAATGTGATTCAATCGCTGTGCATCGAACGTCGTGCAGGTCTCAACTGGGAGGCCCAAGCCCTAACAAAAGAACTTCGAGATGTTCTTGGTATTCCGCTGACTCAAACCATTCGCATTTTGCGTCGTTATGAAGTGAAGGGCCTTGAGAAAAAAGAACTTCATGATGCTGCACCAGGGCTCCTCTTTGAAGCGCCTGTGGATCAGATTGTTGAAGAACCTCAATTTCAGGACACCATAAGAATCCTAGCACGGGAATACCTTCCCGGGCAGTTTGACCAGCGAGCTGATGCGGCAAGAACATGTCTCCAACGCTTGTATCCTTCTTCCTCCATTGCTGTGTCCTGCTGTGAAATCTTTCTTTTTTCTCAAGTGTTTGATGAGAGCACTTGGCAGCGGATTGTGTCCTGGCTGATCAATCCAGTGGATTCTCGGGAAAAAAATCTTAAAGAATCCAGTTTGGGGAATGTTCCTCCTGAACCAGAGCCTGTGGGTTCTGTGGAGGGTTTTCGGAAGAACCTCAACTGGGAGGATTTTCGAAAAAACCATGGTCTTGCCATGTCCCAAGAGGATTTGATTTTTCTTTCCCATTGGTTTTCCACCCAAGAGCAGCGGGATCCAACCTTTGCCGAACTCCGCGCTCTTGATACTTATTGGTCTGATCATTGTCGACACACCACTTTTGAGACCGAGTTCACCTCTATCGTTGTTGAAGAGGGTCCGGGGGCAGAAGAAATTCGTCAGACTTTAAAGGATTGGGACCACTCTCGTGTGCATTGCTCCCGTTCAGAGAAGCCCCGAACCCTCATGGATTTGGCCACCATTGCCGCTCGGGAAGCGCGGAAGAATGGTGTCTTGGGTGATTGGGATGTTTCAGAAGAGGTGAATGCCTGCACACTTCGGGTTGATGCCAAAGTGGATGGACGAGTGGAACCCTGGCTCCTGTCCTTCAAGAATGAAACGCATAATCATCCCACAGAGATTGAACCCTTTGGTGGGGCCTCCACATGCATTGGAGGTGCCGTTCGTGATCCTCTCTCTGGACGCGCCTTTGTACACCAAGCCCTTCGGGTGAGTGGTGGAGCAGATCCTCGTCAGAATCCGTCTGATGCTATGGAGGGGAAACTTCCTCAACGTCTCATTGCACATCAAGCAGCAGAAGGGTATTCCTCTTATGGAAATCAACTTGGATTGGCCACATCGGTTGTTCGAGAGCATTATCACCCAGGCTATGCGGCCAAACGATTAGAGTGTGGTGCTGTACTTGGCGCTTCTCCCGCTTCTCATGTTCGTCGAGAGATACCCCAACCTGGCGATGTGGTGATTTTGGTTGGAGGTGCCACGGGGCGGGATGGCATTGGTGGGGCCACAGGATCATCGGTGGCCCATGATCACCAGTCCTTAGAAAAGGCTGGTGCAGAAGTGCAAAAAGGCAATGCACCAGAAGAACGCAAATTGCAACGCTTGTTTCGACGCAAAGAGGCGGCCCAACTGATTCGCCGATGCAATGATTTTGGTGCGGGGGGAATCGCCGTTGCAGTGGGAGAACTTGCTCCAAGTCTTTCCATCGATTTGGATGCTGTCCGAGTTAAATATGATGGACTTGATGGTCTTGAATTGGCGCTTTCAGAGTCTCAAGAACGTATGGCCGTTGTGGTGGATGCAGAGGATGCATCTTCCTTCATAGCTCTGGCACAACAAGAAAATTTAGATGCACGGATTGTAGCTCATGTGACCAATGACGGGCGTTTGAGAATGCACTGGCGGGGGCAGGAAGTGGTAAACTTGTCCCGAGAATTGTTGGATTCCAATGGAGTGCGTCGTCAAGCACATGCTTGCATTTCACCCCGTTTGTGGGAGAAGAGAATGGCTCTCAAAGAGTCGTCCTTGCAGAGCTCTTGTGTTCAAGAATCCCAGGCGTGGAATCCTCAGAATCTGTTGGAGGTTCTCTCCTCTCCTGAAGTGGCTGCACGACGTGGCTTGCAAGAACGATTTGATGGGAGTGTTGGTGGCACAACGGTTCTTTCTCCCCTAGGAGGATGGAAGGAACAGATCCCTGCAGAAGCTTCCGTGCATCTTCTTCCGACAGAAGGGGACTGTCAAACCGCCTCCTGCATGGCCGTGGGGTTTGATCCATCCAGAACAGAAATCCATCCTTATCGGGGAGCTCAGGAGGCGCACCTGGAGGCCTTGGCACGCTGTGCTGCCGTAGGAGCGCCATGGCGATCGGTTCGTTTTAGTTTACAAGAATTCTTTGGACGCACAGATCGAGGATCTCAATCCTGGGGAGATCCTTTGGCAGCTCTACTTGGGGCGTTCTCTGTGCAAAAACAATGGAATCTTCCCGCCATTGGTGGAAAAGACAGCATGAGTGGTAGTTATGGCAAACTGGATGTCCCACCCACTCTCATTGCCTTTGCTGCAACGGCCATGGATGTGGAACAGGCCCGAGGGGCGTCGCTTTCCCAGAGTGGTTGGACTCTTCTTCTCTTAACAGCAGGATCTCGCACCATCCATGAAGAACCCGATTGGAAAACATTTGAAGCCAACTGGGATTGGATGGGGACTCATGGTCAACAGATTCGAGCCGCCGCCAGCGTGGGCGCTGGAGGATGGGGGGGCAAGCTGGCCCTTATGGCCCTTGGTGGTGGGATGGGGGTGGAGCTCCAACCAAGTATTCCTACTCCTGCCTTTGCTCCACTTTATGGGGATGTGATCATTGCTCTCGAAAAATGGGATTCTTCCCTAGAAGCATCACTAAAGAGAATGGGGGGGCAATGGAACCTTCTGGGCCAAACAAAAGACACATCCACTCTCCAGGGAGCAGAAGGACCGGTCTCCCTCACTTCTGTTGAACGGGCATGGAGGAGCCCCTTTGCTCAGGTTTGGGGGGATACAGAGCTCCTGAATCAAGCCGATTCCCAATCTCCACCATCAATGTGCTTTGCCCAAGACTCTGCTCTTAGCACACAAACAACGTCTTTGGGAGCACCTCGGGTGTGTATTCCTGTTTTTCCAGGAAGTAATGGAGAAGATGATGGTCGTCGGGCGTTTCAACGAGCTGGAGGAATCCCAGAGGAAGTGGTGCTGAGAGATTTCACTCCTCAGGATGGGGAAGAGTCGATGCTTCGTTTGGCACAAAGCATCGACTCCAGTCAAATCTTCTTTGTTCCTGGTGGATTCTCTGCAGGAGATGAGCCTGATGGTGCTGGAAAATACATAGCCTCGGTGCTTCGACATCCCCGGATTGTGGAATCTCTGTTGGGGCTTCTCTCCCGGAATGGTCTGGTACTTGGGATTTGCAATGGATTCCAAGCCCTCTTGAAGAGCGGATGGCTACTCACAAGTCAACCAGGAATTCCTCGGGTTCAAGATCCAACCTTGGCCCCAAATCAAAACCGGCGACATATTGCAAGAACGGTCTACACCGTTAACCTTGGTGGTTCCAGTCCTTGGCTCCAGGGGATGAAAAGTGGGGATGTGCATCGACTCCCCATCAGTCATGGCGAGGGACGATTCTCGGCCTCACCTGAGGCACTTCAAGAACTCTTGAATCAGCAACGAATTCCCTTTCTGTACAGTGATGAACAAGGGAAGGCCTCCATGCATCCCCAATGGAATCCCAATGGTTCCGTTGGTGGTGTTGAAGCCTTGCTTTCTCCTTGTGGCCAAATTCTTGGGAAGATGGGACACAGTGAACGATGGCGAAAAAATACCTTCATTGATGTTCCGGGAATGGAGGTGGAACAGCCTCTCATTCGGGGAGGCGTAGGCTGGTTTCTCTAACATCACTGAAGTATGAGAATGCGATATTTCAGTGATTTGATGAAGTGGTTATTGTTTAAATGCTTTTACCAAAGATATTTAATTGAAAATGGTTTTCATGTTGACCTGTTGGTGCAAGAGCATGTTGCTCCCACCACCATCCCGTGGGGAAGTCCTGCGGAAAGGAGCAAGGAATGGTAGGGATTCTGTTCGGAAGTCGCAGTGATGTTGACACCATGAAAGGTGCAGCACGTTGTTTGGATGAGTTAGGAGTGAGTTGGGAAGCTCATGTATTATCCGCCCATCGAGTGCCAGATGAATTGGAAAAAAAACTGAAGGTAATGGAAGAAAGAGGAGTCAAGGCTTTCATCTGTGGCGCTGGCTTGGCCGCGCATCTTCCAGGTGTGGTGGCTTCAAAAACCCTTAAACCCGTCATTGGAGTTCCACTGGGAGCCAAGCTTGGCGGCATGGATGCCCTGTATTCCATTGTTCAAATGCCCAAACCCATCCCAGTGGCCACTGTGGGTGTGGACAATGCCTTCAATGCTGGAATGCTTGCGGTTCGAATCTTGGCCTTGAGTGATGAATCTCTTGCTCAGAGGCTCTCGGATTGGATGACTCAGATGCGTGAAAGTTTTGTTACTGACAATGAAGAAGGAGTAGAGCTGTGAAAAAGACAGAAATGATGTACGAGGGAAAGGCTAAAAAGGTTTGGGCAACGGATGATCCTCAGTTTGTCATTGTGGATTATAAAGACGATGCCACAGCTTTCAATGGGGAGAAAAAGGGTACCATTGCGGGGAAGGGAAAGGTGAATAATGTGATGAGTGATCTCATGTTCACCATGTTGGAAAAAGAAGGTGTTCCAACCCACTTTGTTGAAAAGCTCTCTGACAGGCAAACGCTTTGTCGGAAAGTCGAGATTGTTCCTCTTGAAGTCATCATTCGTAATGTGAGTGCAGGAAGCATGGCCAAACGGCTTTCCATTGATGAAGGCATTGTGTTTCCACGTCCCATCCAGGAACTTTGCTGGAAAGATGATGAAAAAGGGGATCCACTGCTGAATGACGACCATGCTCTGGCCCTCGGTCTTTCAACGGCATCAGAGTTAGAGGAAATCCATCGCATGGCAGGGGAAGTGAACCGCATCATGCAGGTGTTTTTTGATGATTTGGGGATCACCCTGGTGGACTTTAAGTTGGAATTTGGGCGTGGAGCCGATGGTCAGTTGCTTCTTGCTGATGAGATTAGTCCTGATACCTGCCGTTTCTGGGATAAGGAAACAGGGAAAAAACTTGATAAAGATCGGTTTAGAAGAGACTTGGGTGATGTTGAAGAGGCCTACTCTGAAATGCTCTCCCGGGTATCCCATGCTGGCTGATCATTTTGCCACAGACCGCCTGTCCTTCCCCCAGGACAGGTCTTCGTTTTCATCCTTTGTTTCCAATGAAGATAAAATGGAAGAAGAGTGTGGTGTCTTTGGCATGTGGGCCCCAGAAGGGGCAACAGATGCAGCTGAAGAATTGTATCGTGGCCTTCTTGCTCTTCAACATCGTGGGCAAGAAAGTGCAGGCATCACCATTGGAGCCAATTCTTGCCTTCATACGCAAAAAGGCAGTGGTCTGATTTCTCAGGTGTTTGATGAGCATTCATTGGGAGCGATGGACGGGCATCTTGGAATTGGGCATGTCCGTTACTCCACTGCAGGAGGAACGGGTGTGGGAAATGCCCAGCCTCTTCAGGGGAAAAGCAAGTTGGGGGACTTGGCTGTTGCCCACAATGGAACCTTGGTGAATGCGGGTGTTCTTCGGTCTCTGCTTGAGGATGGAGGCGCTCTTTTTCGAACAGAAACGGATTCCGAAGTTCTGTTAGCCATGATTGCACGCCGTGCCGCTGAAGGCCTTGAAGGAGCCGTCGCCGAGGCCATGAGTGCTGTTAAGGGTTCCTATGCCCTGGTGATGGCAGCAGGAGATAAACTGCTAGGAGCCCGTGATCCTCATGGTATTCGTCCTTTGGTTTTGGGACGACGAGAGGATCGGTGGTATCTGGCCACGGAATCGTGTGCATTGGCTGCCGTAGGTGCAGAAACGGTTCGAGACCTGGAACCTGGAGAGGTCATTCTTATTGATGCGGATGGTCCAAGAAGCATTGTGCAGGACTTAGCCAATGAACGAGCCACCTGTGTCTTTGAATACATCTATTTTGCCCGACCAGACAGCCGTATTGATGGAATCTCGGTGATGAATTCCCGTTTAGCCATGGGGAGAGAACTGGCACGAGAGTGGAAGGTTCAGGCCGATCTGGTTTGTGGTGTTCCTGATTCCGGTGTGCCTGCGGCTTTGGGATTCTCTCGTGAATCTGGAGTTCCTTATGGTTTGGGATTCATCAAAAATCATTATGTCGGTCGAACCTTCATCCACCCAGATCAAGCCATGAGGGAGCGAGCTGTTTCAGTGAAGCTTTCGGTGATGGCAGAAGAGGTGGAAGGAAAGCGTGTCTTGCTTATTGATGATTCCATTGTTCGCGGCACCACAAGTCGACGTCTGGTGAATCTGATGCGGGAAGCTGGAGCCAAAGAAGTTCTTTTTGGAGTGGTTTCTCCTCCCGTTCAAAGTCCTTGCTATTTTGGAATTGATACACCAGTGGCTGAAGATCTGATTGCTCATAAAATGGATATTGAGGCTATATGCAACGTTTTGGGTGCTGATGAGTTGGCATATCTCAGTTTAGAAGGGCTCAAACGCGCCCTTGGGAAAGGGGACGGTTTTTGTTTGGGTTGTCTTACAGGCACTTATCCCATACCGCCTCATCGTCTCAGAGCGTAGATGAGTTGTTTTTCATTCGTGTATGAAGGAAGGTCAGAAATGGGTCAGCGATTACCCCAAAGTTATAAAGAAGCCGGTGTGGACAAAGAAGAGGGATATTCCGCTGTTCAAAAGATGAAAAGTGTTGTGGCGGCAACACAGAATCCTCATGTTCTTGGAGGATTGGGTTCTTTTGCCAGTTTGTATTCTCTTCAAGGCTATAATGAGCCTGTTCTTGTGTCTGGCACGGATGGTGTGGGAACAAAGTTGCGTCTAGCTCTGGATGCAAAGCGCTATGATGTTATAGGGAAAGATTGCTATGCCATGGTGGCCAATGATGTGCTGTGTCATGGGGCTCATCCATTGTTTTTCTTAGACTATCTGGCCTGTGGAAAACTGGAATCCGATGCAGCAGCAGGAATCGTTGCGGGCATGGCGGCCTATTGTGCAGAAGAAGGTTGTGCACTTGTGGGAGGAGAAACAGCGGAAATGCCAGGTTTCTATGCGCCTGGTGATTATGATGCAGCAGGTTTTCTGGTAGGAGCAGTCGAGAAATCAAAAATGATTTCAGGTGAGGGCATTGGTGCGGGAGATGTCCTTATTGGCTTAGCTTCCAGTGGAGCGCATTCCAATGGCTACAGTCTCATTCGAGCTCTCTTTTCTCATCAGGATTGGGAAAAGTCCTTCCAGGGAAAACCCTTGCGTGAATCCTTTCTAGAACCAACCCGTTTGTATGGTAATCCGGTCCGTTCCTTGCTTGATGATGGTTTCCCAATTAAAGGTATGGCGCATATCACAGGTGGTGGGATTCCAGAAAATCTTCCACGTGTCTGGGGACATCAACCACTGAGAGCCGTGATTCAGCCGAAGTCCTGGGAAGAACCCTTACTTTTTGATCTGATCCGACAGCAAGGAGTTTCTGAAGAGGAAATGCGAGGAACCTTCAATTTGGGAATTGGTTTTGTTCTCGTCTTGCCCCAAGGTGTTCAGTACTCCGTTCTTCAAAAACTTGAATCGTTAGGATGTCCAGCATGGGAAATTGGCACAGTTGAAGAAGGTCAAGGTGGGGTATGCTTCGCTTAGCCATTTTGTCTTCTGGAGGTGGAAGCAATTTTCAAGCACTCATTGATGCTTCACGTCAAAAAAAACTGGGTTGCTTTCAGCCAGTTCTTTTGGTTGCGGATCGGCCATGTTATGCCTTGGAACGTGCCCATGAGGCTCAAATTGAAGCAGAGTTACTCGATCGTAGGGAATGGAAGAAGACTCTCTCAGAAGAACTCAACTCTCTGCTGAAAAGCAAGAATATCGATGCTGTGGCTTTGGCTGGTTGGCTGAGTATTTTGTCTGGATCTGTTCTTGAAGAATGGAAAGGACGCATGGTGAATATTCATCCTTCCTTACTTCCTCGTCATGGAGGAGAAGGAATGTGGGGCATGCATGTTCACAAAAAAGTGCTTGAGTCGGGTGATCAAGAAAGTGGGTGCACAGTCCATCATGTTGTTGCCAAGGTGGATGGGGGAGCCATTCTTGGGCAGGCCAAGATCAAGGTTTGTCCCGATGATACACCAGAAAGACTCGCTCAAAGAGTACTTGTACAGGAGCATCGGCTGTATCCCCTGATTCTTTCTCAATGGAGTGAGACCTTGTAGAAGAGTCTTGTAAGCTTCGAATCCCGTAATTCAATTCGACTTGAAGATCAGATTGGTAAGGAGATTTTTGAATGCTGCGAATTACGGAAAACTTCAGTTTGCTTATCAGGGGTAAGGGAATGCTTAGAGGAGAGTGAAAGAACAGAAAGAAACGAAGAAATTCGTCATTTAGCGATAGTATTGAAGAGATTTGTTGATCATATGGGTAATTCTCATTAAAGAATGGTGAATAGCTGTAAAAAATAACCAAAAATAGAAAATATTCAAAAGTCTTCAGTCTTTTTTTGTGTAGAAAATGGTTGGAAATCCCAAAAAGAAGGAAAGGGTTAAGCATCAATTAACAAAAATTTCTTATTTATAAGCATTGGGAACAAGTTGTTTTTGCTCAATGGCAAAGAATTGCGTTTATTTTCATGAATAGTCGCCCTTTCCCTGTTTTTTATGAATTAAAAATCATGAATAATGGAAAAAACGGCCATTTATTGGCAATTATTTGCCATAATTGACAGCAATAAAGGCTAGCGGATATATAAAGATCATCGTTGCGAATCTCGGAAGTAGAAGGAGTGGAACGTATGAAGAAATCCGTATTGGTTCTCGTTGCCATGGCATTAACGGTTTCTCTGTTCATTGGTTGTGCAAAGGATAGTGGAACAATCAAAATTGCCGTTGTTGGTGCTCATTCAGGGGATTTAGCCTCCTATGGGTTGCCCACAGTAAAAGCAGCTGAGCTTGTTGCCGAGGAATGGAACAAGAAGGGTGGTTTGCTGGGCAAGCAGATTGAACTTGTCATTGAAGATGACGCGTGTAAACCCGAAGTTGCCGCAAACAGTGCTGCAAAGGTTGTTGGCGATGGCGTTGTTGCTGTGATTGGACATATTTGTTCTGGTGCAACAAAAAGTGCCTTAGGAATTTACAATGAAGCCGGGATTCCCGCCATCAGTCCCTCGGCCACCAATCCTCCTTTGACTCAGAGTGGCAATTATCCCAACTTTTTCCGAACCATTGCTCCCGATGATGCTCAAGCCTACACCGATTCCAAATTTGTTGCCGAGGTTCTCGGAGCAAAGAAAGTGGCCATTCTCCATGATAAACAGGACTATGGAAAAGGTTTTGCCGATTTCTGTATGGCTGCATTAGAAGAGATGGGTGTTGAAACTGTTCTTTATGAAGGCATCACTGTTGGCGGCATTGATTATTCTTCCGTGTTAACAAAAGTGGCCAATACAGATGCAGAAGCTCTGATCTTTGGCGGATACCATCCTGAAGCTTCCAAGCTTGTTCAGCAAATGACCCAACGCGGAATCTCCATTCCTTTTGTCTCTGATGATGGTGTAAAAGATGACACCTTTATTCAGGTTGCTGGTGAGTTTGCAGAAGGGGTTTATGCCTCTGGGCCCATGGATACCTCGGATAATCCCATGTACAAAAAGGCTGTTCAGGATCACATTGATGCCTACAGTGAAGACCCCGGTGCTTTCTTTATCAATGCCTATGCTGCAGCCACAGCGATGATGAATGCCATTGATAAAGCTGGAAGCACGGAAGGGGATGCCATCATGAGCGCTCTTCGCAGTGAGTATGTAGAAACACCTCTTGGCAGCATCAGTTTTGATGAAAAAGGTGATGCCATTGGTGTTGGTTTTGCAGTGTATCAGGTCCAGAACGGAGTTTACGTCGAACTGTAAGATCTGATCCCTCATCATGTTTGCGGGTGAGGTTCTCTCACCCTCTCTCACGGACGGGGTTGGTTTCTCCAATCCCGTCTTTATTCCTTTTTAAGGAGAGTTCCCTTGAATCCCGATGTGAAATACTTTCTTCAGCTCGTGCTCTCCGGGCTAACCAAGGGCAGCATCTATGCCTTGATTGCCCTGGGGTACACGATGGTCTATGGAATCATCAAGCTCATCAATTTTGCCCATGGAGAGATCTACATGATTGGAGCTTTTACGGCCCTGATCATTGGTGGAGTACTTCAAATCACAACAGAGCTTTCGCCATTGGTTATTCTGGGGATTTCTCTTGTTGCCGCCGTATTTTATTCCGCAGCCTATGGGGTAACCTTGGAAAAGATTGCCTATAAACCCCTGAGAAATGCTCCCAGACTCACGGCATTAATCAGTGCTATCGGAATGTCTCTGATTTTGCAAAATTTTGTCCTTCTTGCTCAAACCTCAGATTTTTTACCCTTTCGTTCCATGATTCCAGATTTTTCTTTTCTCATTCCAGGAAAGTCTTTGCTCACAACAACACAACTCGTGATCATGGTGACCACCTTTGTTGTGATGCTGTTTCTCACCCTCCTGATTAAGTTCACAAGAATGGGAAAAGCCATGCGTGCCACGGCTCAGGATAAAGTGATGGCTCAGCTTGTTGGTATTGATATTAATAGGGTGATCACATTCACCTTTGTGATTGGTTCGGCAACAGCAGCCATTGGTGGTGTTTTGATTGCCAACCATACAGGACAAATCAATTTCTACATTGGTTTTCTTGCAGGAATAAAAGCGTTTGTTGCCGCCGTACTTGGAGGAATTGGAAGCATCCCAGGTGCTGTACTGGGGAGTTTTGTTCTGGGCATGACAGAGAGTCTTGGGGCTGGTTACATTTCCAGTGCTTATGACAATGCCTTTGCCTTCCTCATTCTCATTCTGATTCTCATCTTTAAGCCCTCAGGACTCCTTGGGCGTAATGAAGTGGAAAAGGTTTAAGGAGTTGGGAATGAATCGTCTTTTAAGTGAAGCCAAAAAATCGTTGATCACCAGTCTCTGGTTCATGGTTCTGACCTTTCCTCTTCTTGTGATTAAGGTCAACACACGGGATAACACCGTTGTTTGGCGTTGGATGAATCTTCTTTGGGTGGCCATTGGTGCCTTTGGTCTTTCATGGATTTGGCGCAGAATGCTTGAGCGTCGAGAGAAAGGCAATACGCGGATCCAGTCTTCTGCATGGCGTGAAAAAGTTACAGTATTTGCATCCAATCGAAAGTTTCAAATTTCGGGATTATCAACATTGGCTCTTGTTGTGGTTTTATTCCCATTCCTGGTGAAGTTTTATCAGGTTGGTATTGTGACAAGTGCGTTGATGTTTGTGATTCTTGGCTTAGGGTTGAACATTGTCATTGGTTATGGTGGTTTGCTTCATTTAGGCTATGCTGCATTCTATGCCGTTGGAGCCTATTCTTATGGATTGATGTACCTTTACTGGGGGCTTCCATTCTGGGTGGCCTTACCCTTTGGTGCCGTTTCAGGAGCTCTCTTTGGTCTTGTGATTGGCTTTCCGGTTTTACGGTTGCGAGGTGATTATCTTGCGATTGTGACCTTAGCCTTTGGGGAAATCATCCGGCTTCTTCTGGAGAATCTTTCGGGATTTACCAAAGGTCCGGAAGGTATTGCTCAAATTCCCCGGCCAGCTTTTTTTACAAAACTTTCCCTTCAGGGAGCCACCACCTACCTCTATTTTATAGCGATTGCATTGGTTTTGTTGGCCATCTTTGTGATAAAGCGTTTGGAGGATTCACGGGTAGGGCGGGCCCTTGAGGCCATGCGCGATGATGAAATTGCTGCTCAGGCCATGGGCATTGATTTAACCAAGGCCAAACTCACCACCTTTGCCCTTGGAGCCGTTTGGGCTGGAATGGTGGGCGTTGTCTTGGCCGGAAAAACCACTTATATCAATCCCGGAAGTTTTACTCTCATGGAATCCGTGATGATTCTGGTGGCTGTTGTACTTGGTGGTACAGGCTCCATTCCCGGTGTGATTCTTGGTGCTTTCCTTGTCACGCTAATTCCAGAATATTTCCGTGCCTTGGCGGATTACCGCATGCTGATGTTTGGTGTGGCCTTGGTGGTGATGTCCATTTTTAGGCCTCAAGGCATTATTCCACGTGTGCGGAAACGTTATACCGTTGGTGGAGGAAAAGAATGAGCCGAACCATCCTTGACATCAAAGACTTCTCAATGGTTTTTGGCGGTTTACGGGCTGTTGACCATGCCAATATGCATATTGATGAGGGTGAAATTGTGGCTCTCATTGGACCAAACGGTGCAGGAAAAACCACACTTTTTAACTGTGTAACTGGTGTGTACACACCCAGTGAAGGGGATATTTCTGTTGTGAGTCCCTTGGGCAAGTCGGTTCGAACCAACGGATTGAAGCCCAATCGAATCACAGAACTGGGTTTGGCTCGAACCTTTCAGAATATTCGCCTCTTCTCATCCATGACCGCATTAGAAAATGTGATGATTGGGCGCCATCCCAAATTGCATGCTGGCATCTTTGGTGCGATTTTTCGAGATTCAAAAACCAGAAGAGAGGAAGAGGCGGTCATCGAAGACAGTCTCAACATCCTCAAAAAACTGGGACTAGAAAAGTATGCAAATGATTCGGCCTCATCCTTACCCTATGGGGCCCAGCGTCTCTTGGAGATAGCGCGAGCCATGGCCACAGAGCCACAGTTGCTTCTTTTGGATGAGCCCGCAGCTGGAATGAACCCTCAAGAGACACGGGAACTGGATGACACCATTAAGCGCATTCGAGATGATGAGGGAATCACCATTTTGCTCATTGAGCATGACATGAGCTTGGTCATGAGTCTTTCAGAGCGAATCTACGTGTTGGATTATGGCAAGATGATTGCTTCTGGAACACCAGAAGAAGTGAAATCCAATCCTGCTGTGATTAAGGCATACCTGGGGGAATGAGGCCATGATGCTCAAAGTTGATAATATTCATACCTACTATGGAAACATCCAAGCTCTCAAAGGCATCAGTCTTGATGTGGAACAGGGGGAAATCATCACACTCATTGGGGCCAATGGTGCTGGCAAGTCCACAACGCTGATGTCCATCAGTGGGGTAGAAACGCCAAGAAGTGGATCCATCATTTTTGATGGCCAAGACATCACCCATAAATCCTCTCATGAGATTGTTTCCATGGGTGTGTGTCAGGTTCCTGAGGGACGACATATTTTCCCCCAGCTCACCATCACAGAAAATCTGGATATGGGGGCTTACCTTCGCAATGACAAAGACGAAGTTAAAAAAGATCTGGAATATGTGATGGATCTTTTTCCGATTTTGGCCAAACGACGTCACCAGAGTGGAGGAACGCTTTCTGGTGGTGAGCAGCAAATGCTGGCCATCAGTCGTGCACTCATGGCTCGACCCCGTCTCCTGCTTCTTGATGAACCCTCCTTGGGACTTGCTCCATTGATTGTGCAGCAAATCTTTGAAATCATCACCCGGGTGAATCAAGAGCAGGGCACCACCATCTTCCTTGTGGAACAGAATGCCAATATGGCTCTCAAAATTGCCCACCGTGGCTATGTGTTGCAAAACGGAATGATTGTGAAAACAGATAAGGCCTCAGCCTTGATGGAAGATCAAGAAGTTCGTGACGCTTATCTGGGAGTTTAAGTTCTTGGGAGAATAGATTGTTGACGGAAAACCGTCAGCAATCATTCATTTTAGGATGTTTCAGAGTTCACGGATGGGTTCTTCGGCAGGTGCTGTTACTCTTTCCAGTTTTCCCATGAAATTCAATGGTTTTTCCTCACCCCGATTCAAAATGCCATTTTGAATCGGGGTCGATCTTACTTTTTATTGGATTTTTCCCTCATCATTTCCCACAATTCCTGAACAGTTTTCGCTTAAAAATTGAATTGGTCTGAGGAGGCTCATTTTGCTCTATTTTTTGCAAATCCTTCTCACCCCTTCCTGAGTTTGAAGTGCAAGGGTACAATCCCATCCAATAATGTCAGCCTTTGGGCAATCAACAGGAGATGCGTGTGAATAAAGCCGATAAAACAGAAGAGCTCCAGCGCTTGATGAATGAGCGCATTCTCCTTCTTGATGGTGCTGCTGGAACATGGTTTCAAGGCCAGGACCTTACAGAAGAGGATTATCGGGGGGAACGTTTTGCTTCCCATTCCAAAGATTTAAAAGGAAATCATGAGGCTCTGAATCTCATGCGCCCCGATGTGGTGGCCGCCCAGCATCAGGCCTTTCTTGAGGCCGGATCAGACATCCTTGAAACCAACACCTTCAATGCCACGTCTGTTGCCCAAAGTGAATATGGATTTGAGAATCTGGTTCATGAAATCAATTGTGAAGCGGCAAAAATTGCACGAGGGGCCATCACCAAGTTCTACCACGATCATCCCAATCAAGAGCTGGAAAAACCTCGTTTTGTGGCTGGTGTCCTTGGTCCCACAGGAAAAACGCTTTCTCTTTCCCCTCGGGTGAGCGATCCAGGATACCGTGATATTCGTTTTGAGCAGTTGGCTCAGGCCTATCTTGAGGCCGCCCAAGGTTTGGTCGAAGGGGGCGTGGATCTCTTTCTCATTGAAAC
Organism: Spirochaetales bacterium; assembly: GCA_022360655.1. Taxonomy (GTDB): domain Bacteria; phylum Spirochaetota; class Spirochaetia; order DSM-2461; family DSM-2461; genus UBA2779. The sequence continues at coordinate 45,445 of JAKSCK010000050.1, read as the reverse complement.
AGCGTTTGATGGGCTCAATGCCAAAGCTGCCATCTATGCGTTAGAGCAGTTATATGAACAGCAAGGGCGACGCTGGCCTCTGATGATTTCAGGGACCATCACCGATGCCTCTGGCCGCACCCTCATTGGCCAAACTCCTGAGGCCTTCTGGGTTTCAGTTTCGCATGCCCAACCTTTAACCATTGGATTGAATTGTGCTCTCGGAGCCAAGGATTTGGTTCCCCATATTCGCTCCCTCTCTCAGGCCACCGCTGGTGTTTCTGTTCATCCCAATGCGGGATTGCCTGATGAGGAGGGACAGTATGATGATAGCCCAGAACTCATGGCCCAGGTGATTGGACGGATGGCTGATGAGGGATTGGTGAACATTGTGGGCGGCTGCTGTGGAACCACTCCCGAGCATATCAGGCAAATCGCGCAACGGGTTGCTCCATGTTCCCCTCGTAAAATTCCTGTCCATGGGTCCCATACTCAGCTCAGTGGTTTGGAAACCCTGGTGATTGATGATGATTCCCTCTTCATCAATGTGGGGGAACGGACCAATGTTTCTGGATCGCGAAAGTTTGCCCGGCTCATCCGAGAGAAGCAGTATGACGAAGCCGTGGAAATTGCCCGACAACAAGTGGAAAACGGTGCCCAAATTGTGGATGTCAATGTGGATGATGCGCTGTTGGAAGCTCCAGAGGAGATGGAACGCTTTCTCAACCTACTGATGGCGGAACCGGATGTGGCCCGGGTTCCCATCATGATTGATTCCTCAGAAAAAACGGCTCTTGAGGCAGGACTTCGTTGCATTGGTGGAAAAGGTGTGGTGAATTCCCTGAGCTTGAAAGAGGGAGAGCAAGCGTTTCTGGAACAGGCGGCCATGGTGAGGCGCTACGGGGCTGCTGTGGTGGTGATGGCTTTTGATGAGAAGGGTCAGGCCGATACCCGAGAGCGTAAGGTAGAGATTGGGCGCCGGGCTGTGCAGCTTCTCACCCAAGAGGCCGGTTTCCCTCCCCAGGACATCATTCTGGATTTGAATGTGTTTGCTGTGGCCACGGGCATCAGTGAACATTCCCGTTATGCCCTGGATTTCATTGAAGCGGTGGGCATCCTTTCCAAAGAACTTCCAGGGGTTCGGTACTCTGGTGGTATCAGCAATGTGTCCTTCTCTTTCCGGGGGAACAACACGGTTCGAGAGGCCATGCATGCCGTGTTCTTGTATTATGCCATTCAGGCTGGTCTCACCATGGGCATTGTGAATGCCGGGCAGTTGGCGGTTTATGATGAGATTGACCCACTCCTGAGGGAGCGGGTGGAAGATGTGATCCTGGCTCGCAAAGAGGATGCGGATGACCGCCTTTTAGATGTGGCGGAGAATTTTGCTGGAAGAACCACGGCTGCAGCGGAAGATTTGCAATGGCGTGAACAGGATGCTGCTGGACGGCTGGGGCATGCCTTAGTCAAAGGACTGGCAGGATGGGTGGAAGAGGATGCTCTAGAAGCCTATCACTCCTTGGGGAGTGCCTTATCCGTGATTGAAGGGCCTCTCATGGCGGGAATGGACCGGGTGGGAAGCCTTTTTGGGGACGGAAAGATGTTCCTTCCTCAGGTGGTAAAAAGTGCTCGGGTGATGAAAAAAGCCGTGGGTGTGCTTCAACCCTTTTTGGATCAGGCAGAGGGCCAGGGTCTTGGTGGCCGCATTGTGATGGCCACGGTCCAAGGAGATGTTCATGACATTGGCAAGAACATTGTGGGTGTGGTGCTCCAATGCAATGGTTTTGATGTGGAAGATTTGGGGGTGATGGTTCCACCAGAACAGATTCTAGAGCGGGCGGAAACCTGGGGAGCCGATGCCATAGGACTCTCTGGTTTGATTACCCCCAGTTTGGAACAGATGGGACGGGTGGCCACCATGATGGAAGAGCGGGGATGGACCATTCCCCTCCTCATTGGCGGTGCCACCACCAGTGCCATGCACACGGCTTTAAAATTGGCCCCCCTGTACTCTGGGCCTGTGGTGCATGTGAAGGATGCATCGTTGGCTCCTCAGGTGGTCACCACCTTGTTGGATCCTGAACGGCGAAAGACGGAAGTTCAACGGATTCGTCAGGAGCAGGAGCGTCTTCGGGAACAAAAAAATAAGCGTGTGTCAGGCCGGGAGCATCTTCAACTGGCCCAAGCCCAGGAGAAAAAATGGCTTCCAGAAGGGGGATGGTCCCGTCAGCATCAGCTGCCCACTCCTGCAAAGACTGGGATCACCGTCTTTGAGTCCATACCTCTAGAAGACATCATCCCCCTCATTGATTGGCGTTTCTTCCTCTATGCCTGGGATATTGATGGAGCTTACCCTGCGGTTTTGGATCACCCTGAAAAAGGGGAGGCGGCCAAACGTCTTATTGCCGATGCAAAGGCTCAATTGGAACGACTTAAGGCCGCTGGAGTTGGTGGTGCGGCGGCGGTGGCAGGAATCTTCCCTGCGGCCTCCCGAGGAGATGACATCCTCATCTACACTGATGAATCCCGTCAAACGGTTCAATGTGTTCTTCCGCAGTTGCGTCAAAGCGGGCGAAAAAAGGACATTCCCTACTATCTTTCGCAAGCGGATTGGATGGCCCCGGAAGGGAGTGGTGTTCAGGATTGGCTGGGGTTTGCCGTTGCAACTGGCGGTGTTGGAGCGGAAGAGGCTCTTCTGGAACGAAAACGGGTTAATGATGACTACGGAGCCCTGGTGCTGCAGTCCCTTTTTGATCGCATTGGAGAAGCGGCATCGGAATGGGTGCATCGTGAGATGCGAACACGGGTGTGGGGAAGTTCTCCAGAGGAAAATCTGACTCCTGAGAGCATCATTGCAGGAAATTATGATGGGATTCGTCCTGCTCCTGGCTATCCCCCCTGCCCAGATCATACTGTGAAACGGGATATTTTTGCGTTGCTAGGAGTCACTGAGGCCATTGGTGTCACTCTCACAGAGAGCACCATGATGCATCCTGCCGCTTCTGTCTGTGCCTATGTGTTCTGTCGTCCTGGCATCAGTTATTTCAGTGTGGGGCGACTGACCTTGGAGCAGGTGGAAGACTATGCTCAGCGCCGGGGAATGACTCGTTCCGAGGCCGAAGGTTGGCTGGCTCAGTTCCTGTCCTATGATGCCTCGAATGCTTGAGAAATACACGCATGAGGAATTGCATTCTGGAACACATTAGAATGAAATGGTTGGCGCAGAAAGGAGCACCACAATGACAGACAAATCATCCTCTTGGTTGAACACTGGGGTTCTGATCATCACAGCTCTTGTTTTGAGTTCATGTGTGTCACCTTCCCAACTCTTGAATCGTGCAGAAGAGGAATGGGAAAAACGAGAATATGCCCTTGCCATTGAAGATGCATTGGCCTCTTTTGATTTGGCCTGGGAACAAGATCAAGAAGGAGAGGATGTTCTTGCAGCTAAGGATTTTCTGCTACGGCGACATCCTCTTGCAGAGAGACGTCTTGATGATGCGGCTCAGGCCTTGATGAAGGGGAATGATACAGAGCGTGAAGAGGCTTGGATTCTTTATCAGATGCTCTATGATATGAACGAAAAGGTGTTTAGATCGCCTGCGTCAGCCTTTCTTCAGCCCCAGGATTTTTCAGAACCCCTTCGAAGAGCTAAGGCCGCCTCTGCTCTCATCAAATATGACCGGGCCATATCTCTCATGAATGAGGGGACAAGAGAGAGTTACATTCAAGCCGCAGATCTTTTTGACACAATCGATGCCATCATTCCAGATTATCGGGATGGGAGAAGGCTTAAACGCCTTTGCCGGGAAAAAGGCACCATCACCATTTCTTTTGCATCTGATTCCTTGGACATACGCACATCACCAGGAATCCCTCTTCCCATTGGTGTGGAAGATGGTTTGAAGCGGGACATTCGAAATGCTATTGAAGATGCGGACCGAGCCGATTTTCTTGCCTTTGTGGAGCATCCATCAGAAGCCCTGGCTCGGAAAGCGGGAGCCGATGTGTACATCTCCATTGATGGACGGATTGATGTCACCAGTGGCATGGAGGATGATTATACATTCCGTGGACAAGTGACATGGCGTCGAATGTATGAGGGAAGTGTGACACTTCGAGCTCAATGTCTTACTGATGGCTCCGATGAAGCGGTGGGAACACGTGTGGATTTGGATCAGCAAGTCACGGTTGAATTCTTGCCAGCCAAAAGTGGGTCAGAGGAATTGGGTGAGGAGGCGTTCATAGAACGTTTCTCCAATGCCAGCTGGTATCGTCGTCAACTGGAGAATGCCCAACAGGATTTGGAAGAGGTGGTTGGACATGCCTTTTTCTCTGTTTGGGCTCTGGCAAACTCCCGAGGTGATGTAGCCTTCTTGGATAGAGCCATGGTTTCAAAGAATTCGGAAACAGAAGCGCGTTCCATTGCTCCAGAGGTGTACCGGGATATGGAAGATTATATTCAGCGTGATCTTCCTCGATTCCTGGAATTTGCGGATATGAATTTAGCCAATCGCCTTCGAGAGGAGCTGAGAACCTCTCTTGTTGATGATTCTGCGTTTCCTCCCATGCTCAAAGAGTTGGGAGAGGCCAGGAAGGCCATTCAAAATTAGGGGGGCCAGCTTCCCAACTCAAGGATTTTACGGTACATTCCAAAGCCAAATGGAAAGCTTCATCCTCGGGACAGGTGGCATGATGCCCCTGCCCAACAGAAATCTTACCTCTATGCTGCTCCGTCGGGAGGGCGAACTCTTTCTTTTTGATTGTGGAGAAGCCACGCAAATCAGTTTGCGAAAGCTGAACCTCAAATGGAAGAAAATCTCTGTTATTCTCATCAGCCATACCCATGCCGACCACATCACAGGTTTACCCGGAATTCTGATGTTGACGGCTCAGGTGGAACGCGATGAACCTCTGGTGATCATTGGTCCTCCCAAGGTTCGGGAATATGTGGAATCCAGTCGGAAAGTCTTGGATATGTACATCAATTATCCCATTGAAATTCGAGAGATTGAAAAACCTTCCGTTGCTCAAGAGGTTTTTCGGGGAGATGGATACAGCATTCGTTCCTTTCCTTTGCGCCATTCTAAAGTTTGTGTTGGCTACAGTCTTGTAGAGGATGATCGTCCGGGAATCTTCTATCCAGAAAAGGCGGAAGCCGCTCAGGTTCCTCGGGGACCCCTTTGGGGACAGTTGCAAAAAGGCAGCAACGTGGAGCTTGAGGGAGGACGTATTGTCACTCCACAGGATGTGATGGGAGAGGAACGCCAGGGACGCAAGGTGAGTTATGTCACGGATACAGCCTGGCGTGATGACATTCCAACCGAGGTGGCTCAATCAGATTTGCTGATTTGTGAGGCCATGTTTAGTGAAGAGTTCGCAGCATCCGCACGCGAAAAAAAACATCTCACAGCCAAACAGGCGGGGCGCATTGCGGCCCAAGCTGGTGGCATTAAAAAAATGGGTATGATTCATTACAGTCCCCGTTACACAGACCGTGAACTCAAGATTCTTCGGGATGAATGCCGTGAACATTTCCCTGGGGCGTTTTTATGTCGAGATCGAATGGTGATCCAAGTTCCCCATCAGGATGAAGAGGATGCACAGGACGCTGCTGAAACAGAGTAGGGGGCCGCGTTATTTGCTGGGAGTGGCCTTGTTCTTGGGGATGCTCTTCAGCAATTCCTGTCAAAAAACCCCAGAAGGGGTGGAAACCCGCATCACTTGGTATCTCTCCACTCAAGTCGAAGCATCAAAGGATATTGAGCTCATCCAGTCCGCTTTATCCAATGCTCTTTCTTTGATGACTCCTGCTCCAACCCTGGTGATTCGTCCCCCCCATCCTGGAGAACAGCGCCCCTTGGGAGCTTTTCCCCTTTCGGCTCAAGATCAATTTGGTGCGTCTTATTCTCTTTGGTCCTCTCTTGTGATGGATCAAGACAAGAGGCAGATTGTGATTCCTGATGCCTGGGATCCCTCCTGGTTCTCTGCGGATTGGCAACGGGCTCTAGAAGACTTAGAGGCTGGTTCCCCTCGGCGCATCCTTTTATTCCCGGACTCGTATGAGGCGTCCTTTCCTTTTCCCCGGCCTGCAGGATTAGAGGGGCGATGGGCTCTCATTCCGTGGGGTGAGCAAGGTGCAGATCAACCTGGAGATGTTCTTCTTCTTCGCGATTCCCCTGGGTTGGATTTTTCCACCCTGAGGCCTGAGTTGGAAGCGCATCTTTCAAGCGGTGGAGGCATCATTGTTGTGCCAAGTCCAGAGGGAGCCAAAAGCAATCTTTCTCTTTGGGCCCAATCAAACTCAGGACAGTTGAGTGAAGGCCGCGTGATTTATTTGGATGATTTTCAAATTCTCAACGATGAGGCCTACATCAAGGGATTGTATTCCTTTCGTGAGTTGGACACGGCCTTGCTCATCGCTTCAGGACGAGAGCTTCTTTTGGAACGTGTGGTTCCAAAAGAACAATTGGAAAAATCACGGGCCAAATCTCTGAGCGATTTTGAACCCCACTCACCTTTTGCATCCCTGCCAAAAACAATAAAAAGTTTTGGTTTTATTGATCAAAATCAACAGGATTTTCGTCTTATCCAGGAAGAAAGTGGATGGTTTGTGCAGTCAGAGGATTGGAAGCTTCCTGCCCGGGAAGATCGGGTGGATCAATTTTTGAATCAAATGGCTCTGGCTCTTCCTGAAGCCCGACAAGGGGGAGAGGCTCAAATACAAGACGCTCCTCTTACACTTTGGATGGAATCTCAGAGTGGAAAACGCCGGACGTATCCTCTTCTTAGGCAAAACCTGAGGGAAGGAGTTTGGGTGGAGCATCTTGGACGAGAGTTCTTTCTTCCTCTTCTTTTTCCACCACAATTGAATGGTGATGCCCGATACTGGATGGAGCTTCGTCCCTTTCGTCAATTGGCGTCTCCTATTCGTGGATCTTTGGAGTCATCAGGAACAGTTCTTTGGCAGCTGACAGAACAAAATGGGAATTGGTTGAGCCAAGATGGTTCTCTTTGGCCAGTGGAAGAGGCTCAACCCTTTTGGTATGCCCTTCCTTCTGTGGAAGCCCTCTCTGTTCTTCCTGCTCGGCCTAGTTCAGAGGATTCTCTCTTGCTCATCTTTGAAGAAAGCACGGGTGGTTCCCGGCAATTTGAACTGGTGCATTCCTCTGAAGGAACCTGGCGGTTACGTCATGAGGGATTGGACTATCTTTTGCCAGAATCGCTTCTTCTTCCATTACTCCAAGGGCCTCATAATGCGACCAACCCCGTCCCTGCTGCAGGGACGGGGTCGGCAAGGGGCTAAGCCCCGCGCCTCAACGCTGAAAATTCTTGTGTGAATTGACGGCTGTAAAGGCTGTAGTAGGATCCCTGACGGGCCATGAGTTGTTCATGGGTCCCTTCTTCTATCACCACGCCCTTTTCAAGAACCAAGATGCGGTGCGCCCGCCGTACTGTGGAGAGACGATGAGCAATCAAGAAACTGGTCCGGCCTTCTAATACGGTGGCAATGGCTCCTCGGATGCGTTCTTCTGTTTCAGCATCCACACTGCTGGTGGCCTCATCCAACACAAAAATGGCAGGATTGGCCAAGATGGCTCTTGCAAAGGAGATGAGCTGCTTCTCTCCCACACTCAGTTTACCTCCTCCCCGACCAACAGCTGTGTCATACCCTTCTGGGAGTTTCTGAATAAAGGCATGAGCTCCAACCGTTTGAGCCGCTTGTTCTACTTCGGCATTGCTGGCATTCAGTCGTCCATAACGAATGTTGTCTCGGACGCTGCCTCCAAAGAGTTGAGGGGACTGGAGAACATAGCCTAAGTGCGATTGGAGATGATGCTGGCTCATCTGACGATAATCTTGTCCATCAATCAGAATTTGTCCACGGCTGGGTTCGTAGAATCGGCAGGCCATGTTCACAATGGTGCTCTTTCCAGAACCCGTTTCCCCTACCAGAGCAATGGTTTGTCCCTGTTTCACATGGAGATTGAAGTCTTTCAGAATGAGCTCCCCATCGCCATAACGAAAATCCACATGGTTAAATTGAATGTCACCTTGGATGGGATGCTCATGATCCAGAGGATTCTGGGGATCTTGAATCTGGGGACGTTCATCCAAAAGAGAGAGGACTCGTTCGGCAGAGGCCTGGGCGTATTGGAGGTCGGCAAAAACACGACTCAGTTCAATGACCGGTTCAAAAAATCCGGCGGTGGCAAACACAAAAGAAACCAGCACTCCATAGGTGAGGCCTGTGCCCGCAAGCACGGCTTCTCCTCCCTGCCAAAGGGCCATCGCTGTTCCAACAGCACCCAGTGTGAGTACAGTGGGCATGAATAAAGAGGAGAGGGTGGCGGTTCGTACCGAATGTTCCCGCATGGAATGGGTCATTTGAGAAAATTCGGCATTATTGGCTTCCTCACGAACCAGGGTTTTTGAGGTTCGTGCACCATTAATGCCTTCACTAAAGCGTCCAGTGATGCGGGAATTTTCTTTTCGAACGTTTCGATATCCAGCCAGTATGCGTTTTTGGAACCATAGAGACACGGCCAAGAGGGGAGGGAGGACACAGAGGCTGACCAGGGCCAATTTCCAGTTTACCACCACCATGGCCACCGCCATCATGGCCATATAGGATAATCCCCAGGAGATATCAATGAGGCTCCAGGCGATGACATCACCAAGTTTTTGTGCATCCGATGTGAGTCGTGCAATGATCCAGCCGGAACTGGTGCGATCAAAGAAGGAAAAGCTGAGCTGTTGCAGTCGGGCAAAACCTTCTTTTCGGATATCATAGCAAATCCCCATATCCACCTTGCCTGCAAGGGCAATGAAGAGAAAAATGTTGAAGGCCTGGACTAGGCCCAAGGTGGCAAAGAGGATCATGAAGGCCGGTAAACGTCCCAATTCTCCAGGAATGATGATTTTGTCCACAAGCCAACCGGTGAGGAAGGGTTGAACCACATCAATCCCAGCCACAAAAATCATCACAGCACCCATCACCGTGACTTTGCCACGGTGACGGCCTACATATCCTATGAGACGGCTCCAAGTGCGCCAATCAAAGCGCTTTGTGTATTCGTTTTCTTGATTCATGATGCTAATTCTCCATCTTTTTGGAGGTTCCAAATTCGTTGATACAGTCCGTCTGTGGCCACCAGATCCTCATGCTGTCCCTCTTGAGTCACCTGTCCGTCCTCAAGTACTAAAATGCGATCGGCATTCATCAGGGTTCCGGCGCGGTGGGCAATGATGAAGACGGTGCTGTCACCAAAGGCCTCTTTGAGATTGCCGCGAATTCGTTCATCAGTTTCCGCATCCACGGCACTCAAAGAGTCGTCTAGAATCACCACCCGTGGTTGTCGCATCAGGGTTCGAGCCAGGGCCACCCGCTGCTTCTGGCCACCAGAGAGGGTGACTCCCCCTTCTCCCACCATGGTGTCATAGCCTTTTTCAAATCCTTCAATCACATCATGCAGGGCTGAAAGACGCGTAGAACGGCAGACTTCGTCATCTCCGGCATCTTGAACGGCCAGGGCCACATTCTCTTTAACGCTTCGGTGAAAAAGGAAGGGTTCTTGGAGGATGATGCAAATCTGTTCACGGAGTTTGCGTTTGTTCCATTGTCGGCTATCCACTCCGTCAATGAGGATGCGCCCAGCTTGAGGGTCATAGAGTCGGGGGATGAGGTGCGCAAGGGTACTCTTGCCGGCTCCTGTTGGACCCAGTATGGCCACCACTTCACCAGGCTTTGCCCGGAAACTGACATTTTTTAAGACAGGTTGATCTGGACGATAGCCAAAGCTGACCTGGTCAAACTCAATGCTTCCCTGAATGGGTTGTTGGTGGGTGCCCTCTTCGGTTTCCGGGGGTTCTGCAAGGATTTCCTCCATACGTCCTAAGGACACGGATGTTTTTCCAAGTTCGGAGAGGATGCGTCCCATTTGACGAACGGGCCATAGGAGGCGGGCCACATAGGAAAAAAACACCACAGCGGTTCCAATGGTGATGGTTCCTTGGGCTGCCATGATTCCCCCCACCACGGTCACAAGTCCAATTTGAATGGTGCAAAGAAGGTTGGAGATGGACCAGTACCAAGCAAGCAGACGTATCAGCTTGTAGGTTTTATCACGAAAATCCACATTGCGTTTGTCAAAACGCTGCTCTTCATAATCACGACGAGCAAAGGCGCGCACCACTCGTATTCCTGAAACATTTTCTTGAAGGGTGTCACTGAGTTGTCCTTCCGCGGCATCCGATTCTTGAAATGTCTTTCGCACTTTCTGGAAGAAGATGTAACCAAAGACCACTATGGCAGGAAGGATGGACAGTGACACAACAGCCAAGAGGGCATTGGAGCGAAACATCAGGAGGCCAGTGAGTAGCACCAGGAACACACCACGGCCAATTTCCACGGCCTGGGTAGCAAGGAAACTTCGAACGGTTTCTAAATCACTGGTGCACCTCTGGATAAGATCGCCAGTGTTGGCTCGACTGAAATAGTCAAACTCCAAAAGATGCAAGTGATTGTAGAGTCGTTCACGGAGGCGTCGAGCTGTGTCTTCGGCGGCTATGGCGGCCCATCGTCCTCGAAGATAGAGAAAGAGGCCAGAGAGGGCCATCATGGCCACCGAAAGGGCGGCGGCAAGGGGGAGATGTGTTTGAATCCAAGGAGCTCCTCCAAGGTTTTGGAGGATTTTTCCCACCCATGCTGCACCAGTCCATTCCCCATTGCCCAAGCCCACATCCAAAATGATGCGAATGATTTGAGGTTGAAGGAGTCCAAAGAAGGAGGCCAGAGCAATGGAAAGGAGGGAAGCAAAGTAAAGCCCTCGGCTTCCTTTCATGTGTTTGTTTAAATTCCGAATTGTATTCATGAATTGCTGTTGTGCCGTCAGTTTCGGCGTCGAAAAGACCCCCTCGTTGAGGAGGGGGCGTTGCTTCTCTTCCCAGGAAATGGACACGTCAAATCCACAGGATTGAAACAACGCAGAGGCGAACCCCAGTGTGAGAGAAGGTGATTGGGATGTTGGATGGTTTGTTGTTGCTTATGAGGCCGGTAATGACCGCTTTACAACAAATGACCTTTGGCCATATTCATCCCCATCAACCCGACTCCCATGGAATAGGGGTGATCGACTGCATTCGCTAGAATTATTTCCTGATACATGAACGAATCCTCCGTCGATAAAGGGATGATGGGCATGACCAATGGTGGTCAGACCGTAGAGTGAACACTAGCTATCTTGCGTTCCCCCGTCAATACCATATGATAAAAAAATATGAGAGAACCAACCTTACTCATTCCCTATGCAGGTCCTGATGCTTCGGGAAAAAGTTGTGATGTTTTTGTTTACCTCAGACCAGAAACCAATGGGGTTGTGACAGAAAGTGTCATGATGAAAACCATTCTATCGCGTCCCCAATGGTCTGAAGGGGTGAAACTGGTGTATATGGCAAATTATCCAGGGGATTTTATTCGTTCGTCTGGGTTGCTAGAAAACCATTATCGGTTAAAAATTTCCTTTGCCCGGAGGGGTGGAGCTCTGTTTACGGCTCGGATGCGGCATGATTTTACCAAACATTTTGGCTGCTCTTTTGAGGCCCAACGTGTTCTTGGTGCCTTTGATTTTGTTCAGCGTGGGGATTTTTCCGAGGAGGATTTATTTGCTTATCGTGTGGATGAAAGCGATATGCTGGTGACCTTGGGACAGAATGTGAAACGCTATGGGGATGAATGGATTGTGAATTACGACATTCCTGCCATTCTGCAAAAAAACACAAGCCAAACAGACATTGCCGTTATGGTTTTTCGAGTGTCCATGGATTGGGATGAATTTCGTGATTTGATGAGTGAGCTTTCTGTGCATCTTGTTGAGGCAGGTATCCTGGATTCGGATGCTCCCGTGAGTCGGGTTTTGCACCATTCCAAAAGTCCTTGGGAACAGCTCCTTGATGGTATGGATTTTCTTTGGGGAAAAGACGCTCAGGGTGGCTGTATCACCTCCCATCCAGAGGGAGGGGAGGATCATGAAGGTTGTGTGTCCTTTGGAGCCTATATGTTGGCTCGTGGGCATAGTCGACAAGAAATGATGCGGGCCATTTCGCAACCCTTGATTCAGGTGCATACCCCACAGGGAGAGCAAGAAGAAAATCTTTTTGAGGCCAGTGAGGGACTCACCTATGCCGCGGCAGCAGAAATTTGGGACCGTTGTTGCGGACAGCTTTCCCTCTCTGGCTGAGGATTCCCTGGTCTTTCTTCACCCTCATTTCAGCAGGAATGAGGGTGAATCTTTTCATTCTACCGACGTCTATAGGCCCCTGGAGTGCATTGATGATGGGCTTTAAAGGCGCGGACAAAAGCTCCTGGTGTGGCATATTCACAGGCTAAAGCCACTTGTCCCACATTGAGTCCGCTTTCTTCAAGAAGTTGACGAGCAAATTTCATTCGCTGTTTCAATATGTACTGACCTGGAGACTGGCCTAAGAGTTTCATGGTACGGCGATGCAATCCGCTAGGAGAGAGGTTGAGTTGGGCGGCCAATTCTTCAACACCGACGGTCCACCCAAGGGCCGGAATGGCATTGGAAAGATTTCGGAGAAACGCTTTGTGGCTCCCATCATGATGGGGAGGATGGGTTAGAGTCACAGGCTCTGGTTCCAAGGGAAGGGCCAATTCATGGAGGAGTGCAAAAAGATAGGTGCCCATCAAATTTCGGTGATGAATCTCTTTTGATCCATGGCGCCAGAGGCGGTAATGTTCCAGAGCAAAACGGAATGCTCTCAGGGCACGCAGTGTGGGGATGATGGGACGAGACCGAAGGGATTCCAAGCCCCCTCCATCCATCAAGGAGAATCCTGTGATTCCCCATTTGAGGGGAGAGACAAATTCATGAATTTGGAGCTGGCAGGGAAACATCAATAGGGCCTGGCCTGGTTGAAAATGCAGCTCTTGTTGGTCCAGAGAAATATGAGCCGAACCTTCTAGGTTGAGAAGCAGATTGTATCGGTCATGAATGATGGGATTTCCCGGTCCTAAATTTTCTCCACGGGTGCGGAGGAAGAACACAATATCTTGGGGAAGCTGGGATGCCTCTGGGCACAAGCCGTGAAAATAATTCCCTGGAACCTCGGGGAAATGATTCATCAAGGGTTCCAGAGCGGTGAGTTCTTCCTGAAAATCCATGAGGATTTGTACACGAATTGAGTATGAAACGCAAGAAAATGATCATTTTCTCATCTTTTCCCCCGGCATAATGAAGTTCATCCATCAGAAGGAATGGGACAGAGGAGGAAGAGTATGAACCAAAGACTCACCATTGCGATTCTTGGTTATGGAGGGCGGGGACGCACTTATGCCCGGTATGCCCTGAAGCATCCAGAAAGACTGAAAGTTGTGGCTGTAGCCGAACCGAATCCTGACCGTTTACAGAATGCTGCAAAGGCGCATGGTTTGTCCCAAGAGGTGCTCTTTACGCATTGGAAGGATTTTTTTCAAAAACCAATAGCGGCGGATGGAGTGGTGATTGCCACACAAGATATCATGCATGTGGAGCCAGCGGTTTCCGCCATGAAAGCTGGATATCATGTGCTTCTTGAAAAACCCATGGCTCTGACTCCTGAGGATTGTGAACGTCTGGTGCAAGTGAGCCAGGAAACTCAAAAAAGTCTCAATATTTGTCATGTGCTTCGCTATGTCGAAATGCTCCGGAAAGTAAAGGACATCATTGACTCTGGGCGTTTAGGCAAACTCACCAGTGTTTTTCACTCAGAAAATGTCACCTATGCCCATATGGCCCATTCCTTTGTGCGGGGGCATTGGTCCAATAGTGAGGCCTCATCCCCCATTGTTTTGGCCAAAACCTGTCATGATTTAGATCTTTTGGTTTGGTGGATTGGACAAAAACCACGCCGTGTGAGTTCCATGGGTTCCATAAGCCAATTCCAGTCAAGTCGAGCCCCAAAAGGGGCACCGCAACGATGTTTAGATGGCTGTCCCGCAGCAGAAACCTGTCTTTACGAGGCAAAACGAACCTATTTGGATGGACGTTGGGTGAAACAGTGTTTGGTGGATTCAGGAGATTTTGTGACCAAAATGGGCATTCGGTTCATGCTCCGTCATCCTCGTTTGGCCTCAAAGCTTCCACTGTTTAAATCCTACTATCCATGGACGGAATGGCCCACCAATGTTTTGACGGAAAACCTTACAGAAGAGGGGATTTTAGAGGCTTTAAAAACAGGTCCCTATGGCCGCTGTGTGTATCACTGTGATAATGATCAACCTGATCATCAAGACACCATCATCGAATTTGAGGAAGGAACCACGGCCATTTTACGTCTCAATGCCCATTCTCACCGAGAGGAACGGACATTCCGCATTGATGGAGAAAAAGGTTCATTGCGGGGAACCTTTGGCAGTAAACCGCGACTAGAATTGCACCAACATTTGGATGGTTCGGTGACCCATTTCCCTCTCAATACCCGTTCAACTGGTCACCGCGAGGGAGATGAACGCATCATGGAAGAATTTGTGGATGTTCTTCAGGGGGAACCAGGAAAAACAAGTGCGGCAGATTCTGCCACCAGTCATTTCTTGGCCTTTGCGGCCCATCGTGCGCGTATGACCTCTCAGGTTGTGGAGCTCTAGAATCCTCAAACCGACCCCGTCCCCCCAAAGCAGGGGCCGGGGTGTTTATGGTTTTAGACTTCGACACCCAGAACAGCACGAACCACAAAGCCAATTCCAAAGGACAGAGCAGCCACTCCAAGACTGAGGAAGGCCATTTCAAAGAAGTGCTTCTTAAAAGAAAGGTCTTTGGTCACCGAGATATAAAAATTGAAGGCCAGAATGATCACGATGGCCGTGGCCATGGTCATCACCAAGGCCCACACATAGCTGGTAAGAATGAGATAGGGAAGAACCAATAGTGCCACGGTAATGATGTAGGCAATGCCTGTATAGATGGAGGCTTTCAGGGCACGTCCTCCTTGGTCATCGGCTCTATGAGAAAGATATTCGGATGAGGCCATGGAAAGAGAGGCCGCAATACCTGTAATCAGACCTGAAAGCGCAATCAATTCGGTATTGCGAAAGGCAAAGGTCAGCCCAGCTAGAGCGCCAGTGAGTTCCACTAAGGCATCATTGAGCCCCAATACCATGGAACCCACATATTCCAATCGTTCTTCTTCTATCATTCCAAGAAGTTCATCTTCATGGCGTTCTTCATCTTCTAAGATGCTACGAATGGGAGGATGGGATTCCAGAACTTTCCGGTAGGATTCCTGGGCAGAAATTTCTCCACGTTCCAGAAGCTTGAGCGCAAAGGTGAGTCCGAGAAGACGTGCCATGAGCACCACAAAAGCGGCAAAAAGGCGTCGCGGTTTCACCTTGAGACCGGTTTGGGCTTCTAAAGCCTTGTAATGCCGTTTTTCATCAGAGGCAATCCGTTCCAGCAACTGGGAATTTTTTTCATCTTTCACAATCTGGGCCAAGCGTCCATAAATCACAATGGCCGTCGCCTCGTCTTTTTGAAACTGCTCAAACACTCTCTTATCCATTGAATCCATGCTGCTAGAATACGGTGGGAGTTGTGATGAGGACAAGACAGAGGGAACCAGGAGGAGGCCCCTCTGTCCGGTTGGTGCAGATTGCTTTCCTTTGAGTTCTATTTTGTTTCCATGCGGTACACACCATCCCAATTCTTTGGTGGAGGAGACTTTTTGTACTTTTTACAACGCTCCACAAACACGCGAGAAGGTCCATCTCCAGGGAGCGTGGACAGCACAGATTGGAATCTTTTTTCTGCTTCATCCCATTGCTGGTTTAAAAAATAACTTCGCGCTTCATGAAAGACACGGAAGCTCTGTCTATGGCTATCAGAAAAATCCTCTCGGAAACAGGTGAGTTCATAGATGGAAACAGGATTTTCCTTTCCTACCACGCGAACCTGATCCAATTGACGTGTGATGAACTCGCCATGAATGATTCTCTCCGTCGCTCCGCTGATGATGATGCGTGTGCCATAGATCTTATTCACACCCTCAAGTCGAGCCGCCAAGTTCATCTCATCACCCAGGGCCGTGTAGTCTTTCCGACGATCGGTTCCGATGAATCCGACGTTGTTGAATCCTGTGTTCAATCCCACTCTTGTGTACAATCCTCGATGAGGAAGCCGCTGGAGCAAATCTTCATCCAGCACGCCTTCCTTAATGAGCTCTTGATTAATTTTATCCTCAAAAAGCATCATACGGAGTGCGGCCCGACAGGCTCGAAGAGCGTGATCTTCTTGATCCGTGGGGGCATTCCAGAAGGCAATGATGGCATCCCCTTCATACTTATCAATGGTGCCGAGTTCATCCAAGACAATATCGCTCATGGGGGTGAGGTAGCGTTTTAAGAAATCAAAAAGCTGACCCGAGGAGCCAAGATGTTCCGATATGGTGGAAAACTTCTCAATATCAGTGAACATGGCGGTGATCTTTCGTGTTTCTCCACTAATGTTGAGTCGATCAGGGTTGGCTTGGATTTGTTTCACCACCTCAGGAGAAATGATTTGACCAAAGGCACCTTGGATGAAACTGCGTTCCCGGGAGGCTCCCATGTAGTTTTCTGTTTGGGCTGTGATAGTGACGGTGAGAAGGGCCAAGAGAAGGGGGAGGGGAGCCAAGTAAATTCCTGTTGCGATGAAGAGAAGAACAGGAAGGGACAAAAAAATGAAAAATCCAGCGAGTGTAATGAGAGAGTTGATCCCTGAACGGTTTGCATAGAGGCGGGAGAGAAGGGCCATCAAAATGCTGAGAAAAAGGGTTCCAATCCCCACCAACCAAAGAGGGAGTGGCGTGATGAAATCGCCCTGTTCCAAGGCATTATACACCGCACCATAGATACCCATATTCATGTATTTTTCTTCAAAGGGATTAGCCCCATAATCGGTTGTGCTGGTTCCTGTGTAACCCACAACAATGGTGGAATCCTTCAGACGCCGTGTCAGTTCTTCACGTATGGTGAGAGCATCTTGGGCAATATTAGCTGCTATGGAAAAGAGTTCTGGGATGCGTTGAGCCAAGAATTGATAATACTCACGATCTTCAGGGGAAAGCTCTTGCTGCAGAAGGGCATTGATATCGGCTTCAAGAAGGAGGGGGATATCGCTCGAGAAGTAGCTTTGGGCTTCCTCAAGATACACATGGGTTTGGGAGCCGAGTAGGGCTGCTTGACTCCCGTCACCTTCTCTTAGCATCGCTTCTCTTTGACTTTGAATGGAGGCCGCCATGCTACTCAGTGATTGCTCAGTTATACCCATTGCTGCACTGCCAATGCCATAGCTTTCGGCTTCCATCACAAAAGCTTCTAAATCTTCTAAGAGAAGTTTGTGGTGGTAGAGCGTGGAAAAGGAAAGACGATGTGTGACGGATTCAGGGGTGAAGTTCTTTCCACGTCGACCAAGGGGTTGTCCATTGAAAAGGCGCTTTGGCCAGTTGATGAGCATTTTGCCCTCATCATCCAGAGGAATGGTTAAATCCCCTACTTTTAATTTCCTTTGACGAATCTCAATGGGAGGCTGTCCCTGACGAACCCACCAGGTGCCAAAGCCCATATGGGTATAGAAGTTACCTTCATGGCTGTACACCATGTCCACTCTGCGTCTCACCCCATCGGGGTCGATATGCATTCGGGGAAATCCAGACCATGACGCGGCTTCTGTGATGGGTGCAATGGAGGGGAGGATGTCCAAAGCATTGGGAAAGGGGTTTTCTTGAAATTGAAGGGATTCATTGATGCTGCGATTTTGGGCCACAAATTGGCGCAATTCAGGAGAGACTGTGGCATCCATGGCATCCGTCATATTGAGGGTGGCCGTCACATGGCCAAGGTAGGCAATGGCTTGGGCAAGATATTCGTCTTTGTCCCGAGCCACTCCATTCACCACATCTTGGAGATGTTGCGACTCATCATTGGCTAACAATTGGAGTTGTTCTCCATAGTTTCTGGCCTCATCGCTGGCGATGGATCCCTGGAGAACGCCTTCTAAGAGCTGTTGGTTGTAGTCCATCAAATCTGCTATTGATGAATCAATGGCCCGGGGAATGGTATTTTCCAAATAATCAAGATTGATTCCAGAAGGACTTCTGTCGACAAACTCCACATCGAGCATGGTCCATGCCGGTTCAAATTCCGCTAAGAGGACCAGGCCATCGGCAAAAATATCTCGTCCAATTGGATACATGTTGACTTCACTGATGGTGCGATCATCCACCTCCAATAGCAGAATACTCTCATCTTCTTCTATGGCGGGTTTGAGCCGGAGCATCAAGTCATAAAGGCGACTATCCAAGGTGCGATAGGAATCCATGGCCATAAAACCAACAAAGAGTAGGGTTCCCACGAGGGCGGCAACCAAAGGAGGCCACAACTTGTTCATTCAATATCCTCCAAAAACAGCTTTTGCCTTTATTGAGCAAATCAAATTTGATGACAAACGATCGTGTTCTTTTCTTCTCTATAAACCAGTCAAATCCTTTTCGGATGGTGATCAGTTGACCCTCTGGTTTGTGACTCAATCATAAATCATCCATGGTTAAACTTAGCATTGATGTCCGATGAATCTTTCCCACTCAAACCACAAACAGAAAGCCAAAAGGATTTTGCAAGAAGCCATGAATCACAAAAGTCATCACTCTCAAAAAAGAGATTTTTTTTAGTATAGTTTGCCTCATGTTCAGAAGAGAGGTGATGAGGGGACATCCGAGTATCTTTTCCACCAATCTTGGAGTTTTTGGAGAAGTTTTACAGGCTCTCCCCGAATTCTTCCCTGATATCGAGGCGGTTTTCCTCCACCAACACCTTGATTCAAAAGAAGCCAGTTTTGACGAAAATCCTGATACACCCCCGAGTCTTGGCAATGCATCACCCAGGGCAGGAATCCATGGGCATCTTGCTCACCAAGGAGGATGATAAGTGGGAGTTGGGAATGGAGTAATTGTTCCATTGCGGAGTCCAGGGCCATTATTCCACCCTGGATCGACGCTATGGGTTGCGTATGAAGTGATGAAAGAAGGAGGGAGGCTTGGAGCCTTCCCGCAAGGCGTGAGGATTCCTTTGCAGCAAAGTTAAGTTTTTTTCTCTCTTCTAAAAGCTCCTGGATGCGATTCAAGAGGTTTTCTGGTGGCTGGGACAGAAGGGTGCCAATGGCTCGAGATTGGTTGTTGAGTGTTTGACAGCGTTCCTCTGCCGCCATTCCCACCATCCATCGGCTCCGGCATCGTCCACGAATTTTCTCTGTTCCCAGAAAAAGAAGAACTCCGGCTTCTCCGGTGTGGTTGAGATGAATACCGCCACAACCCACACGGTCAATTCCCTGAATATCAATGATGCGAACATGGTTGTTCTTTAGGGACTTTTGACTCAAAGGACGACGCAATTCTCCCACTTGATGGGGGGGGAGCTTGCTTGCCTTGATGGGATGCTGCTCTCGTACCCATTGTTGAAAAACAAGAATCAGGCGGGAGGCCAATTCTTCTGTGACATCATCCCCTTCTGTTTCAATGGAAAAAACATCATTCTCCATGCCCACAGAACGGGTGGTGCGATTTTCCTTTGCAAGTGCCGCAGAAAGCATGTGTTGAGCGGTGTGACGCTGCCGGGATTTCCAGCGTCGTGTCGCATTCACTTCCCAGTGTACTGTGCTGTCTGAAGCTTCTAAAGGAGCTTCCCCCTTTACCCATATTTGGCGGGGAGTCTGTTCATCTGGCCAGGCCTCACGATGATTCACCCAACCCTCATCGGGAATCTGACCTCCTCCCCCAGGAAAAAAAGGGTCCATATCTAAAAGGATGCGGCGATAAGGCTGTCCCTCATGTTCCACATACTCATCACTCAACAGTTGGCATTCACAATGGGTGAGGTTGGGCTTTGTCCAGTACAGAGGAAGTTCATTCATGATGGCTATGAGTATAACAAGAGGGGTTTGCATCGTCATAATGACTTTTCAAATCCGCACCCGCTTCCCATGAAAGGGCTTAATTCCCCCTTTTAACTGCCGATCATGGGGGTATGGAATGGCTTTGTGCTGTTCCGGGAGGGAATATGATTCGGGGTTTGTACACCTCGGCCAGTGGAATGCGGGCCCAGGAACATCGACTCGATGCCTTGTCCAATAACTTGGCCAATGTTGATCTCAATGGATATAAGCGGGATACATCGGTCCAGAAAGCCTTTCCTGAATTGCTGATTCATCGCTTTGAGGACAATGGTATGTACCGTTTTCCTTTAGGGAGCGTGGATACAGCTCCAGTGGTGGGAAAGTTGGGAACCGGAGTGGAGTACAACGAATCCTTCACGGTTTTTGAGCAAGGTTCTCTCAAAGTGACCGAAAACACCTTTGATATGGCACTGGATTCTGAAGGCTTCTTTGAGGTTGAGACACCTCGGGGACTACGGTACACCCGCAATGGTTCCTTCTGGTTGGGGAAAGAAGGAATCTTGGAAACCAAAGAAGGTCTTCCTGTGATGGGAGATGAGGGACTGATTCGTCTCAATCCTGATCACACCACTGTTGTGGATAAACTGGGGCGGGTTTGGCAAAACGCTGATGGGGAAGATGCTCAGTTGATGGGAACCATCAAAGTGGTGAATTTCCCCCGTGACCGCTTTCTGCAAAAACAAGGTGGGAGTTTATGGCAGGCCACGGAACACAGTGGTGATGCGCAATCACTTCAAGGAACCCAACGTCCTAGCATCCATCAGGGGTTTTTAGAAGGTTCCAATGTGAACCCCATCACCGAAATGGTGAATATGATTCAAGTCAACCGGGCGTATGAGGCCAATCAAAAAGCCGTGAGTGCCCATGATTCCATGCTGAACCGGCTCATCAATCAGGCCGGAAAGTACTAGGGGGTAGAGTATGATGCGATCCTTATGGACCGCGGCCACTGGAATGCATGGCCAGCAATTTAACATTGATACCATTTCCAACAATCTTTCCAATGTGAACACCAATGGATACAAGCAGGTTCGGGCCGATTTTGAGGATTTGATTTATCTCAATTCCCGGATTGCAGGAACACCGGCCACCGAGCGGACCGTTACCCCCACTGGAATTCAAGTGGGACATGGTGTGCGGGTTGGAGCTTCCCAGCGTCTGTTTGGCCAGGGGAGTTTGAAACAAACTGATGCCATTGGGGATATGGCCGTGATGGGTGAGGGTTTTTTCCGCATACTCCGAGCGGATGGAACCATGGCTTACACCAGAGATGGATCTTTTAAAATTGATTCTCAGGGACAGTTTGTCACATCTGGAGGCTATCGTCTCATGCCGGAAGTGGTTCTTCCTGAGGGATTCATTCCTGACAGTCTCAATGTGAGTCAGCAGGGACGGGTCACAGTTAAAATTCCTGGTTCCGATGAGGCCGTGGATGTGGCACAGATTGATTTGTATCGTTTTGCCAATGCCGCAGGCTTGCAGGCCGACGGTGAAAATCTGTTTTTGGAAACGGGCGCCTCAGGAACAGCGCAACGCGGTCAACCTGGCCGTGAAGGTATGGGATCACTTCATCACAAGTTTTTAGAAAATTCCAATGTGTCGGTGGTGAAGGAGATGGTGGGAATGATTGTGGCTCAACGGGCCTATGAATTGAATTCCAAAGCCATACAAACCTCTGATTCCATGCTTGGCATTGCCAACGGACTGAAAAGAAGCTAGTAGGAGCCCTGTATGATGAATCCCATAGCGGCACCACAGGCCGCCTTAGCCCAGCAGCAATCGCTGCAGTCTGTCCAAAATCTGTCTCTTCGTGCGGCCTCGCAAGATCAGGAATCCCTCCGTGAAGTGTGTCAAGAATTTGAATCTTTGTTTGTAAAGATGATGTTGGACTCGATGCGTGATACCTTAGCAGATGAGGGAGGATTGATACCAAAGAACTCCGGCGAAAAGCTCTTTGAGGACGAACTGTATGGAGAATATGCGAAGTCCATGAGCCGTACCGCCAATCTTGGCATCGCCGATATGATGTACAATCAGCTCTCAACGCCTGCGTATACGGCCCATGTGGACATCACAGGCTAGGTGTGTTCCATTCTTTTTTTGGTCAGCCTAAGTCGACAGATGTCAAATTCCTTTGATGAAATCACCATTCTGGCGTATGAAAAAGTAGACATTGAACCACACCCCGAAGGGGTCGTTCTAAAGTAAAAACAAATAATTATTTACAAAATAAGTAAATAAAAAATAATTAATGTTTGCAAAGTCTTTTGGCATGGTCTGTGCTTATTAAGCGGCGAGATGACTATGAAGAAGACGACATACGATGACGCAGACTTGGCCCTCCACGCTTACCTGGAAGAGATCAGCCGCTACACCCTGCTGAACTTTGAACAAGAACTGGATCTTTCAAAGCGGATTGAGGGGGGAGAGAAAACGGCTCTCGACGAGCTCATTAATGCCAATCTTCGACTCGTCGTGAAGATCGCTAAGGCCTATGTCAGCCCCGAAATGGGTCTCATGGATCTCATTCAAGAAGGAAATCTTGGGCTGATTAAAGCGGCAGAAAAGTACGACCATAGGAAACAGGTTCGTTTTAGCACCTATGCCTCTTGGTGGATTAAACAGTCCATCAGTCGAGCCATCACCAACAAAAAACGAGCCATTCGTCTCCCTCATCGCAAAGAGGAAGCCCTCAAACGTCTGCAAAAGATTTCGGAAGAGTTTGCTCAAGAATACTTCCGACAGCCCAGTGTTGAGGAACTTTCTGTGTTTTCCGGCATGCGGGAGGCTGAGGTGACATCCATTCTGGACATGGCCAGTTCCACCGTTTCCTTGGATCTGGAAATCAATGCCAACAGTGGAACCTTGTTGGATGTACTGGAAGATCATTCCTACAGTCCCTCCTTTGAATTGGAACGCAAGAGCATTCAGGAAGACACAAGGCGATTCTTGGATGTGCTGAGAGAACGGGAAAAAGAGATTTTGATGTACCGCTTTGCCTTTGATGGGGGGAAGAAGCAAACCCTGAAAACCATTGGCGAAAAAATGGGGATTTCTCCAGAAACCGTGCGTCAGATTGAAATGAGAGCTTTGAAAAAGTTGCGCAATGAAGCCGCTCCGATTCGGGATTATCTTTACGGCTAGTTTCTCATTCATGATGTTTTTTGATTGACCACCGCCCCAGCAACTGGGGCGGCGGTTCCATGCCTTTCCGCTTTCCTCTATATTAGTTTGGTATGAACGTACTCGGCATCGAAACCAGTTGTGATGAATGCTCTGTGGCCGTTGTGGCCGATGGCAAAACGATACTGTCCAACATAGTAGCCACCCAGGTGGAGCGCCATGCTCCCTGGAATGGAGTGGTTCCGGAAATCGCCTCGCGTCTTCATGTGGAATGGATTGAGGAAGTCACTCAGCAGGCTTTGGACACGGCTGGAGTGAGTCTGGAAGAGGGGGTGGATGCCATTGCCGTCACCTGTCGGCCAGGGCTCATTGGCTCTCTTCTGGTGGGTCTTTCCTATGGAAAGGGCTTGGCCTGGTCGGCAGGAAAGCCCTGGGTGGGCGTGGACCACATGATGGCCCATCTTCATGCACCACGCTTGGAGTATGATATTGCCTATCCTTACCTTGGCCTCATTGTTTCAGGTGGACACACCATTTTATGCCGAGTGGATTCTCTACATGAGGTGACGGTGATGGGCACCACCATTGATGATGCCTGTGGTGAGGCCTTTGATAAAGTGGCCAAATTCTATGACATGGGTTACCCCGGAGGGGTCGCCCTAGATAAATTAGCGGAACAAGGGGATGATTCGGCCTTCCGCTTCCCTCAACCCCGTTTGCACAAGGGAAACCATATCTATGATGTTTCCTATTCTGGGCTCAAAACGGCCGCTGTGAATCAGTTGGAGCAGTTTCGCCAAGAGGGAAAAGAAGCCAGTTTAGAAAACATTGCCGCATCTTTCCGTAAGGCCGCCATTGATATGCTGGTGAAGAAGGTGAAGAAGGCCGCAGCCGATACGGGAATTCATACTGTGGTGGCGGGTGGTGGAGTTTCGGCAAATCGTTATCTCCGCAAGGTCATCAGTGAAGACCCTGATTTGGAATCCTATTTTCCATCCATGGCCCTGTGCACGGATAATGGTGCGATGATTGCGGCATTGGGTTATCATCAAATCATGGCAGGGGAGCGTTCAGAGTGGAATTTGAATGCTCGAGCTCGGGTGAGTGGCTTTCGTCGCGCCTATCCCTAAGGAATATTGGGGGGAGGGCGATTGACCCTCTCTCCAGCGATGGGTATCGTGGATTGTTCCCTGCGAGGACATATGACTCCGAGGAGATAACCATGGCCCAAGACTTCAATCTCGATGATGCCATCCGCAAAGTTCCGAACTATCCAAAAGAAGGAATCCTCTTCTTTGATATCACCAGCATCCTGACCAATCCAGAAGCCTTCCGGCATTGCATTGATCGAATGGTGGACATCTACAAAGACCAAAACATCGGTGCTGTTGCCGGTATTGAGTCCCGAGGTTTTATTTTTGCTGCACCATTGGCTGATCGTTTGGGAATCCCCCTGATTCTGGTGCGTAAAGCCGGTAAGTTGCCAGGGGAAACCTACAGGCAGGATTACAATCTGGAATATGGAGCCGCAGCGGTTGAAATTCACAAAACTGATGTTCCTGCGGGAAAAGATGTTCTATTGATTGATGATTTGATTGCCACCGGTGGAACTTTGAATGCGGCCAAGTCCATTCTGGAGCAGGGTGGAGCCACGGTGAAAAAAGTTTTTGGTGTGATTGGCCTGCCTTTCCTGAATTACCAAGAAAAGCTTCCTGGTGTGGAGGTGACCACTCTGATTCAGTACCAAGACGAAAAAATGTAAGGATAGAGGGCTTCTTTTTGAAAAATGGAGAGGAGCCCTTTCTCGAACGACCGCGGAGTTTTCCGCGGTTTTTTTATCTGTTCACAAGGATTGTATGGTGTGCACCATGGTGAAGAAGTTGGTGAGGAACACCCTGTCAGGAGTTTGTGGATAGTCGGTTTGACACATCATTCCCAACGGTTGTGCATCCGAAAAATTCCACGAAAGTTTTTTTCTAAGCCTGCTTGACGCATTCCATCCCATTCGGTACATTACATCTCGGATTCGCCAAGGCGATTCTGAAACAAATATTTCCCGGTAGTGTAATTGGCAACACTGCAGATTCTGGTTCTGCCTTTGGGGGTTCGAGTCCTCCCCGGGAAGTCACTTCATGATGAAACAATCGTTCATGATGGTCCCTTCGTCTAACGGCTAGGACAGGAGATTCTCATTCTTCAAATAGGGGTTCGATTCCCCTAGGGACTATCAACCGACCAATGTGGTCGGTTTTTTTTGAGCCTTCTGGAATGGCGTCTTTAGCCTTGGAAACTTTTTGTTTTCCGGTGATGAGAGTGAAAGGGCATTGAGGGCTTTCGAGTCTATTGAAGCCTCTTTGTGATGATGGATTCTCGTCTTTGCGGGGAGGGGGATCTATTTCCCTTGCATAAAAGATGTATAAATATACAAAATGTTTTCCAGCGCTGTGTTGTGCTGTTCCTTCTTGAGTCTTTCTAGTCCAATATTTACCGAGATAATCAAATATTCTAAAAAAATATCTGTATAAATATTGAATAATTGAGAATATCTATGCATGCTTTGGACTCATGGATCTGTCTGCATTCCTCATACTCGACGACGGAAGCGTTTGGCCAGGGATGGCTTTTGGCGCTCAACCGCCCCAGATGGGAGAACTGACCGGCACTTCGATGTCATTTGATGGCGAAGTGATCTTCAACACGGGCATGACCGGATATCATGAAATCCTCACAGACCCCTCTTATGCAGGGCAAATTGTGACCATGACGGCCCCGCATATTGGGAACTACGGCTGTGATTCTCGATGGGATGAGGGGTCAAACCCAGAAGGACCAGTGATGGCGGCTCGAGGCCTTGTGGTTCGAGCGGTTCATGATGGTCCTGTTCCTCAGGGACGAATCAGTCTGCCTGAGTACATGAAGGCTCAAGGGGTATGTGGAATCAGCGGTGTGGATACCCGCGCTCTCACCCTCAAAATTCGGAATCAAGGCAGCTGCAATGGTGTGATTGTCGCTTTAGCACCTGGTGAAAAGCTGGAGGATTTGAAGCAAGCAGCAACTCGTTATCTTGCGACAATGCCAGAGATGGGTGGTTTGAACCTGGCGGATGATTCAGGATCCTCCCAGGAGAGGGTGCTTCAGCCTGAAGGACATCCCCATGTGGCCTTGTTGGACTGTGGGGCAAAAGCTAACATTCTTCGGTGTTTGGAGCGTCGGGGGTGTAAGATTACCGTCCTTCCCCCGCGCACCAGTGGACAGCGAGTCCGGGAGTTGGCGCCCGATGCTCTTCTCTTCTCCAATGGTCCTGGAGATCCTGGTGCCTTAGATGCGCAACCGGCTTTAGCCGAAGAATTGCTTGGAAGATTGCCGCTGTGGGGAATCTGTCTTGGTCATCAAATCCTGGCACGGGCTGCTGGGGCAAAAACCATCAAAATGCGGTTTGGGCATCATGGCGTGAATCATCCTGTTCGGGATGAAAAGACAGGCCGGGTGTTTGTCACCAGTCAAAACCACGGTTTTGCTGTGGATGAATCCACATTGCCAGAGGGAATGACGGTGCGTTTCCGCAATGCCAATGACGGAAGCATTGAGGGACTTGAAGATAAAAAAAATTGCCTTCTTTGTGTTCAACACCATCCTGAAGCGGCTCCTGGCCCGGCGGATTCCGAATGGATTTTTGATGCTTTCTTGAGCACTTTGAAGGAGGGCCCTCATGCCAGCGCGTAAAGATTTGAACACCATCATGATCATTGGATCTGGCCCGATTGTGATTGGACAAGCCTGTGAATTTGATTATTCCGGCACGCAGGCTGTCCGGGCCCTCGAAGAGGAAGGCTATCGGGTTGTTCTTGTGAACCCCAATCCTGCTACAGTCATGACCACCCCAGGTTTGGCGGATGCCACCTATGTGGAACCCCTTTCTCCTGAGTACGTTGAAACAGTGATTGCAGCTGAACGTCCCGATGCGCTTCTTTCCACCATGGGAGGGCAGACGGCTTTAAATCTGACCTTGGAACTGATGGAGAAAGGCATTCTTCAACGCCATGGTGTTGAAGTGATTGGGGCCAAGGTGGAGTCCATTCAAAAAGCAGAGGACCGGGCTGCATTTAAGGAAGTGGTGGCATCCTTAGGTTTAGAATCCCCACGCTCTGCTTGCTGTCGGAGTTTGGCTGCGGCCCAGGCCATGGCCAAGGAAACAGGCTTTCCCATGATCATTCGTCCCAGTTACACCTTGGGAGGAATGGGTGGCTCCATTGCACAAAACGCAGAAGAATTTGATGGGCTTGTGGAAAAGGCCTTGCGAGAAAGCCCCGTGGGTGAAGCTCTTGTGGAAGAGTCCCTCATTGGCTGGAAGGAGTTTGAGCTTGAGGTGATGCGGGATGCCTCAGACAATGCGGTGGTGGTGTGTTCCATTGAGAACATAGACCCCATGGGAACCCATACGGGAGACAGCATCACCATTGCTCCAGCCCAAACGCTTTCAGACCAGGAATATCAACGAATGCGCACAGCTGCCATTGATATTCTTCGGGCGGTTGGCGTGGACTGTGGTGGGTCGAATGTTCAATTTGCCCTTCAGCCTGAAACCGGACGCATGGTGGTCATTGAAATGAACCCTCGGGTTTCACGATCCTCAGCTCTGGCATCCAAGGCCACAGGATTTCCCATTGCTCGGGGATCAGCCAAATTGGCCGTAGGCTATACCTTGGATGAGGTCACCAATGAAATCACTGGTGAAACCGCACTGGCCTTTGAGCCCGCTCTGGATTACTGTGCGGTAAAAGTTCCTCGCTTTGAAACGGAAAAATTCCCCTCAGCCTATGGGGCCTTAGGGACCCAGATGAAGTCGGTGGGGGAATCTCTTGCCCTGGGGAGGACCTGCATCGAAGCACTGAACAAAGCCATTCGAGCCAATGAAATCGGCTTAGATGGTCTTGAAGAGCTTCGCGTGGGAGAGACTGAAGAAGAGCATATACTCTCCAGTGCTCATCCCCGTCGTCTGCAAGCCGCCTTCACCGCCATTAAACGCCAGGGACGAGGATGTGTTCCTGCTCTTGCCAGTCAAAGTGGCTTTCATCCCTGGTTTCTTCACCAACTCGCTCTTCTTGCAGAACTCGAGCATCGCTTATCGGCCTCAGGTGGAACCTTGAATGCCACTCTGTACATTGAGGCCAAGCGTTTTGGTTTATCCGATCAGCGAATTGCGGCCCTGAGTGGAGCTGGTGTGGATGCCGTGGCTAGGCTTCGTCAAGAAAAGGGTTTAGCTCCTGGGTATCGCATTGTGGACACCTGTGCCGGTGAGTTGGAAGCCACCACGCCCTATTTCTACTCCACCTGGGGAGAAGATGATGAGCAGGACGGTTTGGGGAAAGATGCTGTGGTGATTGTGGCCTCAGGGCCAAACCGCATTGGGCAGGGCTTGGAGTTTGATACAGGCTGCACCCTGGCATCCTTGGCCTGGCAAAAAGCAGGTCGAGAAACCATCATGGTGAACAGCAATCCAGAAACAGTTTCTACGGATTACAACACCTCCACCCGTCTCTATATGGAACCCCTCACAGCAGAACATGTCAAAGATGTACTGAAGAAAGAGGGTTCTCAGCGCGTGGCCGTTCAGCTTGGTGGTCAAACACCTCTTTCTATGGCAGAAGCCTTAGAGGAGGCCGGTGCTCAAATCATTGGAACCCCTGTGGAACAGATTCGACGGACAGAGGACCGGCGATTGTTTGCAGAAGCCGTAGAGCGGATGGGGCTTTGTCAGCCCCGGAATCTCAGTGCCACCAGCCGTCAGGATGTGGTGAAAATGGCCCGGGAAATTGGATTTCCAGTGCTCCTCCGTCCATCTTTTGTTCTTGGTGGGAGAAGCATGACCATTGCCTATGGAGAGGAGGAACTAGAAGAGTTCTTAGCACAGGGCATACCAGCAACACCGGAAAGCCCTGTGTTGGTGGATGAGTTCTTAGAAGATGCCTACGAATATGATTTGGATGGCATTGCCGATGGAAAGAACCTCTATGTGGGAGGAATACTTCAGCATATTGAGGCCGCAGGAATCCATTCTGGCGACTCTGCCGCCGTATTCCCTCCCTACAAATCCACTCCAGAAATTCTGCAGTCCATGCGGGAGGCCGCCAAGGCTATGGTAAAGGAGTTCCAGGTTTCCGGATTCCTCAATGTCCAGTTTGCGGTGAAGAATGAGAAATTGTACATCATTGAAGTGAATCCTCGGGCTTCACGAACGGTGCCGTTTTTGAGCAAGGCTTCTGGTGTGGATTTAATTTCTGCTGCCGTTGCCGTATGGGAAGGAACGGATCTGAAAACGCAAGGCTTAGTGGATGAATCTGGTTTTGGGGAAGGCTCCTGTCTTACAGGATGGGCTGTAAAAGAGGCCGTTTTTTCCTTTGATCGCTTTGCTGGATTGGATCCTGTGCTGGGACCGGAGATGCGTTCCACTGGAGAGGTGATGGGCATTGGTGCCAGCTTTGGGGAAGCCTTTGCGAAGGCACAAGCCGCAGCCAATGCCCCCCTGCCAGCCCAGGGGCGAGTCTTTGTCTCTGTGAACCGTCGGGACCGGGAAACCATTTATCCTGTTGTGAAAGAATTGGCGGATTTGGGCTTTGAGGTCTGTGCCACCAGAGGAACCGCCCAGTTCCTTTTTGAAAAGGGTATTTTTGCGGAAGTGGTTCTCAAGGTGCATGAGGGGCATCCTCATGTGGTGGATCACATGCGCTCTGGCCGAATCCAATTGCTCATCAATACTCCGAGTGGGCGTTATGCTCAGATGGGGGAAGAAGATATTCGAACCGAGGCAGTTTCTGGGAAAATCCCCTACACCACCACCACGAGTGCTGCTGTAGCTGCCACAAAGGGGATTCGATATCTTCGAACGGGGGAATCGGGAGCCCAAGCTCTTCCAAGAACTGCAGGGTTTGATTTGCGATCGTAGTTTGCAAGCTTTTTAGATCGACCATGAAAGCGGGGCACCCCCGCTTTCATGGTCATTTTGATTCTTTCCTCTCCTCTGAGCATTCTTCCTTCGACGCAATGAAGGAAAATCGCTATTCTTAGGGCATGGAGTCGGTATTTGACCGCTTAACCAAAGAACTCTCCGATGCAGAACGACGAGCCATGTTGCGTCGGATTGAAGGGGAGCAGGAGGCTCAGATGGAGCCCCTGCGTCTTGATGATGCGGAATCCCAAGAGCCCGTTCTCTTGGAGCGTGAATTTCATGAGCTCTCGCTCTTTGCCCGGTTGAGAATCCTTCTCATTGGTTTCTTTACAGGACGGGGGCGACAAGTGGTCACTGGGGCATTTCTGGTGCAGCGCTTGCAACGTTCTGTGGAGCGATCAACTTCGGGTATGGTGGATTTTCGTCGCCGTTTGGTGAGTGGTGAGCTTCATCAACAGGTGAATCGTCTTCAGGTCGCTATGGCCATTTTTCAAAAACCTCTCCTTCGCGTTCTTGAGGGTGATAAGGCAATGTTCTATGCGCTTCTTGGAGAACTGGAGTTAGAAGAGGTTCATCGGCAGCTGGATGAGGGCATTGATCCAGAAGTGCTTTCTCAAGCAAAGCCCAGTGCGGTGCCCTTGGAGATTCGCCGAGAAATGGATGAGTTGATGGAGCAGGCGCTCAATGGGATTCCGGAGGACCGGCGTCGTATGATGAGCGGACATACTGAGGTTCTCAGTCAAATGGGTGCCTTGGCTCGTTTTCCTTTTAAGAAAATTTTGGATGCCTTTCCTCCTGGTAAAGATGGAGCTGGGGCCGCCTCATTGCGCATGGTTCGTGATCCTTTAATGGACTTGGGAAATCTTCTGCGTGGTTTTCGTCACCCCCCTTCTGCCACCTTTCTGGAAGGTTTGTTTCTCTACGATATTCAGGACAGCATTCCCCCAGACAATCAGCATCTTGAGGCTGAAATCAAGGATAGAATGGAGAGGGCATCCACAGCCTTGGGTGTGGTGAGAACGTTGAACGCCCGAATTCCTTGGGGGCCATTGCTCAAAGCTTTATCTGAGGACATTCAGTATCTGCCCTCTCCTCAGAGTGGGGGAGGAGATTGGTTTCGAATCTATCAAAAATTCTGGGAAGAACGTCTGGCCCGGCGTTATCGTCTGTGGTCGGATCGGAAAAAGATGGAAGAAATGGAACGTTCGCTCATTGTCCTTTGGGGAAAGGAGCGGGTTCTTTCGGTTCCCAATTATCGTCATGAGGATTTTCCTGGTGAACTTTTTCCTCGTCATGCCCTAAGCTTTGCCGCTGTTCGAGTTCTCTTCTTGGATGTCTTTCCAGGACGCTTGTACCACGCACTCAACCTTGTGATGATTGATGGAAAATTCTACAAGAAGGACAACCGGCAGGAGTACGATCGGGTTTTTGGGCGCTTCATGAAATGTCCAGATAAGGTGCGGGCCTTTGAGGTTCGTCTGCGTCCTGATGGAGAATTTGGAGCTCGTATGACTGAACTGCAGCGCACAGCATCTTCTGGGGAATCCAAGGGATTGGCCATTCGGGATTTGGTGGCCCGAATGGATAGAGAAGCACAGAATATGATTGTTCCCATTATTGAGGATCTCAAAGCGATGTCTCGCCTTTTGCGGGGAATCCTGGATGGCCAAGGGGGAGCTTATGACACCCTTTCCAACATGAGCGAGATTGGTGGGAAAGGGCATGATGCTTTTCGAATCAGTTTACAGGATGCGCGAAATGTGGTGGATCGAAGTGCTGGAATCATTGCAGACATCATGGATTTAGAGGATAAACGCGCCCTTCCTTGACCCCTTCCTCCCTTC
Source organism: Spirochaetales bacterium (assembly GCA_022360655.1). Lineage (GTDB taxonomy): Bacteria > Spirochaetota > Spirochaetia > DSM-2461 > DSM-2461 > UBA2779. The sequence continues at coordinate 13,574 of JAKSCK010000050.1, read as the reverse complement.
TATGGTCGAATGATCCCATTGATCCAGGACCCACGCCTCATCCCTCGGCTTCTGGTCCCCGCAGGAGAGATTTGTATGAATGATTTCAAGGAACAGTGGAGTGACCGCGTGCTCGGTGCCCTCAAATCGATTGCCGCCGAGAAGGGTGTGGATGCATCGGGTTTTGCTTCCCGTATGAGCGTGGGAAAACCTCCTAAGAGCGATATGGGCGACTTGTCCTTTCCTCTCTTTCCTTATGCAAAAGATTTGCGCATGGGGCCACCGCAGATTGCAACTCAAGTGGCTGCGATTCTTGGCGATGAGGCTAATGCCGCAGGTCCGTATGTGAATGTTCGCATTGATCGAGCCGCGGCATTGGATGTTGTGCTCAAGGCCATTGAGAAGGCTGGCGATCAATGGGGCTGTGGTGATGAGTTGGCTGGGAGAAAAGTGATGGTGGAGTTCTCCAGCCCCAACACAAATAAACCTCTTCATCTTGGACATTTGCGGAATGATATCCTAGGAGAAAGTTGTGCCAGAATTCTTGCAGCTCGGGGGGCCGAGGTGCAGAAAGTGAATTTGGTGAATGACCGGGGTGTGCACATCTGCAAATCCATGTTGGCCTATCAAAAATTTGGTGAAGGGGAAACACCAGAATCTCTGGGTGTGAAAAGTGACCGCTATGTCGGCGATCTGTACGTCAAATTTGCCCAATGGGCCAAAGAAGACAAAAATGCCGAATCGATGGCTCAAACCATGCTCCAAGACTGGGAGAATGGAGATGAAGATGTTCGAGCCTTGTGGAAGATGATGAATGGTTGGGCCCTTTCAGGCATTCAAACCACCTATGAACGAACTGGGGTGAGTTTTGACCGCATATACCGAGAAAGCGAAACCTATCTTCTTGGTAAAGACAAGGTTTTAGAAGGCCTAGAAAAAGGGGTGTTCTACACCCATGAAGATGGCTCTGTGCGCATGGACATGAGCGATATCGGTTTAGACACCAAGGTGCTGTTGCGCTCTGATGGAACATCCGTCTACATGACACAAGATCTTGGAACAGCCATCAGCCGCCACGATGAATGGCCCTTTGATCAACTGATTTATGTGGTGGGGAGCGAGCAGGAATATCACTTCAAGGTTCTGTTTCATGCACTCAAGAAACTTGGCTTTCAATGGGCAGAACGGTTGCGCCATCTCTCTTATGGAATGGTGAACCTGCCTGAAGGCAAGATGAAATCCCGTGAGGGAACCGTTGTTGATGCGGATGACCTGATTGATGAATTAGCAGCTCTTTCCTTAGCAGAAATGAAGGAAAAGGGGCGCGATGAGGTGATCACCGATGCCAAGATGACAGCCGAAAAAATTGCTGTGGCGGCACTTCATTACTTCCTTCTTCAGGTCTCACCCAGCAAGGACATGATTTTTAATCCCCAAGAATCCCTGTCCTTTACGGGAAACACAGGACCCTATCTTCAGTACATGGTGGCCCGCATCACCGGGCTTACGGCTAAAGCAGCCCAAATGGATGGAGTGGCCAACGCGGCGCTCTTGGTTCGGGATGATGAATGGGATTTGGGACGGCGACTTTCTGAATTCCCAGATTTGGTGGCGCGTGCTGCCGAGAAATTGGATCCGTCAATCTTGGCCACAGGCCTTTATGAGATTGCCAAGGACTTTAGTCGTTACTATCACGATGTGCCCATTGCTGTTGCGGATGATGTCAATTTGGCAGCCAGTCGAATGGCTCTTGCTCATGCCGTTCTGAGCACATTGAAAAGCGGTTTTTCCTTGTTGAACATCCCCTACGTTGAGGCGATGTAGGACAAGGGAGCTTGACCCATAGCCCCCTCGGGTGCTATACATGGCCGGTGCGTTCCTCTCCTTGCTAGCAAGGGGATGAAGCCATATTTTACTACAGAGGACCGAATTACGATGTACGCTCTGGTTGAGATCAAGGGCAAGCAGTACAAAGTAGAGAAGGGCAGCCTCATTAAGGTTGACCTTCTTGGCGAAGAAGCCGGTAGCACGGTGGAATTCGACAAAGTGCTGATGCTCTCCGGGGAAGATTCCCCCAAAATCGGTACCCCCTACGTCGACGGCGCTAAAATCAAGGCGACTGTGGGCGAAAGTGTCAAAGGAACAAAGGTGAATGTCCTGAAGTTCAAACGACGCAAAGGTTACCATCGGACCCAGGGACATCGGCAGCAGTACACCCTGATCAAGGTGAACGAAATCACCGGCTAGGACTGTTTATGGTGGAAATCGCCCTGGTTTTGGATGAAGACGGCGCCATTGAGCGTATGGACTTCTCCGGACATGCGACTCCCAAGATTCCCCGGATAAAGGGGTTTTGGCGACGTCACCAGGGCTTAAACGAAGAGGCCTTGGCCCATCGTTCCGCCTGTGCTGCAGTGACCCTGATGGCCCGGACCGTTGCCCGAATGGCGGCATCTGGTACGGGATGGACAGTCGACGGAAACACGCCCTCTCCTGGGAACCTCTCTTTGGAGATTTTGCGGCGTCCCGAAGACGCGATTGAGTGGTGGCGCGGGGTCAGTGAGACCCTGTTGCAAGCCCTGGCCGATGTTGAATCCGAATATCCGGGCTCCATATCGGTGAGCATAGAGGAGAAATACCATGGCTCATAAAAAAGGCGGCGGTTCGTCAAAGAACGGTCGCGATTCTAATGCCCAGCGACTGGGTGTGAAGCGCTTTGGCGGTCAGCTGGTGAAAGCCGGTGAGATCCTGGTGCGTCAGCGCGGTACGAAAATCCACCCTGGAGACAATGTTGGACGCGGAAAGGATGATACCCTTTTTGCTAAGGCTGCTGGACACGTTCTTTTCCACTTCAAGAAGGGAAAAAAACGGGTTTCCATCGTCACCGAGAGCTGACATTATATGTCCGCCTTCGTCGACGAGACCCGATTTGAGGTCCGATCCGGCGACGGCGGATCTGGCAGTGCCTCTTTTCGTAGAGAAAAATATGTTCCTCGTGGTGGCCCCGATGGTGGTGATGGCGGTGATGGCGGTGATGTGATTTTTATCACTCGACGCAATCTTGCCACCTTGGCCCATTTGCGAGTGAAAGCCCTTCATAAAGCCCGCCGTGGTGAAAACGGTAAAGGGCGTCGTATGCACGGGAAAAATGGTGAAGACATCATCATTCCCGTTCCCCCTGGTACCATTATTCGCAATGTGGAAACAGGCGAAGTTCTTCATGATTTTCAACAGAATCGTGAAGGGGAAGAATGGACCTGCCTTCAGGGGGGAAAAGGTGGATTAGGGAACTGGCATTTCCGATCTTCCCGAAATCAAGCACCCACTCATGCTCAGGAAGGGAAGCCAGGCCAAGCTCTGGAAATCTCCCTTGAGCTTTCGCTTATTGCTGATATTGGATTGGTGGGCCTTCCAAGTGCTGGAAAATCCAGTCTTGTGAATGCGCTCACAGCGGCACGATCCAAAGTGGGTGCCTATCCTTTTACCACGAAAATTCCTCATCTTGGCGTTCTGCGCCGCGGTGATGCAGAAGTTGTGATCGCCGACATCCCTGGACTGATTGAGGGTGCCGCCGAAGGAGCTGGTCTTGGTCATCGGTTTCTCCGTCATGTTGGACGGGCGTCCCATTTGGCCTATCTTACCGATTTGGGTGAGGAAGATCCGGTCCATGCGGTGCATCTTTTAGAGTCGGAATTGTTGCGATTTGATCCAGCTCTTAAAGATAAAAAACGCATCATCATTGGAACGAAGACTGATCTGGATGAAGATGGGTCTCAGTTTGATGCCCTCAAAGCTGCGTTCCCAAATGAACCTGTTCTTGGCATTTCCGTTTATTTGCGGGAGGGTCTGGATGAATTGGTGAATACCCTTGTTGAACAGGGGGCGGCTCAACGGTGAAAACCGCGATCCTTGGTGGATCCTACAACCCTGTTCACTTGGGACATTTGGCCCTGGGTCGTGCCGTGCATGAGGCCGGCTATGATTGTGTGCTCTTCATTCCGGCATCCTGCCCACCGCATAAGACTCTCGCTGGAGGGGCGCAGGACATGGACCGGGTTGCCATGCTTGAACTGGCTCTAGAGAATCATCCCTGGGCTCAGGTTTGGGATGGAGAGCTCCAACGAAGTGGTTTCTCCTATACCTTTGACACCATCCTTCAGCTCAAGAAAGAAGGGCTGGTTACTGGTCGGCCAGGTTTGGTGATTGGTGACGATTTGGCTCCAGGATTTCGGAATTGGTATCAGGTCGACCACCTCCTTACGGAGGTGGATATTCTCCTTGCTCGTCGTGAAGAGGAGCAGGATGTGCCCGTGGATTTTCCCTGTCATCGCCTTAAAAATCCTCTATGGCCCCATTCGTCTACAGCAATCCGTCACGCGATTGCTCTTGGTGCTGGTTTGGAGGATTATCTTCCTTTGAACGTTGCCCAATACATCCAAGAGAGGGGGCTTTATGGCCGCGGATAAAGGCCGGCCCGGTCGGCGGGAAAATGCGGGTTGGTACATGGCTCTCATCGCCATCATTCTGGCTGGATTGGTGGTGTGGGGTGTTCTAACCCTGCGTATTGATGTGTTTTCTGAGGCCTTAAAGGGAGAGAAGGCTGTTGCCATGCTCTTGGTTGTGGATGATGGGGAACGGCCATTATGCACCGAGGTTTTGTTTTATCATCCCGTTAGTGATGGAGCCGCTCTGGTGGACATCCCCCTGGAAACCGGTGCACTCATTGCCTCGATTGATCGTGTTTCTCGTTTGGAGACGGTATACAACCCGGAGGATTTGACACCCTACAGTGAGGCCATTGGCGGGCTTCTCGGCCGTTCGGTGGATTTCACCTTACGCATGGGGGCACAGGACTTTGAGGCCGTGGTTGACCTGGTGGGTGGAATCGAAGTGTTTATTCCCAATGCCATTGAAACACAGATCGATGAGACTCTTTTTCGTTTTCCTCCAGGAGGAGTTCTTTTGGATGGGGCAAAAGCCCTTTCTTATCTGGAGTATAGACCTCTGGGTGAAGCTCCTGTTGAGCGCACAGACCGTGAGCATCGCGTGATGCGAGCACTCATAGGTGCCTTTGGAGAGAGGGTGAAATATCTGCGCTCGGAAGATGTTTTCCCCCATCTGACCAAGCGCATAAACACCGATCTGGATACGCGAAGTCTCAGTTCTTTTTTAGCCGCTTTGGGCCGGGTAGATGTGGATCGAGTGGTTCTTCAAGGAGTGCTGGGAAATCGACGCATCCTAGGTGGGCGTGAAGTTCTTTTTCCCTATTATGATGGGAAGTTGATTCGGGATACGGTGCATCGGATCAGTGAATCTTTAGCTCAACCAGGCAATTATACAGAGGGATTGGCCACCGTTCGTGTGGAAATCTTGAATGGCACAAATGTGAATGGCTTGGCATCGCGTACCGCGCAGCTTTATCAGAGTTTTGGTTTTCGAATCGCCTCTGTTGCTAATGCGGATCGGGATGACTACTCCAATACCGTTGTGCTGGATCGAAAAGGGAGCCCCGATGCGGCTCGTCGGGTGGCAGATGTGGTTCGCTGTGACCGTGTGCATGTGGATGTGAATGATGATCGCGACCAAACGGTGGATGTGACCATCATCTTAGGAAAGGATTTTGATGGACGATACGTTAAAGAATGATGCCTTGAATGTGGCGAAAATGCTGGATGAGCGGGGCGCACAAGATACAGTGGCTTTGGAAATGGGTGAGGATTGTTCCTGGGCTCAATACCTTGTGATTTGCACAGTATCGAGTCAAACCCAAATGCGGGGAATGGCTACAGCAGCTCGTAAGGAAATGGAAGAGGTTGGGCATGATGTTCGCAGCGGAAGCAAGCGGGTGGTGGATGGTGCCTGGCGCATCATTGATGCCGGAAGCATTGTGGTGAGCATCATGGATTCAGAATGCCGTGCTTTTTATAACTTGGAAGAACGCTGGTATGGATCCACAGAAATCTTCCGATCAGAAGCTTAAAAAAATGCCGGGGATTTCCATCCCCGGCCATCAGTCCGTTAGTCCTCTAGCTCATCGTAATCCGCCATCTCGTCGGATTGAGCCGTAAGGGAAACGGTGGATTCATCATCCCAGTCGTCATCCCAGTCCTCATTGTCATCGGAATCATCGTCGGAATCGCCCTTGCAGATGCCGTCGTCATATTCACAATCAATGCTGAGGTCATAAGGATCAACGCTTTCGTCGAACACATCGTTTTCGTCGCTCTGCACTCGTGCGCTCCCAGGGGGGGATGTCCCTACACTAGGACTTTCAGGGCGCAGGGGTCAATCCCGAGAAGGCGAAGGGGTGAGTGGATGATAAAAGTTCCTTCATTTCCCTGCCCATGCGTTTTCTTGCCTTTTCTCGGGGTACCCCAGAGGGGCAGGGTCGAACTATAATCCTCTTATGGAAGCATTTGATACTCTCTTAACTCTCGCACTTGATGAAGATCTTGGGACGGATGGCGATGTCACCTCCCGGGCCATATTTGGTGAAGAAATGGGGCGAGCACGCCTGTATTCGAAGGACCATGGGGTTTTGGCTGGTCGGCCTTATTTTGAAAAAACCTATGGCCGCATTGCTCCTGATGTAAAAGTGGAGTTTTTTGTGGAGGATGGGGATCCCCTTTCTCCGGGGGATGAAGTGGCCGTTGTAGAAGGGCCTGTGGTGTCCATTTTAGAAGGGGAACGCACGGCCATTAACTTCCTTTCTTTTCTTTCCGGTATAGCCACATCTTCTGCCTCCTATGCCCGAGCGGCAAAAAGTGGAAATGCACTGGTTTTGGATACACGGAAAACTTTGCCAGGTTACAGGACTCTTTCCAAATATGCTGTGGCTGTGGGTGGCGCAACCAACCATCGTATGGGACTCTATGATATGGTGATGATTAAAGATAATCATGCCGATGCCGCCGGATCCATTGCCGCAGCCGTCCAGAAGGTTCGGGATGCATGGGGGGATCGATTCCGTGTGGAAGTGGAAACCCGGAATCTGGATGAGGTGCAACAGGCCATGGATGCCGGCGCGGATATCATTATGTTGGACAATATGAGTGAGGAACTGTGTGCCGAAGCTGTGGCTTTGGGAGCAGGAAAATCCGTGGTTTTTGAAGCTTCTGGGAACATGGATTTGGATCGCGTGGAATCCTACAGTCCTGTGGGTGTGGATTACATCTCAGTGGGGGCATTAACCCATTCTGTTGATGCATTTGATTTCTCCCTTCGGATGGACCGGGATGAAGGCTGATCCTGACGTTCTCATACTTGGTTCAGGAATTGCAGGACTCAGTGCGGCCATTACAGCGGCTGAACAGGGACTTGAGGTTCTGGTTTTGACCAAGGCCTCCTCTTTTGGGGATACCAATACCGCACTGGCTCAGGGAGGGATTGTTGGTCCGGCTCCTGAGGATAGTGCGCCACTGCTGGCTCAGGACATCCTTTCCGCAGGTGCGGGTTTGGGTTATCAGCGGGCTGTGGAGGAACTCTCTCAAAAGGGGCCAGAGCTTGTTCAATCAGTGCTCATTGATCAATGCCGTGTGCGATTTGCCTTGGATGAGTCGGGACATCCGGATTTAGCTCAAGAAGGGGCTCATTCGGTGCGGCGCATTCATCATTGGATGGATCGGTCTGGTCAGGCGATTCATGATGGACTCATGGCTCGAGCCCTAAAGTTGCCCCGAGTTCATATGGAAGCGGGAAAGATGGCGGTTGATCTGCTCACATCCTGTCATCACAGCACGGATGAGCAGGATCGGTATCGAGAAAATCGCGCCATTGGGGCCTATGTGTTGGATGTGGAAAGCGGCGAAGTGGAACCGGTCTTGGCTCCATTAACCGTTCTTGCCACCGGTGGAGCCGGGCAGGTGTTTCGACACAGTTCTAATCCTGCTGTGGCCACAGGTGATGGAATTGCCATGGCCTATCGAGCGGGACTTTCCATCATCAATGCCGAATATGTCCAGTTTCATCCCACAACGCTCTATCATCGGGATTTTCCAAACTTCCTTATTTCGGAAGCGGTTCGTGGTGAAGGGGCGATTCTTGTGAATCGGGATGGTGAGGCCTTTATGGATCGTTATCATCCCAAGTTAAAAGACCTTGCTCCTCGTGATGAAGTTTCTCGGGCCATATATCAGGAAATGGAGAAACGTGGGGATAGTCATGTTCTGTTGGATGCCACGCGAATGCATGTGGATCCATTTAAGCGCTTTCCAGCCATAAGCGATACCTGTCGAAGGGCTGGCGTTGATATGAGTTCTGAGCCCATCCCAGTGGTTCCAGCGGCCCATTATTTCTGTGGTGGGGTGAAGGCCTCATTGGATGGAAGCACAAGTTTGCCAGGTCTTTATGCCATTGGAGAAACAGCCTGTACCGGAGTGCATGGAGCGAATCGTTTGGCCTCTGTCTCTCTTCTGGAAGGACTTTATACTGGTGTGCGTTTTGGGCAGGAGGCTTCTGGTTACAGGGAGAAGGTTCGTCAGTCTCACCGTTATGCGGTTCCCGATTGGGTTTCTCCGGAAATTGAATCTGATCCAGCGCATATTCACAACGATCTTTCTAGCGTTCAAGGGTTAATGTGGAACTATGTTGGAATCTCTCGAACAAGAAGGAGATTGCAACGAGCGCTGGCTGACTTAAACTATTTAAATCACAGGATTGATCGCTTCTATCGAGAGGCCCGTCCATCCCGGGCATTGGTGGAAATGCGGAATGCTGCATTAACGGCTTCTGTGATAGCCAGATCGGCTAGCACAAACGGGCGTTCGAAAGGTTGTCATTATCTTTCGTCGTAGGTACTTGATCGTTTTGCCGAGTCTCATTAGAATAGGATCTCGGTTACCGCTCCAGGAGGACGGGCATGGACATCACGGATATCCGCATCAGAAAGGTAAGCGCCGACGGTAAGCTGAAAGCCTACGTCACAGTCACCTTCGATGACTCCTTCGTTGTTCACAATGTGAAAATCATTGAGGGGGAAAACGGCATATTTATTGCCATGCCTAGCCGAAAGACAAAGAGTGGGGAATATAAGGACGTGGCGCATCCCATCAACACATCCTTCCGGACGCAGTTGCAAGACCGCATTTTGGAAGCCTATGATGCGATGGGTGACGCCATGGAAACTCCGGTTTGAACTCTTAAACGAGTGTGAATCGGGTATACCGACAAAGATAGGGCGTCGGCAAGTGGTTAAGCCACCGGGTTTTGATCCCGGCATTCGCAGGTTCGAATCCTGCCGCCCTAGGAAAGCACGGAAATCCGTAAGATCCCATGTTCGGTTCTGTGGATTGCCAGGCCTATGGGTGCCCCCTCCGTCGGGGCGCCCGTTGTTTTACGCACGCACTCCGGGAATAAGCCGGGGGCGAAATCAATCCGTTACGACGGAGGAGCGAGAATTTCATGGAAAATTTGCAGCTGATCGCTGAGTCTCGGGAAGCTTCTAATAAAGGTGCGGCCCGCGAGCTTCGCAGAAACGGACGCATCCCCGCAGTCCTCTACGGAGAAGGCGAGCCCCAGGCCGTCAGCGTCGATGCCAGAATGTGGCATTCGAACTTCCGACATGTTTCTGGTAACGCCATCATTGAGTTGAAACTCGGAAAAGAGACACACAATGTCCTGGTGAAGGACACTCAAGAGGATGTTCTTAAGGATCAGGTGAAGCACATTGACTTCTTTGCCATCCACGCTGGCCAGAAGCTGCACGCTATGGTTCCCATTCACTTCGAAGGAAGTGCACCTGGTGTGAAAGAGGGTGGAATTCTGGTCAAGAAAGTGGAAGAGCTGGACATCATCTGTCTTCCAAAAGATATGCCAGAAAGCTTCACCGTTGATATTTCTTCCTTGAACGTCAACGAATCCATTCATGTCCGTGACATCAACGTTCCTGCTGGTGTTGAGGTACGTGATGATGCAGATCGTACAGTGGTTATTGTGACTCTTGCTAAGTCTGATGCCGCTCCTTCAGCTGATACTGAGGACGAAGAGGCCGGTGCCGAAGAGTAGTTCTCTTTTTATTTTGGGTCTGGGAAATCCTGGACCCAAGTACATCCATACCCGACACAATGTTGGGTATTGGGTTGTGGATCTTTTGCTTCAAGATTACAAGACAAAATTTCGACGACAAATTTTTTCCCCTTATCAATCCGTTAGACTTTCCTCTTCTTCTCATCATCTTTCCGTGTTGCGTTCAAAAACATTTATGAACACGACGGGTTCCATCATTCCCTCTCTTGCCCGACATAACACTGTTGATCCCTCTCAATTTGTTGTAGTGGTAGACAATATGGATCTTCCCCCCGGTCAATGCCGACTGCGAAAAGGAGGCTCGCATGCAGGCCATAACGGATTGAAATCTCTCATGGCCGCTTTTGGAGAGCAGGACTTTCTCCGTCTCTACATTGGTGTAGGGCGACCTGAACGAGGTGTCTCTGTGGTGGACCATGTGCTTGGAGTACCCAATGCATCGGATACCCAAAAAATCCAAATGACCTGCAGAAAGGCTGCAGATGCGCTTTGCTCATTAGCAGAGGAGCCATTTGATCGTGTTGCGGAGAGCCTCAATCGTCGTGGAGCTTGATGGACTCTTTGCAAAATCCATGGACCTTTTTGGAGCGCAACCCCAGGATTCCTGCCTAATAGCCCTTTCTGGTGGGAGTGATTCTGTTGCTCTGACGGTGTTGGCGGCGCAGTGGAGTTCTTCTCCTTCCCAGAACATCCATGCTCTACGCATTACTCATCATCTGCGAAGTGATCAAGAAGAAGATTTTGAATGTGAGGCCTGTGCTCAGCTGTGTCAAAACCTCCAAATTCCGTTCACATCACTTTCTGTGGAAAAAGGTGCCATACAGAATCGGGCCCAAAGCGAGGGGCGGGGGATTGAACAGGCGGCTCGCGAGGAACGGCATTCCCTTTTAAAATCTTTTGCCAATGAGCAGCAGTTTCGTTGGATTTTGTTTGGACATACCGCGGATGATCGCTATGAAACCCTCATGATGCGTGTGAATGCCGGTTCTGGCCCTGAGGGATTGCGTGGCATTCCAGCAAAGCGGGAACTTTACCTGCGTCCTCTTCTTCGAATTTCCCGTTTCGATCTTCGGTCCATGCTGGAGAAGCAGGGGATTCCTTGGGTGGAAGATCCAAGTAATGCCAGTGATGTCTATAGACGGAACAAGGTTCGTCAGTTTCTCCCCCAGATTCGACAGATTTTTCCTGGTTGGGATGCATCCTGTGACACTCTTGAAGAACGATCAAAAGAAGTGGCTCAGGTTCTTGATGTTGTCCAGGAGCAGGTTTTGCCACATCATATCGATATTCAATCGGGGAGGCCGGTGTATTCATGGATTCGAGAGGATTGGAATCGAGCTCCGGATTACATCAAAGCCAGAGCCCTTTGGAATGCCTATGATGCTCTAGTGGGGGATGTGGATGCTCGTCTTTCCTGGAAGGCCGTGAAAGCCATTCGAAGGGCTCTTGATCAAGGGCGGCCATGGCAGATTGGTCCCTTACACTTTGATAAGAATTCAAAGGGCAACATCACTTGCCAACGTTCTTCCTACCTGGGCTTAGAGAGAGGCGGGCAGCTGCTTTTGAGCAGAGATGATGTGAGTGCAGAGAAAGAGGGCATCATGGGATGCTGGCATTATCATGTTGCACCATCACCATTTCCTGGGGGACGGTCCTATTTTGTTTCAGAAAAAAGTTCAACCATTGTGATTCGCTGGAGTCAAAAAGGTGATGACAAACCTCAAATCCAGGCGTATGGAATGACAGAATCGATAGGTTTCTTGCCTAAGAATGACTCGGGATGCTTTATAGTCTATATTCAAATAGAAGAGGAACAGCATGCCGGACAATGGGAAGAACGATTTTAAATTTGATTTAGGCAACAAAACAGCCCTGCTCATGATGGTGGCTTTGGTTGTTCTATTTCTCCTTTTTCTCTCCTTCGCCCGAGGGGGCGTTGCTTTAGAGGAAATTCCCTATACCCAATTTCTATTGGAATTGCAGGGTGGGAACATTGATGATGTGGTTATTCTGGATATGCAGGAGATTCGGGGAACACGTTATGCGGCAGGAGAGCGTCCGCAAGGTTTTGTGACCATCATCCCCTATTTTGACGATGCACTATTAGAAACTCTTCAGCGCCATGGCGTTTCTGTGAAGGGGGATAGTAAGGGTGTGTCCGTTGGAGCCATTATTCTTCAACTTCTGCCAGCTCTTCTTCTTTTCATCTTTATTTTTTGGATGTATCGGAATATGCAGGGGGGTGGCAAGGGCGCCATGTCCTTTGGCCGAAGCAAGGCCAAGCGCTATGATTCCACAGGAGACAAAATCACCTTCCAAGATGTTGCTGGTCAGAAAGAAGCCAAGTACGAACTGGAGGAGGTGGTGGATTTCTTAAAAAAACCAGAGCGATTCACTTCTTTGGGGGCCAAGATTCCCAAGGGTGTGTTGCTTGTTGGCCAGCCTGGCACAGGAAAAACCCTTTTAGCCAAGGCCGTAGCAGGGGAAGCTGGAGTTCCTTTTTTCCATATGTCAGGTTCTGATTTTGTGGAAATGTTTGTGGGTGTTGGTGCCAGCCGAGTTCATGATTTATTTGAACAAGGGAGGAAAAATGCTCCCTGTATTCTCTTTATAGATGAAATCGATGCCGTTGGCCGAACCCGAGGTGCGGGTTATGGTGGCGGCCATGATGAGCGAGAGCAAACGCTCAATCAGCTTCTGGTGGAAATGGATGGTTTTGACACAGACAAGGGCGTCATCATTGTGGCGGCCACCAATCGTCCTGATGTTCTTGATCCAGCCCTACTCAGACCAGGGCGTTTTGACCGTCAAGTGGTGGTGGCCATGCCCGATGTTCAAGAACGAGAGGCCATTCTCAAGATTCATGCTCAAAAAATTCAACTTGATCCAGATGTAAAGCTTTCAGTAGTGGCTCGAGCCACTCCCGGTTCTTCCGGTGCGGATATTGCCAATATTGTGAATGAGGCGGCTTTGTTTGCCGGTAGAGCTTCTCGAAGTCATGTGAAAATGGTGGATTTTGAGGAAGCCCGGGACAAAATCCTTATGGGTGTGGCCCGTCGAAGCATGGTGATGAGCGATGATGAGCGGCGCATGACCGCTTATCATGAGGCCGGTCATGCACTTTTGCATTACTTCCAAGAGAAAGCGGATCCTGTTCATAAAGTCACCATCATCCCTCGGGGGAGAGCTTTGGGTGTTACCTTCAGTCTTCCTGAAAAAGACCACTACAGCCGAAGTATCGGGTGGCTTAAAGCACAACTTGCCGTTCTCTATGGCGGTTATGCGGCTGAGGACTTGGTTTATGGAGAAACCACAACCGGGGCTCAAAATGATATACGACAAGCCACAGATCTTGCTCGAAGAATGGTGTGTGAATGGGGCATGAGTGCCCTTGGGCCTGTGGCCTTAGGCAGCGGAGACGCGCCCATCTTCATTGGGAAGGAAATCGCTCAGCATGCGGATTATTCTGATGATACGGCCCAACGGATTGATGGTGAAATCCAGGGTTTGCTGAATGAGGGACTCTCCACAGCACGTGAAATATTGACGAAAGAACGGGAAAAATTGGATTC
>JAKSCK010000066.1 GCA_022360655.1 Spirochaetales bacterium | reverse complement strand
TGCAGAAGTACGGCATCATCACATATTGCTGTGGCTGCAATTATTGAGGGCTTGAACTCTGAACTGAAATTGCCTTGAGGGCACTGAACTTGATTATTTGACAAAACTGATTGACTTTGAGAGTCATTTGTCGATTGGCCTTGAGGGCCTTGATTGAACAACTGATGAAGTGCTGACTGAATTTCTGAATCTGATGCTTCTGGAGAAACTCTTGACCGTTGTACATACTCTGAATTTGCGTCTTTTACAGAACCTTTCCTGACCAGTGCATCTGAAACAAGTTGGCGGCTCAAAGAATTTGCTGGGTTCTTTTTCCCAGGGATGTGACCTATCTCTACCTCATATCCCTGCAGTACGGAGAGCCAACGCCAAACTCTGCTGCTTACAGATGTTTGGTTCGGGAGGTGTCTCAGTGGTGCATGGTCCGTCTGAACGACAATGGGGTATGGGCTTTGGAAGTAATGCTTCCACTGCCCAATAGCCCATACGATGCCTAATAATTCCCGCTCATACGCTGAGTAGCGGATTTCGGTTGCATTTAGTTTACGGCTTGCAAACGCAATAGGTTGTAGGCCTGAGACAAAATCCTGTTCCAGGATTGCTCCTACTACAACGTCACTCGCGTCTGTTGTGACAACGAACTGCCTTTCGAAGCCTGGCAGACGAAGGACAGGAGCAGTGGCCATTGCAACCTTTAATGCCGTAAAACTGTCTCCTTGGGCATCTCCCCAGCACCAAGTTACCTTTTCCCGAGTAAGGTCTGTTAACGGTTTTGCAATCTGTGAGAATCCCCGAATGAATTTCCTATAATATGACGCCAATCCCAAAAATGAACGAATATCGTGTACTGTCTGAGGACGAGGCCAGTCTAAAATTGCTTCACCTTTTCAGGTGATGCATTGACTCTAGCTGCACTAACTTCAAAGCCAAGGTAGTCAACTTTGTCTTTGAGAAATTCGCACTTGTGCAGTCTTCTATACAGCTTGGCCTGTCTCAGCTTTTCCAGCACACATTGAAGGTGATCCCAATGTTCCTCTACTGA
>JAKSCK010000042.1 GCA_022360655.1 Spirochaetales bacterium | reverse complement strand
TATAACGCCCGCTTAACTTGCAAGCCGCAGATGGCGCATTTCTTGCGGATCGCAAGAAGTGTGACAGCCAGGATTTGCCAAGTTCAAGCGTTTGTTATGTTGCTTCATTTTTTTAGCATTATTGCATACTTTACCTGAGATAACGTATCAATTTTTTCCGGATTCTTGATAGTGGGTATATATGATTTTGGCTTCCATAATAGCCTGATTAAAATTCTTCGAATTATCAGAATTCTGAGAAAAGAACATATTGCTGCTCATGGCTTGTCTACCCTCCTTGAGTTTTCAGGATTTTCTAGAAACTAACATTTTCCGTTTTCCTGTATATATTACTCCTTGGATTGAATATTAACTTTTTCATGATTCTCTACTAGTTTTTCTTTTCTTCTCATCTCATTTAGTTTAAGCTAACTACCAATATCAGTAAGGGAGCAAATATGACTTATAGATTTAAGAAGTTCGAAGGAAAAAAGTTAGCTTTTTTGTATATGATTTATGTTGGTGTGATCATGCTTATATTCTCTCCTATTTTTGTATTCTCTATTTCAAAATCTGATGCAAATATTGGTGCTACTTTTGGAATTATTCTAACCATTGCAATGCCTCTTTTCTATGGAGTATTTACATATCTGTTCTCTAGAGTTCTTTTTTGGTTTTTTAACATTCTTCTAGATAAATTCAATGGATTTGAAATAGAACTTGAAGCTATCAATTTAAAGTCAACAGATAAAGATATTAAAGGTGAGGATATTTTCAGCTCAACATAGGATTATATTTCGAATTCACGGCATAATGGCTTAAGATTCTCTCTCTTCTGGGAGAGAATCTATAAATTACTCATATTTCCGATATAAAAATAGATTTTTAAGCCTTTTTTGATTTTTGATTAAATCCTGACCATATTTCTCCCATGTCTTGGAAAATTGCTTAAAGCGTGCACAAGGGAATGTTTTGCATTCATAACAATGTGTAATATTCCGTTTTAAACAACACAGATGGAATGACTTACACTGCATGCATTTTTCTAAATTTGATTCTGCTCCAAAGCAGGGATTCTTCTCTCGCATATATACAGGACACTTTCCACAGTTTATGCCACATGCTGGAATACGCCCTGTATAGTCTGAGTTCATGACTTGAAGTATAAATTATTCTAAAATCTTTGTAAAATTTTTGTATTTAATTGCGTTTTCTTACGATTCTTTTTTTAAAGATCTATATCATTTCAAAAATCTACAGTAAAAATGGAGCCTGAATGAATATCGCTAGCACCTGTTTTATGTTTTTATCTCTGATTTTCGCAATTACTCTGACCACAGGTCATATTCTATTTGATCTATTAAAGGCTCGACTCGAAAAACCGAACCTTACACGAACTAAATTCTCTGTTATATACGGAATACCTACTTTTATCTTTTTTATTCTATTCATTATTTTTCGATTTGTTTAGATTTTATTGACTAAGTACGATTAATTGATATTTCTGGAATGTCATTGGATTTTATAGCAACATAACGCCCGCTTCAGTTGCAGCCCGTAAAGCTGGCGTGATTTTTGCCGAGCAAAAAGCATGACAGTAGGGCTGTCTGCTGCAAGCGTTTGTTATAAAGCAGTTTTTG
>JAKSCK010000196.1 GCA_022360655.1 Spirochaetales bacterium | reverse complement strand
CCCGACGGCAGGGGACAATGCTGAACAGCTCTCCAACTGCCGCTGAGCCAAAGAAACACGAGGTGTGCATCGCGGTCACAAGCAAAGTTGCGCACCAAAACTGGAAAGTTTCCCAGAGTAATGACGCGACAAACCGTGGCAACGCAGGAACTTCGGGCATTGCCGTACAGCCCGTGCTCAAATTACCTTGGATAGTTCGGACCACCCGTGCGCTTCACGGATGCCTATCGTGTTCCATAAAACATCGTTGTTCACGGGAACCACTACCGCCCTGTCTTCACTGTCTGGCGCACCAGTGTCCGTAGTGCGAAAGCGCGACAACCCCCTCCCCTGGTGGCACCTTCCCAGGATTTCACGAGGTTGCCATCCAACATAATGTCGATTTGCCAAACCCTTTCCTTGCAAAACACAATCGAGAGAAATTGAACGGCACCAACGACACCAAACTCGTTGCCACGATTCTGAGGAGAAAGTCGTTAAGAACACGGTATGGAACAGCGCAAACCACTATAGACGGTTCCGCATCCATAAAAAGATCAAAACATCAGGTTTCCAATCGACACGAGACACTAGACAAGTCTTGGCTATTTGACAAAGGCTCCACGCTCTTGCTACGCCTACACCAACCGATTCCGCGCCTAATTCTCCAACCAATCTCAATCTTAATACCCCAACGCATTTTTCACACTCACCATTGCAAACCTGATTTACAACTTAAACAAATACAATTCTCTCTCTCAACAATAAAAATATTCGTCATAATTTGCTAATTCGCTAATTTCGAACATGCACACATGATGTCGGGTTCTTCTAGGGCCCCCCAAGGGGGCCCGCCTTGTAAAGTACAAACATTGTAGCCGCATCATCTGTCAACTCAAGTATTCATCGATTTCTAGGTATTCATTCCCATGATTGCTCTGTTGCCGAGACCTTCTTGCTTAAATGTATCGCCAATTGGCTCATAGATTTGCGGCACAATCCTTCTGTGATGGCCCTTACTTTCACTATCATTGCATCTATTTTTG
>JAKSCK010000063.1 GCA_022360655.1 Spirochaetales bacterium | reverse complement strand
CTTGCCATTCACTGCTACCTTACTAAGCCCAGCAAAGCGCGCAATCCCGTAGTCGATATGCACTACATAGTCACCTGGCTGTAAGGTCTGTACTTCCCGCAGGGTAATGGCCTTGGTTTTAGAGTACTTCTGCGGGACTTTGTAGCGGTAATAACGACCAAAAAGCTGATGGTCTGTATAACAAGCTAGCCCTACTTGCTGATCGATATAGCCTTGACTAAGACCTAGGCGCAGTGCTTGGAAGTGTACCGATGCATCAAGCTCTGTGAATATGCTAGTCAGCCGCTCAAACTGGCTTGGTGACGCTGCTATGAGGATGTTGGTAAGGCCCTTTTCTTGGTTTTGGTGTAAGTTTTCAGCCAGGAGCTCAAACTGCTGGTTAAAGGCAGGCTGTAAAGAAGCTTGGTAAGTAAGCACCTCATTGGGCTTTAGATAAAACCTAGTACTAAACTCTATCAGAGAAAACCTTTGCAAGGCTTTTTCCCAGCTGGCTGATGTCTCATACAGTGCCTCAGGGGTTTGTAGGGCCTTTTTATCTGCTTGCTGCCCTTCTAGGGTTTGGAAAACAGTCACTGCCTGCTGATAGCTTTGCTCGATAGCGCTCAGGATAGCTTCATAGTCCTTGATCCATACGAGGGTAGTAGTAGGCAAAAAGTCTAAGAAAGATTGATAAGCTGCGGGCGTGGATGATGCATGGATGTGGGGCACGATAGCAGCTTGCTGCACGAGCTCTAGCGAGCACTGGTTAGTAGGGTCAAACGTACGGATGCTTTCTACTTCCTGGCCTATAAGCTCTATCCGATAGGGAAGCTGGTGTGCATACGAAAAGATATCTATGATACCCCCTCTGGTAGAGAATTGCCCTGCTTCATACACAAAGTCGGCTTTTTCAAAGCCTTGCTCCGTCAGACTTGCTACCAGATCTGCTATTATCAGCTTTTCTCCTACCTCAATGGTCAACGTATTTTTAGCCCAGCTAGCCTGGTCAATAACCTTGGCAGGCAGCGCCTCAGGGTAAGTCACGATAAGCCGATCAGGCTGATCCAGCTTGCTCAGTTGTTGCAAGACTTCTGTGCGCATCAGCGTATCAGCGCTGGCTACGGATT
>JAKSCK010000224.1 GCA_022360655.1 Spirochaetales bacterium | reverse complement strand
GTAAGACAGGATTTACAGGAAGGGGTAGAAGCTCGTTTTGACGCCTGCAAAGATGATGACGAAGATTGAGATTGGCCGTAAAAAAAAAGAAAGAGGAGAGGGGGATGTAGATATTGATAAATACAGTCACTGCATCTAACCGTTACTAAAAAAGGAAAAAATAAGCCAAAAAAGAAAAAAAGAAGAAGAAATAAGTAAAAAAGAGGAAGTGACGCCATGAGGAGTGAGGAGTGTTGTGTGTAATCTGGTGGTGGACTGCCGGCCGCCAACCGTTTTGGGGTCAAGGGGCTGGGTGGCCCCGCTTAAAGGTCCTTCAAGTACCAGATGAGGGTGTTCTTCCCAATGAACACCTATGTGGCTATGTAGTGCACGACGGATACACGATGATGAGCCTGGAGGGGCTGTGTGTTTACAGATGTGTTTTCCTTGCAAGGTGGAACGTTACGCCGTGGGGAGGTGAGAACCCCGGTGTGGCAATTTAAATCAATTCAAGAATTGGCCATTGAAGTGTTCTTATTCAAGAGAAATTTCTTTGGATTAGCTCTCCCGGGCAATCATCTCGCATCATTGCCGGACCACCTAAGGGATTCACATTTGACGGTGTAGGATGTTCTGAGTGTGGACATCTGTGGACTTGTTTGTGGGCTTGTCAGTAATTCCACCGCTATTGATATGGGCGATGTGGTGAGCTGGCCCGAAGTGATTGCATTGGTTGTGAAGTCGAATTGGTGTAGATCCACGTTTGCAGTGAGTAGCGGCGTGGTGTATATCCATGGTGAGTGTCCATGGGGTAAATTCAATTACGACGGTAAATCCCATTGGTCGTAGAAGACATTGAAGTCGGATTGGTGTAAATCGCCTGCTGTGCTAGTCAGAAGTGTGGGGTGAATCCACGGTGTGAGTCCATGGTGTAAATCTAGGCGATGGAAGGTCTGTCGACAATGATCCAGACTCCAATTGTGGGTCGTCGGTAGTTTATAAGTTCCATGTACGAAGAGGGTGTGATTCTCCAGCCTAAGCACGCTCTTGGATGTGGAATGAGGACACACATGACGACATGGTGTACCGAGAGTAAAGCTTGGACAATTGGACATTCCAGTAGAAGTCCATGGACCGGAGGGCGGGCCTCTGACAAGATCCATGGCCGGCATGTGAGCATGGGGAACCGGTAACATGTATGCCGCAAGTTGGAAGAGTAAGTGCATAGACTGGGGGATGGGCCCTCGGCAGGATCTATGGCCGATACCAAGTTAGACGTCCTAGAGCGTGTATCAAAGTTGGAAG
>JAKSCK010000078.1 GCA_022360655.1 Spirochaetales bacterium | reverse complement strand
CAAGTTTAGAGGTGGTCGGACTGAAAGTTTGCGCGTCCGCCACAGGGGTTTTGGTTTCTCCAATCGTTCTTGCCGACACGATCAGAACTCTACCGGGTCCACCAGCTGCTGTTTTATTGTTCTCGCGTGGGTTAGCGTTAGGACTGAGCGTACTCGAGCGCAATAGTCGACCTGTCCTAGAAACGCTGCGGGCGCAAGTAGGGCGTGTGTGAAGTTGGGAACCGCACGCTGGACGACGAGCGTTGGCGCCGGACCCCCATACGGCGACCGTTACCCGCAAACGCGAGAGTGGACTTTGGTGGTGCGTCGAAAGCGGCTCCAACGGCCACAGCAGAGGAGTTAGCAAGTACACCTGCTTCGTCTCTTCGGTGAGGACATTGGCGGAGCTTTCTATCACCAGACGAAGGACAAGTAAGTCCAATCGTGGCCATGACTGTGGTGCGTTTTGTTTCCTGAGTGCGCCTAGACTGCGTCCAGCGCGCGCGACCATTTCTTGCAGGTTCATTCGCTGTTTACGAGTGTTCTGTGCTTCATCGTGCGTGCGAGGGGGGTTCATCCGGGTCTAGTGTAAGGTGTCTAGCGTGCGGAATCAGGAAACGAAGCAGTGAGAGCAGTTTTTGCTCTCATCAGTGGTTGCGAAACCGGTGAATACGCTGTCCCAACAGCAAAGTAGCCGTCGTGAGCGCGCAAAGCATTTGCAGGTCAACGGGAATCAGGCGAGGTCCCCAGTCGCAGCGGGGACTTCGGTTTGGTGTGTTGTACTGTGCTTTGTATCTGTTGTTTTGTAAGACCCGTCTGTTTTGCTCTGTCTGACTCGGTCTCTGCTTAAAAACCGACTCCAACACCGCACCAACGAAGGTGCAGCTACTCTGGTGACGCGTGCCTTTCTTTTCACGTAATTGTACGACCAAAGGTAGTTCCCGAACATGGTTTCGGAGTCAGGTTGCGTTGTTCTGGGGGGGCGGTCAGTCTGGAGCGTGGACCGACGGTTGATGGGAAGTTATGGTTATGCCAGTAGTTGGCAGTACTTTATGTCAATTGTTTCTAACGCCCTGAACCAAGTACGCGCCTATGAAATGGGAACATGTAAGAGCACAGTGTTGGAGTTT
>JAKSCK010000101.1 GCA_022360655.1 Spirochaetales bacterium | reverse complement strand
TGCGATTCAAACAAATGCATCCAGCTAACGCCTATAGTAAAGCCGAATTCGAACTACTATAGTTGTAAACGCACATGGATATGAAACAAATGTATTACAAAATAAAAATGTATAGTTGTCTTTCCTTCTCTAAGTCGATTTTGCCCTTGTATATCCCCGAGCTTCGTTTTTCATGACCACTGCTCCTGCCAGGTCTCCATGCTGACGGCACCGCACTTTGAACGGATCCTGGCTATGTGGAAGTACGCGGATAAGCTTCCGTGCTTGGTTTTGCTTGGTGACTTTTGGCAACTCCCAGTGGTGGAAAAAGGCGTTGCCCGGTGCGACGCTAGCCAGGCATGGAACCCGCACGTCAAGACCATTACCTTCAGGGAGCAGGTGCGCTGCAAGTGTCCCAAACTGCAAGAAAAATTAAACATCCTCCGGGATGCACAGCCGAGCATGAAGCAGCTCAAGAAAAAGATTCTCAGAGGCCACCGGGCATGGACGACCAATGAGCCCACGGCGTACGACATCTTGGAGGTCTTCCGCAAACACGAGGAGACCACCGTCGTGACTTGTAGTCGCCAGGCCTGTACCACAGCCAACGCCCTTGCCATGGAATTTTTTTTCGAGCATCGCCACAAGGACCCCATCGGGAACCTCCTTTTTGACTATGAGTCAAATCTGGAGAACTATGAGGACAAAGGCTTGAAGAAATCCGGGACCTTGAAGGGCGCTCCCACGGATGTGTACAAGGGCATGAAAGTTTTCCTTACCAAAAATCTGGACAAGGAACACGATTTCGTCAATGGGATGTTGGCTACTGTCGAAAGTTACGATGAGCGCAGCAAGTGTTTGCAGGTACTCACCAGAACCAACCAGCGCCTCGCCGTGCACATGGTGTGCAGCGAGTTGGACGATGGCCGCAAGGTGAGCTGCTTCCCAGTGCGCACCGGCTACGCCAGCACGATCCCCAAAGTCCAAGGCATGACAGTGCCACACATTACGATCTGGTTGGACAGCATCGCGTGCAGAGCCGCTGCCTACGTGGCCATGAGCAGGGTCAAGACGGACAACGACTATCTGATCGCAGGAGGCCCCTTGACAGTCAGACATTTCATGCCAGCACAGTGAAGTCCTCGACCCGGCTGAAGAAGATTCCACCCGGGCCTATTGGCACAGACGGCCCTAAAATGTCACCGGACAGTGGAAACAGACCCGCACAGGAGCCTGACG
>JAKSCK010000119.1 GCA_022360655.1 Spirochaetales bacterium | reverse complement strand
TTTGTGGGAGGTGGATGTCTTTGAACAAAGTAATGCCGGATTAGTTCTGGCTGAGGTGGAGTTGGACCATCCGCATAGGGTTGTGGATTTGCCAATGTGGATTGGCCAAGACGTGACTGGCGAGGAGCGCTATTCCAACCGATTTCTCGCCCTCAGTCCCTTCTCTCAGTGGTAATAACGGAAATCGACCCCCACAAGACTCTTGTGGGGGTGTTTGCTTGTTTAAGTCAAGCTCTGCGCTTCCTCAAGATTGGCAGCGGCTTCTTCCCAGGCGGCAGTGATTTGCTCTATTCGTTCTTCCACGGCCATCAGCTTGGCGGAAAGGTCATGGGCTTTCTCAGGATCGGAATAATTCTCCGGCAATTCTAGAGCACTTCGAAGCTGATTGGCTTCCTCTTCCTTGGCTTCTAGACGGCTAGTGAGTTCCTCTTCTTCCTTACGCCACTTATTGATGAGAGAACGACGCTTCTTCTGCTCTTCGCGGGATATTCCTGGAGCACTGCTGGAAGCAACTTCTTTTGCGGTTTGTATTCCTGTTGAGGATGGAGAAGAGGGTTCTGATTGAGCTATCCCGTCAGGATTCTCTTTACGCCACCGATAGTAGGCATAATCTCCTAGATAGGTGCGAATCCCTCCATCTTCCACTTCCAATACACGATCCGCTATTTTTTCCAAAAAGTATCGGTCATGAGAGACAATCACGAGGGTTCCCCCAAAGCCCTCAAGTGCTTCGAGCAAAATATCCTTAGAGTGAATGTCCAAATGGTTGGTGGGCTCATCAAGTATGAGAAGATTGACTGGTTCCAGAAGGATTTTGAGAAGAGCCAAACGGTTTCGTTCTCCACCAGAGAGAATCCCCACTTTTTTGTGAATATCATCCCCTGAGAACAGGAAGGCTCCCAGAAGGCTGCGAAGACGGCCTTCTCCCTCGCTGCTTCCCTTGGCAGCCTCTTCCAGTACCGTGAGAGAAGGATCCAAAACCTGTTCCTGATCTTGGCAGAAATAGCCAATTTTCACACCACTGCCGTGAATCAATGCACCTTCATGATTTTGATCCTCTCCAGAGATGATGCGAAGTAAGGTGGTTTTACCAGCTCCGTTCACGCCCACAACGGCGGTGCGAGATCCACGAGGAAATTCGACTTCTCCCTGGGAAAACACGGTCTTGGTGTCATATCGCTTGCCCAGGTTTTCACCACGTAAAGGCATTTTTCCGCTATGGGGTGCTTCGGGAAAATGAAAGCGGATGCGTTTTAACGCAGGTGGAATCTCAATGCGTTCGATTTTTTCCAGCATTTTGATGCGGGATTGCACTTGCTTTGCCTTGGTGGCTTTGGATCGAAACCGTTCAATGAAGGTTTCAGTCTTGGCAATCTCCTCTTGCTGCCGTTTCCAACGTTCCACTAGGTCTGCCATATCTTTCTCTCGAAAGATTTCATAGGCGCTGTAGGTTCCCTTGAAAATGTTGAGCCGGGTCATCAAGAGTTCTGCCACTTGATTGCAAGTGTTGTCCAGAAAGCCCCGATCATGGGAAACCAGGAGAACTCCACCGGGATAACGCTTTAAAAAATCTCGGAGCCAGTCTCTGGCTTCGAGATCGAGATAGTTTGTTGGCTCATCAAGAAGAAGCACATCCGGGGCACCCAGGAGAATCTTGGACAGGGCAATGCGCATCTGCCAACCACCCGAAAAGGTGGAAACATCCTGCTCCAATTCTTCACGAGAAAAGCCTAACCCTGTGAGAATCTGCTCAATACGGGCGTCACGTCTGTCCCATTCTGCATGCTCTAAGGTGTCATGAATTTCTTGATACCGATCCAGGAGGGGTTGGTGATTATCCTCACCTTGCTCCAATTGGGTGGCAATTTCATGTGCTTCATCCTCCAGTGCCTTGAGTTCTGCAAAGGCTTCAGCGGCTTCTTCTCGGAGGCTTCGGCCCTGATGGACAATTCCAGATTGGGGGAGGTAAGAAACACGTGTTCCTTTTGGTCTGATCACCCGACCTGAATCAAACTCACTGATGCCAGCGGCCACTTTCATGAGTGTGGATTTTCCGGTTCCGTTGGCTCCGGTTAAGGCAATTCGGCTTCCTGGAGAAATGGTGAGTTGGACATCTGTAAAGATGGTTCGATCACCAAAGGCGAGATGGAGAGAATCCAGTTGAATAAAGGCCATCAGTCAAGTCGCTCAGGGAGTTCCGTACCATTTTCTTCCGTGTCTTCCTTGGGGAGAGGGGCAAAGAAAAGGCGAACAGGGTCAATGAATTGGTCACTTGTCACCACACCTCCCTCTCGGGTGGCGGTGGATGGGACATACAAGAGGCGAAGTCCGTTATTTTCAAAAGCATAGAGGAATCGGGCTTCTTCTCCATTGGAGAATCGGAGTCCAAATGCTCCATCATGACGGGAGGCAATGCTTCGATCAGCGAAGGTATCAAAAAGGATCCGTCCATCATTACCAGCCTTGGCGCTGATGAGCCCCCGGGAAATCAGAGCAGATTTCCCGGTCCAAAGGAACCGGCCATCTTCTTGGATTGTGAGTTCACCGTAGGCTCGACTTCCATAGGTTGGTCCCTCTTCTGAAAGCTGCTCCAACAATGTTGCTCGCCGATTCTGTTCCGACTCAATCACTTCATCCATATCCTCATCCAGTCGGATGAAGGCTTCGAATTTTTCACTTTGCTCATCATTGTACTGAACGCTGACAAAGTTATCGGCATTGACGGTAAATCGGAAACTGGTGCCTAAGAAATCATAACGGGGAGGAGAGGTTTTTGTTCGGATGATATCCGTCCAAGTTTCTACAACGGTTTTCTCAGGAAGTCGAAGTGAAAGAGTTTTGCTCTCCATATCAAAAAAGATTCCATAATCGGAACGGAAGAGATTCAAATCAACTCGTCGGCCAACAACCATCTCAGAGAAGTTTTTAGGGCGCCATGGAGCAGCAAGCAGATTATCAAGAGTTTCGTCCGTGACCGTTCGTTGATTCAGCACCACTTCTCCATCCGAGTTGCGGCGAATGACCTGAAGATGGTAATCAAAGACATAGCCGTTTACGCCACCATCAGCAATCACATGATACCAGTATCCCTGGAGATTACCCACTTGAACGGGACCTGGATTTCTTCCAAGAACTTTAACCTCATCACCATCCCGGAAACGATACACCCGTGATGCGGTGTTGGAGGGCTCGGATCGCATGGGAAGTCCCTGGTACTGACATATGGCATAGACATCAGTCCATTCCCCTAGATTCTTGGCCCAAGCTTCTGCGTCTTTTGTCCGTTTAAACAAGCGAAGTCGCCATTGATCAATCTCTGTTTTGAGTCGTCTTTGGTCTGGGAGATTGACAATGTAGGTGTCCCGAAGAAACGATTCATCCTTGACTGTGACCAAATCTCCAGGTTTCCAAACACTGTCTTCAGGAGGCCATATAACAACAGCCGTTCCAAGATTGCCGCAACTCATCAGGGCAATGGAAAAAAGTATGATTGCGAAAAGGGGATAGAGTTTTCTGGACGTCATGAATAGCACTCCCTATGTTGAGGCGAACTCGTCCATTAAACTAAGGGGAAGAGTTCACGTCAACTCTGCTATCATCAAGGGAATCTTCGAAGATGAGAACCCATCTCCCTGATTGAACCAAATTCAGGAGGTTTGGACTCTTTAGAAGCGTTTTGGTGGCTTCTTCTGATAAAATAATATCGCAGGGAACCGAACCATAGATTTCCCGGGCCATGGTTCGTAAAGGAAAGCGACCGGTTCGAGTTGAATCCTCTAAATAATCACTGAGAGTGGTATAAGAAGGGATGGAATCTCCCTGTTCTGGAGAAACCAAAACTTCCAATTGATCACCCAATAAACGGGCATTGATGGCAGGTTGAAGAGGACGAAGCTGACTGGTTCCACGGACAGGCAGAGATTGTGGAACATAGATCACAAGTCCCGTCCAGGATGTTTCTGGCTGAGCCGTCCAACCCATAGGAGATTCCCATACTTCCCTTTGCCCAGTTCCCAGGGCCAGAGAGGGAACAATTTCTTGCAGATTCATGGTGTACTGTGCTTCAACTTGGGTTTGGTCAGAGGATAGACGGCTCCATTGACGTTTGAGAGAGAGAGCCAAGGATTCCATCACTGGAAAGTAGGGTGTGCCCTGTTGCTTCAATGTACCATAACGATTCCAAGGTAATGTTTCTAAAGTCGTCAGAGCGCGAGTGGTGAGTTCGTTTTCCAACTGATTGAGCAACCGAGGATGATCTGAAGGGGACATGGTGTTGGGAAGGGGGAGGGAGGCCTGAAGTTGAAACTCTCCAGTTTTCCAATTCAAATCTGTTTCAATGCTCAAATCTTGGGCACTCAGAGTACTCACCATCCATAGCATGGTGAGAAGAAGCCCTTTTCCAAAGTGCATGGGGGATGGAATCATTGCTCCTCTCCTCGTGGAACAGTCAGAACACTGCCAGCTAGCAGTATACCAGTCAGATTACGGGAGTTGGCTTCTGCGAGTCGCTGGGGTTGGATTCCAAAGCGTCGCGCTACTGACCACATGGAATCTCCGGGGCGGACACGGTATCGTCCAGACCAGGATGGAAGTCCATCACTCTCTGCTCCAATTGGGGCTTTCTCAAGGCTTCCAGGAATGTACAAACGAACCCCAATGCGGAGTATTCCCCTACTGACGTGTTCATTATAGCGAATCAGATCTTTTGTTGTCATTCCTGAACGACGGGCAATAACGGATAAGGAATCGCCCTGTTGAACGGTGTATTTCCAGAATCGTTGGGGGTGTTGTACCTCTTGGGCCAGCCATTCTTTGGCTGCATTGGCTTGTTCCTTAGGGATGTACAGAACATCTTTTCCAGTTGTGGGAGGAGTCACAGGATGCATGAGTGCCGCATTGGCCAAAGTCATTGTGGCATCGGGGATTCCGGTTTCTTTGGCCATCAGTTTCCATGGAACGGAATGGGTGAGAGTTAACGGTTCCCATTGGGGAAGAGCATTCCAAGAAATGGGAAATTCTAATCGGCCCGCATGCGAGGTGACATAGGCTGCGGCAAGGATTTTTGCCACATAGGATTGGGTTTCGGGAGGGAGATGGCCCGATTCTAAGAGTTGCCAGTAGGATTGAAGTCCACTTGTTTCGCGAAGTTTTCGTATGCGAGTGGGACCTGCATTATAGGAAGCAATGGCCAAAGGCCAATCTCCTTGGAGTCTTTTATAAAACGCCAATTCTTCCATTGCAGCCTGAGTAGCCTTCCACACATCTCGTCGTTCATCGCGCCAGGCATCAATCACCAGGTTGCGACCTCGGGCTGTTGCTGCAAGAAATTGCCAGGGACCTACGGCTCCGGAAGAAGAGACTGCATCAATTCTCCAATTGGATTCCACAATGGGTATGGCGGCCAATTCCCAGGGAAGATTGGCATCACACAGGGCTCCGTTCACAATTTGACGAAAAGGAAAGGAGCGTTCAGCTGCGCTTGCCAGTCGTGCTCGGCCTTCTTCGCTGAGCCAAAATCCAATCCATTGTGCAATGATGGGATTTTGATCGGGTTTCAAACCATCAGACCAAGCTGTTGGGGGAGCATGGTTCTGTCGTGGATTTTGCGCTTCATGCTTGGGGAAAGACGATGCAGAAGACACATTTTGGCGAGGGG
This sequence comes from Spirochaetales bacterium, assembly GCA_022360655.1. GTDB lineage: Bacteria > Spirochaetota > Spirochaetia > DSM-2461 > DSM-2461 > UBA2779. The sequence goes on along the minus strand of JAKSCK010000119.1, from coordinate 42,209 downwards.
GGAGTGCCATCTGTGCATACGCGGGAAGGCCTATGACCAGAATAAAGAGGCCTAAAGTCGTTCGCCGAAGTAGATGCCTGTCCATTCCCACCGCCCGTTCATCTCAGGATCTGCCGGATAATCAATTTGGCGAAAATACAGATACCATGAAGGAATCTTCCAAGACCAACCAGCGGTCCAAAGATAAGCCTCTCGATCTGTGGAAAAATCCGCCAAGTCGCGACTATATCGCACACGATCCGTCAATTTGTTGTTGATATCCACAGGAATATGGGTGAAGGAATCCGAGGATTGCTGACTCCAGTTCATCATAAAAAAATCGTCTGCTTGGTAACGAATGAGTAGAGCTGGATTCACATTTCGAATGGCATATTTTATGGTTCCAACAAGGTCATCAAGGGTTTCAAAGGTCCAGTCTTTTGTGCTGGTATGAAATTTCAAGATGGATTCAATATGGGAGCGAGCATCCGGTTCTCCCGCAATCACGGTTTCTGGTGAATCTAAAAAATCTTGATATGTAAGAAACATCGAATCCCAGGATCCAATGGCTCCATATTCCTTTGCTAAGGCATAATAATTGGCACCCGTATCAATTTGGTTTGAAAACCGTCTCTGCGATTCCTTGCGTGAGTCAATGGCCTCACGTTTATAGGGTGTTTTTCGGGCGATTTCCCCCAAAGCCAAAAGGTGGAGTGACCGACCCGCAACATCCAAATCCGGATAGTTTTTCAAAAGTCGTCGAAAATAATCCAGGGCCAGTTCTTCGGATCCTTCATCTCGAGCTCCCTGGGCCATGGCCATCAGGTAATACGCTCCATAAGGATCTTGGGGATTCTCTTCAAGAAATCCAGAAAGAAGAGTGTTGAGGACTTGGTTTTCTCCGCTTTCCCGATATCGGGAAATGAGAGGTTCCAAAGCGGCAAAACGAACATCGTCTTTTACTCCTGGTCTGCGGGCAATGCGGAGCAGTTCAGGAATGTCCTTATCCTTTGATAAAGACCGAGGAACAAGGGGATCTTGAGAAGTACAAGAAACAAAAAGGGTTCCAAAAAGAAGTAAAAGGGCAAGGAATGATCGGACCATAGGCATCCGATCATATCCCTCAGAGATAGGAGGCTTCAAGAGAGGCCCTACTCTTCCAAGCTTCGCACGTACTCCCGATATTTCTCAGGATCAGAGCGGAAGGCCACAATATTGTCTTTTTCATCCGTTCGTGTCAGTGCACCAAGAGCTTCTTCAAAAAGGCGCTCTGATCCAATCAATCGTCCATTACGAGAGGCAATTCCAATGCGATAGGGCCGATCCCCTCCCAATTCCGCAATGAGATGGCGCAGGAGGTCTTCGGCGGCGGCAATGCTGGCGTCCAGATTGCTATTTGGTTCAATCACAGCGGTTCGTCCCTCTTCCAGGGGGAAGAGAAGATCATGATAGGTGAACGCATCACGGAGTGGATCAATGGGTTGATTGCCTGTTGTGATCACAAGGAGTGATAAATCCTGGTCAAAGGCTGCAGCGCGTTCAAGTTCTGATTCGAGACGAGCAAGAAATTCGTCATCTTGTGGGAGCTCTTGAGCTGGAGAAGACTCCGATGGAGGGAGGGACAAGTCCTCATCAAAGGTGCTGCCCTCATCATCAAGACTGGGAAGATCAAAGTCGTCATCAAGAACTTCAGACTGACGCATTTCAGGATTTGACATCATCAAATCGCCGTCATCAAGACGATCGACATCATCAAAATCGGGAAGATCAAAGTCCTCATCAAGCGTGGATGATTCAAAAATGTTATCATCAAAGGCTTCATCAGAAGGCAGGTCAGAAAAATCCTCTGGTGGCAATTCTGTGAGTTCATCATGAAAATCATCACCTTGACTTTTGTGTCCTGAAGAAGGGGGGAATTCTTCATCAAATGAAATGGAACTTTCTTCTTCTGTTTCCATTTCATCATCATTCACATGAGCTGCTGGACGAATGAGAGCCAAAATGAGCGTGATGGCAAAGAGCCCCAAAACCGTGATTAAAATGATCATCACGGCATTCTGAATTTCTCCCCGTCCGACAACCATGGTCACAAAATGGGTTTCAAGGCCTGGCATATCCTCCACCACCATGGGTTTTCGAACCATGTGGTATCGCCAGTTTGTTGGGAATCGACCAAAGGAGGGAGTATCCACAAGAGCTTTGGAGCGAAATTCAGATGCAGGAGGTTTGACCACACTGAGCCGTAGGCCGTCATCATGTGAATAAACCTGAACAGCTACCAAAGCCAGGTCATTATTCATCAGAGACTCAGCCAGTTCGACTTCAGAATCCACATCTCTCTGGTCAAGTAGAGTTGTTGCTAGTCGTTGTGTGTATTCCTCAGAACGTGTTGAGAAATCTGCAATCCGTCCAAGACGTGTTTGCTGGAGAGTCCAGCCGAAGTAGGCTGTCACACCAAAGAGGACGACGAGTACGAGCATGGTGTAGACGATGGAAACGCTCTTCTTCATGGTTTTATTATACCCTAATCATGGCTTGTGTGTGGTCTTGGAACCCCCATGTAGGGGGGAAGCCAGTTTTTTTTACGATCCATTCCATTGATTTAAGATTCCTTGAAAAAGGCGATGAAGCCATTTTTATATTTAAATGTTTGTATAGCAATAAAATATAGTTTTATCTTAAGAAACTCCTAGGAATGAGTGTTCTTTCTCCATCATAAGAAAAATTCTCATCTTTGGAGTCTCACAGGAATGGGAAGGGATAATGATGGGAGAAAATCTTCAGGTAGAGAGAGAAAGGGAATGCTTGTGACGAGCTTGGAGGCGCTGAATCGACCATTGCCGTGATTCTTCCACCGCTTCTGGTCCTGCATGTCCCTGCCTATGAAAGGTGGCCGCGGCGGGCAACAAGGTGGCCCAGGCCTGTCTGTCTTCTGGATTCAGGCACTCCAAATAATCTCGGGGAGGTCCTGAAAGTTTAGGAAGGGCAGAGAGTTGATGGGCATAATCTGTGAGAAATGTATTCCAGCTGCTGCTTGCAGATCCTGCGGCCACCATGAAGGACGGTTCCTTAGAGGAAGGCAGATGAAGTACAGATCCATGACGTGGATCATTGTTGAGTGAGACCTCTTGGAAGGGGAGGGATTCTTCCAGCATGGAACGGTAATGATCCATCGCAGGTGTCCTTAATCGCCATCCCTTTTTTGTTTTTTCTCGCCATGGATGGGAACCATGAACAAAGTTCCAAAAAGCATGCTCATTACTATGGATTCGGTTTCCCTGGGAATGGAACAGGGAATAGAGATAGGTTCCCCGGGCATAAGGTTGCCCCATGGGGTAGGAATAATCTGCCCCAAAGAGATGAATTTCTTGAGCTCCTGAGTTTCGGGCTAGCGATAAGGCGGCATGGGTGACATTCCCTCCAGACAAATCTAAAAGGGGAAATGGGCGGTAAAATCGGTTGATGTAGAGGGAAAAAGGATGACCACTGGATACAAACAGAACATTCTCTGTTCTTCGCGCTATGACTGGTGGAGAGGCCAAATCTAGAACAAGAACCGTGCTGGGCGGGAGTCCTTTGAGAAAATGGTGATAACTCACAGCCTGGCAATCAATGGAGAGAACAATGTCTGGAACAAGCCCGGAAGCCGAAAGAAACGCCAGCGATGTGTCGGTGGCAATAAGTTTTACACCGTGTTCTTTGAGCTTCCGAATCTGAGGGAGCTGGGTATGAAGTGATGGACCTGCTGCGGTGATCATCATCTGGCGAGATGGAGGGAGCACGGCGTGTGCTTGTTCTGAGAGCGGTAGATTTGCCAGGGTGTGAATGAACCAGCGTCGTCCAAATTTAGCCTGAACGGTTAAATCTCTTCCCAAGGTTTCAAAAAGTTCTTTGAGCTGATCCATGATTTGAGAAAACCATAGTGCATCCACATCGACTCGGGAGCGAAGAGAGATTGTCCCAAGATCTCCGTAGAGTATGGGCAAATAACGCTCCAAAAGAATATGGCGAAATTCTTGGGGATCAGGGTCCACGAGGAGGATGACCCGAGAATCGGAAAGAAGGGCAGAATAGTCAATCTTATGGAATAGTGCACTCACAAGTTTGAGGTTTGTTTCAACAATGAGGAGCCCTGTTACTCTTGTACTGGAGAGTAGAGGAGTGAGGTGATATCCACCGCCCAATCCAAAGGCCACAAGAAATTCTCCACTGGCTGCATTTGCTGTGCGCTCACCCTCTGCAACAGGGTTGAATCGGGAGTGAAGAAAAAAGGGACGATCATTACGTAATAGGACAGGTACTGGGTGACCTGAACGAGCTTCTTCTACCCGAAGAGAAGTCTCTTGTTCTGATTCTGCTAAACGACGGGCAAGGTGGGGGTGGCGGGCGCTCAAGGCCACAAGGTTGCGGTCAAAGCGTTGTTTATCGTCCATAGATGTGCTCCCACCGATTCACGGCCTCTTGAGCCTTTGTTCGGGCATTGTGCCAATGGACTTCCTCTGTGGATAGGGCAGAGGATGGAGCTATGGCATAAAGAATCTCCTTGAGAACAGGATTCTCTTTTTCTCCGTTCTGTAAAGCCGATTTCCAATTCTGAAGCACGTGTTGAATATGGCTTTTCCTTTGCCTTTGATTCAGAGGAGCATTTTGCACTGCTAAGGGAATTGATGCGTTTTCAGCCAGATTTTGGGCCCAACAAGAGGCCTCCACAATAGGAAGTGTGGAAGAGGAGGGGGATTCTTTGGATGGAGCCAGGAGTTGAATGTCTTCTCCCGAAAGAGTATTGAACCAATCAGCGTAGGTTCGGAGAGCAGCTCCTGTCCGTTTTTTATTCTTTTGTTCCGGGGCAAATTGCTGTGCCCGTTCCCACTGAAGCGTTAATCGGGGGGTGGTACGGGATTCAAAGGTACTCAGCCAACCATCAAAAGAATGAGGACGGACATGGGAAGAAAGTCCATTCCAACTTAAATCAAGCCCGGCTAAAAATAATGGGCCTTCGACTATTTGCTTCCACAATGCCACAGCTGTAGCGGCTACCGTTCCTAGGGCCGGAAGAGCAACCTTAGGCCACAAAGGGGGAAGGAGACTTTGTTCTTCCCAGCCTCCTTGATGGATGGTGAGAATCTGGTGATTTCCTGGAGGCAAGGGGGCCGCATTGAAGGGCATGGCAACAGGAATCTCGGGGGTGAGGTGGCGATGATGCCATCGAGCCCAAGTTCCTGGATCGGTTGCAATCACTAAATCAGGTGTGAGTCCTTCTCGCATCAATGCAGGTAAAGAAGAGGGGAGAGCCCAGAGCTGACTGCGAGATCGATGACGGAGAATATGGGGCAGAACCTTTTCCAAAGAAGGCCCTGAAGCCGTGACGACAACGGGGGAATGAATTTTTTCTGGTTGAATGAGCAAAGAAGTTTGTGAAAAGTTCCGAAGGCTGTTTTCAATCCACCGTAAGCCAAAGGCGGCCGTTGTGGTGATGTTCCCGCTGAGGCGGCGGATGATGGCCACAAGGGCATGGTGAATGATGCGGGCTTCGTCAGGCCAAAGACCTGCAGAGGCGGGCCATTCAATGGACTGCAATCCTTGTACGTCGCGTTCTGTTATTCTGTTTGCAAGAAAAGATGCCGCTGATTCTGAGGTTTGGGGCGACCACCGTTCCACCTGGGGAGAATGGTGAATGACATTCTGGGCGCATACGGGATGAAGATGCATGGCCAGAATTCGGCAATGTGGTGCCTGAGTCACAATCTCTTGATCCAGGTAGCCCAACCCAGCTCCAATCACCACCACAACCCCCCTTGGGGGGTCGATTTGAGAAAAAAATCGCTGTGCCTCACGTCTTGGATTATAGGAGGAATGGATGTACCGGGAGCCAACTAGAGCCGTTGGTTCACCATTCTTTGAAGGAAGAATGTGCACCTTGGGCATCAGAGAACTCCGGGGTGAGCCTGCTCAAACCGACTGGCATCTTGGGGCCAGCGATATTGTTGAAATGGAAGAGAGGAGAGTTCGAGGGGGGGGGAGAATGCTCCAGAGAGGGCTCCTTGGAGTTGATGTAAAAAAAGATCAGCATCTAAGAGCGAATCCTCTGGGATGTAAAACGTCATGGTACTTCCATTCAACACCCAGGAGGAGGCCAATGCTTGGGCGGTCTGTGCCACAAAGGAATAGAGATCTTTGGCGGCTCGATACGGTTCCATCTCTGGGACTCGTTGGATGTAGGCCTGAATCACTTCATCAAAAGATACGCTCAATACGATGCCTGACTCCCAAGGTTTTTTTTCAGAAGCTTGGATTCTTTGAGGTATGGGAATGTTCTTTGTGAAGCGGGATTGGGCCACTAGGGGAGCCAAATGCTGATACAGGACATGGATATCTTGGGTGATTTCTTCACGGTTCTCAGGTTCAAATGGTTTTTCAAAAACCATCAAGTATCCCCAGAGCTGCTCCTCTTCAAAAAAAGGGAAGGCCCAGCTTTGCTCCAATAGGCCCCATTCCCGACCGGAAAGGTAGGGTTGAAGATAAGTTTTGGAGACTTCCACAACAGGGATCTGAGCCATTTCAGGAGGAGGAGTCCGCTGGAGTCGGCGCCGAGATGTGCAGTCCAACCCTATTGTCAGCCAGGGACTAAAGAAGGACTCCTCTTCTCGAAAAAACAGAGCACCTTTTGAAAAGCCAAGTCTTTGGCGATAAGCATGAAAAACTTGGTGGGGAAAATCCAAGGATTCGGGAGTCCAACATTGGTTTGTTACGATGGATTCTGCAGTTTCTTGAAGCCGGGGAACTCCTTTGTTCCCCGACTCATTCGCACGGAGCAATAAACCCATTAATCTGCGATCCCCAACTCCTCGAAGATCTTTTTATAAACCTCAAAATGCTCACTGCGGGCAAATTCTTGGATTTTTTCATCGGGGAGTGATTCTAGGAGCTGGTCCATGTATTTGAGAACATCTTTGATTTCGTCTTTCAGCTCTCCAGAAAGGTTTTCAATTTCCATGTTGGGAGAAGGAGCCGATTCTTTAATCGGAGATTCTGAAGGCTCTGCATTGAACTCAATTTCAGGGAGGACATCATCGGAATCACCTTGAGGATGAATAATGTCTTCATCAAAGGCTTGGGGAAGGAAGGATTCGTCTTCACTCTCATCAGCCAAAACATCCCCTTCTTGGGAGGACAAGGGCATTTCATCACTGGTGAGGGCGGCCAATGAATCCAAATCCACCTCTTCTGTTCCAGGGAGCTCGTCAAATCCTTCTTCTTGTGAGAGGTCTTCAACACTGTTTTCTGGTTCATCCATAGAATCCAGGGGAAGACTGTCAAAATCGTCAATGTCTTCAAGAGGGGAACTCAGATCGATCTCATCAAATTCCACATCCGCAGCATCTGGTGCATCTGTTTCATCGGAAAGGATTTCTGCGTCTTGGTCTTTGATGATTTCATCTGTATTCTCTGCAAGAGGAGCCAAATCCTCTGGTTCACTCATGTCCACATTGCCAGAGGCCATGGCTGCAGGTGAATCCATTGGAATGTCCAGTTCTAAATCATCAATGGATAAATCATCATCATCCAAATCTTCAATAAGAAGATCTTCAATCTCAAGTTCTTCATCAAAGTCTAAGGATTCAGGTTCAGAGTTTTCGGTTTTAAGCGCCTCTTCTTGGTGCTCCTCTTCCATGAGAGGAACATCTTCAGTCAGAGAAGATTCTAAATCCATTTCCTCTGCTTCTGTGGGGAGGGGGGAGGGCTCTGTGCTGTATAGCTCCTCATTATCCAACCCTTCGAGATCAAAATCCTCAACATCAAGATCCTCAATTTCTATTTCATCTTCCAGAGGAGGAACTTGGGTTTCCACAGAGGGGGATTCTATGGAGTCAACAGAATTTTCACTTTCATCAAAGTCGTCCAAGGAAAGATCTTCAAGAACAAATGAGTCCGAATCTTCTTCCTCATTGAGAATGGAGATTTCATCAGCTTCCACTTCCACAGGAGTTTCGATAGCCCCAGCCTCTTCTGAGGTTTGAGGAGCAGATTCCTCATCCTCTGTTAAGCCAAAGTCATCCAGAGAGATTTCTTCCATTTCCAAATCAACAACCGATTCATAGCTCTCTTCTTCAGGAAGAATGCTTTCACCAATAGGAACTTCCTCGCCTTCATCAAAGGCTTCCTCATCATCCAATGTGGGGAAATCCTCTTCAGGAGCAGAGGGCTCTTGTGTGGGTGTGATTTCCTCCTGTTCATCGAGAACAGGGAGAGGAGTGGAAGAAGAGTCCTCCATTCCAAAATCTTCAAAGTCCGTGATTTCCTCAAAGGTTTCATCGGTGAGATCATCGATATTGACGATGGGTTCTTCAACTACCTCATCCAGAATCTCTTGGTTTTCTGCTTGTGGAATTTCAATATCTTCAAAATCATCCACATCCACAATTTCATCAGCACCAGCAATGTTGATTTCTATGGTTTCAGGATCCCCTTCATCCTCTTCATCAAGGCTGCCCAGGATGGCCAATGCTGGATCATCCTCGCTTTCGGAAGTCTCCTCTATGGGGTCTTCATTCATGAGAGGTTCTTCAGGAAGGATGGAATCAGTCTGAGGAGTTGAATCTTCTTCAATAGGGAGAATTTCATCCTCGAGATTAAAATCCTCTTCTAAAGATTCCATGTCATTGGATTCGGGAAGTGGCTGCTCATCAAAAACGTCTTCATCCTCAAGAGCAAAGTCTGCAGAATCAAAGCTCTCTTCAGCCTCATCTTCAATGGTGAGATCCACAGCATCAAAGACTTCATCGGTCTCATCGGTGAGAGGAATATCCAGAACTGGCTCCTCTTGGAGCCCTTCTTCTTGGAGTTCACTTTCCGAATCTTCCGACAGGGATGGAATCTCATCATCAAGATCCAAATCAAGATCTTCAATGATCATGCTTTCTTCAGAATCTTCTTGAGGTTCTTCAGTAGTTGGTGAGGGCGCACTGCTTTCGGCCACTTCCAAGCCTGCATTCATCTCTTGCATATCTGCCGTATCAAGGATGTTATCAAGCTCATCACCAGTTAAAGCAATGGTTTCATCTTCTTCCTCTTCAAAGAACCCAGAGGGGGATTCTTCTTCTTGGGGAAGTTCTGGAGCTTGGCGTAACCCTGAAAGTTCATCTTTGAGTTGGCGAATCTCATCCCGTAAGGCACTCAAGTCTCCCTCAATCTGTTGGAGGAGTTTTTTGGATTCTTGATCTTCGGAATCTTGGGCGTTCAATGAAGAATGGAGAGACGGTTCTGGTACCACTTCTGCAAAAGGATCCTGATGAGGATCAGAGAATGGGTCGGAAGGTGGAGCAAAGGAGTCATTGTCCAATTCTAGATCATCAAAATCGGGGAGAGAGGATTCTTCAAGCTCACCTAGAAGCTGTTCTTCCTCTTCTGTGATGAGGAGGCTCTCTTGTTCTCCATCATCAACGTCAAGGAGTTCCAGGTTGGCCGCGTCAGGGCGGATGCTGTCTTCAGGTCCGGTTTTCACCCAGACGCCGTAGCGCTCTAAATCCCGCTCGTCTCGTTGTCTTTTGTCTACGGCCATAAATTTCATGCTCCCAAGTGGCAGTTTCGTACCCTACGTTTATCGTCGAATACCGCCATAGGGTTTAAAGGAATCCGCGGATACGAACGGATTCAAAAAACTTGGCGTTTTTCTTCCCCAATCATAATGGAGTGGAGAATTCCCTGTAAAGGACGAGGTGGCTTTCGCCGTTTTTTGAGAATATGAAACAATCGGCTTTGTTGGCAGCAGCCTATGCACTCTTTCTCACCTCTTCCGTGCTCTCACTTTTTTTTGGAGAAAGTGGAGTTGCCGCCTCTCAGCGGCTGGGCGAACAACTTGATGCCCTAGCAGGAAATCTTGCAGTTCTTGAAGAGCAGGAAGTGGTGCTCCAAGGCCGACTTGATTCCTTAAAGCGAAATCCTGAAGCTGTGGCTGTTGAGGCTCGTAGTCTAGGCCTGTATCGTACTGGAGAACTGGTGGCCATGATGGGATCTCATCTCACACGTTCTTCTCTTTTTGATGAAGGGCATGTGATTTCAACCTATACACCACCAAAACGGGATGATTTTGTGTTCCGTGTGATTTCATCAGGGGTAGGAGCGATTGTGTTGATCCTGGCCCTGTTTGCCAGGAAGGTGCGCCATGCGAGTGGAACGGAATAGTCAGAGTTTTCAACAATTGATTGAGCTCCTCAGTCGGGATGAGGTGGCCATCATGGCTTGTGATACCATTTATGGTTTTGTTGGTAAGGCACCCATCACAGAACAGCAGATTCGGGAGATTAAGGGGCGAGGAGAAACCAAACCCTTTCTTCTATTGATTGCTGACCGGGAAAATCTGAATGATTTAAAGGTCAAACTTCCAGAGGATTCAGCCATTCTTGACTTGTGGCCAGGACCATTCACCTTTGTGTTTGCCCTCCAGGAGGGTGGAACCATTGCAGTTCGTGTACCGGAAGATGAGCGTTTGCGTGATTTGGTTCGTCAGGTGGGACCCCTCTATTCCACGAGTGTGAACCGGGCTGGTGAAGCTCCTCTTGATTCTCCGGAGCATATTGAGAAGGAGTTTGGGCAAGAGGTGGCCTTGATTGAAGATTCAGGGGTATTCACCGGGCGCTTGCCCTCCACAGTTGTGGCGCTCCATGAATCTTCTGTTCGCATCCTTCGCCAGGGAGCCGGAGAGGTTCCATCATCCTATCTTTCCACAATTCTCTGATTTTTGCTTTTTAGATCGACCCCTTTCAAAAGTTTCTTTTGAAAGGGGTCTAGAGAAAAAATCTCATCTAAGCATCAGGATTACCGTTTTGTTCGTTTTTCTTCTTCTCCATGTTTTCCCCGTTTTTTGGGAAGAGGGGGCATTCCTCGGGATTTCCGATAGGCTGGTATGGTGATCATTGGGGGACGTTCATATTCAGGAATGTCCGATTCCACCGTTTCATAGGTGTCATTTCGGGCCTGAAATTGACGAAGTACAGTGTCCATTTCTCCATCAAAATGAATGGTTCCAAAATTACGGAGACGCTTGATAAAGGTTTGCATGATTCCAAAGGACATCTTACCAAGGGAACGTGTGTCCTGATTCCGGTGAACCCTTTGATCTAAGTCTGTTTGAGCAAAGGCCTCCATTCCAAATTTCCGATACACATCCAGGAGATGACTTGTTTCTACTCCATAACCGACGGGAAAAGGGATGGATTCTAAGACATTCCGCCGAACGGCATATTCTCCAGAGAGAGGTTGGATGATGGCGGTGAGTTCTGGGAAAAAGAGACTAAACAGGGGCCTGGTGAGAATCTCTGTGACACGCCCTCCTCCTGAGGGGCGGACGCTATTCGAGAAAGCCAAGGGGCGATCATAGAACGCCTTCACGTAACTCACCTCTGGTCGGGTGATGAGTGGCCCCACAAGACCATAGACGAAGCGGGGATGGATATTTTTGATGTCCGCATCAATATAAACGATGATGTCTCCTTTCAGTTGGTGAATCGCCTTCCAAAGATTTTCGCCTTTCCCTCTCTTAAATCCTTCTTCTGGAAGAATTTCTGATGATAGATAGGTGTCTGCACCAAAGCTGGAGGCCACCTCCAAAGTTCTGTCTTGAGAACCGGAATCAATGACGGCAAATTCATCAATGAGAGGATGGCGGTGCATCAGTTCAGATCGGAAGATCACCACCTCTTTTCCAATGGTTCGTTCCTCATTCAAGGTGGGAATGCAAAGAGATATACTGAGTCCTGCATCTTGCTTGAGCTGAACCAATTCTTTTAAGTCACTAAAGGCCGAATGGTGGTATGTGTTGTTGTTGAGCCAATCATTAAGATTCATGTGCACACCCTTTATCAATGGCCTTCAGTAGGGCCGTCAACTGAGCTAGACCAGTGGCAATGGGATCAATATCAATGGTCTCATCAATATCACCTGCGTTTTCACCTGTTGTAAGGCCTATGGTGATGGCAGGAATTCCTTTGTCTATCAGGGCTGCCACTTCCGATGTGCTGGGGGTGATCCGAGATTTTATTCCAAGATGCTTCAGAATTTCCCGGGCTATGGTATTGAGAGGATGGGTGAATTCTGTGCCACCGCTTTTTCGCCGGGCAATTTCCCGAAATTGCACAAGTGCTCCGGTTTTGGAGGTCATTTCCTCGGCTAAGGAATTGATGGAATGGGCGAGTTCTGAAACCACCTCATCGGATTCGCTTCGTATTTCAAACATGAGCCTTGCTTTGGTGGGTAAGGTGTTATAAGACGTTCCTGCTTCCATCCGTCCAAGGACAATCGTAGTTTTGGGTTTTCGAGGGAGTGGGATTTCAAGAATGCGATTGATCATATCGTTCATATCCACAATGGCACCAACAGAATGAAATTTGGTCCAATCATAGAATTCTGGAATGCTGTAGGTGAGCTCTCCTCGGAGCATACCAACAGAGGAAAAGCTGAGCCGTCCAATGCGTACACCTTCGATGCAAACGGCGGCAGAAAAGGGGTGTTTGTAATTATCCAGGACAAAGCGCAGTCCCTCGAGATCTCCTTTCCCCAGTCCTCGAGAACTTCCTAAGAGCACCAGATTGGAGTCCAGTTTGAGGCCAATCCGTTCCATGATGAGCGGGAGTGTACCAAGGACAGCAACGCCAAGACTGTTATCACTGAGTCCTGGACCAATCGCGGATCGGGGTTCAAGGGTAACGGTATGGTCCACCGTCTCATCAAAAAGAGAGTCCAAGTGGGCCACAAGAAGAATGTCCTGATCTCCACGGAGGCCAGGGATGATGCCCAGGGCATTGTCTTTTTCATCCACGGAGGCGTTGAGCATCTCCATCTCACTGAAACGATCCACAAGAAAATGAGCCCGAGCTCGTTCTTTAAATGTGGGGCTGGGAATTTCGTTCACCATCACCATTGTGGAGAGAACAGTTTCTCGGATGTCTTCTAAGCTTTGGACGTATTCGCCCAGGTCTTCGAGAATTCCTTCGCAATTTGAGTCCATCATTCAAGTATAGTGAGGAGCATCCTTGTTTGCATTTTTGGGAGAGAGGTATGTCTTAGAAGACTATTGAATAAAATATTATATATAAATAAATTAAAAAATAAATTGATATTTAAAATTTTGTAAAATAAACGCCATATTTAATGTCCGGATATTTGTAGCATTCCACTTTTCTCCGCACACAATCTCAGGGCTTATATTCGTGAATAGGCCTGAATGACTTGACAGAGTACCGGTCCCTTGAGAATATTTCAGTAACGATTTTCAGGGTAAGGTGAGCTTCATTTTGTGAAGCAATTCCTGACCGGCGGTGATAGCCCGCGACTCCCCAATGGGGACTGAACCGGTGAAATTCCGGTGCCGACGGTAGAGTCCGGACGGAAGAAAATCGCGGAAGCTTGGAGAACATCCAAGCCTCCCGCTATGGTGACATGATCTTGTCATCCTTTTCCGAAAACACCCAAGCCCTGAATCGAAGCTCTTGAGAGGAGTTCGATGATGGCATTTTCCCCCCATGATCGGGAGATGATGAAACTGGCTTTAAAAGAAGCAGCGGCCACCTCATGTCCCAGCCCGAATCCTCGAGTTGGAGCCGTAGTGACCGATTCTTCGGGGCATATTCTTTCAACAGGTGCGCATTGGGGAAGTGGAACTCCCCATGCCGAAGCGGCTGCTTTGGATCTCATTGGTCCTGCGGCTCAGGGAGGAGTTCTGTACTGCACTCTCGAACCCTGCTTTGGCACCTGGCCTGGGAAAAAACAAAGTCCCTGTTCTGAAAAAGTTGTGGCCTCAGGGATTTCCCGCCTTGTGGTGGCCACCGCTGATCCTCATCCTCGTGTATCCGGCCAAGGTTTGCGGTTCATTGAACAGGCGGGCATACATGTTGAGACAGGATTATTGGCTACTGAGGCCCTGGAACTCAATGAAGGATGGTTTTTCCATTCTCGTCATAACCGTCCCCTGGTCACCATCAAGTCCGCCATTACTCTGGATGGGTATATTGCCGATCCCACAGGAACATCCCAGTGGATTACTGGTCCTGAAGCGCGAAGACGTGGACATGAACTCCGCGCTTCTGTGGATGCGGTTCTTGTGGGATCTGGAACCTATCTTGCGGATAGTCCTCGTCTCAATGTTCGTGATGTGGAAGGAGAAGATCCACAGATTGTGGTTCTGGATGGCCAGCTTCGGACTCAACCGGTTCCGGGAACGGGACTGAGAACGATTGTGTATACCCAGAATGCCCACCCCCCCCAGCAACACAACAATCGGCAAGCCTGGTTGGATGCCGGGGCAGAGGTGGTGGAGCTTCCCTATAAAAGCTCTTCCGCGGGAATCCCCTTGGTTCTCCAGGATCTTGGGAAACGTGGTATTCGTTCTCTCTTAGTGGAGGGGGGGGCTCAGGTGGTCTCATCTTTCTTGGATTCAGAATGTTGGGAATATTTAGAACTCATGATGGCTCCCAAACTTCTGGGAGGAGGAAAACACTGGTGCATCAACCGGCCTGAAGCGCGGCTTCAAAATGCCATGGATCTGGCAGATATGAAGGTGGAGCATCGGGGAGAAGATCTTGTTCTGCGTTCCCGGCGAAAAACGTATTGGCCCTGGGATGGAAAGGAGGGACTGCAATGTTCACTGGCCTTATAGAAGGAATTGGAACTCTGAGGGTTCAGAAGAACGGACGCGATTTTGTGCGTGTCCGCGTGGAGCATCCCTTTCAGTCTGCACTAGGAATCGGTGATTCGGTGGCGGTAAATGGAGTTTGCCTTACGGTGATTCACCAGGATTCTCATTCCTTCCAAGCAGAGGTTCAGCGTACCACCTTAGAGAAGACCAATTTGAAGAATTTGCGTGGCTCTGTTCCTGTGAATCTTGAACGGGCCCTGCAAGCCAATGCGCGATTGGATGGACATATGGTGCAGGGGCATGTGGCAGGTTGTGGCCGTTTCATCAGTGTGAAAAAACAGGGAAATAATCGTTTGATGCGAGTTCGTGTAACCCAGGAATTGCGTCAGGATTTGATTCTGGAAGGCTCTATTGCTGTGGATGGTATTAGCTTGACGGTGGCCCATCTTGGTAGCGATTGGGTGGACATTGGGGTGATTCCCCACACCTGGGAGAACACAACACTCAAACACCGTCATACCGGAGATTTGCTCAATCTTGAGGCCGATGTTCTGCTGCGTTTTGCTCGGGAGGCCACGGGTCCTCAAAGCTCTTCTCAAACGGAGACCAGACGCCGTCAAACGGCCTTTGCGAGCATGATGTGATGAAGGAACAGACCATGGATGAATCAAAGAAGGATGAACCAATGAATAGGATGTTGACAGTCCCACAGGCTTTGGCCTTGATGGCAGAAGGGAAGCCCCTGATTGTCACGGATGATGAGGGACGGGAGAACGAAGGGGACTTCATCTTTGCGGCCGACCATTGTGGACCAGAACAGGTGAATCTGATGATTTCCCGGGGAAAGGGACTGGTTTGTCAGGCCATCACCCAGGAACAGGCGAATAGGCTTCATCTCACTCCCCAAGCACCGGGAGAACATGATGCCATGAAAACGGCCTTCACCATTTCTGTGGATGCAGCCGAGGGGGTCACCACGGGAATCTCCGCTCAGGACAGAGCTAAAGCGGTGCAAATCCTTGCGAATCGTAACTCTCAGTCCCATCAGCTTCGTCGCCCTGGCCATCTCTTTCCTCTGGTGGCCCGGCCAGGCGGTGTGCGTCAGCGTCCTGGACATACAGAAGCCGCCGTGGATTTGGCCGCTTTAGCAGGATGCAGCCCTTCTGGTGTGATCTGTGAAATCCTTGGTGAGGACGGACGGGCCGCTAACCGAGACGGCTTAGAACAACTGGCTCAAGAGCTTCACACAGGGATACTGACCATTGAAGAACTGACCCGCTGGCTTCATCTTCATCATCCGGGGAAAAGCACCTTCTCCAACACCTCTAAAGGGGACACCTCACCAGTTGAATCGGTTCATCCCCAAGCCGCTTTGCCCACACGTTTTGGAAATTTTGCTCTTCGTTCTTATCCTGAAATTCAGGGGGGAGAATGGCCCCATTTGGCCATGATCGCCCACCGTGAACCCAAGGATGGCATTCCCACCGTACGCATTCATTCAGAATGTCTCACCGGAGAAGTCATGGGATCCCTCCGCTGTGACTGCCGTGATCAGCTGCAGGCAGCTTTGGAACGGATTGATGGCTTGGGCGGCGCTCTGGTGTATCTACGCCAAGAAGGCCGTGGCATTGGATTAACTGAAAAAATCCGGGCCTATGCCCTTCAGGATGATGGAATGGACACCTTTGAGGCCAATCGAGCCTTGGGGCATGCGGATGATGAGCGGGATTACACCCCAGCCATCACCATACTGAACGATTTGGGATATGAGAAAATCCGTCTCATTACCAATAACCCAGATAAAGTGGCCGCCCTTCAGGAGGCCGGCATTCACGTTGTGGAGCAGGTGCCATTGGCCACGCCCATTGGCGTACACAATCATGCCTACCTTGCTGCCAAGCAAGACCAGGCAGGACATTGCATTCCTGGAATAGAAGAACCCGCTCAAGAACAGACATCCCTCAGAGCATAAGGAGACAAACATGAGTACAAATCAAACCCAAGGACCAACCCTCATTGAAGGAAAATTGGATGCCCGCAGCATGAATGTGGCTGTGGTGCTCTCTCGTTTTAATTCCCGCATCACCGAAAGCCTGCTCAAAGGAGCCGTGGACTGCCTGATTCGTCATGGTGGAGAAGAGAAAAATCTCACCATTGTGCGGGTTCCGGGGGCCTTTGAAATCCCTTTAGCCGCAGCAAAAGCCGCTCAAAGTGGAAAATTTAAAGCCGTCATTGGACTTGGGGCTGTTGTGCGGGGGGACACACCACATTTTGACTTTGTGGCCTCCGAGGCCACACGAGGCATGGGGCGAGCTGCCTATGAAAGCGGAATCCCCGTGGCCTTTGGTCTCATCACCACAGAAGATGAAGAGCAAGCCTTGGCTCGAAGTGGTGGAAAAGCCGGAAATAAGGGCTGGGATGCGGCCATGACTGCCATGGAAATGGTGTCAGTCATGGAATCTCTTTCCTAGTTTTTGAGATCGACCCCTCCCTGCCTGGCAGGGAGGGGTCTTTTTGATTAACGCGCTGCCTTCAGGGCCTGATCCAAATCGGCCAGGATGTCATCCACATCCTCAATACCAATGGATAAACGTATCAAATCGCTTCCCACCCCAGCGGAATCAAGGTCTTTTTCGCTCAGTTGGGAATGGGTGGTGGAAGCAGGATGAATGGCCAAACTTTTGGCATCTCCTACATTGGCCACATGACTGAAAAGATTCACATTTTCAATGAATTTAGCTCCAGCCTCACGCCCACCTTTGATTCCAAACACCACCATTCCACCAAAGCCCTTTTTCAGATATTGCGCTTCAGGAGATTGGGGATTCTTTGCTGCTTCTAATCCTGGATATTTCACCCATTCTACAGCTGGATGAGCTTCCAAATGGGATGCCACTTGGGCGGCATTGGCGGAGTGTCGTTCCATACGCAGACCAAGAGTTTCCAATCCCTGAAGAACCATCCAAGCATTATCAGGAGAAATGCTGGCTCCAAGATTTCTCAGTTGGACAAGTCTCATTCTGAGTACAAAGGCCACAGGGGAGAGGTCTCCCAAATCATGGGCATAGCGCAAACCATGGTATCCCGTATCCGGTTCATTGAAAGTGGCAAATTTCTCATCGGTCCAATCAAACTGACCCGCATCCACAACAATACCGCCAAGGGCTGTTCCATGGCCTCCAATCCACTTGGTAAGAGAGTGGATCACCACATCGGCACCATGGCTGATGGGAGAGAGAAGGGCCGGAGTGGTGAAGGTGGCATCCACTATCACTGGCACATGGAATTCTTCGGCCACGGCCTTGATTCCATCGTAGTCAGGAACACTGAGGGATGGGTTTCCTACTGTTTCATAGTAAAAGGCCCGGGTTTTCTCATTGGCTGCTTGGCGCCAGGCATCAAGATTGAGAGGATCCACAAAACGGACGGTGATGCCAAATTGAGGAAGAATGTCTTTGAATTGAGAAAATGTTCCACCATAAAGCTGAGAGGAGGCCACAATTTCATCACCAGCTTTTGCCACATTGATGATGCTATTAAAAATTGCGGCTGTTCCTGACGAGGTGGCTAGTGCTCCAGTTCCCCCTTCTAGGGCAGCCATTCGCTCCTCGAGAATGTCTTGGGTGGGATTTTGAAGCCGAGTATAAATATGGCCAAGTTCTTTGAGAGCAAAGAGATTAGCCGCATGTTCTGAATCTCGGAAGTTATACGCCGTTGTCCGATGGATGGGAACGGCTCTTGGGGAGTTTTCTTTACCCCAACCGGCATGAATGGCGCGTGTGTTAAAACCCATATGCTTAGTCCTCCTCTTGGAACAGCCAGGTGCTGAGATATCGTTCTCCTGTATCACAGCCAACGGTTACAATATTTTTTCCCTGAAATTCTGGACGTGAAGCCAGTTTGAGTGCGGCAGTGACATTGGCTCCAGCAGAAATCCCCACAAAAATTCCTTCTTCCTTGGCCAGGCGACGGGAGGTGTTGCCCGCTTCTTCCGCAGTGATGGTGATGATTTCATCGGCCAGTTCTACATTCATGATTTGAGGAATGAATCCTGCGCCAATGCCTTGAATCTTATGGGGACCAGCTGGTTGTCCTGAGAGCACAGCTGATGATGAGGGCTCCACAGCCACTGTGGTGATGTCAGCCGATTGTTTTTTGAGGTAACGGGAAACTCCAGTGAATGTTCCCCCTGTTCCTACCGCTGCAACAAAGGCATCCACCTGACCATCAAGGTCTTTCCAAATCTCTGGTCCTGTTGTGGCCTCATGAAAGGCCGGATTGGCTGGATTATCGAATTGCCTGAGGCTCAAAGCTCCTGGAACAGAGGCCACCAGCTCATCAGCCTTTCGAATGGCTCCACTCATGCCCTCATGGGCGGGAGTGAGATGCAATTTTGCTCCCAAAGCTGTGAGAATGCGCCGACGTTCCAGACTCATTGATTCTGGCATGGTGAGGGCCAGGGAATATCCACGTTGGGCACAAATGAAAGCAAGGGCAATTCCTGTGTTTCCACTTGTGGGCTCAACAATCAAGGATTCTTTGTTTAGAAGTCCTTTGTTCTCGGCATCTGTGATCATGGCCAGTCCCAATCGATCTTTGACACTGCCCATGGGATTCATGGATTCGAGTTTGAGGTAGATGTTGGCGCTATTCTCAGCAGGAAGGACATTGAGTTTGACTATGGGTGTGTTCCCAATGAGTTGCGTCATATCTGAGACAATCATTGTGATCTCCTCAGGGGTAATGTTGATAATCCCAAGCTTATAACTTGGGATAAATGTTGACAAGACTGATCGAATTTAAAATTCTCAATAGTCGGAGACGATTAAAACAATGAAAATTATATAATTATTTTTATTGTATAAAAATAGAACGATTTTTTTCGATGGGATAGAGGAAAAAATATGGAAAAATTGAATGCAAAGTATTTATTCAGTATCAATCACGTAGGATTTCTCCAAGAATCTCAAGGGCCTGGCAGCTGCGATTTTGGGATTCTGCGGCAAAGTTCATTCGTAACATAGGCCGAGGAGATTGGAGGAAAAAGGCATCTCCGGATGTGATGTGTATTTGTTCTTCTGCCGCATGGGCCACAACGTCTTGAACCTGAGTTCCTTCTGGCAAAAAGAGGCAAAGGAACAAGCCACCTTGAGGTGTGGTCCATTGAGAGGAGGAGGGGAGAACCTTTTCACAGGTCTTAAGGAATGCATCACGCCGCTTTTTATACTGCGTTTTTAATCGACGAATATGCCGGCGATAGTAACCTTCTTTAAGGTACTGGGCCATGGCCAATTGAAGGGGGGAGCCTGCGCAGATGAGATCAAGTTCCAGTTGAAGAGCAAGAGTCTCAAACAGCTGCGGAGGTGGGGTGAGAAAACCAAGCCGAAGACCGGGCATCAGAATCTTTGAAAAGGATGAGATGTAAATGGTCTGCTGATGCCGAACCAAGGCCGAATAGGATGGGACGGTTTTTCCTTCATAGCGGAGTTGAGCGCAGTAATCATCTTCAACAATCCATGATCCACATTTCTGGGCTGCAGAAACCACTGCCTGACGAGTTTCTGTGGGCAGTGTGAGTCCGGTAGGATTTGTAAAATCGGAGACAAGATATAGGAATTTGGGCTGTGACCTTTGAATGGCATCATACCATTCCTGTGGTGATGCGCTATGGGAGGGGAGAGGATGTCCATGGAGATCCCTTTGGGAGAGAAAACGAAGCAACCAAGCATAGGTAGGATTTTCACACATCACAACATCACCTGGTGAGGCCAAGGTTTGGAAAACAAGGGAAAGGGCGTGTTGAGAACCATTGGTGATGATGGGTGTGCTGGATGGGAGCATGATTCCACTTTCTCCACAATAGGATTGGATGGCTTTTCGGAGCTCCATCAAACCTGTGGGCGGTAGATATTTCGCTGCTGTTGCTGGAGCATTGGTCCAGGCTGAGTTCAGGACTTTACGGAATTCATGAGAGGGAGAAAGGGAGGGATCACCACCTCCATAGGCCAAATCAATGAATGATCCTCCTCCTCGCCATAAGGTAGAAGCCTGTTGTGAGGGCTTTGGAAGAGACCGACCTGTTTTGCGTGGGATTGCAAGAACAAATGTGCCTTTTCCGGTGAGTCCTTGAATCAGTCCACGGGATTCCAGATGAGCATAGGCTGTTTCCACTGTGATGCGAGCCACCCCAAGGTTCCGTGCCAGTTCTCGACGGGGAGGAAGCTTGGTTCCTGGAAGGATGCTTCCATTTTCAATGCTTTCTTGCAGATACGTGCTGATTTGCTTATGGAGGGGGTGGGGAGAATCAGAATTGAGAGGAATGCGCATCATGGCCTCATTTATAAATGGTCTTAGAAGAATAGGTTGAAATCGGAGCTATCTCTAGGTCCAATTTTGATGGTTTCCTGAATCTATGAAACGACACACTCCTTCCGGATATGTTTATGCCCTTGTTTCGGCCATGCTTCTTTCAACAACAGGAATCTTCATCCAGACCCTCACCATGAAGGGATGGGAGGCTCTTCCATTGGCTGTTTGGCGAGCTTTCATTGCCGGTACGGTTCTTGTTGCCCTTTCTGGGTGGGTCTCCACAGAAACATGGAGGATTTCCTGGAAGCAATGGGGGCGACTTTTACAGACTGGTTTCGCTCTGGCTCTCTTCAATGGCTTATGGACCTATTCTGTGGTGATCAACGGGGCTGGGCGAGCCACCATTTTGGTGTACAGTTCAACAGGTTTTGCCCTTCTTTTGGATTGGCTTTGGGAGAAGATTGATTGTTCTTTGATGAAACTGCTGGCGGCTGTACTGGTGTTCATCGGTTGCCTTTTTGCTATGGATGGAAGAGAACTGGGATTTCACTCTTGGGGCGGATTGGCTCTTGGGATGGTCTCAGGTTTGGCCTATGCCCTCTATTCTCGTCAGGTACGTCAAGCCACATTGAATGGTTTGTCCGTGTGGCAAATCACGGGCTGGAGTTTTGTATTTTCTGGAATGGGACTCTTGATTGTTTGGGTGTGTGTGGGCGGTTCTGTGCCCCTCTGTCCTGAGGTGGGTGGTTCCAGTTGGGGACTTCTATGCCTTTTGGCACTTGGTCCTACTCTTGCTGGATTTGCTTGTTATTCCCAGGGGCTGAAATTTCTTCCAGCCGGTACAGTGAACACTCTTGCAGCAACAGAACCTTTTTTTACCGTGATGATGGAATGTTGGCTCTTTGCTCTGCCCTTTTCTTTTCAAATATTGATGAGTGCTGTCTTTGTGATGGGTGGTGTGGTGTTTCTGCATCAATCGGAGAACAGAAACACCCAAGGGCCTGCGTGGAAGAAATCTTCCCCACCCCGACGGAGGAGGGGTCGATCTCAGTTTTAAAGCGCGGAATAAACCTTCCATGTTGTGGACAGAAGGGATTCTGCATCACTGTACTGTGGGGTCCAATCCAGCAAATCACGGGCCAGTTGAGAGGTGGCTACAAGGTTGGCAGGATCCCCAGCTCGGCGAGCTCCCATGGATCGGGAGAAGTCCACCTGAGAAATCTTGACGGCTTTTTCCACCATTTCAGCAACGCTGATGCCACTTTCACTTCCCAAGTTCACTTTCAAACTCTTGTCCTCACGGATGAGGTAGTCCATGGCTTTCACGTGGGCATTGGCCAGGTCGCTGACATGCACGTAGTCGCGAATGCAGGTGCCATCCGGTGTGGGGTAATCATCCCCAAAAACCGTCACGGAATCGCGCATTCCTGCCGCGGCTTCCATCAGGATGGGAAGGAGGTTCTGAGGGCTGCGTTCTGGTTCGGTGATGCGTCCTTGAGGATCATATCCGGCGGCATTGAAGTAGCGAAGAGCAGCGGAACGGAGGCCGCGCAAGCGGTCGTACCAATCCAAGAACCGTTCAATTTCCAGCTTTGTGAAACCGTAGTAGTTTTCCGGAGCTTTGGGATGATCTTCATCAATGGGAAGATAGGCTGGCTCGCCAAAAATGGCAGCGGAGGAAGAGAAAACCAGAGGGGGGGCTCCATGAGCGGCCATGGCATTGAGAAGATTGAGGGTTCCGGTGATGTTATTGACCGAGTACTTTTCGGGTTCCACCATGGATTCCCCGGCGGCTTTGAAGGCCGCAAGGTGCACAACACCATCCCATTTTCGGGAGAAGATGGCCTTTAAATCCTCTGTATTGAGAATATCTCCCTCCACAACTTCCATTCCTTTGGGGATGTTGATTCGGCTGCCTGAGGAAAAATTATCAAATATGGTGACTTGGTCGCCCCGGTCGGCAAAGGCCAGACAAACATGGCTTCCAATATAGCCGGCACCGCCGACAACTAGAATGTTCATAGGGAATCCTCCAAGGGAATCTTAAGTTTTGAAAACGTTACCATCCACAGCTTATCTTGGGAAGTCGTCAAAGGAAATGGTCTGTTGATCCCCAAAAACTTTGTGAAAAGGCATTCTTTTTTTTCTCGGATGGAGAAAGAGACCTTCCTCTTGTGTTTTTCCCTCTTCTCCGCTTGCGTCCCATGGTGAAGATTCGGCAGTATATCGTTAAGATTGTTCAACTTTGTTGAACGGCCATTCCCAGGAGGCAACACCTTGGCTAGCAATTTCACATACGATTTCAGTATTCGGACGCTTGGTCCCTGCAAGGTGCCTTCCCCCAAGCCCTATTCCACAAAGTTGGGGGATGCCATTGCAAATTATACCCGTGATGATCAGTACATTCTGCGCTGCAACACGGCAGAGGCGGCCTCGGTTGGGAGTGAGTACAATCCAGCCTGGATGATGGAAGAAGCGGGGCCTCGAGAAAAGATTTATTTTGCCCCCAGTCATGTGAATGCGGCCATTGTGACCTGTGGTGGATTGTGCCCGGGGTTGAATGATGTGATTCGTTCCATCACTCGAACTCTTTGGTATTTCTACGGTGTGGAACGAATCAATGGTATTCGTTACGGCTACCGTGGTTTCCGACCTGAATTTAATTTTCCGCCAGTGCGTTTAGACCCGGATGTGGTGGATGATATTCACAATCTGGGAGGCACAATGCTGGGATCATCCCGGGGCTATGGAGAGGTTGAGCCCATTGTGGATGCCTTAGAACGAATGAACATCAATATGCTTTTTACCATTGGTGGGGATGGAACCCAGAAGGGAAGTTTAGAAATTTCGGAAGAAATTGAACGGCGTGGTCTCAAGATTGCCTGCGTAGGAATCCCCAAGACCATTGATAACGATGTGATGTTTGTTCAGAAGTCTTTTGGTTTTGATACTGCTGTTTCAAAAGCGGTTGAGGCGGTGAGCGCAGCACATGTTGAGGCCAAGAGTGCCCCAGATGGCATTGGCTTGGTGAAGGTGATGGGCCGAGATTCAGGCTTTATTGCCGCTCACACAACGCTCTCCACAAGTGATGTCAATTTTTGTTTGATTCCAGAAATGCCCTTTGAATTGGAGGGAGAACATGGACTTCTGCGAAGCTTAGAGGAGCGGCTGGATCGGCGAAAACATGCTGTGATTCTGGTGGCGGAAGGGGCCGGACAAGAGCTGCTTCAATCAGGGAAAGATGGAAAAGATGCCTCAGGGAATCGGTCTTATGGAGATATTGGACTGTATCTCAAGCACGCGATTTCAGAGTACATGAAAAAACGTGGGAGAGAGGGAAACATCAAGTACATTGATCCGAGCTACATCATTCGAGCCGCTCCTGCGAATCCTGTGGATTCTCACTATTGTGCTCGTCTTGGTGCCAATGCTGTTCATGCGGCCATGAGTGGAAGAACAGGATGCATCATTGGGCAGTGGAATAATGCCCTGGTGCATGTACCCATCAAAATGGCCACCTATGAACGAAAACGGGTCAATAGTGAAGGGCCTTTGTGGCGGGATGTTTTGGAATCCACACGTCAGCCCATTTCCATGGTGGAATAATCACGTTCCTCTTTCGAATATGGTTTCTTTCAGTACGTGGGCTTTGTTTGCTGAAAACAGGGAACACGTGCTGAAGGATCTCAATTCCTTTCACATTCTGAATAACTCAACAAAAGCAGGTGTTTCGGTTTTATGGATTCACACTGCGTTCTCTTTAAGAATGGATTTCAGATGCATCCCTTGACTTTAACGTCCCCCGAGACTCGTCATCATTTTTTGAAGTCATAATGGATGAGGTAGACCATTCCTAATCAAATAATACCAATTGTTTGATGGTTTGGTTGAAGAAAAAGTTTGCTTGAAGAATTCAGTTCAGAAGATATGTATGAATGGTATTATTCCATCATTGAAGTTTTTCAGAACGCTCCATTCAAGAGTCAATTATGGAGCCATAGATGAGATATTGGAGTACAGCAATGAATCTCATGCTATGGAGGCGAATTTTGTTAGTGGTCGCTTGATTTATACTTGTCCATCAAGTTTTTTGGGATATGGCAATAATCCAAAGGGAATCGAGCTAAACGGTTTTGATGTTCATCGGCACTACGTACAAAGTTTTTTAAAGTTTTAATCTCTACCATAATGCGTTCTGAATCGTCCCTGCTTTTTATGAACTGGGTTGCTTTTCTTCGGTGATTTATGTTTTGGCTATAGATACCCGTTCGATATTTTTCTCCAATATCTTCCCCTTGCTGATTCAAACTGTAGGGGTTGATGATTTCAAAAAAGTCCAGAAAAAGAGCGTAAAGATTGGTGACTTTAGCATCAAAACAAACCCGAACACCTTCTGCATAACCATCATATTCATTGGAAAGAGTTTGAGATGTTCCATTGATTCTTCCGGCTTCTGTTTCAAGAACACCGGGAACATGACGGAAAAACTCTTGGACTCCCCAAAGGCATCCTCCAGCAAAATAGATTTCATCCGTATGATTCATAAATGGACTATACAAAATTCTGAGTCAGGATTTCCAGAGTGAATATCCTTGCGGTTTCAGCTGTTTCGTGAAAGCTCTTGTATTTTCTTTACATGGATTTTCCGTCCACTTGAATCCTCTAAATCTCCTTCTTGAAGGTGATCGATGAAGAGAATCCCATTGAGATGATCAATTTCATGTTGCAGACATCTTGCCATTTCATTCTCGCGCGTGATGATGAATTCATGGCCATTTCTATCTTTGTAGGTAATGGTGACTGTTTTGGCTCGCCAGACTTTTCCCCAGAGACCTGGAAGAGAAAGACACCCTTCATCGTCGAGCTGAGAGCCTTCTGATTCCAGAATCTGTGGATTGATGAGTTCTCGGTACTCATTCATGTAATCAATGACCACAATTCTTTTATTCAATCCAACTTGAGGTGCTGCGAGAGCTGCACCATGATTTTCTTGGTGAAGTATATTGGCCATCATCTCAATTTTTTTTGGAGTTTTTTATGAAAGACTGTGACTTCTGCGCATTGGGTTCTGAGAATGGGGTGACCAAGTTGAATGATGGAATTTGTTTTCTTCATAGTTGATTGTATTTTAAATTGAGCTCACAGCAGAATTCGATGTTTGTATTTCAAGTGCAGTTTTACCAGGATTTTACATCGGAAAATTTTATGCTTTAACCTCGGTTGAAGAAAAAGATCAGAGCGTTTTAAATTGTGATCAAAAGCCCTGATCTTTTTCCTTTTGCCCGTCTTTTTATACAGAAAATTCCACCGCCTGTTTCTGATGACTTTGAATTGTTTTTTGGCAATCCTTGTTCTCTAATATGGAATGAATCCACTGCTGTGCATCTGCCGTCATTGCCAAAGCCTGATTTCGGAGGCGCTTCTCCTTGGTCGCATACTCTTGAGGCCAAAGTGGTGGACCAAAGATCAATTCCACTTTAGGTGGCCACCATTTGACCCACTGATGGAAACGAGTCCAGGTGAGCTTTTCCGCAATTGGCACCAGTGGCTTTGAATTTTTGAGTGCAAACCATGCTGCTCCCAACACAAAAGGCTGTGGTTTTTGGCTGTGGAGTGTGAGTACCCCTTCTGGGAAAAAATGAACCCAACCCTGATTTTGGAGCTGGGCATCAACAGCCGCTGAAATGGCCATTGGATTGTTTCTTGGAATACCTATGGCTCCCAATAGACGGTTGAGCCATCCCCAGTCTCTTCTTTGAATGTTCTCCTGTTCCATGGTGAAGATGGGGCATTGGGGCCAAAATGCCCGATATACAAACATCCATTCCAGGTGAACGCAGTGATTCATCACGGTGATTCCCCCCTCTGGACATTGGTTGAACACGTGGCGATTTCTCATCTTCAGTCTGTGAATGGGGATGATCAAAATCCAGCAGAGGGGATAAAGGAGATGGAATGTGATGAGACGCAAAATGCGCTGTATTGGAGTTTCGACTACTGGACGGTACGGCCTTTCCATGAATATCCCTTTCCTTGTTTAGAGAGTCGAATGGAGCGAACTGAAAGGATGATGATCCAAGTGAAATGGATGGGGTATAGCAGAGCGGTCCACCAGGGAAGCTGTCGATTGACTAAGGTGACATACCACCCCATCAACACCAGAGCACAGCCTATCAAGCAGCGAATTCCCCATGGCTCTCCCAAGAGTATTCCGAGGGGGGCAAGAAAAAGGGGGAGAACAAGAAGAGTGAACATGACGGCTCCCATGAATACAAAGGGATAAACCTGATTGTCAAAGTACTCATACACCACGCGCATGATGCCCATTTTGGCGTGTTCCATGGAGTCATACATGTTTCCACTCAGGTGTTTTTTGGCATCAAGGAATACTTGATGAAAACCGCAGGCCTTGAGATGGCGGGCCATTTGTATATCCTCATTGATTTTGTCTTTTACAGGATAGAACCCTTGTGTTTGATTCAAAACCTCTTGCTTCACACAGAAGTACTGACCAATGGCATGGGAAAACATATAGGTTTTTGTATGGCGAAAGAGCCAAAGAGGAAGAAGAAATGCCGTGGCAAGGTACATGACTGGATACAAGAGGTATTCTTTTTGATCTGGAGCGGTGTGTTGAGCATAACCAGAGAGAAAATCCACACGATGTGCCACCATCTTTTCCACAGTCCATGTCACAAAATGAGGACCTGGTCTCATGTCGGCATCAATGTAAATCAGGATTTCCCCCTGTGCTTTTTCCCGTAGCTGCTCCATGGCATAGGGTTTTCCCTTCCATCCTTGAGGAAGAGGCTGTCCCTGGATGAGAGAAAACCGTGAATCGCCTTGAATCTCCTGCTGACACACCTCAGAGGTGGCATCGTCAGAATTGTCATCAAGAATGATGACTTCAAAGTTTTGATAATCTTGATTTTGGAGACCAGCCAAGGCTGGTGTGATTCGTTCTGCTTCATTGCGAGCAGGTATGAGTACAGAGACTTTTGGGTGGTTAAGGAGGGGCTCAGAACGACCCATTCGGGTCATATAGAGGATGTTGGCCGCTGTGAACAGAAGCATGTAGGCGCCAATGGCTATGGCAAGGCCACTGATGATGATCATGAGGTTTCCTTATTGTTTTCCAAATAGAGAATCATGCCTTGGGCAAAGACATTCTGGGGATAGAGGGTTGAGGCTTCGATGAACCACCCGAGGGCTTCATCATCGTTTTTTTCCATGAAAGCAGCCATGGCAAAACCACAGTAGATGTTGAAGAAATCTTCTTGATCTCCATCACTGTTTCGGAGAGCTTGCCGGTACAGTTCTCGAGCTCCATCACGATCTCCTCCAAACCCATCAGGGCTGTAGGCCATTCTTGAAGCCTCTTGAATGAGAATCTTGGTGGCATTGGGGGCAAGAGAAAGGGCTTTGTCTACCTCATCTTTTGCACGGGTGCCAATGGCAAACAAATCGCCAATGGTGCCAAGAAAAAGCATTTGTCCCAGAATCTCGCCATGGAGACGATGCGCTTCGGCATCATCTGTCATATCCAGAACGATTTCTGATTCCTGGCAAGCCATTCTGTAGGCTTCCATGGCTTGCTTACGACGGGTGTAATACCCCCGTAAGGACAGATAGCGGCCGTGGCGCAGATCATCGGCGTAAGCGGCCATAATGGTTGGAGATTCTAGGGCCTGGTAATAGCGTCCAAGATAATAATGAGCGAGGGCGCGGGCATGGGCTGATTCCTGGAGAGACTGAATGTTCTGGGTAATGCGTTCAAGGGTGTCGCGGTGGAGCTCTCGAAGAGAGCGTTCATCTAAGGTCTGCGCATAAATGGCATCCCTCAGAGGTGCGACAATGTCGGCTGCAACGGAGTTTTCCCCTGCCATCAGAGTGATGGGGAGTAACCCGAGCAGAACGACCGTTCCCAAAAAACCCAGGGGCAGGGCGGTTCGGTCGTGAAGCGGCATATGTGTTTATGAATCCTTGGGCGTAGAAACGCGTGATGAAGGCATCCTAACATACCATCGCCCCGGTGTCCCGGGGCGGTGGTCGATAGAACTAGGACACTCCAAGCAGAGCCGCAAAGGCTTTCAAAGCACCATCTTCGGCACTTCCATCCAGAACGGCATTGGCCAGTTTTTTCCCTAATTGCACCCCTTCTTGATCAAAGGAATTGATGTTCCAGCAGAAGCCTTGGAACATCACCTTGTTTTCAAAATGGGCAAGGAGGGCTCCCAGAACTCGTGGGGTGAGCTGATCAGCCACTAGGAGACTGGAGGGGCGCTGACCATCAAAGTTCTTGTTGGGATTCTCGTGAGCACTTCCTTTGGCAAAGGCTATGATTTGAGCTGCCAGATTGGCTTTCAGTTTTGTTTGGCTAGTGGAACCATCAACTTCCACATCTTCCCCAGTTTGGGAATCACGGAAACCAATAAACTGGAGTGGTACCACATCTGTTCCCTGGTGAAGCAACTGATAGAAAGAGTGCTGACCATTGGTTCCTGGTTCACCAAAGACAATGGGGCCAGTGGGGTAATTCACGGCTTCACCCCGTCGGTTCACACTCTTACCATTGGATTCCATGTCCAACTGTTGAAGATGGGCTGGGAATCGAGAGAGGGCTTGGCTGTAGGGAAGAACGGCCGTTGTGGGCAACCCAAGAATGTTGCGGTTGTACACACCAATGAGTGCATCCAACATGGCAGCATTTTTCAGAGGATTGGACTCCTGGGCCATGGCATCGGCTTCATTGGCGCCAGAAAGGAAATCCTCAAAGACATTACTTCCCAGAGCTAGGGACAGCACCACGCCACCAACGGCACTGGTGGAGGAATATCGTCCACCGATGTAATCGTCAATGTAGAAGGAGTCAAGAACCTGTTTGGAGCCAGCCAGTGGGCTGGTTTTGCTGGTGACGGCCACCATGTGACGGGAAGCATCATAGCCAGAAGGCGCCACAGCTTGCATGCGCTCAATGATGAGGTCACGGTTGGCAAGGGTTTCCTGGGTTGTTCCACTTTTGGAAACCAGGATGAACAGGGTGCGTTCAGGATCAATCAGGGAGATAACATCGGCGGCATCATCAGGATCAACATTGGAAACAAAGAGGGCATTGAGTTTGGTTTCCACAACCTGGCGAAGAGCCAAGTACATGGCCCGTGGACCAAGATCAGAACCGCCAATACCAATCTGAACCACAGTGTCAAAGGCTTTGCCTGTGGAACCTTTGATTTCGCCGGAATGCACTTTGGAAGCAAATTGGGCAATACGTTTTTTTTGTTCTGCGTAGAATGTCCCCAGGTTGACTCCATCTTCGGTTACATCTGTTCCAAGCTGTCCTCGGGTGAGATGATGAAGAACACGTCGGTTCTCACCGGTATTGATGCGCTCCCCGTTCAACAGCATGGAGTATTTCTCTGAGAGCTGTTGCTCTTCAGCCAATGCTTTCAGCTGTTGAAGGACATTATCACTCACAAGGCTGGCACCATAATAGAAGTCCAAGCCTGCTCCTGCTGGTATGGTCCATTCTTTCGTTCGTTCTTCTGTGAGATCCTTTCGAAGCGAGGTGCTTGAGGGGGAAAGTTTTGAAAACGATTCCGTTAAATCCAAATTCTTCCATTCTACAGGCATTCATGTCTCCTGTGCGGTCCGAGAACAAAGCATCGGCCGACTTTACGGGGAAGTGACTCCTTCGGAATATCGTGTTCCAAAGGCCTTATTGGGATTTTATGGATATGACCCCCGCCGAGCAAGAGCCGTGGTTTTCTTGTCCCCGAAGCTTTGAGCCCAAGGGGGCGAGCATGTTATGGTCTAAAAGAGTACATGACATGAGGCAGAAACATGGGTGAACCTGGACAACGAAAAAAGAATTTGAATGCAGCTGAGACGATGGAAGACTGGCAAAATCCTCGTTTGACAGGAATCAATAAGAGGCCAGGAGGATTTCAGGGAAGTGCCTTTTCCAGTGTTTCTGAAGCTTTGACAGGAGATGATGGCTCTCGGAATATTTCTCTTGATGGAGAATGGAGTTTTCGTTGGTTTTCATCGTCTCTTGAAGTCCCCTCTCTTGAACAACTTCATCAAGAGGGAAGATGGGAGAGCATTCCAGTCCCAAGCAATTGGCAAATGCAGGGATATGATGTCCCTTCCTACCTCAATATTTCCTATCCGGAGAGTTTCGATGTTTCTCATCCTCCCTTCATTTCTCCAAAGCAGAATCCTGTAGGCTGGTATCGTCGGCAGTTCTCGCTTCCTGATTCTTGGAGGGAAGGTGGGGATGTTCATCTTCGCTTTGAGGGCATTCGATCAGCGGCACGAGTTTTTCTTAACGGCAAAGACATTGGCTATACCCAGGATAGTTATTCCCCAGCAGAATTTGTTCTTCAAGAGGCCCTTTTTGATGAGGAGAATACCCTGGATGTCCAGGTGTTTCAGAGTTGTGCTGGTGCCTATCTTGAGGATCAGGATATGTGGCGCATGGCAGGCCTTATCCGTTCTGTTTCTCTCCTCTTCCATCCTACAGGTGGGATAGAAGATGTATGGCCTCGGTGTAGTTTTGAGGCCGCCGATACACGATTTGATCTCACCATCCTATGTGCAAAGAATGGACGTCCTGGAGGGCGCATTCGCTGGGCTCTTCGAGAGAATGGGAGTCAGGATATTTATGCTTCGGGTGGTCCCCAGGAATTGGTAGATCAGTGTGCTGAATTCTCGTTACCCGTTTCATCTCCTCAACGATGGACGGCAGAAACGCCGCATCTGTACACCTTGGTTGTCGAACTCTCTGATGAGCATGATGTGGTTTTAGATGTACGGCGATTAGAATTTGGTTTTCGGCAGATTGATATTCGTCCCAGTCCACATGGGGCTGTTCTCACGGTGAATGGTGAGGCGGTGAAACTCCGGGGAGTGAATCGTCATGATATTCATCCTCAATACGGACAAGCTCTTCCGGATGAACAAATTGAGGCCGATCTCATTCTCTTAAAACAGCATAATGTGAATGCCATTCGTTGCAGTCATTATCCGAATCCAGAGGTGTTCTATCAGCTTGCTGATCGTCTAGGTTTTTATGTGATTGATGAAACAAACCTGGAAACGCATGGGTTGCGAAATCACATTCCCGCTTCGTGTCCTGAATGGATGAACAACTGTGTGGAACGAGTGGAGCGAATGGTTCGAAATCATCGATCCCATCCCTCGATTCTTCTCTGGTCGCTTGGGAATGAAGCGGGAAGAGGTAAAACCTTCCATCAGATGAAGAAGGCTGTGAGGGCCCTCGATTCCACTCGTCCAGTGCATTACGAAGGTGATCATCAGCTGAATGTTTCAGATGTGTTCAGCTTAATGTATCCCGGTGTGAAGACCCTCAAGAGGATTGCTCGACGCAAATCCGTGCGTGTTGCGCCAGGGGATGGCAAACTTTTGGGGTGGGCCATTAAACCGAGGCAGTACAAGCATAAACCGTTCATTCTTTGTGAATTTGCCCATTGCATGGGAAATTCCTTGGGTGGACTCTCAGATTATATGAATCTCATCGAGTCTTCACCCCATATTGCGGGTGGATTCATTTGGGATTTTGCCGATCAAGCTCTCATGAAAAAGGATGATCAAGGAAATGCAGTTCTAAGCTATGGTGGAGATTTTGGAGAGAAGAACCATGATGGTATTTTCTGTGCCAATGGAATCTTTACTGCAGACCGTCAAAGCACACCAGAAGCCCAGGAGCTCAAATCACTTTATGCCCCTGTGGATGTTGAGGCCATTGATGTGCTTTCTGGAAAAGTTGCACTCATCAATCGTCAATCTTTTGCCAGTCTGGATGGACTGGATATTCATTGGACCCTGGAACGCGAAGGGCAGAATGTTGCTGAGGGCGTGGTGCGAAAAACCGTTGAGCCCAGAAGTAAAAGTCTGGTTCATCTCTACCGAAGCTTGGATGTCTTTCCTGGAAAAGGGGAAGGTTTCCTCACATTCTCTTTTAAACTGAAAAATGACCTTCCATGGGCTCCTGCAGGTTATGAGATTGGGCGTCGGCAAATTCCAGTACCGGAAGTTTCGCAGCAGGATGTTCCAGCTGATGCCATTTTTGATTATTTACGGGTGAATCGTGAGGATCAAAACTCTGGGAAGAAACCTGATGATTCAAAGCAAAAAATAACTCGGGGAGAATGGCATCATGAAGCAGATGAAGAGCATCTGATGCTGGCCTCTCCCCAGCTTGCGGCTCGCTTTTCCATGAAGAATGGAGCCTTGGAAGCGTTGGATTTTGGGCGTGGGAATTTGCTGGCCCAAGCCTGGGAACCGGATTTTTACCGTGCACCCACAGATAATGAGCAGCTTGGCCTGGTGGTTTTTCTTAAAGATGCACTTCCTGAAGGCGGCTTAAGAACAACACTCGAAAAATGGGGAACTCAATATGCCCATTGGACCTATGGGAAAAGCTGGGAGTCATCAGGGCGTGAACGTCAGGTGAAATCTTGGAAAATTGAGGAAAAAGACGATTCTCTCATCATCACATTTGCCTTCAAAATCTCCGGTTTTTTGGGAACGGTCTCACTTACTTACACGTTTGATTCTCATGGCCATGTCAGGATGAAACTTCGTGGAATTCCCTGGAAACCCATGGTGCGTTTTGGTACACGTGCCGCCTTTGTTGCTCGATTAAAAGAGGTGGCCTGGTATGGCCTTGGGCCGCAGGAAAACTATCGTGATCGGCAAAGTGGGGCTTTGGTGGGATTGTATCGCAATGCAGTGAGTCATCTGAGCCATCTTTATCTTCATCCTCAGGAAAGTGGCAATCGGGGAGGGGTGCGATGGGTTGCCTTCTCAGATGGAGGACGGGCTCTGCGCATTGAATCCTCCCAAGGACATTTGAATTTCTCGGCTGCTCCATGGTCACGAGAATCCCTTGAACAGGCTGCTCACAGCCATGAGGTGAGCAAAGATGACATTGTCCACGTGCGGATTGATCGAGAACAACGGGGTGTTGGTGGTTCTCTTCCTGGAATGTTGAGTCTGCCTTTCCGGCATCGCATGCCGGCTTTTCGCCCCTATTCCTTAGAGTTTACCCTTCATCATTGCATGGGGGATGGTACGACTCGTTCCTAGTGGGGAGTGGCGGATCGGGAGAACGGCTCATGGTTCTTCTCTTCCACTTTCATGCCTGAACAGAGTGTGCGCTTTTTGCGTAATCCTTAAGCGGTTCCTGGTCATAGAGATGACGGGCGGCCGCTAAGGCCAGGGCCTCCATTTCCTTTTCTCCGGCGTAAATCCGTACTGGAGCCATCCAATCAAGCTGTTGGGTGATCCAATCTGAGAGAGGGGGATGGGGGAGTCCTCCAGTGAGAAGGATGGCATGAGGACGATGGGGGAGTGCCGCGGCCATGGCACCAATTTCCTTGGAAATCTGATAGGCCATGGCCTGATAGGTTTCTTCCCAGGGATGCTCTTGAGCCAGGGCCCGGCGTTCTACCTCTTTCCCATCATCGGTTCCCAAATAGGCCTGAAGTCCGCCATGGCGAGTGAGTTCCTCAAGGGCTTCCTTTGAGTCCTTCCACCGACCGGAAAAGCACATCTCAACCAACAACGTCATGGGGAGAGCCCCACAACGTTGAGGAGAAAAGGGGCCTCCATCCATGGCGTGGCTGGTATCGATGATTCGTCCATGACTCATTGGAACCACAGAAATTCCACCACCCAGATGGGCAATCACAAAATGAAAATCCTCCATTTCTCCACCCATTTCATTTGCGGCTCTTCGGGCAACAGCTCGGATGTTGAGAGCATGGAGTTGGCTTCGTCTGGGGAGTTCTGGATGGCCGGAATACCGTGCCAGAGGAATGAATTCATCCACGCCCACAGGATCGGCAATCAGAGCCGGAATCTCTTGGGAAGAGGCTATTTCCATGGCAATGGGAGCGGCAAAATTGGAGGCATGGACTCCAAACCTTCCATGGGAGAGATCATGGATGAGCTCCTCATCAATTCTGTAGGAGCCTGCCTCCAACGGTTTTGTGAGCCCTCCCCGAGCAGCAACAGCATTAAGTGGTAACGTTGCTTGCTGGGACAGGAATCTTTGAACCGCTTGAGAGCGGATAATCTGCTCCTCTTGGAAGGAATATGGGGTGGTCTTGGCATTGTGAAAGGGAAGATTCTGATAAACCATTTCCTGAACCTCATGGCCGCTTGTGGCATGATAGAGTGCCACTTTTGTTCCTGTGGAACCAGGATTCACAACCAGGATGGTTTTCATTCCTTACTCCCTTATCCGCGAGGTTTGAGTATGGGCCCAGCAAAATCAAACAGCATTTCCCCTTCCACTTTTTTTTGGCCTGGGGATTGAAAAGCTTCAGGGAATTCGATTTCAGGATGGTTCTCTAAAAAGTACTGAAGCACTTGGGCCGTGGCGCGGGCATCGGCAAGGGCATTATGGGCTCCTGCATTGCTCAAACCCAAATGAGAACGACAGGATTCCAAGGATTTTGATGAAAGATGGGAAAGATAGCGTCGAGCCAAAATCAGAGTACATAAGGGGCGGAATTTGGGAAGTGTGATATGTGCTCGGCTAAACTCTGTGCGTAAAAATCCCATGTCAAAACTGGCGTTATGCGCCACAACAATGGTTCCGTCTAGTGCATCCAAAAGTGGTCCGGTCACATCTTTAAAAAGGGGGGCGTTCTGAACCATGGCAGAGGTGATGCCATGAACGTGCGTGGGGCCCACTTCCTCACTTTCAGGATTGATGAGACTGTCAAATGCTGTGGTGATATGACCATTCTCATCCATTCGAATCACGCCAATTTCCACCACTCGATCACCGTTTTGTGGGGAAAATCCGGTTGTTTCCACGTCTAATATAGAAAATTTCATGCAGAACTCGTTCGTGTTTTTTGGGAGGGCATGGGGGCTTCCATTCCCTCTATGGTGAAATCACTGATGAAGAATCCTTCAGTGCGATTCTTTTGAGTCACCGTGACAATTTCAATTGAATGTCCCTGAGAACAGCGCACTTCAAAGATGCAAACCACAATGACCGATCTTCCCTGACCATCCAGCATCACCCGACGGTTGATACCAATTCGTTTCCGTTCCATGAAAGAACCAATTCGAGCTTCTCGTCGCTCAAGAAGGGCCAGAGCCTTCTGTTCTGTTCTTTCATCAATAAAAAGATTGGCATCTGGAAGTTCATTGGTGATGGATTGGGCAGTGTAAAAGGAATCCACAGCCTCCGTGGCTCCCTTTTGTCCAAACCATGGTGCACAGGAGCATAGGAGAATGGGGAGGATCAACAGGGAAGAAAATGGCCGCAGATGCATAGGTGCAGAATAAACCATGGCAGGAGACTTTGCACCGTTTCTTTTTTGAAAGGCACAAATGGGGCTATTGCTCAAGTCTGAGAGAACTTGAGTTGTGCTCCTTTTTTCTCCCCATTTGGGCGTCTCCCCCGGCAGGCCGGGGGGCGGGCTATTCGGGGGTTCCGTCCTCGTTCCTCGGACCAGCTCCGCTGCCCCTATTATCCCTGACGCAGTCGAGGGCAGAGAACAAGAGCAAACTTGTGCTTTGCCGAGACAAGGAGAGGGAAACCGCAGGTATCCCTGACGCAACCTGGAGCAGAGGGGCTATTGCCATTGGACTATTGCAACAACCCCACAAGTATCAATCACCTATTTATCATGATAACGAGCGGCCACCTGTTTCATTTCGATGGCTTGTCCTGAACCATCTTCCAATTTGTTCTGAACCATGGCGGTCACGCCTGTGGCCAAACCATAGAGGTTAATGAACCCTTCCGCATCAGAATGGTCATAGCTGCTTTCTCCAAAACTGGCTAAGTCCTCCAGGTAAAGGGCATAGGGGGATTTCCTCCCCACAACAGTGGCGTTGCCTTTGTAGAGGGCCATGCGCACTGAACCGGTGGAATAGGCGGTTGTGGCTTCCATAAAGGCCTCAAGGGAGAGGCGTGCTGTGGTGAACCATTTTCCGGAGTACACAAGCTCAGAGTAGTAAATCGCCAATTTGTTTTTGAGGCTCAGGGCATCGGCATTGATGGTGAACATCTCCAAATCACGCATGGCCAAATGGAGAACGGTTCCACCAGGAGTCTCATACACTCCCCGGCTCTTCATGCCCACCATCCGGGTTTCTACAATGTCTGTCCGGCCAATGCCATTTTCTGCAGCCAAAGTGTTGAGTTTTTCCATCAAAGCCTTGGGTGATAATTTTTCACCATCCAGCCCCACTGGAATTCCT
Source organism: Spirochaetales bacterium (assembly GCA_022360655.1). Classification (GTDB taxonomy): domain Bacteria; phylum Spirochaetota; class Spirochaetia; order DSM-2461; family DSM-2461; genus UBA2779. Next base: position 5,041 of record JAKSCK010000119.1, on the reverse strand, counting down.
TTTTCAAAATCCACCACAACTTCTGTCACCGCATCAGGAGCTTCCTGAGGACTCTTGGTGAGGCGGAACATGGACGGATCTGGTTCATTCCAGGGATCTTCTAAACGACCACCCTCATGACTCATGTGCCAAACATTCCAGTCCCGGCTGTAGATGTTCTGGCGGGAGATTTCCCCCAAATCCAGATTTTTTTCTTCTGCATAGGCAATGGCCTGTTCCCGGCTATGAATATCCCATACCCGCCAAGGAGCAATCACCTTGAGATGGGGGGCCAGAGCCTTGTAGGTGAGTTCAAAACGCAGTTGATCATTGCCCTTGCCGGTGCAGCCATGGGCCAGAGCATCACAGCCCTCCTGCAAGGCAATTTCCACCTGTTTCCGGGCTTGAAGGGGGCGAGCAATGGAAGTGCCCAGAAGATATTTGCCTTCATAAATTGCCCCAGCCCGTACCATGGGATAGACATAGTCCGCAATCAGTTCTTCTTTGCAGTCCACCAAATAGTACTTGGAGGCCCCAGAGGCATAGGCCTTCCGTTCCACGGCTTCCCAATCCTCTTTCTGGCCCACATCGGTACAAACGGCAATGATTTCTGGATTGTCATAATGATCTTTGAGCCAGGGCATGATGATGGAAGTGTCTAAACCTCCAGAGTAAGCAAGGCAGATTTTTGTGGCTTTTCCGTCATTCTTCATGGTTTCGTCCTTTTGCTACGCCGTTGTTTTGGCGTTCTGGTCTATTGTCTGAAAGAGAAGGGCAACGCCTTCCTTAAGAGAGGCCTCGTCCATCACCAGGGGAGGGGCCAGTCGGAGAACATCCGCACCGGTTTTGAGGATGATGAGACCGTTGTTTCGCGCTTCTTGAACAATCTTGCTGCACCACGGGCCATCAAATGGGGTGCCTTTGAGTCGGATGCCGCGGAGCAAACCTGCTCCGCGGATTTCTCCTTCCAGGCCTCTCTGTTCCAGTTCCTGGGCTAAAAGACTTTCTAAAATATCGCCTTTTCTCCGCACCTCTGCCAGGAAGGAGGGCACAGATATGATGTCCCAAACGGCTGAGGCCACGGCTGTTGTCACCGGGCCACCGCCAAAGGTGGTGGCGTGGTCGCCAGGGGCAAGAAGCGCATTCACCTTGGGAGGAATCAGGACGGCAGAGAGAGGAAGACCGCCAGCCAGGGGTTTGGCCAAACAGATGAGATCCGGCTCTAATCCAACCAAGCCGCTGGCAAAAAGGCTACCGCAGCGCCCCATTCCTGTTTGCACTTCATCGGCAATCAAGAGGGCATCATGTTCCTGACACAGAGCATTCAGAGCGCGGGCAAAATCCCGGGAAACCATGTTCAGCCCTCCCTCTCCTTGAATGGGCTCCACAATGACTCCAGCCACATCCTGATCCATGGCCGTTGTTAAGGCTTCCACATCACCAAAGGGCAGAATCTCCACGCCTGGGACCAAGGGGCCAAAGGGCTTCTTATAGGCTGGATTGGCCGTGAGGCTCAGGGCCCCCAAGGTTCGTCCATGAAAGGCACCTTCAAAGGCAAGGAGGCGAATTTTGTGGGGCTTATTCTTGCGCCAGGCATACAACCGGGCGTATTTCATGGCTGTTTCATTGGCCTCAGCCCCGGAATTTCCAAAGTGAACGGCTTCAAAACCAGCATGACCAGGTGCCGGACTGTTCACCATCTTCTGTGCCAATTCCAACTGGGGTTCTGTGGCAAAAAGGTTGGAGGCATGCACCAGCCGTTTCATTTGCTTGGCAGCAATTTCCGCCAAATCCTCTCGGCCATAGCCCAGGGCATTCACAGCAATTCCTGAACCCATATCAAGATAACGATTACCCACACAATCAAAGAGATGGCATCCTTCCCCTCTCTCCATCACCAGCAGTTCTTCTCCGTACTGCCGTGGGAGGGGGGGGTGCTTCACCATTGCTTGTTTCATTCCTTCACCTCTCCTCATGGTAAGCATTCATCTCTCTATGCTTCCATGCGGTGCATGATGCAATTGGATATGCATAAAAATACATAAAATAAGAATAAAAATGCAATAGATTTTCATTGGAAATCGTTATTTCCGGGATTGTTTCGAATCTTATATGAATATAATTGCAAATTTTTGAAAGGTGAGAACGACCCCGCAGTCTGCCAACTGCGGGGTTTGGAGCTATTTTTTTATGGCCGTTCCGCGTTGTTGCTGGAGCACCGCCTGGAGATGTCCAGATTCCTGATAATTGGCAATATGCACCACCTCCACATCTGAGAGGGCTGCCACTGCGGATCTCACCTTAGGAATCATTCCTCCAGAAATCACCTCAGAAGAAATCAATTTCTCTGCTTGTTGAGGATTCAAACTGGGGATGGGATTTGCATCCACCAGAACACCCGGTACATCGGAAAGAAAAATCAGAGCCGAGGCCTGGACGGCTTTCGCAATGGCCAAGGCCGCTTCATCTGCATTCACATTCATTCCCCCTCCCCACTGATCGGAGCTTGGGGGGGCCACAATGGGGAGGTACCCATTGCTCCATAGCATGTGGAGAGGGGCTGGATTCACCTGGTGGGGGAATCCGGTTCGGTTGCTTTTTTCACCAATTCCCTGGGCCTGGATCAGCTGAGCATCGGCCCCACTCAACCCCCAGCTGAGGGCCCCTTGGGCGGTGAATAGACGCACAAGATCCTTGTTCACAGTTCCTGCCAGAGCCATGTCCACCAGCGGCATTTCAGCTTCTGGAGTGTGGCGTCTTCCCTCAATAAACTGGGGAGAAAGACCATACTTGTGTTGAAGCTCTGAGATGGCCACTCCTCCCCCATGCACCAAGAGAAGCGTTTTCCCTTGGGAAATGAGGGCCGAAAATTCTTGAGCCAGAAGGGTCATGAGATGAGGATTGGCCGCCAATTTCCCGCCAATTTTCACAATGGTGGGAGCCATGGTTGCACTCATGTCTCACCTCGGAGGGGAAGGCCCATCAGAGGAGGGAATCCAAACCGAATATTGAAACCCTGAACGGCTTGACCAGAGGCCCCTTTCATTAAATTGTCGATCACGCTGAATAGGGTCATCATCCTCACATCATTGGGAGCTTCGTGAATGGTCCAGCCAATGTCGCAGCGATTTGATCCTCGGACATCGGAGGAGGATGGAATGGTTTTCCCTCGGAGCCCAATGAACGGAGCCGCTCCATAGGCCTCCTGGTACAAGTTCGTGATGGAATCTTCTGTAATTTTAGGATTGGTGAGAGGGACGGTGATGGTGGCTTCCATTCCTCGTCGGAATGGCGCCAAGTGAGGGGTGAAAAAGAGGGGGTGGTGACACTCGGCTTTGGCCAGTTCCTGTTCCATTTCAGGAAGGTGCCTATGCCCACGGCCGGGAGCATAGGCCGTGACGCATTCAGCCCGTTCCACATACAGAGAATTCTCTTTTGGAGCACGTCCTGCTCCAGAAATCCCACTGATGGCATTGGCCACGATGGGGCCGCCAATGATGCCGGCTTGAGCCAAAGGAAGAAGGGGCAGAAGGATGCAGGTGGGATAGCATCCAGGGACGGCAACCAGATTGGCTGTTTTCAGGGCGTTGTCATTGATTTCCGCCAAACCGTAAACCGAATCCTTTCGGAGTTCCGGGAAGGGCGCTGTGGCCCCATAGGCCTGTTGATGCACTCTTGGGTCATCCAAACGAAAATCAGCGGAAAGATCAAACACCACAGAGTGCTCAAAAAATGGCTGGCAAAATTCAGCCGAGGCCCCATGGGGTAGGGCGGAAAAAACGGCATCAGGGGATTGGGCCAGGGCTTCTTCATGACTGAGGAAACACTGGTTCTCCGGAAGTTTCCCCAGGGGGTCTGGTCCCAGTCCTTGGTCTCGCTCATCCAGTTTTTGACCAGCTGTGGAAGATGACACTGGAAGCACTGCATCCACTTCTGGATGATCCAGAAGAAGTCGCATCAAAACCTGTCCTCCATATCCGGAGGCACCAAAGACGGCCACTTTCATTCTGTTTCCAATTCTCCCACAAGACTTTCAAGCCGGGAGAGAACATCGGCTTGGGTGATGTCCTCTCGAATAATGAGAAGAATGGTATCATCCCCTGCAATGGTGCCCAGAATTTCTGGAAAGGCCAAACGATCCAGAGCGATGGCTACCGAATTGGCATGGCCTGCTAGGGTTCGAATCACACAGAGATTGCGGCTAAAGGAAATGGAAAGATATCCGCGTTTAAAGTCTTCAATATAGCCCTTGAGGGACTCCCCTTCATTCTCGGAAAGGGCATAGTGATAACCACCGCCCACATCGGGGACCTTTGCCACTTTGAGCACTTTTAGATCACGTGAAAGTGTAGCTTGGGTGATGGTTACACCCATGTCCCCAAGCTTCTGGAGGAGTTGATCCTGAGAGGAAATGCGTTCCTCTGCAATGATGGATCGAATTGACTTGAGTCGAGCGTCGCGTCCGTTCATAGTGCATAAATATTCACCTGTTTGGAATAAAAATGCAAGATGCTGTTTTTGGATTAATTTGTACCTTATAAAATGAACGGCCCACGTCGATAATAATATCCAAATGGGCAACAACGAGCAGCGATTGCGAAATGGCCATTTTACGGTTCATCTCGCTGAGGACAAGATGAGAGCTACTGTGAGTCTCTTTCCGCCAGACCCTGGAGGTGAGGGCTTTACCATGGATCATGTTCTTGAAGAACTTGAACACCAGGGGATCATTTGGGGAATCCTTCAAGAGAAACTGGAGCAAGCCGTTCTTCAATGTTTGCAGGATCAACATGTGGTTCACGATGCACCAGTGGCCATTGGAAGAAAACCTCGGAAAGCGGTGCCTTCTTACTGGCATCTGAAGAAAAGGCTGTTTGAACCCCATAATCCTGATCCTGATGCTCCTCGTATCGATCCTCGGGAACGGAGTCCTTTTGTTCTTGTGAAACGAGGGGAACCCTTAGCAAAGCGAGTTCCTGCTGCAGATGGTGAAAACGGTCGGAATGTTCTTGGAGAGGTTTTGCTTGCAGGGGAAAAGGATGTTGTCACTTACAGACCAGGT
>JAKSCK010000031.1 GCA_022360655.1 Spirochaetales bacterium | reverse complement strand
CATAAGAAATCGGAGTAGGTCCTCAACATTGGCGAATGCGAGGCTTGGATTGCCTCTATCTTACCACATAAGAAATCGGAGTAGGTCCTCAACGCACGCCATTCGCATCATACCGGGTTAAAATCTTACCACATAAGAAATCGGAGTAGGTCCTCAACCATGAAGGTAGAGCACAACTTTTCGTTTTGATCTTACCACATAAGAAATCGGAGTAGGTCCTCAACAGCGGTAGATCTCAGGGAGGCTTGGGAAACATCTTACCACATAAGAAATCGGAGTAGGTCCTCAACACGGCTCTATGCTTGTGCATTAATGCGAAATCTTACCACATAAGAAATCGGAGTAGGTCCTCAACTCCCCGGCAAAGATGTTCGCGGTCATTGCATCTTACCACATAAGAAATCGGAGTAGGTCCTCAACAGCTGTGCATCACGAATTTTGCAAAGCTCATCTTACCACATAAGAAATCGGAGTAGGTCCTCAACGTAGGAAAAATGCTTGAGTCTGAAATTCAGATCTTACCACATAAGAAATCGGAGTAGGGGGAATCCCAAGTGAATAAAGTGGTTAGGACTTCAAGATTATGATGTTCCTGACGAATGCTTACAATTCAAGGTTTTTCTTGTCCGGTATTTAAATTACAAAATACCGGACAAATTATTTATTCCATTATCTCAGCTGAAATTATTCTACCTTTTGAATCAACATAGGCCTCGATTGTATTGATAACCATACCACCAAAAGCATTACGAGCTCGGAAGTCCATTTGGAGATACATGAGGAATATATCCTCATCATCTGGATTTTCCTTAATATTGTCTATTCGATAGCGTGTTCTGACATGTTCAAATGATTTTGGGTCATTGATTATGCTTTGTGTGTAAACAATAAGGTCAATGTAGGAACCGTTGAATTCGCTGAGCATCGAAACGAAGTCCTCTTTGGCTCGATCATATGGGCTGAGATTGCTCCGACGTTCTTGCTCAATCCGAGCCTCTTCAGCCTCTGTCTTATCGTCAAAATAGCTTTTTACTGAACAGTGGACTGTAAGGACTGCAATCAAGATGAGCACAACATATGTGATTGTCATTTGTTTCTTTGTGGGAACTGCTTTCTGAGTCATAACCACTCCTTGTTATGAGTAGTATACTACGTGGTACTATAGTGTGAAGGCATTATTCAATTTCTGTGATGGAAATTGGTGATGCAATTAGAAAAATTAGAAATGAAAAAGGCTTAAGCCAGGAAAAAGTGGCTTTAGATGCAGGTCTATCACGTCGTTACATCTACATGATTGAGTCAGGAAAGAATAACCCAACTTTTGAAACCCTTCAGAAATTGAGCAAGGTGCTTAATGTGCGTACGAGTGAAATTGTAAAGCTAACAGAGGAAGGGGACCACTCGAATAGATGATCCCCTTCTAATCAAAGATTAAAAAATGAAATCCTCTTGGTCTGTCCACATTACGAGATACTTTCCAAGCAACTCTAAAGCGCGAATCTTATCGGATATTCGTGTCTTCTCATTGTTTGAAAAAGCTATGGATGACATCTCTCGTAAAACTCGGGACTTTAACACTCCTTGCTGCATCCTCAGATCATCATGAATCATTTTTTCCAAAAGCTTCGAGACATCTTTATTTGTTAAGAGTCTAGAGGCCTGAACTTGTGCAGTATGAGAACTATATCCTGCACGAATTGCAGCATTCGTACCATTAAAATCAACAAGATATTCTTGTACAAAGTCTTTCATCTGGTCAGTCATATGCTTCCTCATCACTCCATAAGCATTGTTTGGGCGATTACCTTGGAATCCAACTCTTTAATTAGCTCGTCTGGTTCTGTGAATTTTGAGTTCGTGTTAAGGCGTTGAAGACATTCTCTCAAACGGTCCACCCGGCTGAGTTTGCCGGATTCTGATAGGATTGCGATAATTCGCCATAGCTCGGGACCTAGACTATGAATACCAACCACTTCGAGAATCTTTAGGAAATCTTTTGGGGTGAGCTTTTCAGTCACATCTAGGACAGGTTGATTGAGTTTGGGAATGGAAAAGTAGTAATCCATGAACAGCTCATTAAGAGATCGATATTTATCCTTCTCAAGCAAATCCCAAGGTGACACAGATCCCAAGTACTTCTTTACACTTTTCTTCAATTTCAGTTCTAAACGGAGAAGATTCATTCCTTGAAAAAGAAGAGGGATGTTCCTTCTGGACTCTGCATTTTTATCATAGAGTATGAAGGAGTGGCTCTTTGTTGAGTTCTCTATGCATTGGATCATTCCATTTTCCCACACAACACGCTTACTTCGTGGTCTTCTTCCTATCAATCCCAAATACTGCCCAACAGGATGATTAACGGGAGTTGTGAAGCCAAATTCTAATTGACGAATTTCAGCATTATGGAGATTCCAACCTGACTCTTCTTCGAGTTTTTCTAGAGATCTTCTGAATTCCTCTCTTGTCAGTGATGTGACATTCTGTCCATGAAGAAATTTTGCCAAACTGCCTCGACAATAGATCCGTTTTTCTGGAAATACAGAGATGGACATGTTTGAGTATTTTCCCTTTATACCACCATGGAATCCAACTTCTGCATTCTCAAGTTCTGGTGTTGTTGAACCTGGTAAAGAGAAGGCAATCTTATCAATCATGATTACCTCCATTGGCAAAAAGTGGTGTGAAGTACAACTTGTTAGAAGCTAAGGCTTCTATGACCCCTCCTGCTCCCCATGCTTGAAAAAGAACCGCTCCTTGCCCTTTCCTATCTTTAAACACAAAGATTTGGAGTCCCTCTGTTTGAATTGTCCTCCGGGAAAGAAAAACATGATTTGTGCCTTGTATATCTCCATAACCTTCTCCAGGTCTATTAGGATCTGGTTCATAGATATTTGAAACATTTTCCGGGAATCGTTTCTTTCCAGACTTTGGATCTTCATGGATGAGCTCAGGATGAAATATCTTCATGCTTGGGTTTGATAAAGCCAATTCGGTTCGAGATTCGATTGAACCTCTTTTTTGAGTGGGCTTACCAATTCGGATGCATTTCATTCCTTTCTCATGCCCTCTAGAAAGAACATGAACGAGTTCTGGAAAATCTTCTCCATAGTGTTGAAGAAGATTTCTTCTACTTTTAATACCAGAAGAACCGTAAATATAAATCCCATTAGGGTAGCGGGAAGAGTTGGCATTATAGCTCATTTATTCATCCCTTCATTTTCATGCTCAGGAACTTTTTCTGAGTCAGTGCACACTGTTTCAAACCGACGGAGTTTTCCTTCAGTAAAAAAGATCTTTAAAGTAAGAGATCCAAAGTCAGGAGAGTGAGACAACAATTCCTGAAGCTTACATATGCACTTATCCCTCACTAGTTGAACATCATTTGTCATTCAGATCTCCTTCATGTGCCTGTTGTTCAAGTTGTTTTATGTAGGTTGTTGGGATGCGAATTTGTTTCCCAATTCTTACAAAGGGAATTTCTCCTGTTCGAATCCTTCGCATGAAGGTGCTGTAACTTATATTGAGTAGACTGCAAAACTCATTAGGACTAAGAAAAGTACTGTTACTCACGGTTTAACCTCTATTGAATGAAGTTGTTGATCAACTGATATCAAGCTATTTCAATAGAGGAGAGAATAATACGTGGATTTTACGGGATTATATTTAATTTTAAATATGATAACTAATTACCTAGCTTAAGAATTGCATCTTGAATCGATCTCAAGGAAAATTTTCGATCTTTACTGGTTAACTTCTTTTCAAAGTGATCTTGAATAAATTGTGCTGTGATACAGGTCATTACATGATTATCATTTATGAAGTTTAAAAGATCATCAAGGCTTTTAGAAACTGATCTACCATCAGAAGCTACAACATTATGATCAATAAGATCCTTTCTTATCGCACCAAGTGCACATTCATATTCAAGTGCGGCACGGAACTCCTTTATGAATAAACTTTCAACTTCTTCAAATAGATTCTTGACCATCTGAGTTTTTTCATTATTCCAGTATTCTGGTGGCCAGTTGAATCCATAGCCATCTTTTTTAGATCTACGGGCTATGTTTTCATCCCAATTCGGATGCTCTATTAGGCGAATTGGTTGCTTTCTTGAAAAATGATTTCTAGCAATTCGAATATATAAAGCCAAATCTTTTGTTTCTTG
>JAKSCK010000188.1 GCA_022360655.1 Spirochaetales bacterium | reverse complement strand
GTTTTTTCCCTATTTTTCCGTCCGAATTTTTCCGTGGTGGCGGCATCGGTTTCCGAGCAGCTTCTCCAACGTACCGGCGGATTGGGAGGCCAATTCTGGCTGAGTAAGGAATCCGTGTCCACATCAGCCACGGACTGTTGGATTTCAGCGCCCATTTGCACCAAGTACGGACTCCAAAAAGTCCGTACATGCAAATTTGATGGATTGCGCCTTATACGTCAAATCTCTCGCAAATACGTACATAAGGTTTAAAAGATATTTGATGGGACGTTTGTGGCCACCAAAACAGGCGGTCGTTTGAGAACGAAACAAAACAGGCGGTTGTTTTGTTGGAGGGAGGACCGAAGGGGGGCCAACCGCGGTGTCCTCGTGGTGAGATGTGGCCATTCGCTCACAACGTATTTGAGTGTTGGCTTCACCCGATAAGGTGAAGGAAAAACGGATGCTGAGCGCGCTGTGCCCTCCCTAACTGTAATTTAGCACGTGCGCCGGAGAGGGCGGACCTATAGATGAAGGATGGAGAAAGGGCAGGCGGTGACCTTGGAGTCAGGCGAACTGGTGGAAAGGAGCGTCGCCCAGAAGGTGGAAGCGGGGAGTAACCCTCTCGCAGCGGAGTTTGAGTGCTCGGTATGCTACGACCCCTTGCTGGACTCCGTCATCGGTACATTGAAAGGATGTCCGCGGGGGAAGGGGTAGGCGCGAGGATTGCTTTTGGGCGTGTGAATTTTGATCGGTTTGCTTTGTCATGGCCATTTGGTTGCAAAAAGGGGGTCACCATCTCCTGTTCAAAAACTGTGCACAAGCCGTAAACACACAAACCACAATACAGCCCATAAATAGTTGTAGAGAAGATGCGTGGACTTTTGCTAGCAGTCCCTATTCCCATAGGCGCAGATTTGTACGCCATTGTTGTTGCATTTGAAGGCGACGACTTCCTATCCTGGACCTCTGATCCCTGCCGTCGTCTTTACACGTTCCCTGCCGGCGCTTGGAGAAGCTGGCGGCCAAGAGATGGTGTGGAAAGAAAGCGG
>JAKSCK010000029.1 GCA_022360655.1 Spirochaetales bacterium | reverse complement strand
CTCAAATTCCACTGATGCGGCAACATCTATTCGTCCAAACGTGACGAAGAACGGCAGATCTTCCATCGGCAGCTCCATCTAAGAGATCTAAAACGACAAAGTACTAGCTGCATCAGTCACGCGCAGAATATTGAGGACAACGTTTCCAACGGTGCATCACTACCAGCATCAGCTGATTGCTAGCACAATCCCTATGCGTTCGCCACCGGACCGTCGTATGGCTCCTCAACCAGCCCAACGCAGAAAACCGCCCGAATCACGTAATTCTGGGAAACCCTTGTTCATCTGCACATTGGCTGGGCAGGCCAGTGCACTGGGCCAGTCGCGGCATTTGTGTATAATGCACTGGTGTTGTCTGGCTGGGTTTTATCTAAATTGCTTCAAAACCAGTCCATTTGTGAAAATTTTCATTGCTCCCATGATTTCTAGAGGGAGCGCAACTGTGACATAATGGACCATACCCGATGAAGGAACAGCTGTCCCACATCTAAATTAATGCGTGCCACATCATGGGATATGACTGGGCATGCTACCCGCCATATAGTATCTGGCAACACCCGCCAAGGAATCCCATCGAAAGCCGTTTCTGCCTCCAGGTGTGCAACTGTTTCTGCTTCGTTCGTGTCACTTGAAACGAGTTGATTAATAGCGAAACTGGTCCAGAACAATGGGAGAGCAAGACGATGAGGTCAATCTTGAGCTTCTGGAGTTTGGGCGAGAATTCGACATCGACTTGGGGAGCATATACGCTGATGGCGTTTCTGAGGCGTTTTCTGAAGCCATCGCAGTTCAGTTGGACACCACAGCATTCGACTTCATGGTTCTCACGTTCCTCACGATGTATGCCAGCAAGTATGGAATAAGCATCATTGCATTCTTGTTCAATTTATTGAACAAGCTCAACGTATGCTTTCCGCGTTCATCAGTTGTTATTGGTCCCTATGACGAGCGTACAGGACGACTGGCGGCGAACCCGCCAATTGACACAGCACTTATCCTTTGGATATGCGGCCTGGGAGAATCTGGGAGTGGGAAGACCTACGCAAAGGACGCCGTGAACCAGAATTTCCATGCCGCTGTAGGCGAGAAGGGTATGGCAACGCCAGCCCCACTAAAGAACGGTAGGTTCGCCCTCGCACAACATTGCTCATGTCTGTCAATCTAGATGGATTAATCTGTCCGACAAGTTTATGCAGCAATAGCCTACAATTCTTTTTATTGTCTTCAAAATCAAATAAGTGAATATGATTGACATTTGGGGCGGTTGGGGCTCTTTCCAGATGGCCGAGGTTTACTGCACTGTACAGGGGCACCTGGATATGACCTCAGAAACTTGAAACTTCGCGCAAACTGTAATGACATTACTATTCTCAGTGCAAACAACCCAAGTATAGTTTTGATAAAGCAAGATAGCGTAATTCCCTGTTCCTCTCAATTTTGTTAATGTTGGTGTCTTAATATCATTCATTTCAATACAGTATCTCCCTTACATCTTGCCCCCAAAGCATTGTGACATAGCAATCCCATTGTATTGAACTGTCCCATCTTGGATACTTGTGACGGTCTGTATTTAGTCTGTTCGGAGATAAGACACAT
>JAKSCK010000084.1 GCA_022360655.1 Spirochaetales bacterium | reverse complement strand
TGCATTCATACTATCTCCGGTTGTACCCAGGTAATTCCTGCTCAGTCTATGTTCCGATTTCAGGTGCCCTATGACCGCTTCTATCGCTGAGCGACGCCTACAGCGTAACTTATGTTCGCGATGGGCATAGAAATATTTTGCAGCATTATTTTCTTCTAGAAACCTTGGCAGTTCTCTATCGCTGAGCTCTTCGATAAACTGTAAGAGCAGGGCCTTGAATAAAGGGACAATGCGATAGCCATGTTGTGCTTGGGGGTTTCTATTGTGTTTTTGTAGCGGTATGCAACGTTTTCTGAGGTCGATGATGTCCAAAATTTTTCGATAAGGATGATCTTTTCGTACCCGACGTTTGTGCATAACAAGAGTGACTTGATTAGGAGATGAGACAAACTGTTTTTTTAAATATAAATAGAGTGAACAATGATCTAAGTTTAAGCAATCCTTGCCTAGTTTTCTACAGGCCTATGAACGATACCTAATAGGCGTCTATTTCCTACCCCTAGAGGAGCTACTCTTTATTTGTCGCCATACCTTATGCCTGCATTTTCTTATACGAGACACTGAACCTCCTGCTTAAGCAAGATTTATTAACTAGCCACCATCAAAACATCACCTTTTGTTGATAGGCCCCCTAGCTGTAGTTGGTTTAGCCAACGTAGATAAGTTTTACACCGCTACTACCTTTTTACTAACAGCTTTCTTGCTAGCCTTCCACCTCTTTCACCTCAAAACCACGTACTTAGGCAGATTTTACAGGCCCTACCTGGTGATGCTCCTCCCCTGCTTTATAATCAATGGTATACTCACAGGGTCCTTGATAGAGCAAGCAGTAGTATGGTATAATGACCAAGAGAGCCTGAGTATCCGCCTATTCACCATTCCTATCGAAGATGTCTTTTATGCCCTACTGCTCATTCTGATGAATCTTACCCTGTATGAAGCTCTCAAAAAGACCCATTGAGGTAGCTGGATATCTATTTGCTCTGAATAGCCTTCAATCATCAAATCACTAAATACTTTTAAGGCGTAAGTTAATAATCGCTATAGAGCCTAGGATCATAGCTGCCCCTATGTAGAAACGCGTATAGAGCGCCTCTCCCAATACCCAGTAAGAAAGAATCGTCGCAAACACAGGCTCCAGCATCAAGAACATAGACACCTTGAACGCTCCTAAAGGCCGCTGGGAACGCGCTTGCAACAAAAAAGCCAGGCTAGAACAGAAAATTCCACAAAATATAATAGAGCCCCAAGTGACTGCCTGAATAGGAAGCTGAATGCTATTACCTGGCAAAAAAGATAGAAGCCCTGCAGTGACAGCTAAGGTTAGCATTTGTATAAAAGTCAATACTGTGATATTGCTAGTTAGCAAGTAATCATCCAAGGCATAAGTGTGTAAAGCCACAAACAAAGCACAGCCCAAGGTATAAAGCACCCCAGGCTCCCAAGAAAGCCCATAGCTGTACGTAAGCAATGCTAATCCTGCCAGGCAGGTTAGAGAAGATATTATATCTACAAAACTAGGTATCCTCCTACGAGCGATGAATCTGATCCCCAGGACAAACACAATAGAAAAGCCTGTTAAGAAGCCAGATAAGGAAGGAGAAATGGTTTTTAAACCCAGGGTCTGTAGAAACATAATCCCTACCTGGAGCAATCCTAATTTAACCCCTTGTATCATTGCACACCGCTTAAAAGCACCCTTGTACAATACCAAGCCTGGTAACATAGATATAGTTGCTATGGAAAATCTAAAAAAGAGAAAAGCTATGGTATGGATATCTTGCAGCGCTAATTTGCTGAAAAGCAAACTAGCGCCCCAGAGCAGCGTAGCGATGATCATGAGTAAAGCAGGCATGACTTTATATGTAGCTAATTTGTA
>JAKSCK010000229.1 GCA_022360655.1 Spirochaetales bacterium | reverse complement strand
ATGTGTTCCCTATATGATACGCTGGCGCCTCCATGGACAGAAAAACCGGAGATGGCTGTGGCCATCTGGGCGGTGCGAGCGCGACAGACAACCGCGGGTGCAACTGCGGTGCCAGCATTCTGAGGGAGAAACCTTAAAGTGCAAGTCCGTCCAACGAGAACAACTTACCACTGAACCCTGCCATCGCCTTCCATGCTGCCGCTTCTCCTCACCACAGTGCAACAGACAAACTGAGCGACACGGGAAATGCAGTTGTACAGCGAATGTATTTACTGCAGACTTTTGAATGCAGTTTTAGTAAGTCTGGCTGCAAAACAAAGTACTGAAGTGAACAATGATCAACTATCAGTAGATTGCGTCTGCCGTCCAAAGCGGTGGTGCCCAGCGCACGACAACTCCAGAGCCGATCTACTGAGTGGTACGCCACAAATTGCAAGCCACGGAACTACTCTACGAAGGGCTGGAAACAAAATACAATCAGCCAAGGGGGGGGAATCTATGTGCCAAAAAGAGCCGGACTTCTTGAATGAAAGGCAGGAAGGGAACCCCATTCGCATAGGGGGACAGAAAACAGCACAAAGAGCTGACACCAAACAGAGTTGGGCTACTTGAAGAAGGATAGTCCCCCTTTGAAGGCCTCCCCCCTATAATGCAATACCTTGTGAAATTTTTGCTCACCACTGTCACTTGATGTGATCAATTGGCACCATCACGTGATCAGTACCATTACCCTTATGTGCCATTCTGCAGTTTTCATCTGAGCCTTGTATCACCAACGCATTATTGAATTCAGCATCAAAATGAAAGGAAATATTACAAAAATCATAAAGGAACGAAATCTTACAAAAAAACAGACATGGATATTGTTAGCTAGACACGAGTGGGCCATCAATATCTTCCTCCACATCTTCAGCAAGCCGGCTCCTCTTCCTCCTGTCTTCACCGTCAGTGCGTCCTGCATATTCTCTGATTCTCTTCCCAAATGCATTCATGGAAAGGGGCCGCCCATTAGCCCCCCATTCTTGTCTTTGGCGTTCAGCTTCATGGATGGCATCCTCTTCTGCCTGACGATCAGTCTTTCCCATACTCCTGATCAGGGTAAATGTGTGGCGCAACTTATTCCTTTTCATTCCAAAATAGATTGAAGCAGTGCATAGTTGTTTGCATTGGATGGTGGTGACTTTTACCCATATGGTTCATTACGCAGTTAGTTTTACGAACAGAATTTCTAGTGCAACAAATATCAAAACCCCCACCTGTGATGTTGTCGGAGAGTATTAATATACTCTGCTATGTGGACTCTTCTCCTCACAGCACTCTTCAGTCCCCTATTCTT
>JAKSCK010000213.1 GCA_022360655.1 Spirochaetales bacterium | reverse complement strand
GCAGCATACGAGCACAGGTCGACGGATGTATGTGATGATTATTAACGGTCTCATGTAGTGGTCAAATCATCATTAATCCAAACAATATGTAGTTGTTTCTCAGCGTACATTGTATAGGTACCGCGCGAGGACTCTCACGAAATTAGCACTGTGATCGCGTGTCGCTGTTGATCGTACGTAATTGACACACCAGTTCACAAAGTCGCGCCTTGAAAGCTCACGTAGCAGATGAAGCCGTACGGTGACTCACAAACACTCGACAGGACAATTCAGCTCCGTCAGACAGTTTACAGTGCAGAGTAATGTACTAGCACACGAGTCCGTCCACAACGCCTCGTTCCCGCCACAACAAACTTCTGCGCCTAAAACTGTGAGCTAAACGCTGCAAAGGCGGCCGTCCCACAGATTTACCTTCCCTGACAGCGTCGAAGCTGCCTACGCGTTCAGTCCTTCCGTTTACTGCCCCGAAAACTGCTTCTCGAGTTCGCTGCACTGCGCAATGGACCCCATGAACGCTTCGCGCTACGGCCTAATGTCGCGCGCTACTCGCTTTTTCCCCTCAAACCACTCTTACACCACTGAGGAAGAAGTTCAGTGCAGGATCACTGTTTAAAACGCGCTTACTGGCAGCCTGGGTAGTGCCGATGTCGAAGGGTTCGCTGGTAGGTCTCCCCCGGCGTGCAACCCCGCGCGTACTCCGAACGGATGGCTCCGTTTCTGCGCGCCCAGTTGCCGCACTGTCTCCTCCGTACGCCGATTGACGGTCCTTCCCCCGCCTAGGACCTCACGCAGTCTGCCGATGGGCTGCTGGCCGTATCGTCCACACCAGTCAGATGCGTGCAACGAAGTGGACCAGGCGCTCGAATGCGCTCAGAACGTCCACTCGCGTGCGTTTACAGTAAGGAGCGGGGCGAGAGCTGAGTTTTCCGAACTTCTCTATGCAACGATATGCTTCCTAGCGACCTCCCAACCGGTCGCAACACGAAACCCAAACACTTCACAGCGGAAGGCTAGACAGTGTTATTTTGCGGCGCTTTATACATATGCTAAACATCCACACACCGTGCAGCGCACGGAGTCGTCACATCAGAATACCCCTGAACATCCAAAGGGCACCGTACACGCGATATG
>JAKSCK010000207.1 GCA_022360655.1 Spirochaetales bacterium | reverse complement strand
CTTTGTACAGATCTGTGGTAGCGTAGTTCAACAATCTTCTGTCGACCTGCAGGGTTCCTTCAGTGGGAAAGCGCACAACAACAACACAGGCACACGCACCACCTAGAGGGGTTGCAAGCGAGGGACAAACAGACACAAACGTGTACACAACACAGGGGAGACTCAGTTTCCAAAGGCGTGTAACAAGAATCAGTGGGGGATACAATGTATGTTAATAATCACACAAACGACTACCCACTAATGAGATTGGCTCATCAAAGATAATGACAATGCACAGGTCCTCGCCAACCAACTCATTGGTACTTGGCATCATCTACATCCACTGGCAATAGTACTTGGTCCTCGCCTAAAGGCTCATTGGTACCAATACTGTGCCAAGCCATCTCAGAGACTATGGCAACCCCAAGAGAACACTACCAGATTTCCCACAACTACCCCCCCCCCGGAGGAGTTTCTGTCCTCAGAAACTGTACTGAGTCTATTGTTCCTCAGGAATCCGGTTGGCCTGAATATCTTCTTGGAGCGCATGTTGATCACTGAAATATGATGCGGGAATCCACTCTGCATCCTCCGTTGGATATCCCTGCCATAGTACCAAAAACTCACGGCGTCGTCGTCTTGTCTTTGAACTCCACCTCCACCGCAGTATCTTTTCTACCTCAAAGTATTCTGGTCTGTCTGCATCCTCAAGCTCCACATCTCCAGGAACTTGCTGCACGAGGCTTTCTCTCCATTGCTTAAGCAGCGATATGTGAAACACGGGATGGATCCTCCATGAGTCAGGGAGTTTCAGCCGGTATGCTTGAGTCCCAATACGTTCCAGAATTTTGTAAGGGCTGCAAAATTTCCACTGCAGCTTATGCAGAATGCCCTTCAACCTCAAGTTTTGGGTACTCAACAACACTAAATCCCCGACAAAAAACTGTATATCCCGGTGTTTCTTGTCATAGTAGCTTTTTTGTATCGCCACAACCTTTTCCATTTGCACTCGCACTTGATGCCAGACCTCCTGCGTCCTCTCTAG
>JAKSCK010000222.1 GCA_022360655.1 Spirochaetales bacterium | reverse complement strand
TCCAGCAATAGGTTTCCAACCAAATAGATCATTGTGGCAATCAACAAGCTGAGAAGCATGACTGAAATGATGATTCTGCCTATATCTGATGTCTTTGGGTCCACAAATATGAGGCCCGCAAAGAACACAAAGTAGGAGCAACACAATGAGGCAGCCTCCATCATGTGCAAGTTTGGACCATCTTCAGGGAAAGGATTGGCAAATAAATGGGCAATCAAGCTGATAAATAAAGTCCCCAAAGCCAAGAGGAGCTGAAGTGGAGGTCCCAATGAGTGTGAAAAGGCAACAATAGCAAATAATAGTGCCTTGCGACCCATAATGACAACCTCCCAATATTGGCGCTCAAGGCGATAAGACTTGTAGAAAAAACCATATGTCCCCAAAAATTCGGGCTTGTCCAGCCTGTCATGATGACGGATGAGTACATATAGGAGCCAAACAGGAGCACCAAGTACTGCTAGTGTCAGTGGGATTCCACCAACAAGCAATAAGATGAGGTGATTGTCTGAGTAGCATGTGATGTCTGTGTCTTCCATCCAATACCAAGATATTGCCGTTGATTCTGTGTAGCCATCATTGGAAGGATTATCTGCACTTTGGCAAATAACAAGTTTCAGTAGAGTCTCTGTCATGCTTGTATAAGAGATGTAGAACACAACATAAGCTGTCACAATCCAATGACGGAAGATATAACTGCAGCTTTTCGTCTGTCTTAGGGCACAGAGTGCCCAAAAAAGCATGAATGTAAACACCAGCATGAATGGAAACATCGCACTCAATCCCATTTTCTTCATCGAACGTGGAATAGAGGTATTATAAGAGAAAATGCAGTCAAGAGAGAAGCCTCTGAACAATGAAGCACCACCATTTCCTCCCATCAAAAAATCTGCACACAAGCATTTGAACATGTTCAGTGCCAAAATAGAATCTAAGAAAAGAATGAATTGAATTCTATTAGAAAATTTTAATGCTTATTTGAAATTGAGGTTGTGAGTAAAAGGCCATGGTGATGTTGCTCAATGCACCATTAGTGAATGTTATGGTGGGCCAGAGTCAGTGCCATACAAAAAATCCCGTATGATCAATGAATCTGACAATTGTGAGTGAAACAAAACACAATATTACACTAGTGTATTTGAAATGATGTGGTCATTCAATTGATTGAATATTTCCTTAGGTTTCTAGACCCTCTACT
>JAKSCK010000221.1 GCA_022360655.1 Spirochaetales bacterium | reverse complement strand
CGCCAGATCGCCCCCGCCCCGTGGGCGCCGGAGCGCACTGTGCTGCTCCATCCAGCGGAAGACCGCCAGCGACAAGCCCCGACTCGCGCTAGCGAGTTCAACGCGGAGCTGGACAGGGTGCTCCGGTCCGACCTGGTGCTGGAGACTGCCCCAGCGGTGGAATTAGTCCGACGTACGGCGAAGTGTGAGTACGCCGTACAGTTCACAGCATCGGCGTGGGCGCGCCTACAGGGTGACCGGACCGTTACGTTGCCCAGCTTCGGGCGGTGGTCCCGGCGGGTGGCGGACCGGGCAAGGCGCCCGCGCAGCTCTGTAGTACTGCAAGGGGTCCCCAAGTCCCTGTCACCGGAGCAGGTGCTCCGGGACTTGCTTCACGGAAATGGCGACCGATGGAAGGCCCTCCGGGGGAGCGACATGGATGACGTAAGCGTGGAGCGGCTCAATCGCCGGGTCCCAGCGCCAGGAACAGCTGGGGACGACCAGGCCAGCAGGCCCAGAGCCCAGTGGGTCCCCTCTGCAACTGTCAAGGTGTCTGCTAGTGCTGCACTGTGTACTGCAGTACTGGAGGAGGGTGGGGCGGTGGTGGGATATTCTTTTCGCCCAGCAAGACCCTTTGAACGGGCCCCAATCCGGTGCTACCGATGTGGGGAAATGGGTTTTCATGTGAGTAAATTTTGCAGGAACAAGCCCAGATGCCGTCATTGCGGTCAAGGGCATGAGACTTCAGACTGCCCGGACAGGAGTAAGGCATCTCCGCCTCGTTCCCACGCAGGCGGCTCCGGACGGGGGGCCGCCCACCCCTTATGAGTACTCAGGCTGCTAATGGCGGGGAGCGGGGGGGAAATCCTCGATCGGCACCCAACGGGATAAGCATCATGCAAATGAACTTCAGAGGCAACGAAACGACGTGGATTTTATGCCAGCAGGAATTGTTAGATAGGAATGTGCGACCAGACATCATCTTGGTTCAAGACCCTCCCTTTTCTGTTTGTATGGGGAAAAACGTCTTCCGGGGTTACAAATTGATCCGACCAGTTTCCCATGGGCCCTGCCTTGTGGTGGTCTTGGTTCGTGACAATGTTCGTGTCCGGTCCGCCCGGCCATTTGGTCGGCGGGTCGTGGGGGTTGAGATTGTGGGGAGCAATGGTCCTCTGGTGGTCATGTCTGCATATCTTCGTCACTCCACTGGGGAAGGCCTCGACGATTTGGATCGCGCGATCAGGTGGGCCAAAGGACGGAGCCCTCGAGTACTCGTGGGCATGGATGGCAACGGACACAGCCCATGGTGGGGTCCACCGTGCACTCGAACTAACCCAGTGGGCGAATTGATTGAAGACTTGATCCTAGCACTGGATTTGGAAGTGGTTAATCGTCCTGACTGCCCCCCTACTTTCGTGTCTGACATGGGCCACAAGACCTAGATTGATCTGACCCTTGGGACTCGATCGGGCGCTTTTTCTGTTTTGGACTGGACAGTGGACACAAGTTTTCTCACGGGCTCTGATCACCGGGCCATCTTCTTTCAGACTTCCACCATCGCCTTGCAGTCGGAGGTCTTCCGTTGCAAGGCTTGGGACCAGGTGGATTGGGCGTCATTCTCCCATACTGTCACGCAGGCATGTCTTCAAGAGGGGCTGTCACCTCAGCAAGGTGGGGCACCACCGCCGTTGTCTACCCCAGCAGAGTTAGAGCACCAGGTGCATAGCTTCACAACTATCCTGCAGCAGGCAATTGAGCGTCATGTACCAGAGAAGCGTCTTTGCTGGGCATCGAAACCTTGGTGGAATTCAGAGCTGGCGGCTGCACGGACACATTTGCGCAGACTTCACCATCGGGCGATGCGGCTGAGAACAGATCATGACTGGGGGCTCTACCGTCGGGCCCGTCGTGCATTCACATGTGCTGTACGGAAAGCCAAGGCCTTGGCTTGGCGCGATTTGTGTGCCCGGGTGAACCACGCTGACATGTGGGCGAGTGTCCAGAGAATCCTCAAGCCTCATGAAAGGCTTCATGTTGCCGATCTCGGTCCAGTTGCAGGCGCGTGGATGACAGAGGACCAGGAGAAAGCCTCGGTGCTTGCACAACGGTTTTTCCCCTCTTGTCCAACCACTCCAGATTTCCAGCGGAGCTCAGCTCATCGCCGACAGGAGGTGGAGGATTGGCTCGCCGAGGCATGGGAGGACATTCCTCCAATCACGCCCGAGGAGGTACAGAAGAAACTTCTTGAGATGAGAGCACTGGCTGCCCCAGGCCCTGATGGGATTACGGCTCGCTGCCTCCAGGAGTCGCAGTCTGTGGTGGTCCCTTTCCTGTGTAGGCTTTTCCAGCAGATGCTACGCCTTGGGTTTCACCCTGCCGTATGGAAGACTGCTCGAGTTCTCCCAGTGCCGAAGCCAGGAGCAGACCCCCACTTGGCTCGAGGATACAGGCCGATCGCTTTGCTGAGTGTGCTCAGCAAAGTCATG
>JAKSCK010000149.1 GCA_022360655.1 Spirochaetales bacterium | reverse complement strand
TGTGTCCACTCTTAAACCAGGACTCGATAGATTCTCTGTCATAAACTTGCCCAGTCTCAACCAGGAGCACGGGGCCCCTCATCAGTTGCAACGTGATGGGGCACAGGTACTCGTGCGGAGCATCTTTCGCCTCGTCAATTGACGCAAAACCTGTCAGGGAGGTGGACGCCGCGAGTTTGCCTCTTCCACTAATTTTAGGCTTGTGCAAATCAGTCATATTGTCGAGTGAGTTGTATAACCGTCGCGAGCATTTGTTGCGGGCTCAGGTAGCTGACCGGCCGTCACCCCAGCGAGGCAACTCCAGTGTTGGCCCTGCAACAATGCACAGCAACATAAGGGAGTCCCAAAATGTTGTTTAAGAAACGCGGAGCGGTTCACCTCACATCGTTCGGTGCGCTCAAGTGGAGTTCCAAGGCCAAGTATTTGGGACATATGGGTGAGGACGTCAGAAATAGCTACACAAGGCAACAAATGCTGC
Source organism: Spirochaetales bacterium (assembly GCA_022360655.1). Taxonomy (GTDB): domain Bacteria; phylum Spirochaetota; class Spirochaetia; order DSM-2461; family DSM-2461; genus UBA2779. The sequence continues at coordinate 672 of JAKSCK010000149.1, read as the reverse complement.
CCGAGACTGGACGCTCAGGGTTTTCATGTGAATTGGACCAGAAGCGGACAATGCAGCGCAGGAAGAACAGTGCAGACATTTAGAGCTGACAACAGAACATGCCGATGGCGTTCCCGCTTGAGACCGCAGGTTACGGGGTTGCTCACCACAAGGATTCCAATGAACTCGGTGGACGCCACTGAACAGGCAGCTGAAACAGTTGTTCCAGGCTCAATCTAGCGGTCTCACGAACTCTCTCGTTGCAGTGCCCAAAGGGCTGTTGCGGCGCATGGGGAGGCACTAAACGTCACTCACAAGGGAACGGGAGGTCCCGAGTTGGTGGCATGAAGGTCAACAACACGTTCACAGTCACCAGGGTCGCTCTCCGGGGCGCTCAGCGTCCGCTGCGCACAGCGGCAAGCGTCCCTGGGCGTTCATCACCCGTTCCGGCGGGGTCTATCGCTTTCTCTTGGGCGGAGTTCCCTGACTTGACGTTTTCCAGGCTTTGGGGACGGCAGGCTTGGCGCCCCTAGTAGGGGCGTGTGGGCCGTAAGCGATGGGCATCGGCACGGGGATGCTGATGTTGGAATGCACTCGAAGAATAACGTCGCCCATGTTATAGTACCCCGATTCAAAATACTGGATGCACCAGGACTACAACGCGATTGGGAAGTGCCAATCAGTTAGTCCAGG
>JAKSCK010000107.1 GCA_022360655.1 Spirochaetales bacterium | reverse complement strand
GGAAGAGGAACGAGCCACAAATTACCGTGAAATGGCTGAATATCTTTACCCTGAAGATTCTGCTCCTCCACCAGCGGAGCCAAAGCAGGAACCTGAGGTGAAAGAAGAAGACCCTCGAAAGATTCTCCCCGATCCCGCCGGTGAACAAGCCTCACAATACTATTTTCAAAAACTCCTTCGTGGATTGTTCAATGAAAATTCAGGGCAAATTCTTCCTGTCATTGCTGACACTCTTTACCTCCCCCTTCATGATGCCGGTGTCACAAAAGACTTTGTTCAATCCGAATTGGATTGGTTCTTTGAAAGCTATGACCTGAGCCAGCTTGGAGCCCAAGACATCTTTCAACTTGATTCTGTGAGCACCACGCCATTGGATAATGGGTACTGGCGTCTGGATGTGAGTGTGTATCCTGAATACAGCAATGCGCTTGATTTGGTGTCCTTTTGGTCAGGAACCATGGGGTTCTACTTCCGGAAATTCCCCCAAGGATGGAGACTGGCCGCCATTGGCCCAGTGAACTAGAGGAACTAGAGCATCCGCGATAAAAAAAACGGCGCTCTATAGCGCCGTTTTTTCTATTCAACTTCCCTTTCTTCATCTTCAATTTCACTGGGATACACAAGAGACGGGGGAGACCGATGAAGCCATCGGGGCCTCAGGGCACGAACATAACCGCAATGCGGGGGAAGATAGGATGCAAATAGTGCTGAAAAAAAAGTAATTCTTCGGCACCGAGGCTGAACCTGAAAACGCTGGGAATAGCATCTGCAGCATTGTTGTTCTTCATCTCGATGAGGACAAGGAGAGGCCAAATCAATCTCCCACCCCCATTCACCTTGAATCTTCTCATGACAACAAAGACCACAGCCATGACAAAGAGATTCCCAGTGCTCTCTAAATCGCTTAAACATCATTGAAGGGGAGCAAAGGAACCGCTTTCATCTCTTCCGCTTTTCGTGATGTAAATCACTTCAACTGCAGAAGAAAGAAATTCTCTTCCATAACCAGAACTTCGTGGACTGTTCCACACCAAGGTGTATCGTCCCACACTTCGTCTTCTCAAGTCACTCACAAGTGCACCGCTCCCTTGAGGATCATAAACAAAAGAAGATTTTCCATTGGTTTGGGAGGCAATGTAGTCCAATTCTCTGCTTTGCACCTCTTGAGACGCATAAACCGGATAAAACTCAATGCCGTTATTGGCCATGAGACGTGCGGTTTCCACTAAACCATAACGATCAAAGGCATCAGATGACGGTTGGCGGGTCACAAAAGCCACCACTGCCTTACGATTTCGTGCGGGAACCAAACGTGTAGCAGCTAATCGCAACGATTCATCCCAGGAATGCGGCCCAATGCCAAGAGGCTCTCCAACAGCAGCTCGAAGGGATGCAGCATCCGAATCAACGGCCATATCCCGAACCGTGGGAGATTCTCCCGTTCGGATAAGGGAAAGCTGATCATTTTCATCCATCGCTGAGATGAGATCTTCAAGCCCTTGAAGGGCATCATCAAGATTTCCTTGAGCACCACTTCTGTCCACCACAGCCGCCACTGAAACACGTGAATCATGGGAGGAACGCCAGTCCAACTCAGGTGTACCCAGAGCGAAATCGCCATCAAAAACACGAAAATTGGAGGCATCTAACCCAGAGATGGGCATCCCTCTCCGATCCTTCACGCTCACATCCACAGCAACACGCGGAAAGTCATCTGCCCTCACCCGATCAATCACCACTTCAAGGCCGCCATAGAGAGTAGAAAGTGGTGTGAGAAGAACAATGGAATTGGCATCAAAATCTGAGGCGGCCCAATTCCCATTCTCATCGGGAAAAACAGAGGTCATTCGGTGGCTTCCGGAACCAAGAGTCGCTTCCACTGTCATGGCCCCAGAGATGAGATGCACTCTTCGAACGGCAGAGCCATCGGCAATCAAGAGAGAATCATCAACAACCGCCAGCCCCTCCGGCTGGTTCAACCCATCAGAAACCAAAGATCCAAGGTAATTCCCTGAATCATCAAAGGCTTCAATGCTTCCCTTCAGGGAATCGGCCACATACACACGATTATTGTAACAAGCAATCCCTGCAGGACCGGCAAAACCTGAGAATCGAGAATCTGATCCTAAATCAAGAACATGCTCTCCCTCCAGATTCCACTTGCTGACCCGTCGGTTGCCCCAATCGCTGATGTAGACATAGCCCTGATCATTGGACAATGCCATGTACTGTGGGCCAAGAAACTGTCCTTTGCCTCTCCCCTGTTCCCCCCAGCTTCCCATGCGATATCCACGGTTGTAACCAGTCAGAGATACAACCGAAATACGATCCGCATTGAATTCGCTCACTAAGAGACGATTCTCATCAATGGGGAGAATATCAAAAGGACGATGGAACCCTTCCACTCCCCCCTCAAACCGATCCACAAGAGCCCCGTTGGGGTCGAGTTGAACAATATCCCCTCCGGAATAGGAGGAAACAAACACTCCGCCTGATCCGTCTCCTACAGGACGAACAACGGCAGGACGTTCAAAAAAGAACTCGCCATCCTCATTACCACGGAATATGGTGAGTGGAATCCATTCATCGTCAATGGGGATTTCCTCTTCCCCATTGAGTCGACGTCGAAGAGATTCGGCTCGAGATTCTAAAGCCACAGAAGGAAGGTCCTCGGCTAAGAGGTCTTCCCAAACATCCAAGGCCGCATCTTCCATTCCAGAACGCCAGTAGGCTCGCCCCAACCATTCCCGAATACGAGGATCTGTGGGAGCAAAGGTCAAAGCCCGTTCCAACGCGGCAAGGGATTTCCCAGGCAGACCATCATTCAGCGCCACCACGCCCCATCGCCATTCTTCCAAGGCCTTTGCCGCTTCTTCCGTTGCATTTTGGGCTGAAAGAGTTGAAAGGATCACAATGAACTGTATGAGTACGAAAAGCCTTTTAGTCTTGGACATGCGTTCTCACCGCCTCAAGATGCTCTTTGATGATGGGATTATCCGGTTTTAAAGAAAGGGCTGCTGTTAAATGACGGACGGCCTCTGAGGGTCTCCCTGCAAGAAAAAGAGCCCAGCCCAAAGAATCCAAATATGCTGCATTCTTCGGATCCGAATCTTGCGCTTTCCGACAAAACCCCACCGCCGCATCAAGATCTAACCCCGATTCAGCCATGAGATATCCCAATCCATTGACGGCATTGGCATTATCTTGATCAAGATCCACAGCATGTTGATAACTTTCTACTGCTGCTCCATTATCCCCACGGAGACTCTGGCAATAGCCAAGAGCCGCCCAGGCCTGAGGAGATTCAAATCCTTCCTGAAGAACTTCTCGTAAACAATGTTCAGCCTGCTCCACTTCCCCATCTTCTGCCAACAACCATGCAAGAAGCATACGAGCCTGATAGATTCGGGCTAAATGGGTATCATGGGCAACCACTTGGCCAAGAAGGCGCATGGCTTCCTGTTCTTCACCAAGCCGTGCATGACAGAGCCCCATCAGATATGCAAGCTCAAGATCCTCCGCAGGATCCGTTTCCTCAGAAATATAGAGTTCTAAAGCCGCAGCATAACGCCCTTCTCGATAAAGGTAACGGCCTTCATCCCGGGAACTGGTGCTCATAGCATCCCCCGGCTCATCATATCATGTCCCATTTCCTGGGGCGACAGGTTCCACCAGCACTTGGCCAATGGAAATACAACCATCTTGTATCGCACGTGTATCCGTTCCCTCTTTATCAGAAGATTCAATACTCGCTGGCTGCAAAAACCAATATTCTCCTCCCCGAGGAGATCGAAAACACACCATCTCATTATGATATTTACGAGTACCGGGAACCGTTTGACGAACCTCAAGAGCTCCCTTGGAATCAGGAACATTGATATTCCAAAAACAATGTGAATCCCAATCCTGACTCCAATGTGCAATTCCTTGGGAAACAAACTTCGCAGCATCACCATAATCCCAAGGAGCCGCCTGGGTGGCTAAGGAAACAGCAATACCACATACTCCTCGAATCACAGCCTCTCGGGCTGCTGCACAAGTCCCAGAATAAAGAATATCAGTTCCTAGATTAGGACCTTTATTAATTCCTGAAATGACAAGATCTGGAGCCAGTGGCATCAGGGCCGAAAGAGCAAGATTCACGCAATCCACAGGAGTTCCACGAACAGCAAAACATTGTGATCCTTCAGAATGCACTTTCAACCCCTCATGAAGAGTAATTCCATGGGATCGTCCACTCATTTCACTTTCAGGAGCCACCACCCAAACATCATGATGGGGAATCAGTTCATTCCGAAGCGCTTCAAGGCCTGGTGCTCCCAGGCCATCATCATTGGTCAATAATATGGTCATTTACTCGCTAATCTTATAATTCACTCGAGCCCCTTCTCCAGGCTCGACTTCAAAAACACTCGCCTTAAAACCAAAGATGCGGTCATATTCCTCAAGGCGTTCTTCATAACCGCTCTTGAGTCTACCGTCCATCAATGTCACCGTACAACCACCGTATCCACTTCCTATCATCCGCGAACCATAGACTCCTTCGGATTCTATGGCTCGTTTTGCCAACCAATCCAACTCTGGACAGGAAATCTCAAGAAGATCACGAAGGCTTTCATGGGAACGGAAAAGAATGCGTCCTGCATCCGTAAAGGAATGAGAATCGATGGCTTTGACAAAATTTCGAACCCGTCCATTCTCTTTGATGATGTGCATGCAAACCCGACGAGAACGTTCACTCAATCCTTCTACCGTGCTGGAGAGATCATCCCGAGACAAGTCTCGGAACAGGGTTCCCGTTTTTCCAAGATCCAAAGCTTCGATGCACTCCTGACATGATTCTTCAAATTCGGCTTTCTCATCATCATCCATACGTTCAGAAACCCGCGAATCTGTGACTAAAAGGGTGATGGGCTTCTCAGGATAAGAATGATGATCCACACGAAGGGAGCGGATGTCGAGCATTGTAAAATGACCCGCTCTTGCATAGTAGGACACCATGGGGGATCGAATCCCCTCATGCAATCCCATAAAACGGCTTTCTGAAGCCCGGGCAGCCTCAATCACTTGGGCATCACTCATGCTCAGGGAAAAGAGGGCTTTGATGGCACAAACCGTTGCAATGGTCATGGCTGAGGACGATGCCAATCCGATCCCCATCGGAACTTCGCTAAACAGGGTGATATTCACACCTCGTATGCTAAATCCCAGATGAATGATGGCATCAAGAACGCCCTTACTATAATTGGCCCAACGATCTTCCCTCTTGTATTTTAGGCCGGCAATCGTGGACTTCTTTCGTTCTTTGAGATTAGCAGAAAAGAATCGAAGGGAATTATCTGGCCGTATGGACGCAGCAACATAGAACCTTCGGTTGATGGCCATGGACAGCACATAGCCCTGGCCGTATTCCCCATGTTCACCGAACAAATCAATCTTGCCCGGGGCGCTCGCCACAACCGCCGGTTTCTCGCCGTATTCATTCTCATGGTGTGTGGTGATCTGATCAACCAAAGGAGCCCGCCATCTTTGTAAAATAAACCCGAAGGGTCATTTACGATTCTAAGCCGACTCTCTCCTGGAATCAAGAAAAGGATTTGTTCTGCCAGTTTCCATTCATAAAAAAGTTCGAACCCATCAGGAAATAGCAAGATTTACGCTATCACCTATTCATTTTTATAGAAAATAATCCCACACATTGCCATTAACTATTCCACCAATTCCAAGGCCCTTCGCATCGATGCATAAAAAAAGCCCGCCAGGCTGGCGGGCTTCTCTCGGAAATCCAGGGGATTAGCCGTTGGATTTGATTCCGTACTTCTTGTTGAACCGCTCAACACGACCAGCTGTATCCACAAGCTTCTGCTTACCTGTGTAGAAGGGGTGACAGCTGGAGCAGATTTCAATCTGCATATCGCCAACAGTGGAGAACGTCTCGAACGAATTCCCGCAGGCACAGCTAACTTTAGCGGGCTTGTAGTCTGGATGTATGCCTTTCTTCATAACTTGACTTCCTATCCTTTTATCGCGCCGAGGCTAGAGATCTCGTGAGCCTGACGTATTCATTCCCTTGAGAAACGCCTCATTATTCTTAGTCTTGCGCATCTTGTCAACGATCATTTCCGTGGATTCAAGATCATCCATGGGACTCATCACCTTTCGCAAGACCCACATTTTGTTCAGTTCCTCTGAAGTGAGCAAGAGATCTTCCTTCCGAGTGCTGGATTTTTTGACATTAAATGCGGGATAAACACGCTTATCAGCCAAACGGCGATCCAAAGAGAGTTCCATGTTACCGGTTCCTTTAAACTCTTCAAAAATCACCTCATCCATTCGGCTTCCCGTCTCAATGAGTGCCGTTGCCACAATGGTGAGGCTCCCGCCATTTTCAATATTCCGAGCAGCACCAAAGAATCGTTTGGGTTTGTGCAAGGCATTTGAATCCACACCACCAGAGAGAATTTTACCACTGGTTGGCACAGTTTGGTTGTAAGCACGAGCCAAACGTGTGATGGAATCCAACAGAATCACCACATCCTTCTTGTGCTCCACAAGTCGACGGGCCTTTTCCAACACCATCTCAGCCACCTGCACATGCCGGGTAGCCTGTTCATCAAAGGTTGAAGCAATCACTTCGCCCTGAACACTCCGCTGCATGTCCGTCACTTCTTCTGGCCGTTCATCAATGAGAAGAACAATGAGGTAAACCTCTGGATGATTCTCCGTGATGGCATTGGCAATCTTCTGAAGAATGATGGTTTTTCCTGATTTGGGAGGAGATACAATCAAACCACGCTGTCCCTTACCAATGGGACAGAAGAGATTGATAATTCGGGTGGAAGGATCTCCCACTCGAGTCTCCATATTCAATCGCTGAGTTGGATACAGAGGAGTGAGATTCTCAAAGGCCACCCGGGTTTGAGCCACACTGGGCTCATCGTAGTTCACCGTCACCACACGGAGCATGGCAAAGAATCGTTCACCTTCTTTGGGGGAACGAATCTGCCCATAAACTGTGTCGCCTGTTTTCAGATTGAAAAGGCGAATCTGGCTGGGTGAAATATAAATATCATCCGTTCCTGGAAGATAAGAATTCTGAGGTGAACGGAGGAAACCATAACCATCTGGCAAGATTTCCAAGGAACCATAGGCGTAAATCACACCACCTTTCTCAATATGGGTAGTGAGAACCTGGAAAATGAGCTCTTGCTTCTTAAGGGGAATCAGTTCTTCCCGCTTCAAGCCCAAATCCTCTGCCAGTTCCCGCACTTCAGGCATGGTCATTCGAGATAAATCATTAATCAGAAGCTTTGGGGCATCTGGATCATGACTGGGGGATTTGATTCCAGGTCGATTTCCATTCTTTTTATTTCGACGACGGTTATTGCCTCGTCCATTATTCTGCTCTGGTGCAGGAGCGGATGGAGTTTCTGTTTCCGCTGGCTTATCCATGATGAAGGCTGCAGGCGGAGGAGCCACAAGGGCTGCTTCAGGCGCATCGTCCTTTTTCGCTCCCTCGTCTTTTTTCACAGCATCATCTTTTTTTCCACCAACTCGAACTTTTTTTCGAACTCTCACTTTGGTAGACGATGTGCTTGTCCCTTCTTCCGAACTTTCTGTTGTAGCAGCAGGGGGACTCTCAGGCTTTTCCTCTGACTCAGCAGAAGCGTCTCCATTGGGAGCCTTAATCACGATGGTTTTTTTCCGGCTACGGGAGGGGGCAACTGTTGGGGCCTCGCTCCCTTGCAAGTCGAGTTCACTCTGTTCAGGCGAGCTTTCAGACACGAAATGATCCTTTCTGTTCTTGGTGTAAACCCATGAAATCTCCGTAGACAAACCAGATGATTGCTATTCGTCTCGGGTAATAATGTATTGATTATGCCACCCACCGAGGCGGGCATGCTTGGCTTCAAGACAAGAACGGGCGAAACCCGTTTCAACTTCACTATAGTAATTGGGCCGCCGGACTGTCAAGCACCGGAAATATTTGATTTTGGAATGCCTAAAGTTTGCAATAACTCATCAAGAGCATAAAAAACACTTTGATCCCGAACAGCTGTTCTATCCCCTTGGAAATGAAACTTTTTAGCCTGCACACGTGCATTCTGTGAGCACCATGCAATCCAAACCGTTCCAACAGGTTTCTCTTCACTGCCGCCACCCGGACCTGCAATTCCCGTGATGGCGATGGAATGGTCTGAACCACTGCGCACCCGAGCCCCCCAAGCCATGGCCTTGGCCACGCCTGCAGAAACAGCCCCATCCTGTTGAATCAATTGGGGTGGAACATCCAATTGGGTGATTTTTGCATCATTGTCATAAGTCACCCATCCTCCCCAAAAGACAGAGGAGCTACCTGGAACCGCTGTGAGTGATGCAGACAGAAGACCACCTGTACAGGATTCGGCACAAGAAAGCGTTTCTCCCCGCTGTATGAGGCCAGCAACCAAGCATTGAGCAAGATTATTGGACACGGGCAAGAGATTTTTTAAGTCGATCCAAAGGCATGGAGAAAATATCAATTCCAACTGGATCTGCTAGCATTTCGCAACGTCCCTGCACTCCAGATCCCTCCGCCATTTTTAGTCGAGGGCAACGGATATTCCCGATAACCTGACCACCAGGAAGGAGCTCAAGTCGTTCTGTAGCAACAACATCTCCATGAATTGTTCCGGCTACAACAAGTGTCCCCACACGAACATCGGCCACAACCTGGGCCCCTGTGTGAACAATGAGCGCCCCTGATGACTCAATGGCACCTTCGAATTTCCCTTCAATTTTTAAGGAATCATGAAATTTTAAAACACCGTCAAACTTGGTTTCTCCACCAAGTACAGTGCGGGCCTTAATGGCTACTTGATCATTGCGTCGAGGCATGACGACTCCGCTGTTTTGTATTCTGAGGCCTCTCTCAAAAGCGTTTTCAAGAGGCTCAATCTTCAGTTGAATCATAGTTTCATGTTTTGCACGAAATGTTTAGTGCAAAACATGATTTGTCGGACCCACATTCCACAATTCTCTAAGAACCATGAAACAAGAGGCCATCTACTTTGTTTTCATCTCAAAAACCCCATCCCAACCCTCAGGAGGGGGATTCTCAATGAAATGTTTGCAACGGGCCCCAAAAACCTTGGAAGGCCCATCACTCGGGTCAAGTGCGTAAGCTTCTTTGAACTTTATCAGGGCCTCACGAAATTGTCGTTTGGTATAAAGTTCCCGCCCTTCGGCAAACAAACGCAACACGTCCCGCTTTGTATCGCTGATCATACCGGCTCCCGGCCGTTCTCGTGAAGCTCCCGGAAGTGCTCCCGAAAGCGGTCTTCCAATTCATTCAGAGAAAGCTCGGCATCTCGGAACTGACCTTCCGATTCCTCCAGCTTTGTCACCTCATCCTCTAAGCCAGCAAGAGCAGCCAGAGTCTGTTCGGCTTCATTTCTTACCTGAGCCACAAAGGCATCCACGGCTTTAGGATCGTTCCGATCCATACTTTGTGCCGTTTCCAACAGGTTCATCACGGGCATTTTCAAATGCTGCGTAAAGTACATCAAAGACTTGTTGAGTGAGTCTGTTAATGCCAAGCGCCGCTCACGAAGCACCACCTGCTTCGAAAGCTCATGATTACGGAGAACAGCACGTATTCGGGCTAATACCTCGGAAAAATTGAAGGGCTTTATGATGTAATCATCAATTCCCAATTCAAATCCTTCAATTTTATCTTTCACGGCATCCATTGCGGAAAACATGATGATGGGAATATCCCGGTATGCAGAATACGCATCATCTTTCTTCAGCATCTTGGTGAGTTCCCAGCCTGTTAACCGAGGCATGATGTTATCAAGAATGATTAAATCTGGAGCTTGGGCTCGGATCATCTCCAGCCCTTCTTCCCCATCTGCCGCCATCAATACCTCAAACCCAAGGCGCGTCAACATGACATCAAAGAAGTCGAGGTTAATTTGTTCATCGTCAATGATGAGAATCGTTTTCTTTTCCATGGTCTCTTCCATTGTCTTCTTATTGATAGGCGCCGTCAAGAATACGACGGGAAAACTCGGCTTTATGGAAGAGCAACATTTCCCAGAGATGAATGCGTTTTTGAAAAGGGGAAAAAGAGAAAAAAAAGACCCCGCTTGAAAAGCGGGGTCGATCTCCGTCCGGACCGTGCGTCAGTTGCGGAGGTTCCAGGCCATTTTCTTGAGTTCTTTGCCCGGACGAAAAACGGTAACCCCATGGGTTTTCACAGGAACAATTTCACCGGTTTTTGGGTTCCGAGCCTTTTCACGACCCTTACGGGTTCGGATTTCAAAGGTTCCAAAGCCTCGGAGCTCAACAACGCGATCCTGATGCAAGGCATCTTTCACTTCATCAAAGAACGAATCAATGACGTTATGAATGTCCTTGCGGTTGATTCCGGAGCTCTCATAGATGTGTTCTATGATCTCGGCCTTGGTCATCTTCATCTGATCAACGTTATCGGCCATTTGGAATCCCCCTCACTTACAGGTTAATATCGTACCCTACCGTTTGGTGATACTAGCTCAAACTTGCGAGCTTTTTGTGCAACCGTGATTTCTTGCGTGCTGCAGTGTTGCTATGATACAGGCCTTTACCGGCAGCTGTGTCAATCAATTTCACAAACTCTGCATAAGCTGTTGTGGCAACAGTCTTATCTTTTCCAGCAACTGCGGCTTCAAAAGCCTTGATGCTGGTTCTCACGCGGCTGCGGATGGCCCGGTTGTGCGTCCGCCGCTTCAAACTCTGTCTGTGCCGCTTAGCGGCGTCATTAGAATTGGGCAATGGTCCCTACCTCTCGTATTTGTCCCCTAGCAGAGGAGCATCAAACATAACTATTAACAGATAACCCCTTTCCCGTCAAGGTTTAAAGGGGATATGCTGATCCGAGTTCCCGTCTCTAGTTGAAGTCCCGGGGACGGCGCTCTTCACGCTTGCACTTTTCACAGTACGCAAAATGCTTCATCCGACCACTAGCGAATACGGAACGCATCTTCACTTCGCCGCCGCAGGGGCAGAAAAACTTATGGGTTCCCGAGGTGGTACGTGCGTTCTTACTGACTCCGGCCATGGATTTCTCCTCTGGAGCACACAGGGGTGCGCCTTATTATTTGGCGGACCGATAGTAACAAAACGGTCCGATCGATGTCAACAAGTTCCCTGAGTTCAGGGCTCTTGTCCTGTATCATCCGCCTCGTCGCGAGGGGGAAGGATGCCCCAGCCACCCGTGTTCTTTCGAAACAATTGGGCCGATGGAACGTCCATGCGCCGCCCTTCAGGGCCGGCGAGATGGATGCGTTTAGTGAAAATATTCACTTCCGTCACTTTGTAATTCACACCTTCATGATGGATTCGAGATCCCTCATGGGGCATGTTTTTTCGCTCTGTTGCATAATGTTCATGCTCATAAGACAAACAACAGAGCAAGCGTCCACATGGACCAGAAATCTTCAAAGAATTCAAAGAAAGATTCTGTTCCTTGGCCATTTTTATTGAAACAGGGGACAGTTTATCCGTGAGGCCATGACAGCAATACTGTCGACCACAAACGGCCACTCCACCAATCACCCGTGATTCATCACGAACACCAATTTGCCGCAACTCAATTCGCATTTTGAAAAAGGAAACAAGCTGCTTCACAAGCTCCCGGAAATCAATGCGATTTTCCGCTGTGAAGAAGAATATAACCTTTTGTTCATCAAGAATATAGTGAGCTGAAACCAATTTCATTGCCAAACCCAATTGAGCAATCTTGTTTCGGCAAATTTTATAGGCCTCATCCTCCCGAGATTCCAACTCCTCTCGCCGAGAAAAATCGTGATCCGAGGCAAGGCGATGCACCAGTCGGACATGAGTGACGTCCACACCTTTTCGGTCCTTTACAGGACCAAGAATACGTGCCATATCCTTACCGTATCGCGTTGAAATAACAACAAAATCTCCACGCTCTACGGAGAGGTCATCTGGCGGAGAACAGTATTCGAAATCATTCGTGGGAACAACCCTTGCCCGCCAGAGACTTTCGGGAAGCGTCGTAAATTCCGCCTTAGAAGCCCCATTATTTTGATGGCGCCCCTTCTCTTTATTTCCGTGCTTCTCTTTGTGCATCTGCAGCCAAACACCCCTTAACTCATCAGATCGACGAGCATACCATGGATTTCATCAATGCGCCGTAAGATCTCAAATTGATCGGCTTGATTTTTCAAGACATGAGCCGCCAAGTTTTCTAGACGTTCATCCACAACCCGAATCACCACATATTTTTTTTGCTGGAAGGTTCGAGGATTGCGAATCCCCAGGGTTTCTTCCGTCTCAATACCCATTTCCAGCACATAACGTAGAAAATGCTGTACAGCCTTCTTATACGCTCCCATTGGACCGAAAACAGGATCCTTTTTCAAGGCTTCTCCGGCTTCATGAACATCATCTAGCAAACCTTCTAGAGTTTCACTGCCATCCAGAGCAGGCCAGCCATGGGTTGAAACTGGTGCTGTGGATTGAGATTCATCCACGGCCTCTTCGAGAAGCGAGCCAAAGGCGGCCTTCCGAGGAGTTTTGGTTTTTCCAGAGGCCTTCTTTTTCCGAAAGCGGGTATCGAGTGCTGAACCAATCTGTGACAGACGCTCGAGATCCATAATTTAGGGAACTGAGGGAGCTCCTGCAGCTGGGGCACGACGTCCCCAATCCACCGAATAAGACCCCTCATCTCCTTTCGGTGCAGCAGCAAGAACACGGGCATCCTGTGATACGGTGCAATGACCATTCACCACAACACCTTCCTCAACAACAAGCTCTGGAGTTTTGATGTTTCCAATCACAACGCTGGTTGACAACAACACCACTTTGGAAGTTGCCGTGATATTGCCTTTAACAATACCACCAATCACCACTGTATCCGCCTCAATGAGACAGAGTGCACGTCCTCCACGCCCAACCAGGACGCGGCCATCGGTGCGGATATTCCCCTCAAAATCCCCATCTATGCGAAGCAAGCCCTTGAGATCAAGATCTCCTCGAAAGCGTGTCCCTTCGCCAATGATGGAATTAATGAGCGCTTGGGATTTTGTATATTCGTCCATAATTGCCTACACAGAGCCATCCCTTTCCAACAAGGGCCTTCTCGTTGTTACTGATATCGTTGCACAGACGTGGTGAGATTCTGGAGAGCACCTTCTGTGCTGGACATGTTCAGGAATTTGATGGGATCCACAAGCTGGGTTCCAATCATCACCTCATAATGAACATGAGGGCCTGTTGACATTCCCGAATTCCCCATGAGACCAATCACGTCTCCCTGACTCACTTCTTGTCCGACTTCTACCAATTGCCGCTGCATATGGGCATATCGTGTTTTGAATCCATATTTATGCTGGATGTCCACAAAATAACCAAAGCCGTTTTTATCATATTCCTTTCGGATCACTTTCCCATTCGCCGTGGCCACGAGTTTCACACCATAACCAAAGGCCAGGTCTACACCACGATGAAGGTACCAGTATTTCCCAAAGGGATGAATGGCTGGGCCAAACACCTGGGTGACCCACCCTTTCACTTCCTGCAAAGGCCAAATGGTGGGAATATCAGAAAGCAAATCTTTTTGGCTGGAGAGAACCACGCCAATATCCTGCAGTGAAGCCACAGATGCATCCATGGATTTGCGGAGTGTTTGAATATCCGCTACCTCAGCAAGAGTATTCCCATCGGATTGTTCCACAGAAAAGAGTGAAGCGAGATCCCCTCCCCCGGCTAAGGGGTCGGTTTCAGCTTCTTCCAATCCAAGAATATCCATGGTGGAACGGAGACTATCGTGAAAGGCACCGGCTGATGTTACAAGCCCTCCAACCTCACTCCGGATGACGTCGAGACTGGCCTCTGTTTCTGCCAAATCACGAGATCTGGAGGCAAGTTGCATTTCTTTTCCCGAGAAATCCAGGGAAAACCAGAAAAATCCAGTCATGAGTCCAAAGAAAACAATTCCCAGGAAAAACAAGGTGAACAAAGACACCTGGAAATGAAGTGTTCGCTTTTCTGTATGAGGGACGAGCATAACGGTGAATCGTTGACGCCCAAAACGCCAGATGGCACCGAAAGGCCCCGAGGACCGTGGAGCCGTCCTTTTGATTCTTCGATTCATACCATATTGCTTCTCAGGCACACCGACTCCTACAATGGTGCAAGCCCTGAATTGGACCTTCAGCGCCCACAACATCCAATTCCATCATATCTCAGTCAATAGTGGGAAGGCAAGATCTGCCTGTCAGGCGATTTATGTTGACAAGCGCCCCACCCGGCGGTTACAAATAGGCTTGAGTCGCTAGCCGACTTAAATCTTCCCTAGTAAAGCGGGTTACTCATGCGGTATTTTGACACCCACGCACATATCGGGCTCATTCATGAGGACCCGATTGAACAGCTGATCATTACTCAAGAAGCCAAGCAAGCGGATGTGCGAAAAATTATGTGCATCACCAACAATCTGCAGGACTTCGAAGAAGTCCACCGCAACCTTTCCACCGCATCCAATGTGATTTTCAGTATTGGGGTATCCCCTTCTGAAGTCCAAAACCCGGGAATGGACTGGGAGCAGAAGATTGCTGAAGGTTTGCGAAAAGATCGTGTTGTTGCCATTGGTGAGACCGGTTTGGACTTTTTCCGGAAATATGGAGATAGAGACTCCCAGGTAGAACTGTTCAAACGTCAGCTTGAGATGGCTGAGAGTTATCAGGTTCCTGTCATCATTCACAACAGGAAAGCCGGAGACATGGTGAAGGAAATTTTAAAATCCAAATTACCCTCCCGTGGTGGCGTACTGCACTGCTACTCAGAAGATTGGGCCTATGCCAATGACATGCTCTCTCGACATGACAATCTCTATTTTTCCTTTGCTGGTAATCTGACGTATCGCAATGCGAGAAATCTCCATGAAACGGTCCGTAATCTTCCTTTAGACCGGATTGTTATTGAAAGTGAAAGCCCCTTCATGGTTCCAGCTGAATTCCGGGGGAAACGGAACAAACCGGTGTACATGCCGTCCACAGCCGAATTTGTGGCCTCTCTTCGAGGGGAAGATCCCCAGATGGTCAGCGAAGCCCTATGGCAGAATGCCTGCACCCTTTTTGGCATAAATCCTGACGAATAATGATGGACCAAGAGTCAATGAATCCTTCTCTGTATCGCCCCATTCAGTTGGGTTCATTGCATGTTGAGGGCAACCTTTTTGCGGCCCCAATGGCCGGTTATACCGATCATGTTGCCCGAGAGGTGGCCCTCAACCATGGCGCCAACCTAGCCTACACGGAAATGATTTCCGCAGAGGCCCTCACCCGAGGAAGCGAGCGTACCCAGCGGATGATGAGGAGGGGCAAGAATGAAGAGATTCTTGCCGTTCAGCTCTTTGGTTCCAATCCAGAGCGCCTGGGCCAGGCCGCACAGTTGGCCGTTCAGGCTGGTGCGAATCTCCTGGATCTCAATGCTGGTTGCCCCGTACCTAAAGTGACACGAAATGGAGCTGGTTCCGCCTTACCGCGGGATCCAGTACGCCTCAAAGAGATTCTTCTTGCTATGGCTGAGGCCAAAGTTCCCGTGAGTGTAAAAATTCGCCGGGGGTGGAATGAACTGGAGGGGGACTATTGGGAGACGGCTCTTCAAATGGCCGTTGAAGCCAAGGCCGTGGCTGTGGGATTCCATCCACGGAGTCGGCAACAAGGTTACGGAGGAAAGGCCGATTGGGAGCTGTTAACCAAAGTGGTTCAGGAATCGCCCCTTCCCATTCTTGGTTCGGGTGATCTTCGAAGCCCTCAGGACGTTCATTCCATGCTCAGCAGAACCGGATGTGCTGGTGTGATGCTGGCCCGAGGAGCTGTTGGAAAACCCCAGTTGTATTCTCAATGCCGACATTTCCTTCAAACTGGTGAAAGCACAGCCCCTCTTGCCCCTGTTGAAAAACTCATCATGGCCAAAAATCACTTAGAATCTGCAATCGAAGCTTTTGGGGCAGACCGGGCCTCAAGAGATATGAAAAAACAGCTCGCTGGGTATACCTCAGGTTGGAATGGTTCCAACGTTCTCCGCCATGAATTGATGCAATGCCCTCATGCTGAAGACCTTCTGGGACTTTTGGATTCAGCCATCACCAAAGGTTCATCTTCAATTTGAGCCTAATTGAGAGTTTCTGGTTTGAGAACGACCACTCGCCCAAAGAGTTTGGACGAGTGGTTCCGATTCATTGAATCTAATTGGTCAGACCGCCATCCAAATAGCGTTCCACCAATCGGCTGAAATCATTCTCATTGATGCGAACAATACCACATTCGCGTGTTGCACTCTCCGGTGAGTCGGAAGCATGAACGGCATTCACCATCACATCACTTCCAAAGTCCCGCCGAACGGTTCCTCCCGGAGCCTGTCGAGGATCTGTGGGGCCTAAGACCTTACGAATCTTCTCAATAGCATTTTCCCCTTCGTACACCAAGACCATGGATTTCACCGTACCCGGTCGATCCATCTCTTCAAAGGGAACTTCTTCTGGCCGTCGGCCGGACATGAACTCAACAATGCCCCCAAACTGGTAATGGGCATAGGCCACACCAAAAGAATCATTGATGCCTTTTCGGGCGTTTTCATCAAGAACAAGATCAAATTCTCGCTCCAGCAATTCCACGGCATTATCAGCCGCCTTGGGAGCCAGTTTCTTCTCCAGAGCCCCTTTCACGGCACCATAGAATTCCAAGGCATCGGCCGTGGACATCTGATAGATTTTGGTTCCCACAACCCGAAGCCCGGTACGGCTCAGCATATCAATGATGGACCCAGGGCGAGTGGATGGAACACGCCAGTTATCTGGTTTGAGAATCACAAGAGTGCGCTGAATGGCAGAAGGATTATCGTACTTCAGATTCTGAACCACATTGTCCTGGCCATGCATAAACTTGGCAAAAATGCGGAGATTTGCTGCAGCCTCCTTGGCACTATGGGGAGTGAGAACAGCAGGTTCAAAATAGGAAACCTGGCCATCGGCATCCCGTAGAAGGTCTGCATAGGTATCACGAATGGTTTCACCATTCAGGGATTCAATGCTGCGATTCTCTGGATACATGGCCCCAACGGTGTCCATGAGCTGAGAAACCGCATTTTCACCACGGAAAAGAAAAAGAGCAGCCCGGTGAGCTCGACCTTCCGAGGGCAACATGTTATTCAAAACATAATCTCGAAGTAATTCAGCACTTCCAGGCTTTTCAGGATTTGAAAAAGCCGTGAAGGAATCCGCATAGGCCTGAACAGTGGTCTCATCAGGAGTGATGATTTGCGCTGCAATAAGTTCTAAGTCCACTCGAGAAAGGAGGCGGGAAAGAATGCCTCCAGTGCGTGACTTTGCTAAGGTATAAGGTGTTGTGATTACATAGGAGATTTCTTCGGCCATTTTGCCATTTCCTTCCTTCAAAACGTTCTGTATTCCAAGGGATTTATCATGTTCATTGCACTTGGGCAAGAGTGGACATCCCCTCCCTCTTCATCTCCTGGTTAAAGTTGTTTCAACAAGGAAATCGTGATCCCTTAAAATCACCAAGAATGCCAAAAAGAAGAAGGGAAATCACTCAATATTCAAATCCTTGCTGACGCCGGCACTCATACATCAGAATTCCAGCAGCCGTAGACACGTTCAATGAGTCCACTTTTCCGCTGGTGGGGATGCGAATCAATCCATCACATTGCTCTCGAATCAAGCGATGCAATCCCTGCCCCTCACGCCCCATCACAAGAGCTGTACGTCCTTTCAGATTCACCTGAGGAGCTGGACTTCCTTCCATATCGGCCCCCCAAATCCAATACCCCTGATCTTTCAATTGGGAAAGTGCACGAGCCATATTGGATACATCAATTAAGGGAACCCATTCCACAGCCCCACTGGAACTCCGACTCAGGGTATTGGCATCCGAGCCTGCAGACCGACGCCGTGGCACCACCACCGCATCGGCTCCAAACTGATCAGCAGAGCGCAATACAGCGCCAAGGTTACCAGGATCCGTGACACCATCAAGAAGAATTATCAGAGAGTTATCATCTGTTCTTGGAAACAGTTCCTCTAAACTACGAACCGAGGGACTTGCTCCTCCCCGAGTTTCAAGAAGGAATCCTCGGTGATCAGGATTTAAAGATGAGAGCTCCTTTGCATCCACATCACGAACCGGAACTCCATGCTTTTCTGCCATGGCGATCAATTCGGCCCCACGGCCACTGCGCCGAGAAACTTTCAAGATTCCCCGGCCTTTTTTCAGAGCCTCAGCTATGCCGTTTGCTCCAGACAGGTAAGTTTTCATGGACGTATCATATCTCTGGCTCTCGTGGGGGTATAGAGGGGAGGAGAGGATGTTTCTTCCTTGAAAAAGGATGCTGAACTCCCTGTGGTTTTTACGATACAGTTTGCATGGAGGTTCCATGAGAGCTGTCATTCAACGTGTGAGTCAGGCTTCTGTTGAAATAGAAGAGAAAGAGATTCGTTCCATCAAAGAAGGACTCATGATTTTACTGGGAGTCGCCCCAGGAGATGGTCATGAGGATTTGGAGTATCTGATTCGAAAAATTACGGGATTACGCATTTTCACCGATGAAATGGGAAAAATGAATCGTTGCGTGAAGGATATAGAGGGAGATGCCCTTGTTGTGAGTCAATTTACCTTGATGGCCTCAACGCGAAAAGGTATGCGTCCCTCCTTTGATGCCGCGGCCAAACCTGATGAGGCCATTCCTCTCTACAATCAATTTGTGGAACTTTTGAAAAAGGACATCCCAGGGCAGGTTCAAACAGGAGAGTTTGGAGCCTATATGAAGGTTTCTCTTGTGAATGATGGTCCAGTCACCATCATCATTGATAGTCAAAACCGAGAATAGAGGAAGGGTTTGTACGCCTTTTATGGAAGGACGGGTTCAAACACAACTTTTCCCTCTGGATTTCTCACAGCGCGAAGTTTTTTTTCATCTCCCGATTGAAGAATAAAAGAATGCGCTCCTGTGGAACTGAGATTGGGATGAAATTCATAGTTCCCTGGCGGTAAAACCAACACGGTCCCCTCCCCCGGTGCAAGGCGCCGGGGTCGTTCTAAGCCCGGAGTTTGAGACAAGTCTAAATACACTCCGCCCCCATTAACACGGGGAAGAATGGTAGAGGGACTAGCATTTCTGATTTCCACTTGAGCCGGCAGGGGCCAAAGCACTTCATCCAGACGCAGTGTGCGACGCCAAGCACCAATGGGAAGAGTCCACTCTGCTTGACGATAACCTGGGGCCTGGAGCGTAAAGCGATAGGTTCCCCCTGAGTACAACAGGTCATTCTGTTCCGAATCCAAACGTGTCCACGTGAGCTGGGCAATGGAAGCCAGATTCTGTCCTGTCATGGCATCATGAACTTGCCAGGAAAAATCCAGGGGAAACTGAGGCGGCGATCCAAGCTGCTCCACCATCTCAAATTCACCCAACTGATTCTGAGCGCGTTCCCTGCGTGATGCGAGCCGAAAGGCAGACCAAGCCAGCTCATCCCCAAGACTCCATGCCACTCGATAGGCACCAACAGGAAGAGAAAGACGCCGGGACACAAGTTGCTCCCTCTCCTTTTGAAGATAAAGCTGTGGTTCGGCAATCAAAAGCCACTGCTGATTTTGTTGACGAAAAATCTGAGCATGCACTCCGTCAATCCAGGGTTGAGGAGAGGAGGGATTGTAGTTCAAGACAAGGCGAAGACTTCCATGGGTTCCTCGGCGAAACAAACCATCCCATGCCCCAGGAATCACCAAGAGCGCAACAAAGGTCACAACACAGAGTAGAAGAATGAATTTCCAT
This sequence comes from Spirochaetales bacterium, assembly GCA_022360655.1. Taxonomy (GTDB): domain Bacteria; phylum Spirochaetota; class Spirochaetia; order DSM-2461; family DSM-2461; genus UBA2779. Next base: position 28,660 of record JAKSCK010000107.1, on the reverse strand, counting down.
GGTTTCCACATTTTCCGAGTGGTTGGCGGGGATGGAGAAGATTCCGATTTTTGTTGGACTCGAGAAAAGAAGGGCCAGGAGAAGACCTTTTTTTGAGGTGGAGAGGGGGGATGCTGGAAACGGGGAGAATTCTGATCGATTTCCTCCAGGAGAGCGGGGGAGATTTCCTCCAGTGGTGATGGTTCTTCTTGCGCATCAATCTTCTCAGAATCTTTTTCTTTTCGTTTAAGAAAACCGGCGAGGGGTGCGAATAATCCCGATTGATCCAACAGGTTGTCCTGTTCTTGCGATGGCTTGGAAGGACCTTTTGGAGGAACAAGATTGGGGGATTCCATGGACGGATGGGAAGAGCAAAGTTGGGACAAACGAAGCGCAAGACTTTCCGGAGGGACATCATCATCAATTCGCGCCCCAAGTGCACGGGCAGCGGCTCCTCCATCCTTCCAACGGTTTTCTGGACGCATTCTGAGGGCTTTTTTGAGAAAACGTTTGATGATCAGAGGGGTTCCAGAGGGAAGACGACCACTCAGATTCTTCACGGCCTGGGGTAGGCTTTCCCGTATGGCCGTGGGTGTGGGACCGGTCACAAATTTCCGTCCTGTGATCAACTCAAAAAGACAAATCCCCAAAGACCACGCATCGGAACAGGAATCTGCAGATCGTGCATCCTCAAGCTGTTCTGGGGCCATAAAGGAAGGCGTTCCCAGAGCCGTGCCCTTCACCGTGATGTCTTCTCCTCCCTCAGGGGCAAAAGCAATGCCAAAATCAGAAAGTTTGACGGCTCCATCTTTACTGAGTAGAACATTGGATGGTTTCACATCCCGGTGGACCACTCCATTAGAGTGGATATGCTCAAGGGCCAAGGCTATTCGCCCTGCCAGCCATAGGGCTTCATGAGGGGCAAGGGCTCCTTCCCGGGCAAGCAATTCCGAGAGAGGACGGCCATCCACATACTCCATCACCAAATAGTGGCTCCCCCCTTCTTTAAAATGATCAAAAACGCCCACCACATTCTCATGACGCAATCGCATCATCAAAGAAGCCTCACGACGAAAACGGTCCCGATGGGCCGCATCACCTTTCAGCATGAGTTTTTTTAAGACGACAGGGGTTTTCAGTGTGGGATGTTCCGCGGTGTAAAGAAGGCTCATCCCTCCTCTACCAAGACGGTCAAGAACTTTATATTTGCCAATGGATTCTGGGAGTTTGGCCATGGCTGTAGTATAGCCGGATTCGAAAAAGGAGGGAGGGGCTTTGAAAAGGATTCGCCCTCAGTGGAATTCCTGAGGGCGAAACTGAATAAAAATGAGAGAAATTTACACCACGCCTTGATCAATCATGGCATCGGCCACTTTGCGGAAACCAGCCACATTGGCTCCCACAACATAGTCACCACTCATGCCAACTTCATCCGCTGCATTTGTGCAGCTTTCATGAATGCCCCGCATGATGGCATGGAGCTTACTGTCCACCTCTTCACGGCTCCACGAAAGTCGCATGCTGTTCTGAGACATTTCCAATCCAGAAACGGCCACGCCACCGGCATTCGCCGCTTTACCAGGACCAAAAAGAACACCAGCTTTTTGGAGGCTTGCAACGGCATCTGGTTCGGTGGGCATGTTGGCGCCTTCCGAAACACAGAGACATCCCTTTTCAACGAGAGCCTTGGCCTCAGCCTGATTGATTTCATTCTGGGTGGCACAGGGAAGCGCCACCTGGGCATGAGCAAATCCCCAGGGCCGTTTTCCTTCATGATAGGTGGCCCCAAACTCATCAGCGTACTCTTTGATTCGGCCACGCCGTTGATTCTTCAACTCCTTCACCCATTCCAATTTCTCTCGGGTGATACCATTCTCATCAATGATGGCACCGGAGGAATCAGAGAAGGAAATGGGAATGCCTCCTAAGTCTAGGACTTTTTCTGCGGCAAACTGAGCCACATTCCCGGAACCAGAAATCATCACCTTCTTCCCTTCAAAGGCATCCTGACGGGTTTCCAACATGGCCTGGGCAAAGTACACCGCACCATAACCAGTGGCTTCAGGACGGATCAGGCTTCCACCCCAATTTCGTCCTTTCCCTGTCAAAACTCCTTCAAAGGCATTACGAAGTTTTTTATAACGCCCAAACATGTAACCAATTTCTCGGCCACCAACTCCAATGTCCCCAGCTGGAACATCCGTATTGGGACCAATGTGCCGATGAAGTTCATCCATAAAGGCCTGGCAGAAGCGCATCACTTCTCCATCACTTTTACCTTTTGGATCAAAGTCACTCCCCCCCTTTCCGCCACCAAGAGGAAGGCCCGTCAGGCTATTTTTGAAAATTTGTTCAAAACCCAAAAACTTGAGGATTCCCAAAGTCACGGAAGGATGAAAACGCAATCCTCCCTTATAGGGGCCCAAAGCACTGTTGAATTCCACACGATAACCGCTGTTCACATGGACATCACCACGGTCATCGGTCCAGGGAACGCGGAATAAAATCACGCGCTCTGGTTCAACCAAGCGTTCAAGTATACGATGCTTCCGGTAACGGGGCTCTTTTTCCATCAAGGGTTCGAGAGATTCAAGAACCTCTTGGGCCGCTTGCAAAAACTCATGTTCCCAGGGATATTTCCCTGACAACTTTTCATAAACGTCACTGACGTAACCGCGCATCCACATCCTCCGTGTCCAATGTTCTTTCAAACTATGCGAGGAGAATGAGGCTGTCAATGCATATTTCATCAATACATGACCCTTCAAGTGATGTATTCATCACTCAAAAGCCCACAAAGAGCCGCTTTTACCATCCATTCCAATATGAAGAGGATGAGAAAAACGTGCCCGGAAAACAGGCCCTGTTCCCCGACTCTTTTTTCGAAGTGACTCCCAATTCACAAATCCCGACTCTCGGCGACTGGGAATATGACCATAACCTACACCCAAAGCTACTAAATTATGAAAAAAATGTGATCCTTGGGAGGGAGCTGGATCCGAAGGTCCACGGGCCACCTCAAGAATCAACTTGGCCTGAGACACCTGTGCCCAGGTCACAGGTATCCCAAGAAACCGATCCCGACTCCCCCAACGTCCAGGTCCAATGAGAACAGCAGCACGTCCCTCCTTCGCCAGTTGAGCCATCAGCTGTACCACATCATCACGAAGATGTTCCGTTTCACCAGGATGATACAAATCAGGGTCCACCCAAATCACATCTTTCACCCCTTCAATACTCCCATGCCCAAGGGAGCGGCTGGAGCGGAACAGGAGCTGCGAATCCTCAAGCCGCGGCGGAAGAGAGGAAGCCAAACCCACCTGAGAAACCAAAGGGCGGACCTGCAATAAAGAGAACACCGCATCCCTGGAACCGCTTGATCCCCAATCCACAGCAAATTCAAGCTCCACAGGAAGTCCCATGGCATTTCGTGACACTTTCAATAAACGCTCGAGAAGGGGAGCAACTGGAAGCCATTCATAATCCAGAATATCCCGAAAATCCACCACTCGTGGTCCTGGATGCTTCATCCCATCCACCAGACGATGTTCCACCGGATCCCAAGTAGACACCATGTGCTCAAGAACACCCAGCTCTTCCCCCTCCCGCACCGTGAGACGCTTCAGGGTACTTCCCTCCCCTTCATGCAAAGCCTTCCCATCATGATGAGGTGCATCATCGGCCCAAAGTCCCCAATAATGGGTTTGTCCCTCCCGCCATCGGTCCTCTTCCGTTCCCCAAGGGATTTGTGGATAGCTTGGACAGAAAAGATAACCTCGATCCCCTTCCACCACGGTACGGCCTAAACCAACAGCAATGCGGGCGGCTCCATCCTCTCGTTCCATAGGACCAACCGGGTAGTAGTTGAGAGATTGGGCCGTCCCTGAAAATTTCGGAAACCAATACTCACCATGGAGAGATGCGGCCACCACCTGCACCACCACAGCCATTTTTTCTTCTTCACGCCCCACACCCAAAGCATTGCGATAAGCCGTGGCTTCTTTACCATAGGTACTCGACCAAACAAGCCGCACCGCATCACAAAGCAGCTCCAGGGCCTTTTCTGGTTGAGAGGAACCAGGAATCATGTAGGTTTCGTACACGCCAGCAAAAGGAAGGGATTGGGAATCCTCCAACAGAGAGGAAGAGCGCACAGCAATGGGCCCTGAATGCTGACGAATCACCGACTCAAGAACGGCCTTTAATCCCTTTGGTAAAGGGGCCGCGAGAAAAGCACAACGCAAATCTTCATCATCATCATACTCTTTCTCTAAAAGCCCAGAGCCCTCCATGAATCGGTCAAACTCCCCAGTGGCTAAAATCAGAGTACGAGGGATTTCCACCCGAAGAGGGGCAAAATCCTCATTCCATGGAGCCATGCTCAATAGAGCATTAAAAAAGGCCAAACCCCGCCCCTTTCCTCCCAGTGAGCCACTGCCATACCGGGCAATGGAACCTAAAGCCCCAGGATCTTCCGGGCGGAATTCCACCAATCTCCCTCGATGTCGATCCTCCCGCACCTCCCGAAAACTTCGCGCTAAAAAAGCCCGCTGATCCTCAGGAGAATCAAAGTCCTCTGTGCGCACCGGACGAATACGTCGAGCCACCGCATATTCACCATGCGCCGCCATCCACCGAGAATAGTCATGCCGTTCCGCATGATGAATCAAAATGGGAGCTGGTAAGGTTTCGAGAATCAATTCAAAATCCCGTAAAGTCTTGGCGCGGGCCACCTCCTCTCCCGCCGGGCTTCGAAACACAAAATCGCCAAAGCCCAGCTCTTCCAATAGAAAGCGGCGCATTCCCTGGTGCAAATCCTCTGCACCCTTGGCCTGAAAACGCACCCCCCGTTCTAAAGCCTTCTGCGCCGCATCCTCATCCGAAGATTGAAATAGAAGAGGAACATTCACCCCCTCTTTGGCCAATCGATCCGCCAATTTAAATCCAGCCATCTCATCTAAGGTTCCAGATCGACGGAATCGGACATCGGAAATGATTCCAATCAGCCCCTCCTGATAAGAAAGCCCCAGTTCCAAGGCTTCTTCCCAGTTTCGAGCCAGAAGAATTTTGGGACGAGTCCGCATTCGCCAATACTTATCGCTGTCATTCATTTCTTCTGCAATCAAACGTTGGGTTTGAATCATGAGCTCCCCATAGAGAAGGGGGAGATAGGCGGAATAGAATGTGATGGAATCCTCCACAACAAGAAGCACCCCCACCCGCCCCTCCTTGGTGTCTTCGGGAGCATTCTTTAAGTCTTCCACATATTTGATCATGGCCAAAAAGAGCCGCGAATCCCCGCTCCAAAGAAAGGCTGCATCCAGGGCCGATGAAGATAAATCTGCCGGATATTCCCCCTCTCGCGGCCCAAAGAAGGCCGTTAAATCGCTTCGAGAGGAAAGCAGAAGAAGCACAGCCAATCCCTTCTGACGCTCCTTTGCACGTTGGGCCAGTTCCTGAGGGGTGACATCACCACTCCGCATTCCAATGATCATCAGATCATATTCCCGCTCATCCAGGAGTTTTAAAGCCTCTTCTCCATCCGAAACTGTGGTGAGACGTGGAACCGTCGTGAGGTTCAACTGATGATATTCCCCCACAATTTGATCGGAAAGTTTGGCATCATGCTCCAAAATCCAGGCATCATAGATGGGCATCACCAGCATCACCCGACGAATCCGCCATCGCATGAGTTCATGAAACGCATCTTCCCCGTATTTCAACCGGTCAAAAGCCGCTCGAAGTTCCACACTGTCCATGCACTAAGTATGAAACACCCTGGAGAGAGTCAACAAAGAATGCGGTGATGAAGATCGTGTTCTTGGGAAGGAACAGAAATAGATCGACCCCCGCGTTACCGCGGGGGTCGTTATCAACAAAAAAAGGGGTGGAAAACTAGAGATCTTTCAACTTCACAGGTGTGGGTTCTTCCACTTCCCCATGACGTTCGGCAAATTGGCGCAGCAGATCCTTTTCCTTACCGGAAAGACGAGATGGAATTTCCACATGCAGTTTCACGTACAAATCCCCTCTTCGACCTCCGCCATTGAGGACGGGAACACCCTCCCCTCGAATTCGTAGCATCTTGCCATCTTGAGTTCCTGAAGGAACCTTGAGCTTGATGCGTTTGTCATCTAAGGTCCGCACCCAGATATCGGCTCCAAGAGCTGCCTGGGTCATGGAAACAGGAATCACGCAGTACATATCGTGGTCATGGCGCTCAAAATGCGCATGAGGACGCACATGAATGTACACATACAAATCCCCGGCAGGAGATCCCTTGGGACCATAATGTCCCTGCCCCTCCAGGCGGATTCGCCGCTCAGGATCCATCCCAGGAGGAACTGTGACTTTGAGTTTCTGCCGTGAACGTTGCGTTCCACTTCCTCCGCAGGTTTTGCAAGGGTTTTCAATTACCGTTCCTTCTCCACCACAGGCCCCACAGGCCGTAGCAATGGAGAAAAATCCGGAACTTTGTCGAACCTGTCCTGTACCACCACATTGATGACAGGTTCGAACCCCTTCCCCACCGGCACCATTGCAGGTGCCACAGGGTTCCTGTCGGTCATACTCCAACTGGGCTTCCATGCCAAAAACGGCTTGGTGGAAATCCACCCGAAGATCTTGGCGGATATCGCCACCACGAGCCCGGCCTCCCGAACGACGGCGGCGACCGCCGCCTCCAAAGAAGGACTCGAAAATGTCGCCAAAGCCGCCCATATTTTCGCCGAAGAGGTCTTCGAACCCACTGAAGGCTGAGGCATTGAAGGAGGGGCCGCCCATGTTGTCCACTCCGGCAAAACCGAACTGGTCATAGGCAGACCGCTTCTTGTCATCAGACAGAACTTCGTAGGCCTCAGTCGCTTCTTTAAACTTCACCTCAGCCTCAGGGTTATCCTGATTCCGGTCTGGGTGATATTTTACCGCGAGTTTGCGATAGGCTTTCTTAATTTCATCGCCCCCGGCACCCTTAGCGATGCCAAGAACTTCGTAATAATCCCTCTTCGACACAGAAACTACTTATCCTCGTCCACTACCTCGTAGTCGGCGTCTTCAACGTCACCGCTTTGAGGACCTGAAGCATTCTCCGCTCCACCTTCAGGAGCAGGACCAGCACCAGCAGCCTGGGCATCAGCGGCCTGAGACTTGTACATCTCTTCAGCCAGCTTCTGAGAGGCCTGAGCCAGAGCTTCTGTCTTCTGTTTGATGGACTCGATGTCGCTTCCTTCCAAGGCAGACTTCAAATCAGCAATGGCGGCTTCAATCGCGCTCTTGTCGCTATCGCTCACCTTATCACCAAAGTCTTTGAGAGCCTTTTCAGACTGATAAACCAGAGAATCACCGTTGTTACGAACTTCGGCACTCTCCTTGGCTGCTTTGTCTGCATCGGCATTGGCTTCCGCTTCCTGCACCATGCGATCAATCTCATCCTCAGATAAACCACTGGAGGACTCAATCCGAATCTTCTGCTCTTTACCGGTGCCCATGTCTTTGGCCATGACGTGAACAATGCCGTTGGCATCAATGTCAAAGGTCACTTCAATCTGGGGAACACCACGAGGTGCTGGAGGAATACCAGTCAGCTCAAACCGACCAAGGGTTCGGTTGTACTGGGCCATTTCCCGCTCACCTTGAAGAACGTGAATGGACACAGCAGGCTGATTATCTGCCGCTGTGGAGAACACCTGACTCTTCTTGGTGGGGATGGTGGTGTTCTTTTCAATGAGCTTGGTGAACACACCATTGAGGGTTTCAATTCCTAAGGAAAGAGGGGTGACATCCAAGAGCAGCACGTCATTCACATCACCGCCCAAAACACCACCCTGAATGGCAGCACCCATGGCCACCACTTCATCAGGATTCACACCCCGGTGGGGTTCCTTCCCAAAGAGGGCCTTCACAGCATCCTGCACTGCAGGAATACGGGTGGAACCACCAACAAGAATCACTTCATCAATGTCAGAGGCGCTGTAACCGGCATCTTTGAGAGCCTGAATACAGGGCTGTTTGGTTCGTTCCACCAAATCCGCTGTCATCTGCTCAAACTTGGCCCGAGACAGGTTGTACTGAAGATGCTTGGGACCAGAGGCATCAGCGGTAATGAAGGGCAAGTTGATGTCAGAAGCCTGAGTTCCAGAAAGCTCTTTCTTGGCTTTTTCTGCTGCTTCTTTTAAGCGCTGAAGAGCCATTCGATCCTGGGACAAATCAATGCCCTGATCTTTCTTGAACTCTTCCACAAGCCAATCAATGATTTTCTGATCAAAGTTATCACCGCCCAAGTGGGTATCACCATTGGTGGATCGCACCTCAAACACGCCATCACCTAGGTCAAGGATGGACACATCAAAGGTACCACCACCCAAGTCATAAACGGCAATTTTCTCTTCTTTATCCGCTTTGCCAATACCATAGGCCAGGGCTGCTGCCGTGGGCTCATTGATGATGCGCTTCACTTCAAGACCGGCAATCTTTCCGGCATCCTTGGTGGCCTGACGCTGAGCATCATTGAAGTAAGCAGGAACTGTGACAATGGCCTCAGTCACATCCTCTCCCAGGTAATCTTCTGCGGTTTTCTTCATTTTCTGAAGAATTGAAGCAGAGATTTCGGGAGGAGAGAGAGGCTTACCCTTGATGCTCACCTGAACCACATCGTTGGGGCCTTTCTCAACATTGTAGGGAATCATGGTGAGTTCTTCATTCACTTCGCCATAGCGGCGTCCCATGAAACGTTTGATGGAATAGATGGTGTTCTCAGGGTTGGTCACCATCTGGTTTTTGGCGGTCTGTCCAACAAGGCGTTCATCCTTGTCTGTGAATGCCACCATGGAAGGCGTGGTTCGAGCGCCTTCCTCATTTTGAATCACGACAGACTCGTTTCCTTCCATGACAGCCACACAGGAGTTGGTGGTTCCCAGGTCGATTCCAATAATCTTACCCATCTTTATGTCTCCTTTCGGTCTCTTTTCGTGTTTATTCGCCAATCTCTTCGGCGTTTTCGTTGGCAACAGGGGCAGCGGGACGAGCCACCACCACCTTCGCAGGTCGAAGGATGCGGTCATGCAGACGATAGCCAGCCTGATAAACCTGCTTCACGGTGTCCTTCTCCACCTCTGCGGACTCTTCAAGCATCATGGCCTCATGAGCAGCAGGATCGTAATCCTCACCCTCGGCGCCAATCTTCTCGAGTCCATAACGCTCAACAAGCATTCCAGAGAATTGCTTCTCAATCATGACAATGCCTTCATAGAAGCTATCAAAATCCCTGGATTCCCCAGCGGATTCAATGGCTCGCTCAAAGTTGTCAATCACATCCGCTAAATCCCGTAAGATGTCCTGGTGTCGGTATCGCAGGGCCTCTTGTTTGGATTTTTCCAAACGCTTGCGGGTATTCTGATTCTCAGCTGCCATTCGCAGAATCTTATCCTGCAACTCGGCATTTTCCGCTCTCAAAGCATCCAAAGGAGATTCTTCTGCATTCTCTTCAGAAACAGTCTCCTCAACGCTGACATCAGTGTGTTGTTCTTCAGAAGCAAGGTTTTCATTTGCTTCTGGGGCTGTTTCTTCCACAACCTTTTCTTCTTCTTTCTTGCGACTCATGGTTCCTCGAACACCGTTACGGATTTCTCTGGACCATAAAATACAAAAGGGCAAGAAATAGGGTCAAGGAAAACAACACGAGTTTCTGGTGAGGAAGGCCTGGAATCACGGTATTTTTTATCTGCGAGAAGAAAATCGATTGTCCTGATCTGGGTGCCGGACTAAAATGCCAGTAATGATTCGAAAAGTGTACGTTAATGGACAGGTCAGCACACTCTTGGTCTACGGGCATCATGAAGAAGACGAAGGGATCCAAATAATTGAAGCACTCCGTCAGCAGGCGGAACGAATAGAAGTGCTAGAAGCCCAAAATCAAGACCTTGTTCGACAAGGTGAATTGCTTGCCCATTTAGTGGAAATGACAGCTCGAACTGGAGAGATGATGAGTCAAAGCCTCCAGGCTCTTCAGCAGATTGATGAAGAACTGGAAGACGAAGAGTCCCTGGAGGGAACCAGCAAGGCCTAGTCATTGCACAGAATAAAAGAACCTGTTCAGGACTTCTTTTCATTCATTTATTTTTGAATTTGATATCGACGCAACTCGAGAGGTTGCCGCGTCCATACCCGAGGATAAGGAACATCCTTTTCCCAATTGAGAACATCAAAACCTGTGGCGTCGGCTACCCATTCCTGCAATCCATCCCATCCAGCAAGTCCTGCCCCTATCAGTGCTTCTTCAATAGTTGCTCCCAATCGACGCCGTTGCACATAATCATGAAAGCGAGCGCGTCGCACCATTCCTTGAAGGGGAGTTCCCAGAACTCGGGTGCAGGCCTCATTGAGTGCCTCTCTACGTTCCGCTGAGAATGCACATCCCTCCCACACATTGGGGGACTCATTCAAAAGATGGATGCTTTGACGCAGTTCGGAATCCCAACCAGCAGCAATGCCTTGGATGCCAAAAAGCGAAAGAATCGATTCTCCAAGGGCAAGAGCCATTTCTGGAGAAGGCCAATCTGGTGGAGCAGAGAGATGGGGGATGGGCGATGTTCCTGTTGACGTCTGGATGTACCATGATTGGTCCCGGAGAACATGATTTTGAAGAATCTTGGCAATTTTTGTCTCTGGATAAATCCAAAGCAATGTCTGCCAATCGCCTGAACCATCAACCCAATGAGCCGTTTGGGAGGGAATTAAGGCAAGACGTGTTGTGTACCAGTCTCCATCAAGCCGTATTCGAAAATCATGATTGACTCCAAAAAGGATTTTCAAACAACGGTGGGAAAGCGTGCGCCTATCCCGCACCATTCCCAAAGCCACAAGAAAATGGTGAAAGGAATAGTAATCGGCAGGATAAGGCGCTTGTGCCTCCATCAACTATTGGGTGTGAGCTCCAGTATCAGCTCCACCTCACCTCGACTGAGTTTTGTTGTACGGGCAATCTCTTCACTGTTCCAGCCTTCTCTTGCCAACTTCACCACAACCTCCCGAGTACTCATATCTGGAGAACCAGCCGATTTCCGTGTTCCACCCTCTCGCTTCGCAAGAGTTCCAAGAAGCCGAACTTTCTGCTGTGCCTCTGTGTTGATTTCTTCAAGCCGTGTTTCTGTTCTGGCCAGCCATTCCCTGGCCTTTCCCAAGTCCTCTAGACGCTTATCAAGCTCTTCTAGGGTGGAATCCACAGCAGCCGCCTTATTCGACACATGTTCGATTTTAGCTCGATCTTGCTCCAGTTGCTGCTGACGTCCCTCTGCTGCAGCGAGGGCTTCCAATAAGGGAGGCAATTGAAGGGAAATGTCTTTTTGCCGCTGTTCCAGTTCCGTCATGCGTTGGAAATTCTCATCTACACCTTTTGTGGCAGCATCCAGAACATTGGATTTTTCTGCAAGGCGCTGATAACGGCCTCCAAGATCCTCATGAAGATCTTCCATTTGCCGTAATCGTACTTGGAGATCTTGAAGGGCATCATGGGCCTCTGTCATTTGTGAAAGTTTGAGATCCACCGACTCTGACAAGCCACCTATACGGGCAATTTTCCCCTCCAGATTCTCCACTTTTTGCTGTTCAGAGAGGAAGCGAGAGAGTTTTGTGCTCACCTCATCATAGAGGCTAATGGCCCGTTGATAATCTTCTTGGATACCCTGGATTTCTTCCCTGTGGGCTCCCACCACTTCCTGCTGTCGGAGCAACTCAGCAATATCCGCTTCAAGAGCCACTTTCATTTCATCGGCCCGCTCAAACACACGGCTTTCCGCAACAAATTCTCGTTGACGCTTATCAATCTCTTCCAGGTTTCGCATGATGCGTTGATATTCACCTTCCACCTGATCCGTCATTTCCTGACGATGAAGCTCACTCTTCTCTCGTGCATCTTGTAGAGCCTGACGTAATTCTTTGATTTTGCGCTCTCCCTCATCCCGGGCTTCTCGGCTACTTTTTCTAAACTCAAAGAGAAAGTTTTCTCCAGCCTGATGAAGGGATTCCAAGCTCTCTTTGGAATTTTGTTCCACTTCTGTGGACAATCGATTCACGTTATCTTCAAGACTGTTAATTTCCCGTCTGAGATTGGCTCGTTCTTCTCCAGATTCCAAAATGAGCTGTTCCGTTTTTCCAGCATATTCATCCCGAATCTCGGCAATTCGCTCACTCACATCATCAGAGAGTAGAGCGAGTTGTTCTTGAACCGTTCGAAGAGCATCATCTTTTTGAATGGCCATCCGTTCCCGCCATTGTGACATTTCATCACGTGCAGATTGGAAAGCGGCACTCAATTCTCGATGCCGTGTTTCAATATCACCAGCAAAGGCCGTCAATCGCTGAGAGATTTCCTTACCAGAACGTGTGAACTTCTCCGCAACATCCCGTTCATGAATTTCCATGGCTTTTTGGAATTCAACTGAGGCAGAATCTCGTTCTCGGGCGATTCGAGCGGAAAGCTCTTCTCTCAATCCCAAAAGGGTTTCATCCGCCCCTCGGATCTGGTCATTGAGCGTGTCTCGGAAACCATCCACCTGATCCTGAAAACCATCAAACTGACCAAAGATTCGAGTTTGAAGATCGGTCAGACGCTGCTTCAAATCATTGGCATAACGACGTTCCACCTCATCTCGTTCTCGAGTCGCCCGTTGAGCCAATTCAGCCAATTCGTTTTCTGCATTTCCACGCCATTCTTCCATGGCAGCACGCATGGCTCCATCACGCGTTTTCAGATCTGCAAAGAACTCATCTTCAAAGACCTGTAGTTTTTCAGTGACATTGTCATAAGCCCGGGCTTTGAGATCATCCAATCCCTGCTCCAGATTCACCATTTCCTGACGCATAGCAGCCGCTTCTTCCTCAAGATGCTCTCGTTCCACATTTCGCCGCTCCGTCAAATCCTGATCAAACTGAGAAAAGGTGGACTCAATATCGGCCAGAGTTTGCTTCTGAGAGGCCTTCAAGCTCTCTGCGAGAGAATCCATATCGCGGATGAACTCTTCAATACTCTCAAACCGGTTCTCAACGGTTCTTCTGTACTGGTCCTGGCGAATTTCAATGCCCTCAAGAAGTTCTGATTCCCGATTTTCTAAGAAATCATCCACCTTACCTCGTAGCTCATCAATTCCTGTGTCCAGTCGGAGAACACCCGATTCAAGCTTTCCATCCAAGGAGGAATAATGGGTATCCATGCGTCCTTCAAGATCAGATTTCTCCTGCTGAAGGCGTTGGGATAATTGGGTTTCAAAATTTTCTACCCGTTCTAAGAAACTGGTTTCGCCTGAATCAAGACGGGAACGGAAATCCTGAGATGCCTGTTGCATCCGCTGTTCCATTCCTTCCACTCCTTCATCAAATCTCTCATTCCAATCTTGAAGAGTTTGGGCAATGCTCTGCTCCACAGCTTGAGCCTTGTCATCCCACTGATTTCGTAGCTGTTCACTCGTGGTTCGCAAATGAGATTCCAACTCATCGTGGGTTGTCGCAAAATCACGACGCAAGGACTCATCCGTTTCGGCAAGAATCGACTGTAATTTCTCAATCTGGGAACGATATTGAGAATCCAAAGCCTCCAAATCATTGCGGAATTGATGTTCGAATTGCGACATCTTCTCCAGCCCCTGAGATTGGGCGGATTCAACCTTGGAAGAAAGGCGCCGTTCAAGATCCTCCACACCAGATTGAATGGTGTTTTCTAAGTCATGAGAAGCGGTTTGGAGACGCTGATGAAGGGTTTGATGCTGATCTTCTAAATTGGACTCAACAGTGGTATAGCGATGATCCAAGGCGGCTTGAAGGGCTGTGGTAGACTCCTCAAGTTTTTGATCCATCATGCCAATTCCCGAATCATAGCGTTCCTGCCACTGCAATTCAGCTTGATTCATTCGGTGTTCCAGATGAGAAGTTTCCTTCTCAACTTGCTGCTCAATCTGAGAAATCCCATCATGAAGAGCATGATCCAACCGGTGACGTTCTGTTTCAAAACGTCCCTCTAACCCCTCTTTCGTGCTGTTCCATGATTCTTCTAATTCGTGGCGTGCTTGTGAGAATGTACTCTGAAGACTCTGTTCACTCTCTTCAAGAAGCTGCCGTAATGTCCCAAGAACTGCATTTTGCTGGTTCTCAAATTCTTCACTGGAATCTCGCAAACCTTGCATCCGTTCCGCGCTTTCGGCCTCCCATGAGGCGAGATTCTCACGCGAATCATTCAGGGTGAGCCGAATTTCCTCTGCCGTACCCGACACATCATTTTTGAGCTCATTCAAACCACCAAGCCAATTGGTTTCAAGGCGTTCCGTGCGGTTCTCAATTTTTTCATTGAGAGCAGCAAAAGCATCATCTTCCAATTGCAGGCCTTCCTGAGCCACCTTTGCCAGGCGCTCATGATAGTCTGTCTCCACTTGAGCAAGTCCCTCTTTAAAAACGGAGAGACGCTCTTCCATCGCTGCATCACGGTGAGCATTGAGAACTTCAAGGCTTTCCCGGTGCTGATGAAGGAGTTGAGTGGATTCCTCCAGCCCCGATTTTAAGTGATTCAGTCCTTCCCCATAAATCCCGAGACTCTCCTCTCGAAAAGAGGCAAATCGTGCGGCATTTTTTTCTGCAAGAGAGGTGAATTTGTCTTTGATATCAGAGAGTCGAGCTCCAACCTGGTCCACATAAACCGATTCATCACGGAGTCTGGAAAGATTTTCATCCACCCGCAAGGCCAAGTCATTCAATTCCGAGAGAGCTCGTTCATGGGCTTCAATTTTCTCAACTCGATCCTCTAAATCTGAGGCCCGAGCAATAATCTCTTCCCGTGCAGCATCCGCACGAGCCAAGATTTCTCGGTTTGTTCGTTCCTGAACTTCTAAGTCGGCAGAAAGATCCTTCAGACCCAATTCCCGTTCATGCACAATGGCGTCCAGTTCACCCTTTGATTTCTCCGCATAACGACGAACCTTTTCTAAAGATCGCCCTGTGCGGTCAAATCGATGAAACAAGTAGAGGGCTATGCCCACAAGCAGGAGAATGAGAATATCTCCTCCGTCAAAATTGAACGTCATGACGTCACCTCTGAAAGCAAGGTCTCAACCATCTGAGGATAATCCTCAAAGGTGAGAACATCGGGGGGCGCAGAGCGGCCAGGAGGGCCAATGAGTGCACCACGCATGCCGGCGCCTTCTGCTCCACGTACATCATAGGTCAGTTTATTTCCAATATAGAGGATGTTCTGGGGCTCCACATCCAAACAGCGAGCCATTTCCAGAAAAGGTTCTTGACGTGGTTTTAATCGCTGGGACTCAGGAAAACCAATCTCCACATCAAAAATTCCATCCAAACCAAAATACTTGAGTTTATTTCCAACGGGAAAATCAGAAAGAGCCGCCAGCTTCAATCCTGCAGCAGAAAGGGCCTCAAGAGATTCTCGCACATGGGAGTACGGCCGCACATTTTTAAAACACTTCTCCCATCCAGCATAAATCACAGTATCCCGAATGGTTCGTGCCTCTGACACCGTACACTTCAGCTCCTGAGCAAAAAGCTCCACCTCAGCAACTGGATGTTCTGCCGTTTCTGGATTTTCATCCAACTCCCGCATGATTCGCCGTACACGAGCAAAGGCCACCACCGGCCGAACATGGCGCAGAAGGAAGAAAAGAGAACGGGAACGAGCCCGCCAATCTGGATAAAGAGTACCGTCGATGTCAAATCCTACTGCTTGCAATGCCATGCCTTACATTACCCGAGGGATGAGGACACGGCAAGTTCACCCCGTATCCCCTTGCTCCATACACCAAAACAAAATGGATGGTTCACTTAGGGCTGCCCAAATTCATAGGTGATGCGCCCTCGCACCGAATCTTCACCATCGTTGTAATACACCCATCGCGATAAACCGTAGACAACCGCTTCATCAATGCGCTCATTATAACTGGATTTGGTGATGGAAAAATCAGAGAGCTCTGCCCCTTGAGCCCCTTGAGACGGCCCCACAGTGAATTCCACCGTGACGGGAGGAACACGAACATAATCCCCTCTCAACTCCAATGAATCCAGATTCAAAGAATGCATCAAGAGGCTCCAGAATTGAGGTCTTTGCGAAAGAGGAATATCGCCCTGCCTCCCCGGCTTTTTCACATAGGATTCAAACAGGGGTTCCCAGTATCGCTCAATCTCACTTTGAACGGCCTGGACAGACATTCCAAGATATTCCTGGGCCTGTTCAACAGCATCACGTGGTAAAGACTCTGGAAGGGGAAAGTAATTGGAGATGTATTCATAAGCTCCAGCACGACCCACATCCCCCTCAGCACCGTCAAAATCCAAAAGATAGGAATTGCCCTGTTCCTCACCTCGAACCACAGGAGCTGCCGTTTGAGGGGGTGATGTGGGGGCAGAGGGATCCACGGAATCCGATGCTATCTGTGGACGAACCTCCCCATTCTCCGTAGGAGCAACTTCAGTATTGCTAGCGTCCACCTCCGGAGAGGTTGTTGGTGCAGGGGAGGAATCTTCAATAACCGGAGTTTCCTGCTCAATGGGTGTAACGTCCGCTAGTGGCACTTCTGGTAAGGATTCTTGCAAAGACTCCGGGATGGGGGGCTGAGGAGCTGGAGAATCTGGTGCATCAGGAACACCGATTTTCACAGAAACCGGTCCATCCCATAGGGCAATGTCCTGCACCGCAAAGCGGTCAATCAGATAAAAAGCCCCCACCACCAGCAGATGCGCCAAAACCGCTCCAAGAACGGAAAGCCCTCCTCGCCGCAAAGCTCCATGGCGTCGTTTTTCTTCCGCCTCTTGTCCTAGAACGGCCGGACGAAGTACATGGGCTGAAGAAGAAGGATTCACCGTTCATCTCCCACAGACGCGGTGATGAGACTCACTTCCCCCACACCACCTCGACGGATTTCATCCAAAACGGTGACAATGGTTTCATAGGGAACCTCACGATTCCCCTCCACTAGTATGCCTGTGCCTTCCACCAAGCGTCCCTCATCCCGCCATTGACGCAGAGTTTCTCCTAGGGCCGACACCGCCACCAAATCCCGATTCAGATACACCTCTTGGGAGCTGGCCACGGTCACTCGCACTTCCGTCACTTCCACCGCTTCACTCGTGCTGGAATCCGGAAGCTCCAATTCAATTCCTGGTGCTGTATTGAACACACTGGAAATCATAAAAAACACCACCAACTGAAAAACCACATCAATCAGAGGTGTGAGGTCTAAACCCACCCGTGGTTTCAATCGCGGTCGTAAAATCACGCCTTGTCTCCCTCATTCTCCAAAAGAAGGGTCATTTCATTCACCTGATTCTCCATCCGGACAATCAGCGAATTCACGCGAGAGGTTAATGCGTTATAAAAAATCGTGGCCGGAATGGCCACAATCAAACCTGCAGCCGTGGTCACCAAGGCCTCAGAGATTCCCTTGGCCAAAACAGAAGGATCTCCCACAGATCCAAATCGACCAAGAACACCAAAAGCCTCAATGTTCCCTGTGACTGTACCCAACAAACCCAAGAGGGGCGCAATGTGAGCAATGGTGCCAAGAGCGCCAATTCGGGCTTCAAGACGAGGAACTTCCTGAGCCGCTGTATCCTTGAGCACCTCTTTACGTTCCCAAGAGCTACGTTCTCTGTGCTCAATTCCCGTTTTCAACAAGGCGCTAAAGGGGGATGGGTTGGAATCACAAATGGCCATGGCTTCATCAAAATGTCGTTTGGAAAGGGCCGATTTGACTCGAAGAAAAAGTGTTTCTTCATCAATTCGAATTCCTCGAAAATAGGCGTATCGCTCAACAATGATGGCAACGGCAAGAACGGATAGGAGCATGATGGCCCACAGAACAGGCCCTCCCTTAACGATGAGCTCAAGCATAATCTCTCCCTATCAGGACGCATAGCCCCGTTCTCTCCAGTATACCCCGGAAGAAAGAATGCGTCCCTGAATGTCTCGGAAATGTCATGAGAATAGGAAGGCTTGAGATCGACCCCTTTCAATCCATGTATTAAAAGGGGTGGTTTCCACCGTTTACTGGGCTTGTGGAAGCGGAGCGGGTTGGAATTGAGAGGGAACATCCACCCGAATCAGGTGCACCATCACCTCTGGCATCACAGGAGAACCGTCTGAAGCCTTCCCCAATTTTGCATAACGGGTGGCCTTTTCCTGAATAACAGAAGGAAACAACGGTTCATCATCGTAAAGGGGATTGGGCAAAAGCGTTTCTCCAACTTTTCCTGTGTCCATCACAGCCACACGAAAAGCACCACGTTCCCCATCATCTCCATTCTCAAACCAAGGAGCTAAAATGGAAACATGCCAGTACTGATGGAGCGGCAATGGCTGGGGATCATCCCCTGAAGAATCAGGAACAAAGCGGGAATTCACCGCGGCAAGATACACAGTTCCAGGACGGTCTGAGGCCAATTGATAGAGTGCTGTGCCCAAATCATCCAAGGTGTATCCCATGTCCGGCTGTGAGGGAGCACCAGAAAGAGAACCGGGTTCGAGAGCCGTACGGTCTTGGGCACTCAGTCTCTGACCTAAGCGGGCCTCTTCTATGGCATAGGCCACATTCCTATTCCAATCCAAGCCAAAAAAGGGATCACGAAGCAGTCCTTCAAGGGAAGAACGAGCATCCTGACTCAAAGCCGTTCGTGCTTCACTCCAGGAATTTTTTGTGGAACGCCCTGTCGGTAGACGGAGAGCCTCAATCGATAAAAACCGATCGGCAGGAGAACCCAACCAGGAGGCATAGAGGCCATCACCAATCCACTTGATGTATCCAGAACAATTCAAGCCCGTATCACCGATCTGAAGAAGCGTCCCTTGGGGAGTCTGAGATCCAACAGAAACCGGTTGCCCCGATTCAATAAAAACATTTCGTCCTAAATCATCAATGGCCGCATCGTGAATCTCTGCAATGGAATCATCAAAGCGTTGGATGTTGGTGAGGAATTCCTCAACTCGACGATAACCTTCAGAATCAGGATTAGGGAATATACCCCTCCAATCCACAGAGCGTGCACTCAAGGACGCTATACGAGCAAAAGGGGCCATCAGAAGCTCGTCAAAAGCCACCGGTAACAGCACATCATCACCAAGTTGTTGCCCATACAGATGCACATCAAGTCGGGTGCGCCCAGCAGGAGCGGGGAAGAGTCGAACAAAACTTCCCTCTTCGTCCTGCAAGAAAACCTTTGCTTGAACAAAGTTCCCGGTGAGAAGATCTTTTTTAATGATCCATGTTCCCCTCCCCCATACCGGGAAGGTTTCCCAGGGCTCCTGGCCGCGTTGATTCTTGAAGATGAGGTACCAATGAAGGGCTGCCTTGCGGGCTTCAAATTGAACCAGTCTATCATCCACAAGCTGCCGGATGGTTTGATGAGTGGATTCCACGGCCGGATAGGCAGGAGCCTGAATCACGGCCTCTAAGGTGCGGCGCGCTTCATCATTCTCTGGAAAGGCTGATTGTTCCAAGAGAGTCCGAAAAGGTTGCAACGCAGCCTCCTCGGCGGGAAGAGACACAGCGACACTGACCACGATGATGAGAGAACACCAAGAAAGTCTGTGCCGCAAATCCATTACTTCCGTCCCTCCCGAAGTTCTAATTCCAATGGAACAAAATCAAAACCAAATTCCCGACGAATCTGATTCATCAGGAATCGGCGGTAAGAATCTGGAAAACCAATCTTCCGATTGACAAAAGCAATAAACCGCACTGGCTTTGTGGACACCTGGGTGATGTACCGAATTTTAAAGGATTTCCCTTTACGAGTGGGAGGTGGTGTCAAATCCGTCCACTCTGCCAGAGCACGATTCAGTTCTCCTGTATCAATTCGTCGGGATTGCTGACGATCTGCACGGAGAATGGTGTCCAATAAATCCCGGATACCATAGCCCTTGAGCGCAGAGATGGGTAAAAGAGGAGCCCAGTCTAAAACTGGGAATTGGAATCGAACCCGATCCATAGCCGCCTTCAATCGTTTAGGATCTGGGTTTTTCTCATCCCATTTATTGAGGGCCATCACAACCGTGCGTCCCTTCTTCACCGCCTGTGCGGTAATTTTTTTATCCTGTTCGCTCAGACCCTCATCCGCATCAATGAGCAGTACGGTGACATCAGCTTCAAACATGGCGCGAATCGCCCGATTGACAGAATAGTATTCCACATTTTCTGCAACCTTGGCCTTACGCCGCATTCCAGCCGTATCCACAACCCGAATAGTACGTCCTTTATGCTCGGATTCTGTCACCACAATATCACGAGTGGTTCCCGCAACATCCGAGACAAGAGAGGCTTGTGTTCCTGTCAACTGATTGGAAAGTGTGGATTTCCCAGCATTGGGCTTCCCCACAAGAGCCAATACAAGCTCATTAGACTCCTCGTTGTCCTCTTCCTCTTCTTCAGGAAAAGTCGCCATGATGTCCTCAAGACGTTCTCGAACAATTTCAGTCAAACGATCCATGTTTCGCCCATGGGCGGAGGAAACAGGCAAAGGATCCCCAAGACCAAGGGAATAAAATTCAGAAGCCAAGTAATCTTTTTCTGGAATATCTGCCTTATTCACAACCAAGAGAACTTTGTCCGTTCTGGATCGGAGAGCATCCACAATCAATTCATCTTCAGGAGTCAGCTGACCAATTTCAACGAGAAAAAGAACCAGATCAGCAGTATCAAAAGATGAAAGAGATCGGTCTGCTACAATGTCATCAAAATCATCATCGTATTCTGCCTTCACCCCACCTGTGTCCACTAGTGTCACAGGAATACCAGCCAGGGAACATCGCTCCTCAAGGGCATCTCGGGTAACACCAGGAGTGGGATCCGTAATGGCTCGCCGACGGCCATACAGTCGATTAAACAGAGTGGACTTTCCGACATTGGGCCGTCCGGCAATGACGACTCGTGGCCGCCTATGGTTCGTGGGTATCACAATCGTTCTCCAAGCCAGTTGTGCAGCCGTTCTTCTGCATCTTCAGCACAGGCCATGCCCATCACTTCATCCAGAATTCCTTGAGCCTCTACAGCGCTGACGGAGCGGATTATACGCTTCACAGCCGGAATGCTGAAGGCTCCCATGGACAACTCCTGCACACCCATGGCCAAAAGAAGAACGGCAAGTGCGGGATCTCCTGCCACTTCCCCACAAACACCAATGGGGATTCCTGCTCTATGGGCCGCATCTGCGGCCATTTTCACAAGCTTCCACAAAGCAGGATGATAGGGTTGATACAGAGGAGCGATTTTTTCATTTCCTCGATCCACAGCCATGGTGTATTGAATCAAATCATTGGTTCCCACAGAAAAGAAATCCACTTTAGTTGCCAGAGAATCTGCAATCAAAGCGGCAGAAGGCACCTCAATCATGATGCCAACAGGCATTGAATCAGCGATGGAATACCCTTCTGACTTCAATTGTTTTCGCTCATCCTCAAGAAGGGCGAGAGCATCTTCAAGCTCAGAAATATTGGAAATGAGAGGAAACATCACCCGAAGCTCCCCATGAACCGATGCTCGGAGCAGGGCTCGTAACTGGGTGCGGAATAATTCTTCTTCTTCAAGACAAAAACGAATGGCTCGCCAGCCAAGAAGTGGATTCAACTCATCCCCTTCATCCATGGTAGGCAAAAGTTTATCCCCACCCACATCAAGAGTACGGATGGTGACAGGACGTCCTCCCATGGCCTCCAGTACCTCTTTGTAGGCAAGATACTGACGTTCTTCATCAGGCTGAAGATCCGGATCCATAAACAGAAACTCACTCCGGAACAATCCCACTCCAGAGGCATTGACTCGAAGGGCCAGATTTACCTCTCCTGGAATCTCTATATTTGCCAGTAAAGATAAAGAATGACCATCCGTGCTCTCTGCTGGTAAGTCTCTGAGCCCATCAATGCGTTTTTGGCTTTCTTCTCGGGATTTGAGTTTTTTTTCATAACGCAAAAGCGTCTTATGATCAGGAGAAACAATGACCGTTCCCGTATCTCCATCAATGAGTATGATTTCTCCTGGTTTGATTTTACGGCAGATTCCTCTCAAACCCAAAACAGCAGGGATTCCAAAAGATCGAGCCAAAATGGCTGTATGAGAGGTGCGTCCACCGGCATCAAGGGCAATGCCCCGAACCTTATGAGGATCAAGTTGTATGGTTTCTGAAGGGAGAAGATTCGGTGAAACTAAAATCACTTCATCATGGATTTCTCGAAGAGATTGTTTTTCTCGAAAAAGAAGCTGGTTGGTGATGCGTCTCGACACATCAAGGATGTCCATGGACCGTTCAGCAAGATATTCATCCCCTGATGCTTCCAAGATTCCCACCATATTCTCTATGTATTCTGTGAGAACCCACTCCACATTAAGCAAGGCCTGAGGAAGACGTCCTTTGATTTGCGCCCCCATTTCCGGATCATGAAGCATGAGCAATTGGGCATCAAGGAGTTGGTGCTGATCAGTATGCGTGGTATCAAGTGAGGACTTAATGGAACGGATTTCCTCTGCGGCCCGTGCTGTTGCCAGTGTATACCGCTCCCATTCGGACTCAACATCGAGTTCCGAGATGCTGTAATGCGGTATGGATACAGCATCAGCGTTGTGATTAAAGGCTCTGTGAATCGCAATCCCTGGTGATGCAGGTATGCCGTGATATTCCCTCATTTTGGTCAAATAATACGGACTGTTTGTTCAAGCTGTCAAATCCAAGACTCATCCACTGTTCCGCGTGTTCTGTTCCGACTATGATAAATTATGCATTCCAGTGATCAAAACCAGAAAAAAATGCCCCACAAAAAAAGAAAGGCAGGGCAGGAGAAAACCAATTCCTTTGGTTTAGGGCTTAAGGAAAAGGATCAGACACGAATGTCCTCTCCCAGAAAAACTCCACAACCCTCTCAAGGATCAGTACGACGAGCAGATGGCCCGACGGTTGCACTCACCCTGATTGCTTTACTTCTTGTTTTTGCCATAGTTCTTCTTGCATCGTTGCGAAGAAATGGAGTTTTCCAGTATGGTTCGGCAGCTCAAACCATTACCCCAACAATAGAGCGTGTTTCATCTCCAGAAAACCAAACAGGTGAAAAGATCAAAGAGGACATCCCTTTGCCCCCTCAGGAAACTGATGCGCTGAAAGAACCACCAGCTCCTCCAACTCAAGAGGGAACACCAGCGCGAGTATTCTTTGTCAAAGTCAGCGATGAGGGAAAGATTGGTATGAAGGGAATTTTACGAACCCTTCCCATATCACAAACACCACTCTCTGCAAGCATTGCTAATCTTGTTCAAGGGCCCCGTCCAAATGAGATTTCCAATGATGTATTAACTCTTATACCTGAGGGGTCTGAACTCCTTGGTGCTCGAATCGAGGGTGGGATTGCCTATCTCAACTTTAATGAGACTTTCCGCTTCAATGACCTGGGTTTAGAGGGATACCGGGCTCAAGTGGAACAGGTTGTGTTCACAGCCACAGAATATCCCAACATTCACTCTGTTCAGATTCTCATCGATGGAGAAAAAGTGGACTACCTCGGCGGTGAAGGATTTTGGGTGGGGAGTCCTCTTCGAAGAGATGATTTCTAATCTTCAATCATTCGGGGGGACTCAGATGATTCTGAGCCTCCTCTAAAGCCAATTCAATGCGTTGATCAACAAGATTCTGTTGATCAGCTGGCTCTGCAGAAATGAGCAGAAAGATTTCTGCATTTCCCTTTCGACCGGTCACTTCAGAGGCAACCGCATTGATGACATGAGCTCCCTCTTGAGGCAAGTCACGGCGCAGGGCCTGTAGAACAGCCTCCCGTGCTTGTGAGGTGCGAACAATGCCATCAAACCCCTCTTCTAAGGGATTCTCAAACTGAGGCTTTACAAGAGCCAGAACAAGCCCTCCATGGGTGAGATGAAGAAGCTGAGATGCCGCACCTCGGAGGGAACGAAAAGAAAGATCCGCCACAGCCCATTTTGGTGATGGCTGGAGGTCTGAGGGAGAGAGATCCATGATGTTGGTTTGCTCTCGAGAAAGAACCTGTGGATGGGTGCGAAGTTTCCATGCAAGCTGATTGAATCCAACATCAACCGCATGAACAAAGCTCGCTCCTCGGGAGAGAAGACAATCTGTGAATCCACCCGTGGATGCACCGGCATCAAGACAAACCTGATTTTGCGGATTGAGATGAAGGGCATCAAGTGCACCAGCAAGCTTCTCTCCACCTCGGCTCACAAATGGACGCACAGACCATTCTGCGATGGAATCTACAGAAACAAGACGTTTAGGATCACGAATGCGTTCTCCGAGGATGCGAACCTCTCCACAAAGGATGGCAGCATACAGTCTCTTTTTTTCTTCTTCTGGAAAACTCCTCTCCACGAGTTGTTTGAAGGGGATTTTTTTTACGGTTCTTTTGCTCATAGGTTCTCCTCCCCCGGCATCTGACAAAAGCGAGTAATGGACAGAGCATGACCAGTGTCGGGGTCGATTTCAAGAAGAGCCCCGCATAACATGGCTGGATTTTCTGAAACTTCCATTTGCAAGGGGAGCTGAGTGAGAGAACGTCGAAGAGAAAGCTCAGGCTTTGTTCCAATCACACTCTTGATGGGTCCACACATTCCTAAATCTGTCATCACAGCTGTACCCCCTGAAAGAACGCGTGCATCCACTGTTTGAACATGGGTATGAGTTCCCAGAACCCCCGAAACCTGCCCATCAAGCAGAGCAAAGAGGGCTTCTTTTTCTCGAACATCTTCTGCATGAAAATCCACAAGGATGCACTGAGTTTGATGACGGATTTGACGGATCAATTCTTCTGCGGTTTGAAAAGGACAATCGACAGCCATTCCCATCCGTTCTCGTCCCTGCAGATTCACAATGGCTAGCATTCCCTTTGCACTGCTCAAAAGGTAATGTCCACGGCCTGGGGCACCTGAGGGATAATTTGCAGGACGAAGCAAGGGAATATTCTCTGAGAATGAAGAACGAAGCTCCTCCCGCTGCCAGATATGGTTTCCACTGGAGATGAGATCCACTCCACAGTGGAACAAACGATGCATATCATCGGGCCTCAGTCCAAAACCTCTGGTAGCGTTTTCCCCATTCACCGCAACAAAATCAAGGGAGTACTGCTGCCGAAGAGAAGGAAGAGATGTGGTGAGGGCGCGCATTCCACTTGGACCAACAACATCTCCTAAATACAGAACGTTCATTCCCGTCTTCTCCAACAAAAACGCCGGCACCCTGAGGCGCCGGCGTGAATCTTCCCAAATGGGTTGTTTAGCGAGCGTACTCCACAACCCGGGTTTCCCGGATGATGGTGACACGAATCCGACCGGGGAACTTCAACTGATCCTCGATGTTTTTCGCTATATCTTTGGCCAATTGCTTGGCCTGGTGGTCATTGACGCGCTCATGGTTCACCATGATGCGCAATTCACGACCGGCTTGAATCGCAAAAACTTTCTCCACGCCTTCAAAACCAAGAGCAATGCGCTCAAGGTTTTCTAGTCGTTTGATGTAATTATCCAAAGTTTCTCGACGTGCGCCGGGGCGAGCGGCAGAAATGGCATCAGCCAATTGAACAATCACACCTTCCGGTGAAGTAATTTCTTCATCATCGTGGTGAGCTGCAACGGCATTCACCACACGAGGATCTTCTCCCATGCGGCGAGCCAATTCTCCACCCACTTCGGCATGGCCACCTTCGCCATCAGTCTCAAGACCTTTTCCAATATCATGGAGAAGAGCACCACGCTTCGCGATGGCCACATCGGCCCCCACTTCACTGGCAATCATTCCTGCAATGACCGCAACTTCTTTCGAGTGAGAAAGAACATTCTGGCCATAGCTTGTCCGGAAATGGAGTCGACCAAGAGCACGAATCCCCTCAGGTCGCATGTTGTGGATTCCAAGATCAAAGAGAACACGTTCACCTTCTTCAAAGATGATTTGACTGATCTCTTTGGCCACTTTTTGAACCACTTCTTCAATTCGCGCAGGATGGATACGTCCATCTTGAATCAGGCGTTCCAATGCTGTTTTTGCAATGGTTTTCCGAATGGGATCAAAACAGGAAATAACGACAGCTTCTGGGGTGTCATCGATGATGATATCAACACCGGTTAAGGTTTCGAGGGTACGAATGTTTCGGCCCTCACGACCGATGATTCGCCCCTTCATTTCATCATTGGGAAGACTGACTGAGGTGACAGTAATTTCTGTGGTAACCTCTGTTGCCAAACGCTGAATTGTGGTGATGAGGATGTCGCGGGCTTTTTTATCGGCAGCCGCTTGGGCCTCTACCTCAATTTTATTGAGCAATGCTTGAGCATCATGACGTGCTTCATTCTCAAGCCCTTGAATCAGAATTTTTTTTGCTTCCTCGGCAGTGAGTCCGGAAATTCGTTCCAACTCGGCATGGCATCGCGTTTCTTCATCAACCAGCTTCTTCTCTCGACGCTCAACATCCTCTATTCGCCGACTCAATTGGGATTGTCGGCGGTCAAGTTCAGAGTGTTTTCTGTCAAGATTGTCTTCTTTCTGCTGGATTCGCTTCTCGTATCGCTGAACATCGGAACGCTGTTCACGAACTTCGCGTTCAAACTGTCGTTTCTCCGCCAGAATCTGGTCATGAGCTTCGAGGAGAATTTCCTTTTTAGCGTTTTCCGCTTCGGATACGGCAGTTTCATTCAGCCTGAGGGCTTTCTGTTCGGATGAAGAAAGGTGATTCCTGGCGTAGATCCAACGGATGAGCCATCCGAATCCAACGCCGCCGAGGGGAAGGATGATCATTAAAACAATGTCCAACATGGTTCCCCCTTGGTGATCACATGAATACGATGATTATACAGTCGCCTAAACGAACGTCAAGGGGCAAAGTGTTTTCAAAGAACACCCTTTCACTTCCCTATTCTCCGCAAAACAAGGATTTATCCCAATGAAGATTTTGATGCAACAACTGTGAGAGGATCAGATGGAAGCCTCTTAAAGCCGAGGAATACATAGGAAGGGGCCCCATGATAAACCACCGGCAAGAGGATGGCAGAACGAATAAAGCGGAATTCGGAGTGGCGAGTTTTTACTCCATAGGCAGATTGGGCAAGTTGGGGAATCACAACGATTCTTCGCTGTGAGAACCAGTCGTCCCAGATCTGTTCGGATCGATCAACAGCCAAACATGCTGCACCATCATCATCAATTCCAACAGCATAATCACAAGCCAATCCTTTGCGATGGCCTGCCATCAAGACTCCACAAATAGCACCAAGATCTTTCGAAAGAGACATGAGAGATTTATAAGCGCCAGTTGCACCCTTCTTGAATCCCCGAAGATACCGATCATAGTCTAGTCCATCTTCCTGCCACACAAAATGATCACTTGTATTGCTATGACCAAAATCATCTTCATCAAAATCAGTTCCTGGAAGAATATCTCCAGAATTCCGTGTTTTAATGAGTGATTCCATAGACTCCACTCGAAGACTTTTATACCGTCCGTTTTTTCCCTGACCACTCATTGAGGCCAATTCAGAGAGCAATTCATCTAGTGTATAGAGTTGAACCGAATTGGAACCATCAAGTTCTTCGACTTCATCAAGTTCTTCGACTTCATCAAGTTCTTCGACTTCATCAAGTTCTTCGACTTCATCAAGTTCCTCGACTTCATCGAGTTCATCAAGTTCTTCGACTTCTTCTCCTTCCTTCTGTTGGTGAGATTGTTCTGAATTGCTCATATCATGATCCATTTCCACTGATGATGCCTCATCTTGTCCTGGTTCTACATCCTCATCAAGCGCAAGAAGAGACCCCTCTATTTGATTATCTAAGAAAACAGGTTCAAACATGTATAAACGCTGTGGATCAGTTTGTTCGACTTCTATCAGTTCAGGTGTCTCTTCATCTGGGGCAACATCCTCTCGTAACGATTCTGCTTTCCCCTCATCAGACATTTCCTCTAAAAGATCATCTGTGATATCCACCCAGTCCTGACCCTGTGAGCCAACTTCCGAGCTTGTTGAATCGACCGGAGAAGCCACAAAGTCTTGAGAATCAGCAAATGCACCCAAGTCTACCGGTATCTCTATTCCATCTGCTTCATCTTCAATCTCAAAAAGATCGGAGTCTTCCTCATGAGTCAAAGAACTCAAATCTTCTGTCATTGATGTGTTGCTCTGTAACGACTCATTCAGATCTTCAACGTCTGGAAGGGGGACGTGATGATCGGGAGAGAAAGGTACTTCCTCTTCTTCAAACTCATGGGGGATGACAATGGCAAGAACATCATCATCGATTTCGATGTCTGCAAGAGACACATCTTCTGTTTGCTCCCCGAAAGATTCACGTTCGTTTATCTGAATCTTATATGAGTCGTGTGATATTGCATCGAGCTCTTCGACTTCATCTGGCTCTTCAACTTCATCAAGCTCTTCGACTTCATCGAGCTCTTCGACTTCATCTGACTCTTCAACTTCATCAAGCTCTTCAACTACATCAGGCTCGTCGACCTCATCTGGCTCTTCGTCTTCATCGAGCTCTTCAACTTCATCAAGCTCTTCAACTTCATCAAGCTCTTCGACTGCATCAGGCTCGTCGACTTCATCTGGCTCTTCAACTTCATCAAGCTCTTCGACTTCATCGAGCTCTTCAACTTCATCAAGCTCTTCAACTTCATCAAGCTCTTCAACTTCATCAAGCT
>JAKSCK010000208.1 GCA_022360655.1 Spirochaetales bacterium | reverse complement strand
CGTCGTTCCCAAAGAAGATCCATCTTATAAAGGGGGAGCAAGAATAAAGAAACGTTATGAATGGAAGCCTTAGGGAGTGATGAGTGGGTGACGTTCAGATTCGCCATAAGTGCCGTTAGTACATGGGTTTTGGATGAAACGGAAAAATTCATGAAAGGTTGTTTCGGGGACACCTCAGTTCTCAGTTCCGGGAACTACAAATTTTGTAGAATTCTCTGTACCCACGCAAACCACCAGTGGGGGTAAGATTACTCTTGCAAAACCTTAATACAGGAGTTTAATCTCAAATATTTGTTCTTGGGAGTAAAGTCCCAAAGCACATTTTAACAGGGCATCAAATTGACTCTTGCAATCATGAGTGATGAATGTTTTATTTCCATCAAAATCGATTCAACTTCAACCTGTCTAAATTTGATTAGATATCATTGAAATCACCATGTTATACAGTTAGCTGTCGGATAATAAGTGGATAACAAGATCAGTATATTATTTTGTTAAATGTGAAAGAGTAAAATCAAAGGTTATATGTAAGGATTATACTGTGAAGCCAAGAATTGACCCCAAAAATCCAATAGTGAAATTATTTGATAAATATTATCAAAGCAAAATCTCTGCTGCTTTAGAACTCACTCTCGACTTAGAAAAATCCGTAGTTCCAATTTATCATACCGTTAAAAAGCCTTATAGACCTGAACAAATAGGTTCTGGTGTAATAGTAAATATCCATGATGAGTTTTTTATTTTTTCAGCTTCGCACGTTTTCGATGATATTGGGGAAAATCAACTCTTAATTGGATTGGGGGAAGGAGAAAAAATCTTATCCTTGGCAGGTGAAAGATATAGCTCCTTAAAAGGAAAAAGTGGGACGCATTTAGATGATCCCATAGATGCATCTGTTTTCCATATTAAAGATTGTGTTACAAAAAAAATAGAGCAAAGGGCCTTAACTATCGATCAACTTGATATCGAAGAACCTGATGAACTCTCTATATGTATTGCTTGTGGTTTTAGAGTAAAAAATTCTAATACAAAAAATTATGAAATCAAATCAAAACAAGAAGTTTTCCCTTCTATAGAAATAAATAAAGACCAATATTCTAAAGTTGGCGCAGATACTCTTTATCATACAGTTATGAGCTTTGAAGCTTATTACTTACGTGAGGGTCATGTATTAAAGTCTCCCAAGCCAAGGGGAATTAGTGGCGGTGCTATGTTCAAAGCATACGGTATAAACCATTTACCAAATCATAATAGATCAATAAAGCCATATGCAAAGCTAAATGCGATAACAATTTCCCATAAGCAAGAAAAGGGAAACCAAATAGGTGCAATTGTGGCAACTAAAGTCATACGCCATTTAAACCTCATCGAACTTGCTCTGCCTGGGTTCACTGGATTATTTGACATTTTACAAGTCGCTTTAAGGGACCGTTTGGGGCTGCGCCCAGTTCTTTCGCTCCGCTCGGCGCGAGTTCGGGGCAAGTTCGAGGGACACGATACGGAACTATCAAGCCCCGAAGAAGATCGGGGGACGTAGAGTTCCGGAGTCCCCGGAACTCGCTGCCAAGAGTTCCGTGAGTTCCGGGGACACCTTACTTAACTATTGAGTTCCGGGGACACCTTACTTAACTATTGAGCCACGCTGAAATACGCAACCACTTAATTTCATAATTGAATTATGCGTTTTCATT
>JAKSCK010000269.1 GCA_022360655.1 Spirochaetales bacterium | reverse complement strand
AGGATTGGCACTGCTCCAAGTCCAACGAGCTTCTTGTGCAAATCCAGCCAGAGTCCACGCGGTGCTGTCGTGGAACCGTAGATGTTCCGAAGCACCCTCATGATGCCAGATTCAGGCAGGCCCAAAGCAGCTCGCAACTCAGCAACTCCAGTTGTCCATATTTCTTGGTCAGCTTCGGTTGGCTGGGTTTGAAGAAAAGCTGTTGCTAAATCCAAACCATGTATGGGCCACTGGTGGTGAGTGGCAAGGAGATACAGCAAGTTCCTCCCAACCATGCTTTGCACTGGAGCAGCTGTCTTGAACTGTCGATCCAGCAGCGAAGGATGCTGAAATCCAAGCAAGACGATGCGGGCCTTCGCCTTTTTGGAGCCATCGCTTGCCAAGACCGTGTTTGGGTCTTCTCGTGCTTCTTTTCGGGCTGTGGAGATCTCATCTGGAGGTGTTGGCTTCCAAGTGAGAATCCATCTGGCACGTATGATACGGCCAGTATCCACTGCTCTCCTGATTTCTTCATCATTGAGGCATTTTCTGACAGCTTGGTTTTTGAGAAAGCTGTCTACTTCTTTTGCTTTTGCTCTTGTGAAAAGTTCACGGTGCTCATCAGTCAGCTTGGTCAGTTGGACCTCAGCGCTACCCATCTTCTTCGTCAAGGAAAGCACAGGGTTTCGCTCAAGCTGTTTCCGTTGACGGTGAGATTCAACGGAGAGATCGAAGGAGATCTGGAAGGCCTCTTCGGTCTCTTGAAGAGCAGCAAAAACATCAAACTCATGAGACTCTTGAGCAGCATCTCGTTCAAGTTGTTCGACCCATTTGAGGTCGTAGTCAAGCCCACGTGGTCTCTTTGCCTCAGTTTCTTCAGGATGTGGAACTGGAGGAGGTTCACGATATGGAGATTCTGGCTCATAGTCCGTAAGTTCATCGTTGCCATAGTCGTTGACAGCGATTGGAACATCCTCAGCTGGTAAGTCCAGACCAGCAGGTTTGGAAGAGGATGGTAGGTCAAGTCCAGGTGACCTTGAGCTCGGTGCACTTCCAAGTCCAGGGAGAGGTGCAGAGCGTGGTTCGCCAAGTCCAAGTGGCGTTGAACGGTGAACCGTTCTCCAATCTTCAGGCTTGAGCTCCTTTTTGCCCCAAATCCGCAGGTTTGGTACAACAGTCGAGCCATCAGGCTCTGGAGGCAGCTGTTGGAACTCATGCTCGTCAGGGCTAGGAATCTCATCCGTGATGTCCACAAATTCCCTGTTGGGCACCAAATCAGAGAGAGTTTTCATCTTGGTGACATCCTCCTTGGTGTGAACGTCATGGTGAAAGCGTTCAACTTGTGTCACTGGTCCGACACTGTGAACACTGCATTTGAAAAGTTTCCCATGAAGAAGCACCCAAACGATGTGTCTTCTGGGATCATCTTTGTCTTGGGTCGGCAGCAGCTCTGTGAAAACAACTCTGCCAGGACCAATCCAACCAGGTCGACTGGTTCTTTTCATT
>JAKSCK010000162.1 GCA_022360655.1 Spirochaetales bacterium | reverse complement strand
TGAAGTGCCTTGGTCTGTAGAAGTATTAACCTGCGGTGTTGATGTCCAGGATGACCGGATTGAGTTTGAAGTTGTGGGCTGGGGAGCTGGAGAAGAGAGCTGGTCCATTGAGTATTACCGACTCTATGGAGATCTCTCCCGGCCAGAGCTCTGGAATGTCATCGCCGAGAAACTTCGTCAGGCCTACAAGCGCCAGGACGGAGTGATGATGAATATTGCCCAGGTCTGTATGGACTCGGGTGGCCACTACACCGATGAAGTTTATGCCTTCAGCCGCCGAATGAGCATTGACTGGCTGATTCCGATCAAGGGAGCCAGCCAGGCCGGGAAACCTATTGCCAACTTCCCCAAGACCCGCAACAAAAAAGGTGTCTACCTCACCCTGGTTGGAACAGACACTGCCAAAGAGCTTATCTACCAGCGTTACCGGATTCTGGAACCCGGCTTCGGCTACTGTCACTGGCCGATCAAAGACTGTTTTGATGAAGATTATTTCAAACAGGCCACGGCTGAAGAGAAAGTGCGCAAGTACCGCAAAGGCGTCGCTTACTTTGAATGGGATGCCAAAAAGAAACGCAATGAAGCCCTGGACTGCCGGGTTTATGCCCTCACTGCTGTCAGAATCCTGCAGCAACATCGGGGGCTGAATTTGGAGAAGCTGGCCGAACAGCGGCCTCAGCCCAGCGAATCAAAAGACGTCATGGCAGAAACCAGGGCCATGGTAGAACAAGCACCCCGCCCCCGGCGCACTTCCCGCAGTGCCTATCTCGGATAAATTCCGAAGGACCAGCATGATTACAGAACAGGAATATATCGCCCTTAAGCGAGCCGTGCTGCTGCGTGATACCCGCACTGTGGAATTTGATGGCCAGAAGGTGGAATACAACAGTTTTTCTGAAATGGAGAAACGATTAACGGCTATTGAACAGGAACTGGTCAAGCAAAATAGACGTCCCCGGCAGTACGGGATTGTTTCTTCCCGGGGTATCTGATGAAGCTTCGCCAGAAGCTCACCGGTTTTCTGTTAAGAAAGCTGATCAATTACGCCTATACCTCCGCTGGTCATGGTCGCCGGGCAGTCAGCTGGATGGCTCCCTCCACCGGGCCAACCAGTGGTCTGACC
>JAKSCK010000159.1 GCA_022360655.1 Spirochaetales bacterium | reverse complement strand
CGGCAGTTTTGTTTCAGGATCACAACCTTTTCCCCCATTTGACCGCCTGGCAGAACGTAGCCCTTGGCCTTGATCCATCGCTCAGGCTGAGTGAGGCGCAAAAGGCAGAGGTCACTTCCGCTTTGGTCCGCGTCGGTCTCAGCGGACTTGAGCGCCGTCGGCCCGGAGAGTTGTCAGGCGGTCAGCAAAGCCGCGTTGGCTTGGCGAGGGCGATGGTTCAGGCCAAACCGCTTCTGCTGCTTGACGAAGCTTTCGCGGCACTGGGCCCAGCGCTCAAGGCCGAGATGTTGGCGCTTTTGCAAGACGTTCTGACAGGGCGCGACACGACCCTGCTGATGGTCACCCACGACCCCGAAGATGCCCGGGTGCTGTGCCCGCAAACGCTGGTCGTTGCCGGAGGAAAGGTGACGGGCCCTTTTCCGACCAAGGACATGCTTGCCGCGCCGCCGCCCGAACTGGCCACCTACCTGGGCACAAAATGAAACGGCGCGCCCTAAGGGACGCGCCGCTTTTGCAATTCGTAACGTGACTTACTCGGCGGGCTGGCCCTTTGCAGAGGTCTTGACCGAGGCCCACAGGCGCTTGTTGGTCAGATAGAGCAGCACCGACAGCACGGCGAGGAAGATGACCCCCGTCAGGCCGGCCTGCTTGCGCGCCATCATTTTGGGCTCTGCCGTCCACATCAGGAAGGCGGAGACATCCTTCGACACCTGTTCAAGCGTGGCTTCGGTGCCATCGGCGTAGACGACATCATCGCCCCAAAGCGGCGGGGCCATGGAGATCCAGCCGCCGGGGAACGCCTTGTTCTCGTAAAGAATGGCGCCCGCCTCTTCCCTCTCTTCACCGGTGTAGCCGGTCAGCAGAGATGCTATGTACTCGGCACCGCCCATGCCTCTGAACAACTGGTTCATACCTGTCCCGTACGGGCCGCTGAAACCGGCTCGGGCTTTGGCCATCAGGCTGAGGTCCGGGGCGGTCTCAAGGGCGCTTTCGGGGAAATGGTCGACAGGCGTCGCGACACGGAAGTCGTCGATTGCGGGGTCGAAAACCTCGAAGAATTCGGCATAGGCCCGCACCTGATCTTCCGGCATGCCGGGTCCTTGCGGATCTGACAGGGTGCGGATCGGAACGAACTTCAGGCCGTGACATGCCGCGCAGACGTCGGTGTAAACCTGAAGTCCCCGCTGAAGTTGAGCCTGATCGTAGGTGCCGAAGGGGCCTTCGAACGAAAACTCGTAGTCCGTCACCTCTCCGGCCTTGCCGGCGGCCAGGGCACCCCCGGCTGAAAGGCCAAGGGCAAGAGCCGCCGTCAGAGTGAGTTTCTTGAACATGCGTTTGTCCTTTCTCACTCGGCTGGCGTTGCGACAGTGGACCCTTCTCCGCTGTCAGCTTTGCCGTAGTGGGCTTTGAAGTCGTCTTCGATGGTGGCCGGTGGTGTATCGGGTTTTTCAATGATGCCCAGCAGCGGCAGGATCACCAGGAAGTAGGCGAACCAGTAGGTTGCGCCGATCAGGGCGATGATCGGATAGATCCCTTCCGCAGGCATTGCCCCCGCCCACATCAGGACGAAGAAGTTGACCAGGAAGGCCCAGAACCACCATTTGAACATCGGGCGATAACGGCCCGACCGAACACTGGACGTGTCCAGCCACGGCGCCAATGCTAGAACCACCAGGGAGCCGAACATCGCAAGCACGCCGAAGAAGGCTGCGTCGATGATGCCGAAGGTGATCCAGCTGGTGAACATCACGATCCAGACGTCCGGTGTGAAGGCGCGCAGGATCGCGTAGAACGGCAGGAAGTACCATTCAGGCACGATATGCGCGGGCGTCACCAGCGGGTTGGCTTGGATGTAGTTGTCGGGGTGACCCAGATAGTT
>JAKSCK010000120.1 GCA_022360655.1 Spirochaetales bacterium | reverse complement strand
TTGAGGGGCTCGCTACAATCTATGTGAACATTCAGCAAATCAAGGTATCATACGAGCTTGATATCTATATCCATGCCTTGTGTGACACATCAAATTCTGCAAACACGGCTTATTTGCATCACATTTCCAACACGATCAAGGGCGATTAAAAAATAACTGATACATTACCTTCTCCAAGTAGCACAACAAATCGCTCCCTGCTATGGAAACTTTTTTGAACCCCTCTGGTGTAGGTGCATCACAGGCGGCAATTGGCATGCCTTTGAAGATTGCAACCCCACCGTCATCAAAAGTGTGGAGAGCTGTATTTGCTGCCCCCAATTCTTCGCACTCATCATTGTATTTCCAAATCAATTGGCTCCATCTCAAAAATGCTGACCAATGATCCCTCAAAACCCGAGACTTGAATATAGGAAGATCAGCAAAATCTCTGAAATAAAGAGGTAAATCTTGCAGCAAGATGACACGAAGGGCACGGAATGCTTCAGAGGCATTTTGTGCTGCTTTGTCACCATGTTTACCTCCAATTGCGGCTTTCTGGAGACACAAAAATCGAGATTGCTTTGTGCTTTCTTTTTCAGCGAGAAAGATAAACCAAGAAATTGGAAGCAGACCATTTTTTGCTACTTACCTCTGCAATACTACCAACCCAATTTGGGTTATCGAGTTCTGGGAATATGGCACGCCCAAGGGCCACAATGCCATCATCATTGATCTCAAAAGGGGTGATGAATGCCCGAGGCAGAAAATAATGCACGGCATCAGGGAATCCTCCCATTCGAGCTGCAGTATTGGGTGCATGAATCTTGACATAATGCTCGTTCATTACGTCTAGGGACCATAGACCCATCGCTCTGATGTCAGGGAGGGGTACACCCATCAGCCTCGCAAGAGTGGCCCCAAATTTCCTGTCGTCATGATTGACACATGTTCCAAGGGTCCCCGTTTTGGTCATGTGTCTTTTCTTGTGGTTGTACATTGTCCTTGAAGTGACACTTCGTGTTGGGTCCCTATTATTTCGAAACATTTTGATTCCATACCTAAGGAACCACATCAATGGTCATTACAATATATAGGTATGCACAATTCAGCTATTGTACATTGATAGAAAAACCACATATGGTGTGCTCTTTCTGAAATTCCATAGTATAGTAGCATATAGTTGGATAAAGTCACTTATATAAATGCAACGAACATCCCAAATGAAAAAAAGTTATGAAGTCCTCTATGTTTCCAGTATTTTTATTTATGGCATCAGCCCACTCATCATTCTTACCATTCCTCCTTTTTCCCTGCCATATTTGGGAAGTCCTCAATGTCCACGTGGAAGCGCTGGAACATGTATAAGGCCAATGCTCCCAATGAGCACTGCCTATAGTCGCGATGCCGTGTCAACATCTGCCAATCTTCGAGCTTGTCGTCCTACAAAACAATGGTACAAAATACTTTAGATTTATTATACCCAAGTAAAGAGCTTGGTGATTGTATAGAAATTGACCATGCGCAAAACAACATCA
>JAKSCK010000073.1 GCA_022360655.1 Spirochaetales bacterium | reverse complement strand
CCTGACGCAGCCGAGAGCAGAGGGCAAGGGCAAACTTGCACTCTGCCGAGACAAGGAGAGGGAAACCGAGGGTATCCCTGACGCAGCCGAGAGCAGAGGGCAAGTGCAAACTTGTCCTTTGCCGAAGCCAGGAAGGGACATCGCAGATATCCCTGACGCAGCCTGGAGCAGAGGGGCTGTTGCATTTTTATTTATGCAACAGCCCTTTTTTATGCCTTCATCCGCAGCACCTTGGGTGCGAAAGGGATGGGAAGGGGCCCGAAGGGCGAGTTTCTGGACTCAGAAACTCCGGAGGCGGGAGCCGGAGCCCTGGACAGCCCGACCCCAGGGGCAAGGCCCCTGGGGATTCGCCAAGAACAAATGAAAATGAGATAAAAAAAGCGCCCCACGGGATTGCGGGGCGCTTTGGATGCGATGGGTTTAGCTCAGAAGGGCTTTGGCTTCGGCAAGGACGTTCTCAGCGGTGAAGCCAAGTTTTTCATCCAAGACGCCGGCAGGGGCGGAGTAGCCAAAGTGGTCGAGTCCAAAGACGCGTCCATTTTCACCCACGAGACCTTGGAGGGTGACGGGGAGTCCGGCGGTGAAGCCCAGTCGGGGAACACCGGGGAGGAGGACGGAATCCTGGTAGTCTTTGCTCTGCTGGCGGAAGAGACCTTCCGAGGGAGCGGAGACCACGCGGACTTTTTTGCCTTCCTGACGGAGAAGGGCGGCACCGCCCACCATGGTGGAGACTTCGGATCCGGAGGCCACAAAGATGACATCGGGGGTGCCTTCGCAGTCTTCCACAATGTAGGCCCCTTTTTCTGCCTGAAGGGCTTCGGTGTAGCGGTTCCCGGAGGCGGCGGGGAGGGAGGCGATGTTCTGGCGACTCAGGATGAGCGCGGTGGGGGTGGAGCGGTTCTCCAGGGCAATCTTCCAGGCCACGGTGGTTTCGGCCGCATCGGCGGGGCGAAGGGCAATGATGGAGGGTTTGCCGGAGTGGTTTTTGAGCTGCTCCAGAAGGCGAATCTGGGCTTCCTGTTCCACGGGCTGATGGGTGGGACCATCTTCTCCCACGCGGAAGGCGTCATGGGTCCAGACGTAGGTGACGGGTTTTTCCATGAGGGCGGCAACACGCACGGCGGGCTTCATGTAGTCGGAGAACACAAAGAAGGTACCACCGGCGGGGATGACACCACCGTGGAGGGACAGTCCTGTGAGAAGGGCTCCCATGGTGAGCTCGGCCACACCGGCCTGGAGGAAGGCTCCGGAGAAGTCCCCCTTGGCAAAGGCGGTGGTGGCTTTGAGGAAGCCGTCGGTTTTATCGGAGTTGGAGAGGTCGGCGGAGGACACAATCATGTTGCCCACTTTGCCAGCTAACCAGTTGAGCACGGTGGCAGAGGCGGCTCGGGTGGCCACGCCATCTTTCTGCTCCACTTCGGAGAAGTCCAGTGCGGGGAGTTCGCCGGCAATCCAGGAGGCCAGCTGAGCGGCCTGTTCGGGGTTGGCAGCGGCCCATTTGGCTTTGGCGGCCTTTTTGGCGGCGGCGGCTTCTTTCTTTTCAGCAATGACGGAAGCCATGGCTTCTTCCACACCGGGGAGGGGGGCAAAGGGATCTTCGGGGTTGCCGCCCAGGTTGGCCACGGTTTTGGCAAAGTCGGCACCGGCGGCGCTGAGGGGCTGACCATGGGTGGATACCTGGCCTTCAAAGCTGGAACCATCGGCGGTGACGGCTCCCTGACCCATGATGGTGGTACCAATGATGAGGGTGGGACGTTCTTTTTCTGTGGCCGCAGAATCCAGGGCGGCTCGGAGTTCGGAGCGGCTGGTTCCTCGGGCTTCTAAGACATTCCAACCCCAGGCGCGGTATTTGGCTGCGGTGTCTTCAATGGTGACCGCTTCGGTGCGGGTGGAAAGTTGGATGCTGTTGGAGTCGTAGAACATCACCAGGTTGTCCAGACCCAACACTCCGGCAAGACGCCCAGCACCCTGAGAGATTTCTTCCTGAATTCCACCATCGGAGATGAAGGCGTAATGCTTGTGGCTCATCCAGTCGCCAAAGCGGGCGGAGAGGAATTTGTCAGCAATGGCGGAACCTATGGCAAAGACATGACCTTGGCCGAGGGGCCCAGAGGTGTTTTCCACACCCCGGGAGGGGTCAACCTCAGGATGTCCGGGAGTGGGGCTTCCCCACTGGCGGAACTGCTCTAATTCGCTCTTGCTGTAGAAGCCGTAAAGGCTCAGGGTGGAATAGAGCATGGGAGACATGTGACCGGGATCCAGGAAGAATCGGTCCCGCTCAAACCAGGTGGGATCGGAGGGATCAAAGTTGAGGTATTCGGAGTAGAGCAGGTTGATGAATTCGGCGCCACCCATGGCACCACCGGGATGGCCGGATTTTGCCTTTTCCACCATGGCGGCGGAAAGAATACGGATTTGACGCGCGGTCATTTCGGTCTGCTGATCGTTCATAGCATGTCCTTATCTTTGTCTTTGCTTGGGTTTCTACCTGTGATCTGAAGATCGCTTGGAATGTTGTGGTATCCACCGTGTTTCAACCATTCTAGTTGATGCCCCCCGGCGATGTTAAGAGAAGGGGCGAAATGGGCGTATTTGAGGGTTCTAATGGGGTTCTAAGGCGTTTTTAGAAAAAGTGGATGGGCCTCGTTTTTGCATGTTGGCGAATGAAAAGGTTTGCAAAAATGTGAGATTTTCCCAAAGGGAATTGTCTCACCACAATAACAACCAGACGAAAGATATCAATATTTTTCATTGAGCACTATACAGATGTGTGGTATAAAAGGAGGACCACACAGAATTGTGTTGATTTAATTGAAAGGAAGGAACAATGGAACATCGGGAAAAAGTTTTTGAAATTCTGAATGAATCCTGTGGAAACTGCAAGGACAATATTGTGGCCTTATCCACAATAAGTGCCCGAGAAGATGGAAGCATCCTTCCCTTTGTGCGAGAAGTGGATGCTCTCTATGAAGATGGAATCTTCTACATCACAACCTGGGCCAAATCCAACAAAATGCGGCAAATTGAAAAGAACTACAATGTGGCCTTTTCTGTGAATCTGGAAGGAATCACTGGTCATGGGATTGCAGAGAACTTGGGCTGGGTTCTTGAAGCCGATAACGCCAACATCAGAACCAAACTCAGAGAAGCATTTTCCAATTGGTATGATGAAGCCAATAATGAAGAAGATGAAAATTGCATCATTCTCTCTGTGAAAATCCGTCAATGTGAGATTGTGAAAGACCATGGTGCCATCCGCTACAGCCTCAATCTTGATGAGGCTTAGATTGTGCTTCTTGTTTGATTGGAGAGTTCCCATTGATGAATGATAAAGAGCAAATACTCAAAAATATCTGCTACACAGATCTTGTGTATGGTCGATTCAATAAAAAACTTCATAAGAATTTGACCAGAAATGAGATTGAGCAACTGGTGAAAGACACCATTGGCGAGGTTGATGCAGATAGCATTCAAAAGATTGGAAAAAACTTTTATATCAGCAATGAACATCGAGGGATTCGGCTGACTGTGAACAAGCATAATTACCGTCTCATCACAGCGGATCTCCTCAAAGAGAATGGGGGTGCATCACGGGGAAGCATGTTTTTGACGGAGAGGGAAATCCTGTGATTCCTTGCCCCTTGGGGCTGATTCTGATGGCCAACTCGATATTGATTCATAAGAAGAACGGGATTGTCTTTGTACTATGAATTGCTCATGACTTATTTTCTTTCTGTTGCTATTTCGTGTTTTCAATTCTGATTGGAGTTATGAAGAAGCCGCTTCAATCGTTTTTCATCCATGGTGATGCGAAGATTTTTTTCATGAGTGGGAATCACAGATCCTGCCTTACCGCCTTTCACACGCCGGAGATTTTTGACTGCTGTGCAATACAAATCAGCCGAGGAGAGATTTTTGGCCTTGCTGTGACGCATGGCCAGAGTCCCGGCGTCCAGCATGATTTCCAAGGGAATGGATTTTCCCCGCATTCCCCGAAGAAAAACATGGGAGCCTGCATAATCACGAACATGGAACCATAGGTCATTTCCCCGGGCCCAGCGGCGCAATATTTCATCGCTTTCTTTGGCGTTTCTTCCCACAACAAAGAGATAGGGTGGTTTGGTAATCCAGAGACCTGGAAGAGGTTTTTCTCCGACCTTGGATGCGCGTTTTTCTTGTTGATGTGGTGGAGCATCAAATGGGGCCTCCAGGCTTCCCTCTACCAGCCTTTGGGCCAGGTGGCTCCAATGACGATGCTCTGCTTCCAGCACCTCCCGTTCCTCTTGTAATCGTGCAAGGGCTCCTTCTCTGCGGCGTTGTTTGTCAAAATAATGCTCTGCATTGGCCACAGCATTCAGGGCGGGATTGAGGGGGATGCAAAGAATGGCATCTGGATTCTGCCAATCGGTCACTTCCACCTCTTGATCGCCACGATGAATTTTGTGCTGATTTGCCAGAATCAGCCCTGCCCAGTAACCCTCTTGGCTTTGGTCTGTTGATGCTGAGGCTTCAAGCTTGGCTTGTCGGAGTTCCAATGCTTTCAGGTGTTTTTGGATGTGAGTCGTCCATTCTCGGCGCCGAGACTTGGCATCATCATTCTCTTCCAGTTTCTGGAAATACTGGGCCACGCGGGAATTCCAATCCCCCTTTCCTGGAAGGCTGCGAATTTCCCATTGTTTCTTTTGGATTGTTGCTGCGCCATCCCTTAAATCCTCCCTTTTCTTCTCAACAAAGAGTTCCTGAGGGGGCCAACATGCTCCTGGGATTTCTTGGCGATTGGGCCTTCGGCTGAAGGCATCGATGATGCAACCTGATTTGGAGGATAGGATGAGATTGGCAGCATTGGCCCAGAGTTTTGCATCAAGGAAAAGAATCTCACCACCCTTATGGAATTCCCAGCGAACAATCCGTTCCTGCCCCAGTTGTTCCTGATGCACCAATCGTGCCCCCTCCAACCGAGCCTTTAAAACTGCAGCAAACCGGGGAGGACGAGGTAAGGCTTTGGGAAGTGGTTCATCAAAGCGATGCAGCCGAACATAGGGAGGGGAGAGGGTGACACAGATGGTTTCGCGTTTTCCAGGACCAGAAAACTCAAAGAAGATACGACGATAATCTGCCTGACGAACCCGGCGGAGGGCCATGTTTTCCAAGGCCAATTCTGCAAGGATTGCATCAATTTCCCGGTGATTGAGGGTTTTCAACTCTTATCCTTTCAGCCGCTTGCTCGGCATTGTTGAGGCAGTATAGAAGAGGTGATCGAAAAAATCAGCCGTCTTCAACGTGGCCATATTCTCGAGAATCTTCCACAAAGAAATGGTTTTTTCCCCGTCTTCTCCTTCTGCAGAAGGGCCGGAAAGATTTATAAAATCCTTCCTCCACTCTGTGAACCCAGATGTTCTTGATTCAAGGCTTTGCTGATGAATTCAATCCG
Source organism: Spirochaetales bacterium (assembly GCA_022360655.1). Taxonomy (GTDB): domain Bacteria; phylum Spirochaetota; class Spirochaetia; order DSM-2461; family DSM-2461; genus UBA2779. Next base: position 10,016 of record JAKSCK010000073.1, on the reverse strand, counting down.
GGAATGGTCAATGAGGGGTGTCCTCCTGCGGCCAGTCGCCCCATTTCTCTGATTCCTTTTTCATTTTGGTCGGAACTGGAGAGCACAACCAAATACATTCCAGTTTGAGGATTCATCACCATGAGATTTTTGTAACCCATGTTGGAACCTGTATGCCAATAGATGGGATTTTCCTCCACCCCTTCCAAGGCCAGGCCGTGGGTCCAGCGAACCTCATCACTGGCATGTACTTGGGCTTCAAAAAGTCCACCCCATTTTCTGGTGTTGCTGAGAAGAGCGTGGCAGAATGCCCCAAGGTCTTCCGCTGTGGTTTGAAGGGTGTAGGCGGCTACTGGCTGAGAATAGGCCTCCGGGCGTATTGGCAATTCTCCTTTTCCCAAGATGATTCCCGCTGAGCAACAGAGCACCAGAGTCGCAGTCCCCAGAAAAATCCCTTTCTTTCCTGGGGGCATCAGAAGCATCAAGAAACCCACAACGCCCCAGAAAATCAGAGTTAAGTAGAGAAATCTTGGAAGAAGAATCCCCATAAAAAGACCCTCTATGAGGGTGGAAATCCCCCAAAGTACTAGCCATGTTTTTCTATTAAAAGCCTGAGGTTTGCGAAGAATTAGAAATCGCCAAACCAGCCCCACAAGAGCAAAAATGAAGAGAGCCAGAATCCCAATGATGAGAATGGGAAGCCCAAAATGAGCATGGGGTATGGCCTTGCTTGGAAGTTCACTTTTCTCCAAAACAAACGATGAGTTTTCCATACCAAAGGGCTGAAAAATCTGTTCTTGAATCGTTTTTTCAATCTCTTCCCCCATGATGGATTCCACCATTTCTTGAAGGGCAATATACCCCGCACCGGAATAGGAAAATTGGGAACCTGGTGGGAAATGGATTTCTTTGTCTACAGGAACCACTCCATTGGAATAGCCCGCACTATGAGTGAGAAGCAAAGAGGGTGTGACTTCAGAAAGAGATGATTGTGACCAGCTTGCATCAAGCCATGGGGAAACGGACTCTCTCAGAACCAACCGCCCCTCTGATTCTAGGGACAAAACCAGCGCGGCCAGAATTGTTTTACCAAGAGAGGCTCCATCATAAATGGGCCGTTTGTTTTGGTTGGTCAACACAAATGGCTCCTCTCCATACTGGGCTCTATACACAAGGGAATAGCTTCCATTCATCGCTCCAGCCAAAGAGATGAGCTGGTCCGTCTTTAATTCTTGAGCAGGAAGAGAGAGGAGGAGAACGATGAGCAGAAGAAGGCCAAGAGTCCATTTTTTCATAAAAACCTCAGTGACTTTGTGGAAAGAAAACATCATGGGGTGCTTTGAACATGAGAGAAGTCTATGGGGAACTTTGGTTTAGATCGACCCCTTCGGGTTTTTTCCTGGGAACTTCTACGTCCCATCCTCTCTCAGGTGGATTAAGGGTGAATCGGCACTGAATTGAGGAAAATTTGGAGATTCTGCTGAGAGTAAAATACCAGAATCACCCGGTGTGGATCCCTCCGTTTGGGGATTCGTGCTGAAAGGACTTTCCAGGCGATTTTGGCCGCTTCTTCAGGAGGATATCCATACACACCAGTGGAAATGGCTGGTATGGCTAAACTTCGTGCTCCACATTCTGTGGCCTTATCCAAAATATGTCGATAAGCGGCGGCGAGAAGGGCTGGTTCATCATTCTCTCCTCCTTGCCACACTGGCCCCACTGCATGAATCACATAGCGGCAGGGGAGTTTCCCAGCTCCGGTTGTGACAGCCTCACCAGTAGGAAGGCCATCAGGATAATGCTCTTGGCGAATTTTCTGACATTCTCTTAAAATGTCTGATCCTCCAGCCCTATGAATGGCTCCATCCACTCCACCACCACCCAAAAGACTGGTATTGGCAGCATTGGCAATGGCATCAACGGCTAGGGTGGTGATATCTCCAACCTGGGCTTCCAAACGTCCATTGAGCCATGACATAGTCAACTCCTTTACTCGCAGTATAGCCCTTTTCTCTTTTACTCTGTTTTAGAAAAGGAGAACTCATATGTAAAGAAGGGATATTTTTAACGTTCTTTCACAATGTCTTTAACAAATCCATATGAAGGAGTGATGCATGTTATCGAGTGAAAATCAGAAAAAGTACTTAGAGCGAATTGGTCTTAAAGAGCACCAGGAAGTTTGCCTGTCTTCATTAGCCCAACTTCAAGAAGCTCATCTTTGTCATGTGCCCTTTGAGAACTTTGATGTGACGTTTCAAAGAGAGATTGAACTTGATGCCAAACGGATTTTTCAAAAAGTTGTTCATCATCGCAGAGGAGGCTTCTGTTATGAGCTCAATTATAACTTTTATCGTTTGTTAAAAAGCCTCAATTATTCGGTTCAACTCATCTCAGCACAGGTTCTTCATGGTAAAACCTTTGGTGCTGAGTTTGATCATCTGGCCTTATTGGTTGATCTTGAAGACGTGCTCTATCTTGTGGATGTTGGATTTGGTAATTTCTCTTCAAATCCCATCAATCTTTCTAGACTTAAGGTATCAGAAAACATAGCATTTAAAGTGGATTTTGATGGGGAATTCTACACTCTGTTTGAACTGAATGAAAAGCATCAATGGCAAGCCCAGTATCAGTTTACCCTCCAACCCAGATGCTTAAAACAGTTTTCAAAGATGTGTGTTCACCATCAAACATCAACACAGTCCCCATTCACAAAAAAGAGCCTCTGTACAATCACAACAGAAAAGGGGTATACATATTTATCAAATAATCAGTTAGTGAGAGTAGAATACGGTCAAAAAATATCCCAAACAATTGATGATGAATTCCAATTGGAATTTATTCTCCAGGAAACATTTGGTGTATCCTTGCCGAAGGAATATGATAGAAAAATCCTACTGAGAAATTAAAGAACCCAATTGATGCTTCCTGAAAAAGGAATATAAAAGATTCATTCCTCTGAAATTTATTTTTTATGGTTGAAGAAAAAGAGTTTTTATTCGATTTATTCCACGTAGAACATTTTGAAGTCTTTTCTTGGTATTCTCTTCCTCATTGCCATGGTATATTGTGTTGATATTCTCACAGTAAGTTTCAAGATATGGGATAAATTCTTGAATGCTGTATTCTTTCATTATGTCAATTTCAAGAATATCAATAATTCTCTGGTCTAGATAATTGTTGAATTCTTGTTTGCTAAAAAAATCTTTTCGATGATGGATTGAATCGATGCATTGATTCTTGATCAGCTTGCAACAATTCTGGCAAACATCGTCATTTTCAATAATGAATCGAATTTGGGAATCTTTGGTAAAAATTCTGTGGAATATTTTTGAATAGGAATGGCCGTATGGATGGGTGCCTAGGGTGAGTTCTTGGCCAAAATCTCTCACCATATCACAAACATGATGAACCCGAAGATTATAATGATTTGTTCTTTGACTCATGATTGTAACATAGCATAGAGAAAAACAGAGTGAGTAGAGCCTTTGTTTTTATTGAACTTTTTTGATATTGGATTTTGAAAGGGTTCTCTCATGGATAATGCCATCATTATTGAATGTATTGAATAGAATTTGTATGATGGATTTCTCTATAGGAATATTCCAATTCTTTATTATATTATGAATTGGAAATCTTTAAGAATGGTGGGAAATGAAAGAATATTTGATTGATAGCCAAGGAGCAACGCTTCGATATCATGAATTTGAAGGTGAGGATATGCCCATCCTTTTTATCCATGGTTTAGGTTGTTCCTCTTCCTTTGAATTTCCACAAGTTGCCTCGTGCTCCCATCTTCAAAATCATAGAAGAATACTGGTTGATCTTCTTGGATCAGGATACAGTGATCATCCTGAATCCTTTTCTTATACAGTTGATGCTCATGCTCAATATCTCGAAAAATTTGTGAAAAGTTTTGATCTGCCAAAATGGTCAATTTATGGACATAGCATGGGGGGAGCCATTGCAATTGATTTGGCCTATCGGCTTGGTACTCTTGTTCAGAATCTGATGCTTGGTGAGGCTAATCTTGATTTTGGAGGAGGGTTTTTTAGTCAAAAAATAGCCTCGTATGAATCCTTGGATTATGTTGAGTATGGCCATTCTCAAATGATTCAGCAGAATCTTGAAAACGCGAATTCTCAATGGGCCACAACGCTCCAACATACAAAACCTCAAGCTCTTTATCAGCAGGCACAGTCATTGATAAAGGGACATGGTATGAGCTGGAGAGAAAAACTGACTTCCCTTTGCTGCAATCGGTCGTTTGTCTTTGGCGAGTACTCCCTGCCAGATCCGGATTTTGATGTGTTGAAACAAGAAGGAATTACTGTGGATGTCCTTCCTTCTTCTGGGCATTCTCTCTCCTGTGATAATCCTGAAGGCTTGGCAAAAATATTAAAGAAAAATATGCAAATTTTGTGAGGCTGGGATCTCATTCTGTTGGTTCGACGGACTTTTTTTATCCTTAAATGATGAATGAATTGTTAATGGCTTATCATCCAACCTAAAACGAATGCCAAGAAAAATAGGGCCAAATTGATGCTGGGCAATAACCATGGAATGCGTCTTTTCAAACCAAGGAAGGGGGTAAATCCAAGAATCACCAGAAAAGGCAACAATCCAATCATCACATGAAGGCTCAACAGAGGGGTAATTTTTTGAGTACCCAGAAGGGTGATTCCAGTTATGGTGATGAGGGGAAGCCCGAGATGGGAAATCAGCCGAGCCATTCGGTCAATCCAACGTGGACCAAGATCATGGTTTCGGAGATAGAGTCCTCGAAAAAGAAAAATCCCATGAGAGATCACCAAGAGAAATGCCAAAAGCAAATGAACATTGCGCATTCCCCATGCCTACACCTCCACCCTCTTTGGGTCAAGAGTTTTTCGATGAGTTCCTTTGAGGAGCTTGTTCCCAGTAGGGGGCCGTCGTATTCTTGGATTGTGAATACCATCAACCGTTCTTTTGTTCTTCTGTTTTTCCTTCTTCCTTTTTGCCTTCATGCCCAGTCATCGGCACCAGCTGAGGCCAGCGGTTTCTCAGGTGATGGACTGCATCTTTTTCCTTTGGGATGGTCCTCTGAGGGCCGATGGGGGGCGTTAATTGGAAGCACGGAAGGGAATGGGAGTATGCGCTTTCTCATCATGGATGCTGTGACGGATGAGATTCTCTCCAATAGTGGTCCTTACCCATGGGATGGTGATGTCACACTCCAGGATTTTTGGGATCGTTATGGTCAGAAAGTCATGGAAATGGTGAATGTGAATGATTTGGAATCCTCTCTCAGGCCGGATGTGCGCAATGCCCGGTTTACCACTGGTGGGGTGGCGTATGAATTCCAATTGAAATCACCTTCAGGCAACAAGAAAAACTACACTCTCTCCATCAGTTCCTCGCGAGGGGATTCAAAAATTGTGTATTCTGGTTCATCAGAAGAAGTTCCAGATCGAACCCTGCTCTTAGGGGCCATGGTGAGTCCCTTTGAGTCACGGGCTCTTGCCATACTCCGTGAAATTCCTCCCTATGGAGCTGGAGGAGTTTCCTATCGTTTTAGTGGAGCGCACCTCACGCAAGGATTTTCCCATAGACCAGAAACCGGCCAAGTGGCGGCACCTCAAGTCTTGTCCGCAGTGTTCAATGGCCAAGAATATCTATTGCGGTCACGCATTGAGGCTGGGGGAAATCCCAACGCCCAGGATCAGAGGGGGTACTCCGCTCTTCTTGTGGCGGCTAGGCTTGGACATTGGAATATGGTGGATTTTCTGGCCCAATCCGGAGCCAAAGCCAATGTTCAAGATCAGTATGGTCGATCCCCTCTGCATTACGCAGCCTTTGCAGGTAAGGAGAGTTCCATACGAGCGCTTCTCCAAATTGGCGCCTCGAAAACGCTCCGAGATGAGGCTGGACGCACAGCGGCAGAACTTTGTCCTGTGAATTCCCTTCGCACTCTGTTGCGATAGGCCTTGGTCCTTGTCAAACTACAGCCATGATTCGTGAGATTTTTTCCCGCCGTCCGGTGTTGGATGGTGACCGTATTTTTGTGGCTCCTGGTGCCGATGTCATTGGTGATGTTCAACTGAGTGAAGATGTGAACATTTGGTTTAATGCCACCCTTAGAGGGGACTTGGAGCCCATCATCATTGGGCGTGGAAGCAATGTGCAGGATGGCAGTTCTGTTCATACCGACCGCGGGTTCCCCACGGTGATTGGGGAGGATGTCACCATTGGTCACAATTGTGTGATTCATGGATGCAGCATTGGAGATGGGACCCTGGTGGGAATGGGAGCCATTGTTCTTACGGGAGCTAAAGTGGGCAAAAACTGCCTCATTGGGGCCGGAGCTTTGGTGACTGGAGGAACGGAAATCCCTGATGGAATGCTGGTCTTAGGGGCTCCCGCTCGGCCAGTGAAACCCCTGCAAGAGGGAGCCATTGAAAAAAATCTTGCCAATTCCGCGCATTATGTGGAGAACAAGAATCAATATCTTGCAGAAGGCATTGGTGTCCCTGATTGGGATTGATATTTCCTCACCACCCTCATTCGCTCGAATGAGGGTCGATTTAAACTATTTATGATAGGGCTGACCCGAACGGATTTTTTCTCCGCGGTAGATTTGTTCTAAGAGCATCACACGGAAGAGTTGATGGGGAAAGGTGTTGGGGCCAAAGGAGATTTTGTGTTGGCACTGTTCCAATACAGATGGGGCTAATCCGCAGGATCCACCAATGGCAAAGCACAGATGATTTTGCCCCTGCAGGGCTGCTGTGTCCATGAGTTTGGCCAGACCTTCGGAACCAATGGTTTTACCGGCAGGGTGCAAAGCAACCCCCAAAGCGTCTTTGGGCCAACGGCTGAGCATGCGCTCTCCTTCTTTGGTAATGGCCATGATGGCCTGCTTTTCTGAGTAGCGTTCTGGGATTTTTTCATCAGCCACTTCCAGGATGGATATTTTTCCAAATCGTTTGAGCCGATCGGCATAGTCTGAAATACCATCAGCCATCCAGCCCTTCTTGATTTTTCCAACGGCAATAATCGTGAGATTCATAGAATGATTGTCCTTGGCACCCTGGGGCATGACAAGTCTTTCCTCATAGTTCGGATTGTGTTCTCAGGGAGAAAATATGGGATTTCTCTCCTGTGGAACCGCTTGCATGGTATGGACTGGGCAAGGCATACTTGGGGCGTTTTCAGGAGGACCGTTTCATGAATTCGAACCGTCAGGCTGTTGATAGATTTTTGCATGACCATGATATGCATCCCGAGGCAGTGAGTATTGATGAAACTGTCCGACACATGACTGAAGAGATGGAGCAGGGCTTGGCTGGTCAGCCATCCTCCTTGGCCATGATTCCCACCTACATTGATACAGAGCGCTCGGTTCCTGTGGGAGAGAAGGCTGTGGTGCTGGATGCAGGGGGAACCAATCTTCGAGCCGCTCTTGTTTCCTTCCAAGAAGATGGATCTCCCATCATTGAAGACTTTTCCAAAAGACCCATGCCGGGTACCCAAGGGACTGTGGTGGGAAAAGAGGAGTTTTTCTCTTCCCTCGCAGCATTGGTGGAGCCATTGGCTTCCCGTGCCAATACAGTGGGTTTTTGTTTTTCCTATCCTACGGAAATCCTTCCAAACCGTGATGGCCGATTGATTCACTGGTCAAAGGAGATTCAGGCTCCAGAGGTGGAGGGATGTCTTGTGGGGGCCCAGCTCCAGAATGCACTGGTGGAGCGTGGTATAAAAGAGGTTCCGCCTGTAACGGTACTGAATGACACTGTGGCCACACTTCTCACAGGTAAGGCCGCCAGCGTTGGACGGGATTGGGGGGCCTATGTGGGATTCATTCTTGGGACGGGAACAAACACCTGCTATGTGGAATCGAATGATTCAATTGCAAAAGCTCAAGGTTTGGCCTCTGGAGGACAGCAGGTGATTAACTGCGAATCCGGGAGTTTTGCCTGCCGTCACCGTGGAACCGCTGATGTGATGCTGGGGGAAACCACGTCCAAACCGGAAACCTATTGGTTGGAAAAAATGCTTTCCGGTGGATACTTTGGCGCTTTGGCCACCCAGGTGATGAAATTGGCTGGAGACAAAGGGCTTTTGAGTTTGCCTCTTAAGGAACAATTGGCACGTTTTGGAGAGATTTCCACCAAGGATGCTGATAACTACACCCATAATCCTCAGGGAACAAACAATGACCTTGTTTCCCTTTTGCAGTCATCTGGATCCAATGCGGATGCAGAACGAACATGGTTCTTGATGGATGCTTTGTTGGAACGAGCCGCACGTTTGACGGCGGCCAACCTTGCGGCTCCTGTGTTGAAAGGACAATCTGGAAAAGGACCTTTGGCCCCAGCGTGCTTGACGGTGGATGGCACAACCTATTATCGGTATTACCGGTTTGAGTCGCGTGTTGAAGCCCTGCTCCGTCCTTATCTTGCAGAACGGGATCATTACTATGAAACGGTTCGTGTTGAGGATGCACCCCTGATTGGAGCTGCTGTCGCCGCACTCACAAACTGATTCAATCCAATAAAATTCAAGCAGGGCCATGGTGCCCTGCTTTTTTTTCTCCTTTTACTGGCAAGATTGCTCCGCCTCGCCTAACATATTCAGTGTAGAAAACACATATGAATTGTCAGGTCAACAAGAAGAAACTCGTCATAGCGGACGACGAAGAATACATTCGCAGGCATTTAGCCAAAAAACTTGCTGCCATGGGACTTGATGTCTATCAAGCTGGAACCGGCCAGGAAGTTCTTGCGCTTGCAGCAGATGCTCCTGATCTGATTGTGATGGATGTAAAGATGCCAGGGATGGATGGTTTAGAAACCACTCGGCATCTCAAAGAGAATGTTCATACTCAACACATTCCCGTTGTTCTTTTGAGTGCAATGGCTCAGCCTGATGAAGTCAGCCGAGGGCTTGATGCGGGAGCCGTGGAATATGTGATGAAGCCGGTGACGTTTAATCGACTTCTTCAAACCATTCGATCGCATTTGGACGAGTAGTCCAACCTTTGGTCAATTCGGTCTATACTTGTCATGTATGTCAAACCATAGAGCTGAACCAGCAAACAGTACAGAAGACGACATTCCTGAGTCTGAACGACGACTGATTCAGAAAGAACTCTTTTTTCTTGAAGATCAGAAAGAGGCTGCAGAACATCGTTATCGTGTGATGTTTGAGAATGCTCTTGTGGGACTTTTTCGCGTTGATGTGAAAAAGAGACGGCTAGTTGCCGCTAATAATGAAGCCGCTCGATCATTTGGATTCACAGTTGTTGAAGAACTGATACGGTGGGTGAATGCGAGCAAAGAGCATTTTGCTCCCTTCAAAAGCATGCCCTATCCAAGTCGTTTTGACACCCGTGAGCCACATTCGTTTTCCACCCGAATGCCCCGAAAAGACGGAAGTGAATTTTGGGCGCAGTTTTCCCTGCGATATTCCGAAGGTGGACGATTCATTGAAGGGGCCATCAAGGACATCACAGATCAAGTGGAGTCCATGGAACGCCTGCGACGAGCCAAGGCCGAAGCGGAGGAAGCCAATGCGGCAAAAAGCCGTTTTCTGGCCACCATTTCCCATGAAATTCGCACACCTTTGAATGGGATTGTGGGTTTTGCTGAGATTCTGACGGGAGAGAATCGAAAAGGAAATGACTATGCTGTCAAAATTCTTGATGAATCTGACCGGCTCATGCTTCTCATTGATCAGCTTTTGGATATTTCCCGACTTGAAGCCAATAAGGTGGTGTTAGAGAGTATTCTCTTTGATCTTCATCAGGTTTTGGATGAGGCAGAAGAAGCCCTTCTTGAGAATCTTGGTCGAAAAGGGCTGACCTATGGTCGAGAAGTGGGGGATGATGTTCCCCGTTGGTTTCTTGGAGATCCCATGCGCCTGCGTCAGGTGCTTTCGAATCTTCTGTCCAATTCGGTGAAATTCACAGAACAAGGGAGTGTGGTTCTTTCAGTCACATTAGCATCATCGCTAGAGGAAAAACCTCGAATCACATTCTCGGTGCGGGATACTGGAATTGG
>JAKSCK010000190.1 GCA_022360655.1 Spirochaetales bacterium | reverse complement strand
TGATCCCTACACCAAAGAGTATCTGCTCATAGGACGGGTGGGAACCAAAGAGGCTGCGGGATTTGAAAATATCCTCCTGGAGCCGGAGACGGAATAATGCACCATATCATTGAAAAACACGAGATTTACCAGGCCGTCAAGGCAGGCATTCTGGAGGCCGGTGTAAAACTGCCCCAGGATGTGGCCCAGGCCCTGGATGCGGCCTTGGAAAAAGAGACCGGCCCGGCCCACAAGGTGCTGCGCCACATCGGTGAAAACCTGGAGACCGCCCAACGCTGCAATATGCCCATGTGCCAGGATACCGGCATGGTTTTGGCCTTTGTGGAAATGGGTGACCAGGTACAAATCAAGGATGCCTTCATCGACGATGTCATCCACCAGGCCATTGAGGATGCTTACCAGGAAGGCTGTTTTAGGAAATCCGTAGTGGCCGATCCCCTGAACGGCCGGAAAAACACCGGCAACAACCTGCCGGCGGTGATCCACCATAAACTGACACCGGGGGGCGATCTTACAATCAGCCTCATGCTCAAGGGCTTTGGCAGTGAAAACTGCTCCCGGGTGACCATGCTCAAGCCCACCGCTGGCAGGGAAGCCCTGATCCAGGGGGTTTTGGACATTGTCAAAGGCGCCGGGGGATCCCCCTGTCCGCCCACCATTTTGGGCATCGGCATCGGCGGCACCATGGATTATGCGGCCAAGCTGTCCAAACAAGCCCTGCTCAGGGAACTGGACGACACCCACCCCGATCCCTACTATGCCGAACTTGAGCAGGAGATCATGGACCGGGTAAACCAGATGGGCATCGGCGGCGGCGGCCTGGGGGGCGTTGTGAGCACCCTGGGGGTGAAGGTGGAAAAATACCCCACCCACATCGCAGGCCTTCCCCTGGCCGTGAGTATCAATTGCTGGGCCGACCGCAAAACCATCATTGAGTTCAAGGAGGCCCTATGAAATCCGTCCAATTGCCCCTAGATGACCAGGTGATCCAAGAATTGCGGGCCGGGGACGAGGTGCTGCTGTCCGGCACCATTTACAGTGCCCGGGACCAGGCCCATAAAAGATTGTGCAGCCTTTTGGAAAAGGGGGAAGAACTCCCCGTGGACCTGAAGGGCCAGACCGTATTCTACATGGGACCGGCCCCCACCCCGCCGGGCCGGGTCATCGGCTCCTGCGGCCCCACCACCTCCTACCGGATGGACCCCTTTGCCCCCATGCTTCTGGATTACGGCCTAAAAGGCATGATCGGTAAAGGCGCCAGGGACAAGAGCGTCCTGGATGCCATTGCCCGGAACCAGGGCGTTTATTTCTATGCCTACGGCGGATGCGGCGCCCTCTATGCTGAAAAGATCAAATCCAACCAGGTGGCGGCCTTTGAAGACTTAGGCCCGGAAGCCATTTACAAACTTGAGGTGGAAGAATTCCCCGTGGTGGTGGCCTCGGACTGCCACGGCGGGAATCTATACGCCTGATCCTTCCTCTTTGTCCCCTGCCGTATGAATGATGCGGCAGGGGCACCCTTCCTGCCACACTGAACTCAATTTACTCCGGTATCAAGTTGACTGTTTAACTTTGGACATCTGTGACTTGCCCGTCAGCATATCCGTTGTTGGGATAATTTTAATTAAGGGTCAATCGTAGACACGACACCTAACTACTATTGTTGACAATAATTTGGGACGCGAAAATAATGATTAATGAGTATCCAAGAGCGCCATAACAGCTGTCAGTTTTTAATAGTTCATCTACAGAGAATAGGAAGTTTTCAGGTACATCTGGCGGTGGGTCTTCTCCC
>JAKSCK010000154.1 GCA_022360655.1 Spirochaetales bacterium | reverse complement strand
TTGCATAATGTACAATAGCTTTCATATTAATACTTTATATTTATTTCACCATAAGCCAAAATTCTTCATAGTACATATTTGTGCCTGCAAGTATAGCGGAATTTACTAGAGTTGTTTATTATTACTTTGTATATATTCTACCGACAGCCATAATACTCTATAGTATTATTTATATTGGTGCTAGCAAGTACAGCGTAATGTACTAGAGCTATCTACAAATATTTTGTATTTATTTTACTACAAACTATAGTACTTTACAGTCCTACATACTTTGCTATTAGCAAGTATAGAGTAATGTACTACAATTTTTGGTATTATTTTGTGCTTCAATTACCTAGAACTATAGTACTTTATAGTACAACACACTTATAATACTTAAATCTAATACTTCGTTAAACGTTGGCCAATATATAGCCTTTAAGTACTGAGGCCGTTCCTGGCTCCCATTCTTCCTTATTACTAAGAAAAACGGGCTGAGGAAAGATCAAGAAAGATTTTAAGAATGGCGAAGAACGGCTTGAGGAACGGCGAGGAACGGGTTTAGAAAGATTTCCGTTCAAAACCCGTTCCAAAATGGCCAATTTTAGGCCCATCAAAAAACTAGGAACGGGTTTAGAAAGGTGGAAAGATGAAAAAACTGGAAAAGAAAGGCGAAGAACAGGATGACTAATCCCAAGAAAGATAGGAAAGAGAGGAAAGACCCGTTCTAGGAAAGAGAAAAAACGAAAAAGAACGGGCAAGAGAAAGATCTTTTTTAAACGGGAACGCCTTTCTTTCCTTTCCCGTTCCTGCAAATTTTGGCCAGCGCACATCTCTAGTGCACTGCAGTTGTAAGCAGCAAAAAATCAAGTCGATCGGGCAAGGCGCTCACGCCCTCCTGTCCCTCGACAAAGACAAGGCAGGCAATGAAATGGCCACAATTTCCGTTCGTCAATTTACATTGGAAGAAGTGACCCGTTACTCTGGGGCAAGGAACGACGCCGCCCGCATGGCTGCCAATTTTGCCGGGGTCAATATC
>JAKSCK010000253.1 GCA_022360655.1 Spirochaetales bacterium | reverse complement strand
GTTGTCGCAGAATCTGGGAAGTCCGCCATGGTAGTCCTCCGGAATACTGGTAGAATAACTGCACAATGCGGCAAGGCTGCCTGTGTAGGGATACCGCTTAGTATGCGACATTTTGAGGGTATATTCCATGTAGCCGGAGTATATATCCGATCAGTTATGCGTGAAAAATACTCAAACCCATCTGGCTCATGCTCGCTAATGCGATGCATTTATTAGATAATGTGTGCTGAGCGTTGCATGGGGACTTCTTACTTGCCTTTTTTAGGAGCAGGCGTAGATTCGCCCCCTGTAAACAGTGTGCTTTGATTTTGGAGAAACAGTATGAATTCCCTCCCCATTGGTTTGTTTGATTCCGGCGTAGGCGGCCTGACAGTGCTTAAAGCGCTTCGTCAGACTCTTCCGTGCGAAGATGTTCTGTATCTGGGCGATACAGCACGCTTGCCGTATGGGACAAAAAGTCCGGATACGATTATTCGCTATGCAGTACAGGCAGCAGGTAAGTTGGTAGAGCGCGGTGTAAAGATGCTCGTTATTGCCTGTAATACAGCAAGCTCTGTGGCTATTGAGCCATTGCAGCGGGCGTTTCCGGATATTCCTGTGGTGGGTGTTGTTAAGCCGGGGGCAACAGCCAGTTGCCGTGCTTCTGAAACAGGCAGAATTGTAGTGCTGGCAACAGAATCTACCATTCGAGGCAATGCGTACCAGCGGGCGATTCATGATTTACGTCCCGAAGCACAGGTGACAGGGCTTCCGTGTCCTCTCTTTGTACCGCTTGCCGAAGAAGGCTGGACTGGCGGCGAACTGGTGGAAGGAATTATTGCTCGGTATCTCGATCCGCTGTTTGCGTCTCCATTGGATGCAGCAGCAGCGAACAGGCCGGATACCGTTGTGCTTGGGTGTACCCATTTTCCTTTGCTTGCTTCTGCTATCCGTAATGTTGTGGGGAATGGTGTACATATTGTTGATTCTGCAGAGACAACAGCCATGGAAGTGAAGACTATGCTGACAGAACAGGGACTTTTGCAGCCGGAACAGCAATGCGGTTCTACCCGATTTTTAACTACAGACGATGTTTCACGCTTTGCCCGAACAGGCAGCGCGTTTTTAGGGTTGGCCATTGATGTTGAAACTGTGGAGCTTGTTGATTTGTAACAGGCTCTTCTGATTGCCAATACAGAAATTCTTCAACATGTTAGTCATTATCAGGGCAGCGCGTATACGTTGCCCTTTTTGCATATCATTTTTCTGTCGAATCAGGTGGGTATACTGCTTTGAGGGAATCGTCAGTGCAGCCCGCCACGGGTTGAAAATGCACGATGCGAAGATGAACACATACAGACATGCGGAGAGTGGTAATG
>JAKSCK010000135.1 GCA_022360655.1 Spirochaetales bacterium | reverse complement strand
TTGCCATTTACCGATTCGTACTACCAACTGCTTGCGGGGGAAAATGATGGTATCTATATAGCACCTTCTACTATCTCTGCATTGACTGATAAAAGAGATTTTGCGGCTCATTAAAGACTACCTGGCTGTGGATGCTCTGAGAATATTTCTGAAGGGAAAAGGAAGCAACAATATATACAATTCCATAGGATATCCGCAACACAGTGAGAAACAGGGATGTAATTTTCACACCCTGACTTTCGGGCTTGATCCTGACTGTGACTCCTGCTGCCTTTGCCAGCAAATAATAGCAGGCATTAATACCAAAGACCTGCTATGCACCACTGAAAGAGGATCGGTATGGATCAATGATCTGCAGGCCTTTATGGTAGGACAAAACGCAACTGACCAATACTCCTGCCTGCTACACTATGACCATGCTTTTCATTCGGCAGCCTATATTCCCATCAGAGACGGAAACCAGGTGATAGGCCTGTTGCAATTGAGCCGCAGAAAAAGAGGCTTTTTCAACCGAAACCTTATGAATGTTTTGGAGAACATTGCATTCAGCCTGAGTGAAGCCATTGCCAAAATATCCATTAAAGAAGAATTGCTGATTCAAAACAAAAGATACCGGGACATTGCAGCCCTTTACGAGACAAAAAACAAGGACCTGGAAGAATTGGTCTACATTGCCTCACACGATCTCCGGTCTCCCCTGGTCAATATTATGGGCTTCACCAAAGAGGTTAGCAAACAAATCGGGACCATACGGCAACAGATCAGTGAGATAGAAAAACACGGCGAGCTGACCGGCAAAATTAACAAGATAATCGATGAAGATATAGCCGAAGCAATGGAGTTCATTTATCCCAACATCACCAAAATGGACAAGTTGATTGCCACACTGACCAGAATGTCCAGAATAAGTAACAGCGTCATGGACACAAAGGTGGTAAATATGAAAAACGTAATCAATGAACTGATGCACATCTTCAGTCTTCGTCTCGAAGCCAAAAAAATCAATGTCAGAATAGGTACTCTTCCGGATTGCTATGGAGACGAGGCCCTGCTTGTACAAGCATTCAGTAACCTGATAGATAATGCCATTAAGTACACCGACAGCG
>JAKSCK010000081.1 GCA_022360655.1 Spirochaetales bacterium | reverse complement strand
CCACCAGCTGCCTCCACCTCCATGGAAAGCTTTGCAGTCCCGCGTAGACACTGGACCAGCCTTACACCAGCCATCCCTGTTTTCCTACACTCTCTCTGCTATACCTCTCTCTGGTCTATGTCGATGTGATTGACCCACTTACTTACACTGCCAAGTCCTGCTCGCTAACAATTCCATCATTCCACACTCTGTAACATGCAAACGCATTCACAGTACTGTAGCCACCAACAATCTGCCAAATCCACCTACAGTCTACTCTGGACCCCAAATAAGTTCACCTGCTCTATACAAGCAACTCTTCCTCGCCACTATATCCAACAGAGTTCTCGTCAGCTGATTAACCAATCTCGTCCAGCTTACCAGCTTCATTGGAGTTCACAGACCACATGCAACCATCACCACCATCTCACCCTCATTTGGTACTTCGATGACCCTGCCGGCATTGGATCACCAAATGGCTCCACGTAGTGATGTTGCATAGTCATCCACAGACCTCTCGCTCCTCCACTGCAATCAATATGCTAAGGTAGATGCGTCCACCATCCTCAGTCATAATTCTTGTAGACCTTGGCATATTGGCTCTCCACATTTGATAACATACAGCTATATACTGCAATGACAGAACACCTACACTCTTGCCACTCTTCTCTGCGCTGCTGTCCACTCATTACTCAGTAGGAATTGCGCTCTACCAAATGTCGCTTTCTCTCTCACACTACTGCAGTTCGACATCATGCATTGAGCTATGGCCTCATGCACCAATAAGCTGCTACTTACATTGTAGGGTAAGCAAAGTGCTGTTTCTGTCCAGTTTGCACATGCCTTTACTGAACACTGCTTTACTTTTGCATGTCAAAGGGAAAACCCTTTACATTGCTGCCTACGGTTACATCTGCAACTTTTAGCTCCTTCACTACACTTCTGCAAACTGTAAATCGTTCATCAGAAACAACTACACAGTTCCAGATTCTGTTCCACATACACGATGTCAAAACCACAAGACATGTTAT
>JAKSCK010000098.1 GCA_022360655.1 Spirochaetales bacterium | reverse complement strand
GTCCTTCGCACTCCCAGAAATTTCTCTTCACTTTTGGACACCTGGAAACACACGGGCTCATCCTCCTCAAATTCAAATTCAACTTCCTGCCAACCAATGACATTATCCTCAACTGTCCTCACATCATGGGGTCTGCTGAGTATATCTGCCCCACAGTTTTCCGCCCCTGGCAGAAATTCCATCATGAAGCCTGGTTCATTGGCAATGAGCCATGCCCATCGTCTGAACGACCTCACATCATCATCTGACAGCACGGCTGCCTGGAATTTATCAATCACACCGTGATTATCCGTCCTGATGGTCAGGGGAACACTTCCCCTATACGCCTTTGTCTTCTTGCAAGCCCAAACAATGGCCTGAAGTTCCCCAAGATATGAGGAGGTAGCATGGACATTGGCCTTGCTGCCTAAATCCACTAAGACTTTGCGGCCGTCTTGCAGGGTTGCAAAAAGCATGTACCCAGCAAAACCCCCACTCCAATCAGTTTCCAGGGTGAATTGAGTGGGCTCAACACCTGGTAGACACAATTCTTCCATGTTTACCAGAGCCCTAGCTAGAGTCTCTTTAGCAGTCTTCTGGAGGTCCTTGAACCATTGTTCAGACACATCCCCCTTCTTCAACTGCTTGAGACATTGCCTCAACGGTGCCAGAATTTCTTCTGTTCCTCTTATGACTCTTCGTGCATAAGAGACAATCCCAATGACCCTTTCCAGATCACGGGTGGTTTTTATTTCTCCAATCTCCTCCATCTTTGTTTGCATGTATTTTCGAAGACTCATTCTTCCATCTTTCACCTCATATCCCAAGAAAGAAATACTCATAGTCATCCATTTTACCTTGTCGAAGTTCACCTTCACTCCGAACTCATTGAAGCGCCGAAACACTTCAATGGCTTTCTCCAAAAGTTCTTCCGGGCTCTCTGCACCTACCAGCACACTGTCAGTATACTGCGTTGTATCGAGACCCTTCAGAATCTCAGCAATTCGCTTACAGAAAAGAACAGAACTCCATTTCCAACCCTGGGGCAAACGCCCCCACACAAATCTCTGAGTTCCATACGTGAACCCAAACAGACGAGACAATTCCTTGTCAACTGGAATGACAAAAAAACCATCCTTCAGGTCAATTTCCATGAAGTACTTCCAAGTGGGTTTCAACT
>JAKSCK010000114.1 GCA_022360655.1 Spirochaetales bacterium | reverse complement strand
TTTGAAGAGCTGGATATCGTAGTTGTTGGTTCCGGTAACACCGCGGTTGAGGAATCTGTATTCCTGACCAAGTTCGTTAACAGCATCAAGATGATTGTGCTGCACGACGAAGGTGTTCTGGATGCTGACCGCACTGCACAAGAGCAGGCTTTCGCCAACGACAAGATTGACTTCGTATGGAACTCCACCGTTGAAGAGATCTGCGGCGAAGAGCTGGTTAACGGCGTCAAGGTCAAGAACCTGAAGACCGGCGAGATCAGTGAAATCGAATGTGACGGCGTGTTTATGTTCGTCGGTACCGTGCCTAACACGGACTTCCTGGAAGGCACTGTAGAACTGGCCAAGGGCGGCTACATCAAGGTCGACGACCAGATGGCTACTAACGTGCCGGGGGTATTCGGTGCTGGTGATGTGAACGACAAGTTCCTGCGCCAGGTTGTCACTGCAGCCGCTGATGGTGCTATCGCAGCCGTAGCTGCTGAGCGCTACATGCAGGAAGAAGAGAACTGGCAGGAGCGAGTTCTGGAAGCTGAAGGCGATGTAGCTGTCATGTTCTGGAACCCTCTGGATAAAGACGGTATCGCCCTGATGCCTGAACTGGAAGCGTTCTGTAAAGCGAATGAGCTGCCTCTGGTGACGATCGACACCTACAAGAGCCAGAACATTTCCGGCCGTTACAACGTCGAAGAGATTCCGACTGTTGTTCGCTTCAACAAGGGTCAGGAAGCCAAGCGCGTTGTTCGCCCGGGTGCTGAAGAATTGAAACAGCTGGTTTAATTAACCAGCTCTAATTTGGAGTGAATCATGCTCGAGATTACTAAAGACAACTTCGACGCAGAAGTTAAAGATTTCGATGGCGTAGTAATGGTTGATTTCTGGGGTGAGACCTGTGGTCGCTGCCTGGAGCTGATGCCTGATGTTGTTGCCCTGGCTGAAAAGTACGACGGCAAAATCAAGTTCGCCAAACTGAATATTAAAGGTAACCGTCGTCTGGCAATGGGTCAGGGCGTTATGGGTCTGCCTTCCATCGTATTCTTTGATAAGGGTGAGAAAAAAGAACACCTGTCCGGCGAAGAGCTGTCCATCGAAGAAATCGAAAACACTGTTAAGACTTACTGCTAATTAAATTAATTCATTCGAGAAGTCGAGTTAATTAAAGCAGAGTTTGAATTGTGAAAGAATTTTGACCCACTCTCGGGTGGGTCAGATTATCACTGGAAGGATTCGGTGATTATTGATTCGGAGGAATCAAAAAATTTTTGGGGGCAATTAATTATTAATTGCCAAACTTTAACTCGCTATGAGCCATAGCCATGTTGAAAGACAAGAAAGTTGTCATTCTGGGCGATCGCGACGGCGTACCAGGTCCCGCCATTGAAGAATGTGTAAAGACCGCCGGTGCCCACGTTGTGTTCTCCACCACAGAATGCTTCGTTTGAACGTCCGCAGGCGCAATGGACCTGGAAAACCAGAAGCGGATTAAAGACCTCGCAGAAACCCACGGTAACGAGAACGTAGTGGTTGTTCTCGGTGGCGCAGAAGCCGAAGCTTCCGGCCTTGCTGCTGAAACCGTGACTGCAGGTGATCCGACTTTTGCCGGTCCGTTAGCCGGAGTCCAGTTGGGACTCTCCGTCTACCACATTACCGAAGAAGCAGTTAAGGAAGTTGTTGATTCCTCCGTGTACGAAGAACAAGTCGGCATGATGGAAATGGTACTTCCTGTTGAGGAAATCGCATCTGAGATGGCTCAGTTCCGAGCTTAATCATTCGCGGTTAGGAGTCAGCCTTGCGGCGGCTGATCTGAAAAGGGTCTAGACTGTTTTCTCCTCAATTGTCGCAGGTTGTCTCTATGGAGTCTGGCAACAGGCTCCATTCCTTTATTTCTAGATTGCAAAGTTAGTTGTTGATTCTTAAAGGCTGATTGTTTTCAGACAGTATCCTGGGAACTCGAATTCTCGGGATTTCAATGTCAGGGTATTGTCCTAAAACAATCTTTGAACAGCATTAAATCACGGAGCCGATGACGTGAGTTTTGCAGTAGTGAAAGCAGCAAGCTATACGCTTGCACACTCCCCCGATTTTATTCCTTTTGGTTCTACACCGACTACCGCCAAGGCGCGTAACGACCAGGAGTACTTTGATGCTCTGAAAAACGGTCTGCGTTCTTTCGACGAAGTCGTGAACTATCCCCCCAACCAGTGCTACGTTGGTAACATCACTCCTGAACAGCTGCGCGACACTGCTCAGCCATGGTTTAAGGATACAGCTGCCGCTGAACGTACTGGTCGTTATGGCGATATCATGCCACAGGAAGAGTTCTACGCTCTGCTGAAGGCATCTGACGCTTTTGATCTGGTGGCGCTGACTCCTGAGTTTATCGAGAAAGCCAACCCTCTGCTGGCTGCTCACCCCCAGCTGAAGCGCTACACCCTGGATCCTGCCAAGGCCATGGCTGCTGCAGATATGCACGCCCTGCTGGAAGAGCACAAGGCTGAGCCTCTGAAGATGAACGGCGAGCTGGTTGGTATCGTTAAGCAGGCTCACGACGAAGACGAGAACCTGTCTGCCCACATCATGCTCGAAAACCTGACTGTAAAGGCCACCGGCGTTCACGCTGCTCTGTGCCTGGAAGCTCAGGGTGTTGACCTGTCTGAGGTTGACTACATCATCGAATGTTCCGAAGAAGCCTGTGGTGACATCAACCAGCGTGGTGGTGGTAACTTCGCAAAAGCTATCGGCGAGATGATCGGCTGCGTATCCGCTACCGGTTCTGACCTGCGTGGTTTCTGTGCAGCGCCTGCTCACTCCCTGATCCACGCTGCTGCCCTGGTTAAAGGCGGCGCGTTCAAGAACGTTCTGGTTGTTGCCGGCGGCGCTGTTGCCAAGCTGGGCATGAACTCCCGTGAGCACCTGGCCAAGGACATGCCTGTTCTGGAAGACTCCCTGGCTGGCTTTGCCTTCCTGGTTTCCGAAAACGACGGTGTTAACCCAATCGTTAACACTGACATCATCGGTCGTCTGAATGTTGGTGCCGGTTCCTCTCCTCAGGCTGTAACCAGCGCTCTGGTTTCCGAGCCTCTGAAGGCTGTTGGCCGCACCATCCCTGAAATCGATCGTTACTCTGTAGAAATGCAGAACCCAGAGATCACCAAGCCTGCCGGCGCCGGTGACGTGCCTGAAGCGAACTACAAGATGATCGCTGCCCTGGCCGTTAAAGAAGGCCAGCTGGAACGGACCCAGCTGATGGACTTCGTGAAAGAACACGGTATGCCAGGTTTCGCCCTGACTCAGGGTCACATTCCTTCCGGTGTTCCTTACCTGGGCCACGGCCGCGACGCTATCCTGAATGGCGACATCAACAGCTTTATGGTTGTTGGTAAAGGCTCCCTGTTCCTGGGTCGTATGACCAACCTGTTCGACGGTATCTCCACTGTTGTTGAGAAGAACCCTGGTGTTCAGGAATCTGCTGGTTTCGATAAGGACGAAGCGCGTCGTCTGGTGGCCAAGGCCATGCAAGACGTTGCTGCCCGTCTGACCGAATCTGAAGAATAAGACGGGGGCAGACAAAATGTCTGAATTGAATAACGCACTGGCGGAAGCTTTCTCCGATATGGCCGACGG
>JAKSCK010000220.1 GCA_022360655.1 Spirochaetales bacterium | reverse complement strand
TTTTCAATTTGGGAGAAAGCTCAAAAAATTTGCGAAGAATATGGTCAGACCTTAGGTCCTCAATGCAAAGCATGCCAGAATAATACTATATCATTTCCAATTAATTAATACTGCCAAGACTCCATTTTATGTTGTATCTTTTTGATACATTTATAGTGCAATTCTTCTCCGCCATTCACGACTATGTTTTCTTCTGTAATTGAAATGGAGTATTCGCTCACTGTTTTATTAATTTTCGATATAGACTCTTTTCTTGGGCCTCTACTTGTTTTGCTCAAAAACGGAATTTTTTTCCCCTCTTTAATCAAGGTTATGACTGCTG
Organism: Spirochaetales bacterium; assembly: GCA_022360655.1. GTDB lineage: Bacteria > Spirochaetota > Spirochaetia > DSM-2461 > DSM-2461 > UBA2779. The sequence goes on along the minus strand of JAKSCK010000220.1, from coordinate 1,474 downwards.
CGAATGTAGATAGCACATCAACTATATTCTCTGAAAACAACTGAAATATTATGCTTATTGGCGAGTTCTTTGTTAAAGTAATTTTTTGGACTTGCGCATCTTCGTCGTAGAGTATTTGGCTTAGCGCTGAGACTAATTGAGACGCGGCTAAAATTGAATTCTTTTGTATACCGGAAGTCATGACAAATGAAACCTCTCCTGAAGGATGGTTTTCTGAGTCTGAAACAGAAAGCATCGAACGGAGTTGTCCTTCGTGAATATAGAATTCGTGTAATAAATTACTATCACTTTCTTCGTGTACAATATTTCTTATTTTATTGAAAAGAGCGTTTTTCGCTCTTAAATTATTATAATCATCTGTTTTCGATATTAGCTTACATAGATATTTTACTGTTCTTAAATCTTTTTCATGGGCAGCTTTTGTAAGCCCTTCCATTAATTTTTTTTCAAAAGAGTATCTGTCTTTTTTATAGAAAAGCAACAGATTGCAAAGAGCGAAATAATCATCAGTGAATTTGTAATACGAAATCAAATCGTCAATAATATCATCGAATTCTTCCGTATTAAAGAAGGGGGTCGGCCCCTCCTTACTTTTCCTTATTTTCAAGGATCCATTTTTTATAGACTTGTTAAGCCCAAAGCAGGTTGCAATTTGCATTAACGAGACACTCACATTGCTAAATTGCGCCCCATCAAACTCAGCATAATCCAAATTCAATTTTTCTAATGACATATTTTCGATAAGAGCACCGTTGAATATGGCCCCTTCAAAAGTTGATTCAGAAAAATTTGAATCGGAAATGTGAGCATTCGTTAAATTACACAGTGCAAAATCAGCCCCCGTCGCGACAACACTATCCATTTTTGCACTTATCAAACGGGCTCCGATAAAAGATGCGTCTTCAATGTACGTTGCAGTACTTGACGCTATATCTTTTAAAAACTTGGCTTGAGAAAAATCAGAAAAATGAAGCGCCGCACTTCTGAAAGAACTCCCGATAAAACTTGTTTGAATAAATTTAGATCCAGACAAAGCCGCTTTTTCAAAATTAATGTTTTTATATATTTTCCCGGTTCCATTATATTTTTTTATGCTACGACCGCTGACATCATCTTCATCAGACAAATTGTCAACGGGAAAAACATACCCAGGATTATAGCACCGTAATTTAGAAATGGTTTTGCGAAGCATAGCGTCTTTTTTTGCTTGAGCAATTCTATCAGGCAAATTTTTAGGTGCTACAGAATAAAAGTCTTCATGTTCTTCGTTCATATTATTTCCTTTTCAGAATATTAGAATAAAATACAATAATATTCTGCATATAATATTTAGTTATCCTTTATCGAGAAATTGGATTGAAGAAGCCAGACCACTTACGGCTCAACGGGCAATTGAATAACTTTTTTACTTCGAAGCTACGTTAAAGCAAGTCATATTAGATTTCAATGAATTTTTAATTATAGTTATACAAAT
>JAKSCK010000191.1 GCA_022360655.1 Spirochaetales bacterium | reverse complement strand
CGTTGTTTCTTGCTTAAATCAACGCTCCCTGAAAATTTGGCCAGTGCTTCGTCGTCTTTTCTTGTTTCTGGAAATTTTCTGTGGACAAAATAGCTTTGTCAGTCTGCCAGACCTCCGGGCTATAAATGGGGCATCACCCCGCACATAAGTTGCCCTTTGGTCTTCGAATATAGGTGTTCTTTGTGGGGTGTAACCCCTTGCACAGAGGCCTACCACTCCTCGCTCTCTACAAGCGATTTGCAGGGCGTGTCCAGTAAGAAATTCAGCTGACTGCCTTGTAGACATACAGGGACTGCGATTGCACACTTCAACAAACCACTGTTCAGTGTTCACACAGCACACAGCTTCGAACGAACTCCCTTACACCAGAAAAACTGTCCAATACAAGGCGTGCTGTCCACACTTCTCCCAACATCTTCCCAGAAAAGGGGGGCCTCCTAATCCACTATCAATAACGAAGGGGAAGGGGCAGTTCACTCCCCGCAGATGCAAACCAAACAGGAGAGGGGATCCAAAGAAAAAGGGATACAATAGGAAAGAGGCACCCTAATTTATAGCCTGGTGTCAACAAAAACGTTGGACGGCACACGCCAATCAAATCTAACAATTGCATTAGTCAGCTGCATCAGACCCTCCTCCGTCTGTCAAAATTTCTGTCAGTTTTTTTTCAGCAGTTCCTAGGTGTCGCTCCCCCTCCAGCATGTACGCCAAGCTTGATTGTTGGCGTCGGTTGCCCCTGGATCGCCCTCAGGAAGAGAAACAACAATCTGCTTCCAATCTTGTCGCAACGTTGCGTCAATCTTGATTACGTTGATCGAGCCGCACCAAGGTGGGCGGCGTGTGCTTTGCCAATGCGTAGGACACGTCGTGCAACAATTCGCTGTCGTCACACGCTGCGTTCTCACTCCTATCTCGCAACGGCAGGACCAGCAAGGGGGGGCAGGACTCCAACGAGCCCCCAGTACCCCCGGCTGGTCCCCCCTTGTGTCGTACATTACTTTTTCTGTACATTATTCCGAATCTAATTTTGAATGATACCCATCAACATTCCGCAACGTTAGTCTCATGGGCGCACCGTTTGCTAGCTCCCTCTCCTCCTCGCCTCAGCGCAGTGGCGTCCCACGGCTTCCACGCCTGATTGGCAAGCCTTCTGCCACTGTGGCTGCCAGCTCCCGTGCAACGATCACGTTTCGCAACGTAATCGCGCCTCCATCTTTCCCCGGTGTCCCTACGCGGTCAGTGGCCAGCGCCACTTGCACCACATGGGGACACCAATCAGTCCCCGAGCAAGCGCCAAAGGCGCCCTCAACCCTCTTCTCAGTATTGGCCGT
>JAKSCK010000254.1 GCA_022360655.1 Spirochaetales bacterium | reverse complement strand
TCCGAACCTTCAGATTGACGCTTCTTTTTGGATTTTCCCGAGCGTGATTTGTGACTCTGTTTGGTTCTTTGCCTCAAAGCTTTTTTACTTTGACGCGACTCTTTTTGAGAGGACATCCCCTGAGGCTTTCCCAATTTCTTTATCGATTGACCTTTTTTTAAAGATCTTGAAGAGCTTCCCCTTGGAGATGAGTGAGACCGTGTCGAGTTCCGTTCCCCTCGATGGTCTTCATTCCACACTCGAACATAGGTTCCGGTGAGAAAGAGATCAAGGAACAACCCAAGGCCAAAGAAACCTCCTGTGAATAACCACAGAAGGGCGGTTTTCCATCGACCAAGGTAAAATCGATGAATTCCCAAAGGTCCCCAATGAAGAAGGAAGAGATAGGCTGCCACATAACTTTTCCGGCCTTCTCGGGCCACCGAATATCCTAAAACGGCAGGGAGTAGAATTCCCGTCAAAGCACTCAACAGGGTGTAGGCCACCATGGCCTCTTTCCAATGCACTTGAAGCCAGGCCCAAAAAACTCGTTGTCCAGAACTCTTCCAAACATGCCAGCCTGTTCTCAGCACATGGAACTGTTGTTTCAAAAAGCGCAAGGGGGAAAGAACTCTTCTTGAAGCTTCCATGGGATCCATGGATGTCATGGCCGAATTGTCATCCATTTCTTGAGGATGCTCATCCATGGCATGCGGTTCAGAAGACATACGGTTTTGTGAGAATCGTTCCTTCCAGTAGTCCAAGGTGAAATAGGGGAAAGGCCTATGAGGAGGGCGTCCGCCAAAGTGAGAATAGGCCCGACGAAGGATTCTTTGGTCAGCCACTCCAAGGGTGCCAGATTGAATCAAAGCCTCTTCGAATTCAGGTGATTGGGGGTCTTGTTCCTGAAGGAAGCGAGCAGCCACACTGTAAAGTACTTCACCAAAGTCTGGATTGCCATAAAGGCGCTGTCGGTCATAGGCCTGTGCCACCCGGAAGAGGGCTTTACCATCATCCAAACCCTTTGCCATGGATCGTTCATAGAACAACCATGCAGCATCGGCATCTCCTGATTGGGCATACCCATCCCCTCGAAGCAAATCTGATTGCCATTCTTCTGTCTTTTCATCCTGTGCTGAAGAGGCAAGAGGAAGCAAAACCATCACGATGAAAAGGAATATCACCTTTTTCATGACCTTTTTATTATCGTTACTTCCTCCATGAAATTCTGTGCTCCATAGGCATTTATTCTCAGATTCCCAAAAATCTCACCCTGTTCTCTTCTTTATTACCCTATTCAAAGCACTTCAAGGGCAAGGACCGGATACGAGCGCCATTCCGTATCATTTGGCTGTGTTGTACCAGTAGACCTTGCCCCCTGCTCCAAGTCCAAAATTTAATGATACCCTGGTCCCGGTTGCATCCCCACAGTATGCTGGGAGAAGACTTCAGGAGACCGCCCCATGATTAAATTCCCACCATCAGGTGTTGCATTCTCCCTTTTTACTCATCCAAACAATCAACGCTGCCTGAAAGAAACAACCCGTTTTGGCGAAGGCGTTCGAGAAACAAAGACCTCCCTTGAGGGTTTCACCATCACCACCTCATGGCAGGGAACAGGCATACAAGCTGCGCTCACCCACATTGGTTCAGAGCCCACCTATGTTCGAGAGCTTTCCATCCAACTTCACTATCGAAGCCCAAAACCCGCTGGCCAGATCATTCTATGGACTGAAGGAGAACATGCTGGCGCCGCCTCTCATCTTCGGCAACCTGCGGCTGGAACACTCAGCCAAGGCCGGAGCAGAAAAGGAAGTTGGGCCCTGTGGATGGGAGAAAATCAGGATTCCGAGGGGCTCTTTCTCCATGTGAATCCTCCTCATACAGGTGCTGTGAATTTTTATTGCCGTCCCAAACGCCATTCCCTTCTCATCTGTTGGCCTGTGGGCAAAAGACTGCAACCTGGTCAAAGCATTAGCCTCACACCCATCACGGTCACTCGAAGCCCTCGAATACAGGCCGTCACCTCTTGGCGTCGACGATGGACTCCCACAACGCTTCAACCCCCTCTGGCCAGCATGCGCATTGGCTGGTGCGGAGACCAGGAGATTTCCTCTCCCCAAGTTCTTCAAAGCACCATCGCAACCCTACGAAAAAGCGGTTTGGCCCCAGAATGGTTTGCCTTGGGTCCTCAATACGCCATGTCTGTTGGAGACTGGCTCAGGCCCACCCAGGATTTTAGAGATCGCATGAGTGGTATATCCCGCACCATTCGCTCCAGTGCCATTCAGCCTGCTCTCCGATTTGCCCCCTTTCTCGCCTCTCGAAAATCCACCATAGCCCTGGAGCACCCTGATTGGTTTGTCCAAAACAGTTCTCAAAAAATCCTCACCACCCAGGGTTATGTAAACCCTCGAGACACAGCCCTTATTCTGGATGTCACGCATCCAGAGGTTGTTGAACACATTCGAAAAACCCTGGAAATGGCCCATCGCCAATGGGGTTTCCAGCTCTTCATTCTGGAACGAATCAGCGATGCATTGCTCCCAGGACTCCGCAGCAACCCTGAACTGGGAACCTCAGATCTGGCCCAACAGGTTCGTCACCTTCTCAGTAACACCATACCCAGTGCCGCTATCATCACCACCGATGCCCCTGTGGCCGGTCCCCTGGCCTTAGGGCAGGCCCGCACCGTGGCCCCTCCCTGTCTCTCCCAACCTCGATCCGCCACCCAATCCGCCGAAGCTCTCTTGGCCAACGCTCCATGGAATGAAGGCGGACGACTCAATGCCTCCGGCCTTCTGCCTGCCGCCTTAGTGGAAGGACCAGAAGACTCTGGGCGTGATGCTCTCTTGGATGCCGCGGCTCTCACCTGTGGCGTGCTGATGTTCACCGGAAATCCGATGAAATTGAATGAAGAGCGAGCGCATCGTCTTCGAAAAGCCTATGACCTTTTTGCCGATTCCCGGGATGGACGCGTCCATATGGCACAAACAACAGACAAGGGAAAACGTCCTCCTCTCGTGATTCGCAATGCTCGAGGCTGGGTGGCTCTCTTCAATTTTTCTGAAAAACGGGCCGGAATCACACTCAGCACAGAACTTCTTAAATCTCGTCTTGGTGCCTCTGCCCTCAAATCAGCAGAAGCCGGTGCTGCTTTCAATAGTCCAGAAATCCATGTGGTGCTTCCTCCAAGAGGCCATCGGTTGTTCAAAGGATGATACTGACTGGCATTGATGAGGCCGCACTCGGCCCAAATCTGGGTCCTTTTTGTGCCGTTTCCATCTCCTTCCACCTGAAGGAGCATGGGGATAAACCACCCAATCTTTACACCAAGCTGAAAAGCGTGGTCAGCTCTGAAACAGGGGTGCCCCATCGTCTTCCCGTTGGTGATAGCAAAAAACTCTACAATCCACGAACAGGCCTCTCCACTCTTGAACGGTCTGTCACCGCGTTTCTCACTGCCGCAGGTGTGGCCCTTCCCTGCAGTCTGGCCAGTCTCCTTCGTGCAATTTGTCCTCTTCAGATCGACCCCATCACCACGGGTCGCACTCCCTGGATGTCTGGGTGGGAGGAGGTTATGATTCCGGCGCCCCCTGATGATGGGGTTTGTGCCAAACTGATACGGCTTTTGGAAAAGCAAAACATCCAATTGGCCCGCCCCCAGGCTCGCTTTGTTCCTGCTTCGCTCTTCAATGATGAACTGGATGCGCATCAGGGCAAGGCTGGAGCCTTGCGTTCCATCATTTCCCCACTCCTGGCCCCTGCTCTCCTGCAAGAAGAGCATCAACGGCATGTCACTGTAGACCGGCAAGGAGGACGACGTTACTACGGGGAATGGCTCATGGAGCTCATGCCTGGAGCCCCACTCCGGTCTGTGGAAGAAGGTCCAAAACGATCGGCCTACAATGCAGGAAACACCTATGTCTCTTTTTTGGTGGGAGCGGATGCCCAATATCTTGAAGTGGCCTTGGCTTCCATGATGGCCAAGTATCTTCGAGAACGGGCCATGGAATTGTTTAACCGTTATTGGCAAAAACAGTTGCCTGGCCTCAAGGCCACCGCCGGTTATCCCACCGATGCCAAGCGCTTCCTTGCCGCCTTAGAAGAAGCCCAGCTGATGCCGGAAAAAAAGGCCTTTCTTGTGCGCCGGCTTTAGAATCCATCCCCTCTTTCATCCCGTCTTCAGGGCTTGACCTCTGGAACCAAGAAACCTAAATTCCACCAACTGATGCCGTTCATCGTGAATTCCAACCGATGCACGGACGCACTGGGAGTACTGTCATGGAAGCCCTCTTTGGAAAAACCCTCAAAGAACTTGAAGAAATCACCTCCAAGCTCTCACTGCCCCGCTTCACGGCAAAGCAAATTGCTCAATGGCTCTACAAGCATCGTGCAGAATCCATTGATGCCATGACCAATCTTTCCAAAGCCGCACGCAACTCTTTGGCTCAAGATTATGAAATTGGTCTACAGCCCCCCTCATCTGTGGCCGTATCCAAAGATGGAACAAAAAAATATCTGTTTGGTCCGGAAGGTCGGCGGGTGGAAACCGCATGGATTCCAGAAGATGGCCGAGGAACACTGTGTGTCTCCAGCCAAGTGGGCTGCCAACGTGGCTGTCGTTTTTGCATGACAGCCCGGCAAGGCTTTCAGGCCAACCTCACTGCCAGGGAAGTGCTCAATCAATTTCACAGTCTCCCGGAATCCAACGAGGTGACCAATTTTGTTTTTATGGGAATGGGAGAACCCCTGGATAATCTGGACGCCCTTCTCCCGGCCCTAGAAATTCTCTGTGCCGATTGGGGCTATGGATTCAGTCCCAAACGGGTCACCGTTTCCACCATTGGCGTTATAGAAGGATTGGAACAGGTTCTTCAACAAAGTGAATGCCGTTTGGCTCTCTCCCTCCATTCCCCATTCCCAGAGGAACGCTCTCAACTGATTCCCGCCGAACGCCGCTATCCCATGAATCAGGTGCTTCAATTCTTCAAGCAGGAACAACTTGGGAAACGTCGGCTGACAGTGGAATACTTGATGTTGGATCAGTGGAATGACAGCCCCAAGCACTCCGCTCAGCTGGCTCGCATTTTGGAAGGCACTGGTGCTCGCATCAATCTGATTCCTTACCACCCCATACCAGACTTTCCTGGCAAAAGTTCCCCTGCATCTCGAATTGAAGCCTTCCAAGCCGACCTAAAGCGCCGCGGAATCATGGCCACGGTTCGAAGAAGTCGTGGGTTGGATATTTCCGCTGCCTGCGGAATGCTCAGTACCAAGGACCGTCTCCAAAATTCCACAGAGGAGACCACCCCGAAGGGGTCGATTTAACCCCATTATTAATAAGCAAGAATTTTTTTATCTGACGCCAAATCTGCCCATATAGAAGGATTACAAGTCTGAAACATTCCTCTATAATGGGCCTCATCTCGTGAAAAACGATGGAGGCTTTCATGGCCAAAGAGAATTCTTGGGACATTCTAAACCCTTACCGCGGCGATTTTTTTCAAGGTGAATGGCCCACAATTCCCGAATCCTTCGCCCTTTCTGCCCACCTCTACCCCAAGCAGGTGGCCTTTACTCAATTTTCTCCCGATGAAATTCACATCACGTATGAAGAAGCCAAAGTCCAAACGGCTCGTATTGCCTCATGGCTCATTTCCAATGGTTTGAAAAAAGGTGACCGGGTTGTACTGACCGGTAAGAATTCTCCTTGGTGGGCCTTGGCTTACCTTGGAACCATGGAAGCTGGAGGTGTGATTGTTCCTCTGGATGTCCAGATGGAAATCGAAACTGCAGAAAAACTGATTTCCTTTGTGGAGGCCCGTTTCCTCTTTGCTGATGGAGACAAACATGATGTTTTGGGCAACAAAGGAAGTGGTGTGCAACACAAAGTCAGTCTCTCCCAGGGAATGGGCACCTTCATCACAGATCTTCCTCAAACTCAGGCCCAAAAGAATTGGGATCTAGGAGAAGATGACCTTGCAGCCATTCTTTTCACATCTGGAACAACAGGAAATGAAAAGGGTGTAATGCTCACCCATAAAAACTTCATCACCGATGTGTGGCAGGCCTGTCATCCTGACTTTCTTGTGGCCGAGCAAAAAGATGTGTGGTATGCCCTCCTTCCGTTGCATCACAGCTACTGCATGACCGCGGTGTTTTTAGAAGGCATCTGTCATGGTTGTGAGGTGGTGTTTGCCGGAGGTCTTTCTGTTGGTCAGATGATGAAAGATCTGGAAAAAGGCAAAGTCACCATGATGATGGGCATTCCCCTGCTCTTTAATAAAATCCTCAAAGGCATGATGAAACAGGTGCGCAGCAAGGGCTTGGTGGCCCATGTGCTGGTGGGTGTGCTCATGCGCTTCAGTGGATTTGTAAAGACCGTATTTAAGGTGAATATTGGCAAAAAACTCTTTGGAAATTTGTTGCTCAAGAAAGCCAATCTCTACAACCTCAAATACTTGATTTCTGGTGGTGGTCCTTTAGCTCCAGAAACCTTCCTTCGTTACCAAGAACTGGGTTTGGACTTTGTTCAAGGCTATGGAATGACAGAAACGGCTCCCATTTCCACCCTCAATCCAGCCCATGCATTTAAAACCAAATCCGTGGGAAAAGTTTTCCCCCTCCTGGAAATGAAAATTGCAAATCCAGATGAGGAAGGGATTGGCGAAGTCTGCATCAAAGGCCCCACCTGCTGCCAGGGTTACTGGAAAAACCCAGAGGCCACGGAAGAACTCTTTGATGATGAAGGGTGGCTGCGTACAGGAGACTTAGGGTATCTGGATAAAGACAACTATCTCTACCTCACAGGCCGAAGCAAAAACCTCATTGTCACAGAGGGGGGAAAGAATGTGTTCCCTGAAGAGGTGGAAGACCACTTCCAACTCTTCCATCAAATTGAACAAATCATGATTCGTGGCTATGTGGCCAACCAGGCCACCCGCGCCGAAGGTATTGAAGCCGTCATCTTCCCCAGCAAAGACCATTTTGACAGCCTGGGGATTTATGAAACGGAGATGATTCACCATGACATCATTCATTCCGTGAAATCCGTGAATAAAGAATTGCTGGCCTACAAACGCATCAACAGAATCCGCTTCAGTGCTGATGCCCTCCCCATGACCTCCACCCGAAAAATCAAACGCCAAGTTGTGGAAAAAAACCTGGCCAATGATTCTCAGGAAACGGTTGAAGTATGACCAGCGCCAAAAAGCGAATCACCCGGGAAGCCCCTGCCGTTCTACATGGGGCTCGTCCCTTTGAAATCCATCCAGAAGGGGCCACAGCAGGGATTTTACTGATTCATGGTTATACAGGGCGCAGCGAAGACATGCGATTTCTGGCCCAATCCCTGGCTTCCCGGGGCTATGCCGTTTCTGTTCCCCGTCTGCCAGGTTCAGGAACAGATATGGAAGACCTGGGCACCTTGCACCGCAGTCACTGGCGTAGGCGGGTCTATGATTCTTGGCTAGAACTCCGTTCCCATTACCGTCAAGCCGCCATAGTGGGCTATTCCATGGGCGGCCTCTTGGCCTTGGATCTGGCCGCCACCGTGGATGCCCAGGCCCTGGTCCTCTTGGCGCCAGCCCTTGTGATGACCCATCCCAGTATTCCATTCACACCATATATCGCTCCCTTTGCACGGTTACTCCCGGTCATCAAAACAGATTGGACCCCTAATCCAAAGGACAATGCGGATACTCGAGAACATGGCCGACGCTACTGGAGTCACAGGGATGTACGCAGCCTGGCCCAGCTCAGCCTCTTGGCTAAGGAAACTCAGCGTCTTCTCCCCAAGGTGTACACCCCCGCCATGGGCGTGTTCTCGGATGATGATGATTCGGTTTCCATCAAAGCCCGAGAACAACTCATCAAGCGGTTGCCTGAAGGACTCAACACAAGCTTAGAGGTGAGTGGCTGCGGTCATTCCATACCCCAAGGCAAAGAACGGGAGCGCGTGGCACAAACCGTCGGGGATTGGCTCACTTCTCAGCTCTCTCCACCCCATGCATCCCAAGAAATTGAGCCGTCCACGGAAAATACGCAGAAACTCCCAAAAACCGCATCACTTTACTCCTAATGCCGTTTGAAACGACTTAGAACAAGGATGGTTGGTCCATTCGCTGTTTAAAAACCTTAAATCGACCCCTTCGGAATGCTCCCGAAGGGGTATTTAAACAGCCTTGGGTAAACAAACGCCTATGGATCACCGATAATGGAGAGGTGAACGACTCGCGACAGGTCCTCCGAGACCTCACCATTGCATTAGGTATTCTCGCTGTCATTGTGGCTGTTCCCATTCTGTTTATGGCTTTTCGTAGTCCAGAACCAGAAATGATGGTCTCCTATGCCCAAGAAGAACCTCCCACCATGATGGAAGAGCCCATGACTCCTGTCATGGAGATGGAAGACCAAGAAATTCCCCGTTACATTGTTACCCGCCATACCGTGGTTGGAGGAGAATCTTTTTCCTTCATCACAGGGATTTACTGGGATGATATTTATCTCTGGCCTGATCTTTACATCCGCAATGACATGATTTCTGAAGATCCAGACATCATCTTCCCGGATGAAATCATTGACATCTACAACCGTCTTGGAGACCAAGATGAGTTCACGGAGCGGGAACGGGAAGTCATTCTGGACGCCTATATTCAGGTGTATGACCGATTCAAATCACTTGGTCCTCAAAAGGATGATTCCGCCTGGACCCTCCTCTGGTGTGGGGCAAAGTATGATCATAACTTCCTTGATTTATACGCTCACCGAATTGATCCTGCAGACTTAGCTGTGGCCCAACGCTACATTGATGAAGAAGGCTATTTAGACTAATCCCACCCATTAGAAAGGAACCTCATCCCTCAGATCTATCACCTCTGATGTGAAGGGATGGGTAAATCGTAGCCATGAGGCGTGAAGAGCAAGTCGTGAAGCCTGTGAGCCTCCATAGAGCTCATCACCACAAATGGGTGCTCCACAAGAGGCAAGAGCCAATCGGAGCTGATGAGTTCTTCCCGTGAAAGGCCTCAATCTCAATCGCCCTTCACCATCGTCTTTCCAGAGAGTTTCTGCCCGTTTTCCATTGGAATTAATATGCTGGCGTGGACGACGTTCCCAGTCTCGGCTTTGATACAGCACAATGCATCCCCATTGATTCCCCTGAGGCTCTTGAAAATCCTCTACGTTAGGTCCTCTCAAGGGCCTTTGCTCTGTCATGGCAACGTATTCTTTTTCCACCTGGCGATTCGCAAAAGCCATGCTCATTTCCCGGTGACTTTCAGGAGCTCTGGCCAAGAGAAGAATCCCTGATGTGGGCTGATCAAGCCGGTGCACCTCCCGAATCCAGGAATAAAGCTCCAAGAGCCTTCGAATCACACAGTCTGCCTTCTCTGGCCCACGGCCTGGAACGGAAAGCAAACCAGAAGGCTTGCTCACAGCCACAAACCAAGAATCTTCCCAAAGAATTTTCATCATGAAAAAGTCATTCCCAGAGCCGCAGAGCCCCAAGCCAGCAGAACAAAAATCACAGCCAGACCCCAGCCTTTCCACTGTTCTTTGGCTGAAACCATGTCTTCCCTCAAATCTTTCCCTGAATTTCCTCCCAGAAGCTCTGGTGAGAATCGTTCCAGAAGTAGGGCATCTAAGCTAGAAAAAAAGTTCTTTCGGGTGATGGTTCTTTTCCCATCCCAAATTTTCTCAAAATACCAAAAAGTTTGCCCTAGCAAGCCACCAAATCGTCCTGGAATGTGCAGCTGAGGCTTCACGGCGGCAACGGAAAGGAACACCATTCCAACCAATGTAAAGGCCCGTTTCAAACCATTCACCAAGGCCCCTTCCGTCAAAGTGAACCATCTTGAGGTGTACAAAACCCTACCCACCGGAGCAAGAAGATGAAAGAACACAACGGAAAATATCAGCAAAAGAAAGTATCCCCAACGCAACCGTTTTCCAGCCAGCAGAGCCAAAAGAGCAAAGAGAACACTCCCTATGGCTCGGTGCCACCACAGGGGCAAAAAAAGAAAGGCCGGAAGAATGAATGCACCACAGATAAAACGAGGCAAGGGGGCAAGTAAGGATTCAAGAACATCATGATGGTGGGAAGGACTCATCCTTGCACCCCTTTTCTATAGCCGTTTTCCATGTTCTGCAGCCACCGCGAGGTTTGAACAAATCTCTGAGCAAAAAATCCAAGCACCAAACCCGTGATGAGTGCACTTCCCAGGGAGTAGGGAGCAAAGGCCCGAGCAGCTTCGCCAAAAACAAAGAAGAGGGCAAGGACAATCTGAACAGAGGAACTTGCCAGGGCTCCAGCAGTGGATATGCCAACAAGACTCACCCAGGATTTTCCGAAGTGTTGCACCAGACTCATGACAAGGACCGAAGAAAAAGAACCTGCAGCAGAAAAAAGAAAGACATAAGAAGCTAAGGTGCCATTCACCAGCCCTTGTCCAAAAACCTTTATCAAGGTCAACAACAGCACATCCTGGGGACGTAAAAACCGAAGCCCCACAAGCAAAGGAAGATTGGCCAACCCCAAACGAAAAAAGGGAAGCGGCTTGGGTACAAGATATTCCAATGTGGACATAAAAAGACTCAAAGCACCAAAAACCGCAAGAACGTCTCGACGAATAGGACTAAAAGACCGTGGCATCGACATCATCCTCACTTTCCTGAGCTGCTACAATTCGGAGAATCAGACGATTAGGAAGACAGGCTGTCCAAGCAGGAGGCTGGGTCAGCCATCCTGCGGATTCGCAAATATGTTCCGGACATTCAGAATACGCCACACGGGCCGCTTCGTCCTTCACTTCAACCACCATGCGCCCCGATGGACCATAAAATTCCCAGCTTCCATCCTGGGAAAGAGGATAAAGATACACCTCTCCTAAGGATGTCACCTCGGCAAAGGCCTGACCTTCACGGCCAGAGAGTGTCCAGGTTGCGGTAAGAATAACAAAGACAATTCCTACAATAATGATAAGAATGTCTAGAATGCGAAGATCTTTCACATTTTTATTGTACTTCTATGAAAATAAATCACCATCCCCCCTCCCAATCTCCTAATAATTTCGACAAACTTGCTTTCGCTCCGGTTTTTTTCGAAGATACGGAGTATGATTTGTGAACGGCGGGAGATTCCCGCTCACATTTGGAGGTAGAGAAATGAAACGAATCTTCGCCCTCGCCGTGCTCTGCATGGCCATCACCGGTTTTGCCGCAGCTGGAGGATTGGTGTTCCACGCTGGAGCTGGTTACCATTCGTCCTACATTGGAATGCTTCCCACCAATGTCGATGATTCCATCGAAACCCTGAAAGCCATGCCCTTAGGTGTGGGTGGTTATGTTGGTCTTGGTTATGGATTTGGTGAGAAGAAGGTTTTCAGTCTTGGTGTTGAAGCTGCTCCCGCATGGGATTTGGCCCTACAACCCATTGCTGTTTCGAACTTCTCCATTCAAGGCCGAGGTTTCCTGAAACTGAAACCTATGGACATTCTGACCCTCACAGCCTTTGTGGGTTGGGGTGGAAACCTGGCAACAGCCAAGGACATCAACAGCCTTCTCACATCCAACCTTGTGCTTGGTGGTCGGATCACAGCTTTATTCCTCTATGCTGAATATGGTGCTGTGATGCAACAGGACTTCAGCGGCATCCTTCGCCATGAGATTGGCCTTGGATTCGCCATATTTAAATAATATCTTCATGGCTCATTTCACCATGTGAATGATGGGTTGTGATCTTTACCAAACGCCCGGTTTTACCGGGCGTTTTTCTTGCCCCCGAAGGGGTCGATTTAGAACGATCCCCCACAGCAAAAACAATGAGACGCTGTGGAATCCCGTTCAATCAACCGTGTATCCACGATTTTATGATCAGCGGCACCCTCCACACCTGTCACAGCATCAATCAAAAGGCTCACAGCACCAGCACCTAATGCGGCAGGATTGACGTCAACAGATGTGAGTGATGGAGTTTGATACCTCCCCCGCATGGTATTGTTGAAGCCCACCACAGCAACGGGACCAACTCCAGCAGCATCAAGGGCTTCCTGAGCTCCAAAGGCAATGTAGTCATCCGTGGTGACCACAGCATCCGGAACGCCCGAGGCCAAAACTTTTTCCATGGAAGCTTGACCACCAGCCTCACTAAAATCTGGGCCAAGACCAATTTGCGCATCATCTGGGTGAATCCCGCGAATCTCCAGAGCTTGGCGAAAACCATGAAGCCGGTCTCGCGTCACACTGAAGGTGCCGGGGCCACCAAGAAAAGCGATGTTTCGGCATCCTCGATCAATCAGAAGATTTGTAACATTGTACACGGCTTGAAAATTGTCATTATCCACCCAAAGAGCGGATCGGGCAGAATCCGGCCGCCCAACCACAACAAAGGGGAACCGCTTTTCCTGCAGATACGACACACAGCGGTCATTCTCCCGGGTTGTGAGCAGAATGATTCCATCCACCCAACGGCTATTGATGTAGTTACGGAGAAAACCCACTTCTTCCTCTGGGTTATTCGAAAACGAGAACATGATGTTGTAGCCCCGAGCCTGGGCTTCCACACCAATTCCGCGCATGGCTTCAATAAAAAAGGGATTGGTAAACAGATTTTCTTTTGAGTTGGGAAGAATGAGTCCCAAATTGCCTGTTGACGCTTTTGCAAGCCCTCGGGCAAGAGCATTTGGATAATATCCTAATCGCTCCATGGTTTCCCTGACCCGATTCTTGGTTTCCTCACTAATCCGAGGATGATCATGAATCACACGGGAAACAGTGGATGCGGATACGTCTGCTTCTTTTGCAACATCAGTGATGGTCACGCGCATGAGGCAGATTATGCCGTTATTTGCACAAACATGCCATGAAAAACTGTCTCTAATGCGCAATTTTCCACAACCTTATGAGCAAAAATCCGGAAATAACCATAGTTTATTCGGAACTACCCGCAAATAACAGTTTCTTCTTGACAACTGCTCGCTCTCCGCCAACAATGATTCGCGCAAGGGCTTGCACAAAACCTTTTTCATCCATGCAAGGTTCTTGCAGGTTTTCCATTCCATGGAAAATCCCATTAAGGTCACCGATTGCTTGAAGAAGTAATCAAATGATCAGCATCAAACCACCCCTAGGAGTGAACAGTGAAAAAACTGTCGTTCGTCCTCATTATCGCCCTGCTCTCCGGCTTCATTTTTACCAATTGTAAAAAAGAAGAAGAAGCGTCTGCTGATGCCATTGAAATCAACATGAGCTACTACAAGCAGGAAATTACGGAAAGCCTTCCTCTTCTGCTTGATGCTTTTAGTGCTGAATATCCCCAGGTCACAATTGTTACTGAAATCCATCCCAATGATGGTGGGGCAACCAATGCCGCCGCTGCCGCCGCTGGAACACTCCCAGATTTGATGCAGCAGCCTGGCTGGTCCGCCATTATTGAAAATGCCAAGAATGGTTATGTTCTTGACTTGAGCTCCCAGCCCATCATGGGAAAAGTCATTGATGCCGCTCTTCCTGCCGTCACCTACCAAGGCAAGCAGTATGCTGTTCCCATGGATTTTGCCGGCATTGGTATCATCTACAACATCAACATTTTTGAAGAATATGGACTTGAGCCCCCCACAACTTATCTTGAGCTCCAGGAAGTGGCCGCCATTCTCCAAGACAATGGTGTGACTCCCTTTGCTGGTCTTTTGAAGGAAAACTGGTCGATTGGCCACTTCCTTTCCATGCTCCACGGTTCCATGCTTGGTGCCAAAGTGGGTGGCGAAGGTGTTGCTGAGTTTGCCGCTTCCATGAACGCCGGTGAAGCAGACTGGGGTGCTGTGGTGGACTCTGAAAAGATGTTCCGCATCATTGACTGGTACGTGGCCAACATGGATGAACAGGCCTTTGAGATGAACTGGAACGAACAGCAGGCTGCCTTTGCTCAGGAAGAAGCGGCCATGATGGTTCAGGGTCTCTGGTCCTATGGTCCTGCCATTGGAACCAACCCCAACCTCAAATGTGGTTTCATTCCCTTCCCCTGGTCCAACAATGCGGATGAGAACAAGTTCTTTGCGGATGTGGACTCCACCTTCACGGCTTCTGCCCAGTCCAGCCCTGCGGAACAGAAAGCGGCATTGAGCTTCCTGAACTGGTTGAGCAATCCAGAAGCTGTGCGAATTTGGACCGAGGATGTGAAACTCACCTCTGTTTTCAAAGGCGCTGACTTAAGTGCAATGGACAAG
The DNA here is from genome assembly GCA_022360655.1 of Spirochaetales bacterium. GTDB lineage: Bacteria > Spirochaetota > Spirochaetia > DSM-2461 > DSM-2461 > UBA2779. The sequence continues at coordinate 25,328 of JAKSCK010000254.1, read as the reverse complement.
CCCTTCCAAGACCTGATGGCCAGCTCTGCAACAGGTGCCTACCCTTGGGAATTCCAGCTTGCTCCCACTCCCACTTGGGAACAGGCCACCAAGAATGGTGCACACAGCTACGCTTTGGGTGCCGCCACTGCTGAAGAAGTTGTGGCCAGCATCAACAGCTCTTGGGTAGAGAACTACCAGCCATAAACTCTTCCTCCCGTCTGGTGATCAGACGGGAGACGGGTGAGTATTGGCCATAGCGCTGATCATACGGCGTTTCCCCGTTGCATTGCTCAAGCAATACTGCGAAAACAATAGGGGAAACGTCTTCTGGCGAAGACATCGTCAAATCACAAAATCGGGACGAAGGCCCAAGGCATTCGTCCTTTTTATTCTACCGGCGGATCCGTACCGCCTGGCGGCTTCGTGCCGAGATGCAAGGAGTTTGGGATGGTAAGCACCCAGGCCAAACGATGGGGTACTTTTGCTGCCTTCGTTTCACCGGCCCTCATCCTCTACGTGATGTTCGCGATTGTGCCCATGCTCATGGGACTTTGGCTGTCCACTACCAATTGGGACGGCGTGGGTCCATGGGTTCCTGTGCAAATTCCCATTGACCGATTTGAAAACGAGGTTCTCGCGAATCTTAATCCCTCCCAGCAGGCCTTTCTCAATACCTACTACATCAAAGACGAAGGGCAGGGGACATATCGAAAACAAGAAACTGACGAAAAGTCCCTTCGCGGTTACAAGAAATATCGCGCCATGGCACTTTTCTCAAAAGCTGGATACACCAACCCCAATTTCCGATTTGTGGGCTTGGCCAACTATATGAAGCTCTTTTCCAGTGATTCAGAGCCCGACTTTTGGCCCCAGAAACTCCAAGTTGTGCGGTTCAAACCTGGCGATCCTTTAACCAAGGCTCTGAGCATCCCCAAAAAAGAATTTGAAGAGAATTTCCTTCCTAACATCACCTCATCCTATGACTCCAATTTGATCAAATCCCTCTATCGCATCAACGGTGAGAACTATCTTCTGGATGAAACCCACTTCCCACGAAAAGGTCGAAAATTCTCTGTTGCAAAGGAATTGTTGGCACAAGAAGACATTGGAGATGAATGGGAAGGGTTTCTTGATGCGGTAGAAGCCGCTGCAAAAAACTCCCAAACCTTGGATGTGCAAGCCATCATGACCTCAACCATCACAGCGGCTGCCAATGGGTCACTCAGTCCTGAATCCCAGACTCTTTTGGAAAATGGTGCTGTTGAAGTGTATGATGCCGCTCGGCTCAAGAGTATTTTAAGCTCCAATTGGTTTGATTACAGCAACCGCATGGGCGTGCTTCTTTTCACGGCCTTCTTCTCCATCTCCAATGTGATTGCCGTCAATGTACTGGCACTTCTCATTGCCCTTGCCCTAGACCGGAAACTCAAAACCCAGAATGTGCTCCGCTCTGTGTTCTTCATACCCAATGTTCTGTCCATGATTGTTGTGGCATTCATCTGGCAATTGGTGTTCAGCCATGTGTTCCCTCTCATCACAGGAACCAGTCGATGGCTCTCCAATCCCGATGTGGCACCAGCCCTCACCGTTACGGTAGCCACCTGGCAGGCCATGGGGTATTACATGATCATCTACTTGGCCGGTCTCCAAAATGTTCCTCAAGACATCCTGGAATCCGCAGCCATTGATGGCGCTGGTGGGATCAAACGGTTCACAGGAATCATTCTTCCCATGCTTGTTCCAGCCATCACCATTGCTTTGTTCTTAAGCATCTCCGGATCGCTCAAAACCTTTGACATCATCTTTGCCTTGTACCCCTCCACCACCAGCACCATGGGCGTTGAGAATCTCACCATCAACATCTATCGCGATGCTTTTGTGGACAGACAAGCCGGTTTGGCCACAGCCAAGGCCATTCTCTTGATGCTGGTGATTGGAACCATCACCGGCCTCCAAGTACGGGCCACAAAAAAACGGGAGGTGGAACTCTAATGCTCAGCCTGAACAAAGACAACGCCGTCCAAAGACGTAAGATCACCAACATCGTTTTAGAAGTGTTGATGATTGTTGCAGCCCTGATTTTCATCTATCCCGCCGTGTTTGTTCTCATCAATGCGTTTAAGTTGGATGCAGAAATCACCACAAATCCCGTGGGGCTTCCCTCCGCCTTCACACTCGACAACTTCCATCGTGTACTCACCGCTTCTGGTGATGGAGTCACCTTTTTTAAAGCCCTTTTCAACACCCTCTTTCTGGCCCTTGTGAGTGTGCTAGGAATTCTGCTCTTCAGCTCTATGGCCGCCTGGGCCATGGTGCGCAACAAGGGAAAAGTTTCCGGATTTTTGTTTGCCTTCTTTGCGTTTTTCCTGGTGATTCCCTTCCAGGTGATTATGGTGCCCTTGGTTGTTTTGGCCACCGATATGAAGTCTCTGAATCTGATGGGACTGGTTCTCATGTACTGGGGACTCGGCGTTCCCGTCGGTGTATTCTTCTACCATGGATTCATCAAAGGAGTGCCCGCCAGTTTGGAAGAATCGGCATCCATTGATGGGGCTGGTGTGGCTCGAACCTTCTTCACCATCGTGTTTCCCCTTCTCACGTCCATCACCGTCACTGTGGGAATTCTGGACATCATCTGGGTTTGGAATGACTTCCTTTTACCCTACATCATCTTGAAAAAAGGCACTCTGGTTCTGTTCCAATTTGCCAATTTCACGGGAACTTTTTCCACAGACTACGGTGGCCAAACTGCCTCACTGGTGCTCACAGCCACACCTGTGATCATTCTCTTCCTTTCCTTGCAACGCTATTACATTAAAGGTATTGCAGCAGGAGCGGTGAAAGGTTAACGCGTTTTATATCGACCCCGGCGGGCAGAAACCCGCCGGGGATTTTACGGTAGGATTCACCGTGGAAAATAACCCCGGCCAGTGCCTCTGGCCGGGGTCGATTTAGAAACAGTCTTTAATCGTTATCTGTGATGGAGAAAATCAACGGCTCAACAGGTGCCTCTATTCGCACTCCATCAGGAATATCCCCAGCAAATGCAAAGTCCACCTGGCCATACTCCAACGATTCAGTGAGAGAATCGTCGGTTGGAAGAATGCTCAGAGTCATTGTTCCGGCCTCATCCATTGAAAACACAAGGGGAGACACTCCATCACCATTGGATTCTTGAACGGAGTAATCCGATTCATCCACACCAACAACATCAGCACTGTTGTAACTGGTTACTGGTTGGATTTGATAGGAGAACGCCACATCTGGTGAGAAGTCTCGTGATTTTTGCAGGGATACTGTGAATGGAGCACCACCCTCTGTTGCATTCATGGAACCTGCTGTGATGCTGTACGTCACAACATCAAGGATTTCTACAGATGTTGATCGTTGAGTGGGATGCAGAGGAATGGTTGCACCATTTTCTGTCACACTTGTTAATGTGAATGTGAGGCCTTCATTCTGATCATCAATGACATCATCTTGAATCGAGATTGCAACAAATCCAAAGGAATCTCTTGGAAGAAGAGTGATTGTTGTTCCAGGATTAGACCAGTCTTCACCTTCGGCACCAGAGGAATAGGCTGTGGCACCCCCCGTTGGGGTAACGGTATAGTTCACTGTCACATCATTTTCAGGGGTGTAGCGAATCCCATTGCTGTATGTCAATTGAACCATGAAAGTGGTGGTTGCTCCTTCATACACACTGGTATCAGGATTTATCACAGAAGCACTGAGAGTCAGACTGACATCAAAAACAAGACTGTAGGTTCTTGGTGTTCCATCCTGAATCAAATTCACACGAACCGTATTTTCTCCATCCTGAAGATTCGTGAAGGTAATGGCCCCTGTGGCTGAATCCTGGGTGTACGTAAGATTTGAACCATCTGGTGCTGTTGCGGTCAAACTGGTGAGATCAATTGTGGCTGATGAATCCGTGATTTGTCCTAAGAAAACAACCGATGTGGTTCCTAGCGGCAACCCCACACGATAATCCGTCACATCCTGAGAAAGAGCAGGAGTGAGAGGCCAAACTTGAGTGGGGGTGCTAACATAGATGCTATTAAACTTGGCATTCGGCATCTCTTGGCCTGGAGTAACAGGATTACTGCAACCCACCACGAATAGTACGCTGAGAAAAATATAAATGTAGGCTTTCAATAATTACTCCTATTTTTGTAACCAACATTTATCACAGGAGATCCATTGAAACTATAGAAGGAGGAAGAAAACATTGGATTGAATGATTACAGAACCGTAATGAATCTGAGGGAAGAGGCCAAGAAACCATATCATGAACTTCGCTTCTAAGAAGTTTCAATGCCAATCCAAAATACGTTAAAGTGAAAGCCAATTTAGGAAGATTTCATTTAAGGAGCCTGTTCGTGCTGGCAAACCAGTCCTGGCCTCAGCTTATTCAATTCATGCTCACAATCCCTGAAGCCCATCCCATTCTCTTAAAGACTCTTGTAGGAGCATCCCTTCTTCTTTTTATCCTCACACCCATCATCATTCCCATTCTTCTTGTGCTGCTTCCTTCTGATGCCTTCACACGAACAAAACGGTCTCGACAAAAGAGCCTTCCTCATCAATTCCTGCATCTCATTCTTCTTGTTCTCAAGAATGTTTTTGGTGTGTTGCTGATTTTTTTAGGGCTGTTCTTACTCGTTCTTCCAGGTCAGGGGCTTCTCACTCTCTTTGTGGGGCTGATGCTCACCAATCTTCCGGGGAAAAAGGCCCTTCTCCGACGCGTGCTTTCTGTTCAGGGTGTTCAAAAAGCCGTGCAACAGCTCCGCTCCCGCCATGGCAAAGCCCCCCTCGAGGGACTCGAGGGGTCGGCCTAAACTAGGCCATCATTGTGAGCAAACGGGCCACCAACACACCCAGATAATTTCCTGCTGCATGTCCAAGGAGTCCCGTGGTGATACCCGGAGCAATCAAGTCCTTATTTCCAATGGTGGAGGCCGTCAAACCCACAAAGGGCGGAGAACAGATGGCACTGGTGGATGTGATGAGCACGGTATCTCCATCAATTCCCACCGCTTTTGCCAAGAGAATGTGCAGAGCAAAGGATCCAAAAAGACAGAGTCCCACAAAAAGAAAGAGTGTGGGAGCCGCCTGAACAAGGATTTTTAAGTCCGCCAGTGCTCCAACAGAAACACAGAACACCAAAATCAAATATTGTCCCAGGGGATAACTCATCTTTTGCTTTCGCACAAAGGGCAAAAAAGAGGCTCCTAAGCTGAGTGTGGTGAGGGCTAAAATGGTGAGAACCATGGCCGATTCTGGCGGAGCCAAAAGGAACACCGCTCCGCCAAGAGCAGCAACAACAAGGGCAAACACAAGCGACAGGACCATCCCTGGAATGGAAGATCGTTGCAAAAGCAGTCCATAGGAATCATCTTCCAGTTCCTCGACTTGGAGTTCTCCATGATGTTCCGGACGGGTGTAGGCTGGAAGAATTTTTGCCAGAAAAGGTTTGGCCAGAGTCATCACAAAAAGCAAGTACAATGAAGAAAAAACCAAATCCGCTGTGTGGACTGTCAGATAAGCGCTTTGCGACACACCCAGAGCTTTGGAAATAGCCGCCAGATTAGGAGTACCACCGGTGTACACCCCCACCACCATACCGGCAACACGCGCACTTTCCTCAATCTGACCCTGAAAAATCACATGAGCCAGGGCCACCATCACCATCACACTCCCGCCCGCCAAAACCATGGACAGTCCGGCTCTTCCTGTTAAGCTCTTGGAACGAGACAAATTCACTGTAAAAAGAAGGAGCGGAATGGAAAGGGCCACCGAAGCGGTTTGAACAAGATCCAAGGCTTCTGCTGCCTCTGCTGGCACCAATCCCATGTTGGCCAGGAGGATTCCGGCAATGTAACAGGCAATCACCGGATTCACCTTGGCAAACCAAGCCGCCTGGGAGCGCTCTTTTAAAACAATGAGTAACAGTGGAAAAGCAAAGCTGAAAATAGCAAGGATCAAACCAGGCACTAGAGCTCTCCCCTTTCAATGAGGATTCCCCGTAAACCGTTCACCGCAATTTCCCACTTGTAACCCGAGATTCTTCGCGAGGGCATCCGCAGTCGATACTGGGCTCGGTCATAATGAAATTCAAACTTATTTTGCTTAAATGTGTTTCCACCGGTCATTTCTTTAATGGGAATGGAGAACAATTCGGTTCCCTCTTCTCCAATTTCTAACCGGTCCCGGTACAAGCGCACCTCCCCACGATGCATGGGCATCATGGGGCGTGCACGTTCTCCTCGCATGAGGGTGACATCAAAATCCCTGAGCAACACGGGATCATCCCCAGGCTGAGCATTACTCAAGGTCTCTCGAAACAACTCCACCATATGTCGATTTTGCCAGGAGATCCATTCATGGGGGGCTTTAAAGGAAGGTCCCTCTTGGGGATATTGGAAGAATCCATACTGATCCACATGAACGTCATAGCCACAGGTGCAAAAGAGACGATTTCCCTGGGAACGAAGATTCCCAATCTTCTCGCATGAAGGACAGGCATAATGGGCCAATTCGGAATGCTCTGCCCGCTGTTCTCCAGCAATCGGAGCCAAGGCTGTTTTTTGCCATTCAAAATCATCATGGCAGAGAGCCTCTTTGATTCGCCGCTCAATCTCCGCCAACTTCATGGTTTTGATTTCTTCTGCACTGATGATTCTTTGGAAATGCACCTCGACTCGGCATTTTCGATTCTGCCAGGACCAACGCGGTTTTGAGAGGAACCCTCCCTTAATGAGGGGAACAATCACTGGAACTTTCAAAAAACGGACAAGCTTTGCGGTTGCAGGAATGAGTTCCTCTGTTTTTCCTCCCCAGTTCTGCATGCCTTCCGGAAAGATGCCAGCAGCCTGTCGGAGAGCCATGGCCTCTTTCACCCCCTGAAGGGTCACCATATCCGATTGGGATTTTACTTTGGGAATGGCCCCCACCATGAGCAATATGGTTTTGAACGCTTCTCGAAATTGGGCATCCGAGGCCACCCAACGAACAGGAATGGGAGTACAGGTAGAAATGATGAAGGGATCCCAGTGATTCGTGTGATTGGGTAACAAAAGGTAGGGACCCCGTGTTCCCCAAACCGCCTTCAAATTGTAATACCGTGTATTCAACTTGAAATACATAAAGGGGAAAAGGAAGATTTTTGTGAGGTAGTTGATGAAGTACAACCATAAATGGAATAGAACGAGTTTCACTTTCTTCATGTCAGCTTTCTCTACCAAGGAGGGTTGAATGCAGTGTACAGGAGGGGCTTAGAGCTGTCGAGGACGATTGCTTACGGAAGAGCTATCAGACATGAACTGGAGTCCCAAACCACTGGAAAAACTTCACTTATTCATGGCCATTTGAGAACGAGCAAATCCTGCTAAATTTCTATTATTTTAGCATTTATTGTAAAACTTAAGATAAAAAAAGGATATTGACCTCTCGTTCTACATCGATGAACATGTGTGAATAAAAAAAGGCTAAACCACTCCTGAGGATTACTACATGCTCCGCTACAACAGGGTTATTGCCCGACACATCCTGTTCCCATTGTTCATCGCCCTCTTCCTAGCTCCATTGATGTGGTTCATATTTTGCATCTTTCTTGGATTGTTTACTTTTCAAGAGATGGGGAACATGTTGGCCCACCCTCTTTCTGCTGTTTTCATCATTGGCTTCATCATTCTTGATCTTGTTGGAATGCACTATTTTGTCCGAAAGACTGTTGAATTAGCGGATTCTGATGATGAAAATGCGGGAATTCGCTGCGCCAGAAGAATCCGGTTCTTCATCGTGGCTTTTCTTCTTTCTTCTTTTGGCTTTTGTACCCTGGGGATCTCCCTGGCCCTCAGCTACAAAGAATTCCAAGTGCCAATGCTGGGCTTTCAAGCGTACGGATTGGGGATTGGTACCAACATGCTTTGTACCCTTCCTCCTGGAGTAAGTGCCTTCATTTGGCTGGAAAAGCGAACAGGGAAACAACGTTTTGATTCAGACTACATCCCCATGTCCCTCACCTTTCGTATTGCCTTCCTGGGAATGTTCATTGCCCTTGGAATCCTACTCACCATTATTGCTTCCGCTGTGACGGTGGCTCATGCCACAGAAGGGGAATTCCATGCTGTGTTCAACAAGCTCTCAACGGTGGGATTATTCAGCATTCTTTTTTCAGCAATCAATGTTTATCAACTTCACCGAATCATTATCCAGCCCATCAATAAACTTCGAGGATACTTAGAACAAGGTATGAATGGTGATCTCACCATTCGTTGTCCCCGTACCAGTTGGGATGAACTTGGATTACTCTCCATCAAATACAATGATTTTATGGCCTCTCTTCAAAGCACCATGAGCGGTACTCTTGGCATCACCAAGGATTTGGCAGAGGCCGGAAATGCTCTCAAAGAAAGTGTTGAAGTGACAGAAGAAGCCGTGAGTCATATTGGATCTGCGGTGGGAGAAACCAACGATGGCCTGGAAGCCCAACGGGCCAATCTCTTGCAAACCACCGGTGCTGTAGAAGAAATTGCCCAGAACATTTTGTCTTTGGATCGGTCCATTGAACAGCAGGCAGCCAATGTGGGTGAATCTTCTGCTGCCATCACCCAAATGGTGGCCAACACCGCTTCTATTCAGAACATCGTTCATGAGTCAGCGGACTCTGTATCCACGCTCCAACAATCATCCGAAACTGGGAAAGAAGAATTGGCTGCCATGAATGATGCCATTAGCTCCATCTCTGGCGCTTCCTCTGATTTGCTGGCCGCCAATGATATGATTTCCAACATTGCAGCCCAAACAAGCCTCTTGTCCATGAATGCCGCCATTGAGGCCGCTCATGCTGGAGAGGCTGGAAAAGGCTTTGCTGTGGTTGCAGATGAAATTCGGAAGCTGGCTGAATCCTCCACCCAGCAATCCGAATCCATTGCCAAAACACTGAAAACAGTCATCACCGATATCACCACCGTTGTGAATCGTTTTGATTCTGCCACAACCCGTTTTGATGCCATCTATGATGAAGTGCGGAAAGTGGCACAAATCAACAGCGAAATCACCAATGCCATGGAAGAACAGCAGCGAGGGGGCGATGAAATCGTGAAAGCCCTTGCTGTACTCAGTGATATCACAGGAGAGGTTCAAAATGGTTCACGGGAAATGAAAAACGGAAACCAAGACATTCTTTCCGCTGTCACCGATTTGAATACCATCACCGTCACTATCAACGAACGTATGGCACTGATTCGAACAGGATCTGAGACCATTGCTCATTCTGTAAAAAGCATTGTGGAAAATGAAGTCAAGAATGCCCAGAACATCTCCGCTTGTGGAACCGCGGTTTCCCGCTTCCGTATTTCATAGATCTGTCGGGTGAGTGCCCATTTCAATGCTCCAAAATCAAAAAAGCCCCCTTCAAGGGGGGCTTTTTTATGAACCATCAAGGGAGATTCCTTGATTTATGAGTTTCGGACAACCACCGATGCATCATCATCTTCATAAACCCGGTCGGATTTTACCGAACCAGTGACTTTGATGCTGCTGTCTCCATATCCCATGGCCCGAACCCGACCATTCATCGAGATGCTCGCTGAAGCATCCTGATTGCTGCTGATACTAACAGCACTCAAACCAGGAAGCTGAGCCTCCAGTGCGCTGGTGTTGGACAAATCAAAGTCGCCCTGCTGAACACTGGCTGTAATATTCGCATCTGCAGAACCCATCAGCCGACCAGAAATCATGGTGGATTGGCCCTGAAGATCAAGCAGACCATGGTTGCTTTCAAAGAAGAGCTGATCCGCTTTTACTTCTAAAGATCCGCCAAATCCACGCTTGTTATACACGGAGAGAATACCCACTTCCAAGGCACCATTGGTGCTGAGTTCGCTATCCTCTTCAATGAAGAGGGAAAGGTCATCACCAGCATCCATGGCATCAATCACAGCCCGTGTTCCATTCTCCAAGCGAAGACCATCCAAATCTTTCACAGTGACAGTCACATCGAGAGGAACCGTTGCAGAAAAATCCGTTCCAACGGAGAGCATACCATTCGTGTTTGTCCATTCAACATTGTTGAGATAAGCTGTATCGCCGCTAATGGAAAGAGCATCGTCATTCCCTGGTATGATGCGAACAGAATCAAGACCGGAAAGTGAAATGGACGTGAAAGCCCCAGTTTCTATGGCCATGGTATCTGTGGTTCCACTGGGTGTGGAATCATTGGCTCCCTGAGCAAAAGCGGCAAAACCACCAAAAATCATCATCGAGCAGGTTAATCCAATTTTATAGAATGCGTTCATTGCAAACTCCTTGTTGCTTGTGTTGTTGCCAGACATAAAGCAATGGGCGTGCCAACTTATTAAAATATTTTTATTTCATTTATATATAAGCATTTAACACATTTACACTTCTTAAACATTTTGTTAGAAATGGCCAGAACTACTGTGCAAAAATCTCCCAAGTGAAGAAAAATGTGCCAAATTTCCCCGCCTATTTTGATTTTCTTTATGTGGTGCAAAACCCTTCCCCACTCCCTGCATCCCCATGGCGCAGAGAAAGAAAAGTTGGAAGGCTCTATGCTTCCCATAGATTGGAAAATCGGTAGACTATGAACTAAACCACACACAACGGGGGTTTCCATGAATCCGCAAGCTGCCGAATTGAATGCCGTTCTCCAAACTGAGGGCGCTGCCGCACTCCGACTGCTTTCCCAGAAAGGTAAGGCCATATTCTTCCCACGCAAGGGCCTGGTGGCTCAGGGAATGGATGCCAAGGGCAAAGCCATCAATGCATCCATTGGAGAAGCCAAAGAAGATGATGGCACTCCTCTGCGCCTTGCTCCTTTGGCCTCACGGATTGAACTGAACCCCGCCGATGCCTTCAGTTATGCTCCAAGCTTTGGAAAACCCCAACTACGTGACCGATGGGCACAGATGATGAAAGAGAAGAATCCTTCCTTGAAGGATGCCACCCTTTCCCGCCCTGTTGTCACCAATGCCCTCACGCATGGGCTTTCTGTTGCCGGTTATCTTTTTGTGGACGAAGGTGATTCCATCATTGTTCCCCGCCATTTTTGGGGAAACTACCGCCTGGTGTTTGCCGAAGCCCATGGCGCCAAGTTGGAAACCTTTGAAACCTTCAATGGCGACGGTCCTGAAGCCGGGTTCAACACCGCAGGTTTGGAAGAAACCCTCCTGGCACCAGGTGAAAAGAAAATTCTGCTCCTCAATTTCCCCAACAACCCCACGGGCTACACCCCCACTGGCGCTGAAATGGATGCCATTGAAGCGGCTGTTTTGAAAGCCGCTGAAGCGGGAAAAACCGTTCTGGTGATGACCGATGATGCCTATTTTGGTTTGGTTTTCCGTGAGGGAATTTATGAAGAGTCCCCCTTTGTCCGCTTCACCAATCTCCATGAAAATGTGGTGGCCTGCAAAGTGGATGGCGCTACAAAGGAAGACTACGTTTGGGGCTTCCGTGTGGGATTCCTCACCTTTGCCGGTAAAGGACTCTCCCCAAAAGCCCTGGCGGCTTTAGAAGACAAGGCCGCTGGTACAGTGCGTGGAAGCATCTCCAATGACTCCCACTTAGCCCAGTCTCTTCTTTTGGCCGCTTATGACGACCCCGCATACGCGGGGGAAAAGGCCCGAGCCTTTGCCCTTCTCAAAGAACGGCATGATGCGGTGGATGCGGAATTGGCGGCTCACCCAGAATATGCACAGCGCTTTGTGGCCCTGCCCTACAACTCGGGATACTTCATGTGTGTTCGGATTGCCACCGGTGATGCGGAAGCTGTTCGCCAGGAACTGTTAAAGAATTACGACACGGGAGTGATTGCTCTGGGTGACTTGATTCGTGTGGCCTTCTCTTCCCTGCCCAAGGCTCAGATTCCCACTCTATTTGCCAACCTGTACGCCGCCTGCGGCAACGTGTAATGTCCTTGATCCGACCCCGGCCTTCAGGCCGGGGTCGTTCTTTATTCCGAAAAATTAAAGCCAATCACTGGGAGGATATCCTTCCTGTTCATGGGGACGGGCAAAGGCCGCGAGAAGGGCTGATTTCACATCTTCCAGGGCCTCCACGCCTTGAAACGCATCCAAAACAGCCTGATTTTCTGTGAGCAGAGCCAAGGGGACTGGATTGCGATTATGGTTGGCAGAACTGGGATCTTCACAGTTTCCATGATCACTCACCAGAGCAATGCAGAGCTCTTGGGGGTTGGTGAGCATTTTCAAATGAGCCAGAAATTCGCGGATTTCGGAAAGACAGAGCTGCAAGTCCTGATGCCGGCCCTTGTGGGCATAACTGTCTGTTGAAAAAAGTTCATGAAACACAAAATCCGCTTCCTGGAGAATGTTAACCATGCGGTGAGCGGCTTCCTTTGGAGTGATGATGGGAAGCGAACCTCCCCGCTCCAAGAGAAAGCGATTGGTGAGATCGGCAAAGAGAGCCCGGCCTTCCTCATAATCTTTTTTGAACCGAAACGGGGTTTGAGAGGATTGGATGCAAAGGGTTGATACGGGAAGCCGATTCCGTGTTCCTCCCTGTCGAGCCTGAAAAAATTCCTGGGAATAGAGATTTGATGCGGTGACGTTGATGCCCTGCTGGGCCAAGGCACTCATCAGGTTATGAGTTTGGATGAGATTCACCAGCGGCTCATTGGGTAAGGCGGTCAAATGATAGCCCAGAAGGGCTGGGGCATTTTCTCCGCACATGAGAGAGGCCTGGCCTGTGGCCGATTGCGGAATTCCTGGTAGGCCTCCAGTGGCATCAAGGGCAAAAAGCTGGCCGGAGGGATGGGTGGAAGGGGCTGCTTGTGCAGAAAGTTGGGGGATGCCCCAGTCGGCCAAAAGTTCCAGGGCAGGATTTTCCTCTTCCGCAGAACCAAGGCCAAGACCATCAATGAAAAAGAGAAGAAATTTTATGGGTGTGTGGGCTGTTTGCATTGTGAGTTGTCCCTTAGGAGCTTCTCTTTACCATCCATGAGCCGGAAAGGTATAGCCCTTTGCTGTATTCTTCAGGGTTCCCTTCCATCCATGTCCAAACCTGGTTGGGACGTGTTGAGCTGCAGAGTGGGACGGAATTCCCATCATGAAACAGCCCTTAGAACCAAGGCTTTGTCTGTTGAAATTCTCTTTAATCGAGATTTTTTTCTCAATTATATTCCTCTAGCTGATTGCCGATTTAGGAGATATTCTTTATCGTGAACTGCGAGTTTTTATGGCAAAAAATCGGATACCCCTCTCCCAAAAGAGAGTTTTTTACCGATTAAAGGATGATAAACATGAATAAAATCATCAATAAACGGCAATTATCTGCCGATGTCTTTCGTTTTCGCTTTGAAGCTCCTCACATTGCCCGAGAGCGGAAAGCGGGACAGTTTCTCATCATCCAACTGGATAATGACTTTGCAGAACGCTTCCCTCTCACCATAGCTGATGCAGATGCTGAGGCCGGGACTGTGGATATTATTTTCCAAGCTGTTGGTGCCTCCACAATGAAGCTGGCCGCAATGGAGCCGGGTGAAAAGATTGCCAATGTTCTGGGTCCTTTGGGTACTCCAACCCATATTGAAAAGATGGATGGACCAGTGGTGTGTGTGGGTGGAGGCATTGGTGTGGCCCCCATGCATCCCATTGTTCAGGCACACAAAGCCATTGGCAATGAGCTCATTGTCATCATGGGAGCGCGGAACGCCGAGCTTCTGGTGATGGAAGAGGAAATGCGTGCCCTGGCCGATGATCTCATCATCTGTACCGATGATGGTTCAGCAGGACGAAAGGCTTTGGTGACCGAACCATTGAAAGAACTTTGTGATTCCGAGCGTCCTCCTGCTCAGGTTGTGGCGATTGGCCCACCCATCATGATGAAATTCTGCTGTGCCACAACAGCACCTTATGAAATCTCAACTGTGGTTTCCCTAAACACCATCATGGTGGATGGAACGGGAATGTGCGGCGGCTGTCGGGTCACCGTAGGGGGAGAAACCAAGTTTGTATGTGTGGACGGTCCAGAATTTGATGGTCACAAGGTGGATTTTGAAAACATGATGATGCGCCTCAAGGCCTACAAATCCCATGAGGATGATCACCGATGCCGCATTGGCACAAGCCGAGGAGGGGCCTGAAGATGAGCGCATACACAAGTCCAGAGCAGCTGGATTGCACAGCCCTTAAGCTCTTGAACAAATACGATGGAATGGAGCTCAAGGCGAAAGACAGACGCGCCATTCCTCAGCAGGACATGCCCTCCCAGGATCCCATGGAACGTCGGAACAACATGGAAGAAGTGGCCCTGGGTTACAGCGAAGCCCAGGTGCGGGTGGAGGCCATGCGTTGTCTTCAATGCAAAAATGCTCCTTGTGTTGCGGGCTGTCCTGTCTCCATTGATATTCCCCGTTTTATTGCCAAGGCTGCAGAAGGAGACTTTGCCTCTTCGGTGGCCGTGATTAAAGAATCCAGCTTACTGCCTGCCATCTGTGGACGGGTTTGTCCCCAGGAAAAACAGTGCATGGAATCCTGCACGGTGGGCCGCGTGGAAAAAGATCCCGAAAAGTCTGTGGCCATTGGTAGGATTGAACGATTTGTTTCCGATTGGGAGGTGCAGCATGATGCTGTTGCTCCCATCCCTGTGGCCCCCGCATCAGGAAAGAAGGTCGCTGTGATAGGTTCCGGTCCTTCCGGACTCACGGCTGCTGCCGATATTCGCCGGGAAGGACATGAGGTCACTGTTTTTGAGGCCTTCCACAAACCTGGTGGCGTGACCGTGTACGGGATTCCTGAATTCCGGCTGCCCAAGGCCATTGTTCAACGCGATGTGGACAGCCTTGTGGAGATGGGTGTGGAATTCCAAACCAATTTCTTGGTGGGTCGTTCCCGTAAGATTGATGACATGATTAAGGAAGATGGCTATGACGCCCTTTATGTGGCCACAGGAGCTGGTCTTCCTAAATTCCTTGGAATTCCAGGTGAAAACTTGGTGGGCGTGTTCTCTGCCAATGAGTATCTAACCCGCTCAAACCTCATGAAGGCCTATGAAAAGGGCCGGGCCTTTACACCCATGTATGCCGCCAAAAAGGTTTGTGTATTTGGTGGGGGGAATGTGGCCATGGATGCTGCTCGAACAGCCGTACGGCTTGGAGCAGAGTCTGTCCACATTGTGTATAGGCGAACAGAGAATGAACTTCCTGCCCGTGTGGAAGAGGTGCATCATGCCAAGGAAGAAGGTGTGGAATTCAACCTGCTTTCCAGTCCCATCCAAATTCTTGGTGATGAGGATGGTCGGGTAAAGGGGATTGAATGCCAGCGCTATGAATTGGGGGAACCCGATGATACTGGACGAAGACGCCCTATTCCTGTTGAAGGAGAAACCTATGTCATTGATTGTGATGCCTGCATCACCTCTATTGGCAATGGGTCGAATCCTCTGATTAGCCAAACCACGCCCTCTTTAGAGGTGAATGAACGGGGCAACATTGTTGTGGATGAGGAAACAGGACGCACATCCATTCCTACGGTTTTTGCCGGTGGAGACATCGTTCTTGGTGCGGCCACCGTGATTCTTGCCATGGGTGAGGGAAGACGAGCCGCCGCAGCCATCAACGCTATGTTGTCCAATTAGGGAATTTCAACAACTCTGGACAGAGTTGATTTTCGCTAGCCATAAAAGATGAATCCCCCGCCTTTTTCAGGCGGGGGTCGTTCTAAAAACGCTGAATAAAAATATTTTAGATGTTGACTATTGTTTGAAAAATGACTCTCAAACTCTTGTTTAACACCTTACCTAACCCACTTAACATCCAACCATTTTTCCCTGGACACGCGTTCCATCAACAGCTATTTTTTCATCATTACGGACTCTAATTCAGAATTAAGTCAAAACGGAGATGAATAATGAAGCACCTTGCGAATGCCGGTTTGATTTCGATGGGTGGATACCTCCCTGCAAAACCTGTTCCCTCAGAAAAGGCCAGCGCTCTTGCCGATTTTCTTCGGAAAGAAACCCTCCTCCCCCCCGAATACATCGCCCCAATTGAAAACGATGCTCTGCTACCAGGCCGAGTTGAAACCAACTGGGATGGTTGGGAAAGCCAACCCTGGTATGAGTCCTGGCTGGCTCAGCTTCCCCCAAAAAAGCGAGAGAATCCCTTTCAAGGAGCCGTTGAACGACGACGCGTTCCCATGGATCCTGAATCTGTTCGAAATTCTGTTCGCCCCCATCCCATGCTGTCCTCAGATGCCGAAACCCTGGCAGCAGGCATGGCCATTTTCAATGCAGGAATTGATAAAAACGAAATTGATCTGGTGCTTTGCAGCTCCCTGGTTCCTGATCTTCACGTTCCTCAAAACGCCTCTTTGGTGCAGCATAAACTGGGCTTAGAACATGCTGGGGCCTACAATGTGGACACCTGCTGCTCTTCCTTCATCACCATGATGGAAGTGGCCATGACCTATGTGCGTATGGGGCTCAAGAAAAAAGTTCTGGTGGTTGGCAGCTCTTTAGATTCCATCATCAATGACAAATCCACGTACTACAGTGTGTACATTGGAGATGGAGCGATGGCCGGAATTGTGGGTGAGGTGGAAGAAGGTTATGGCTACATTGCCTCCCATTCCCACAGCATCGGCCGCCGTCACAAAGCCATTGTTTTTGCAGAACGAGAACCGGCCCTCTACAAAACCACATCCCAAGGTCCCAGTCATGTTCAGGAGTATGTCACATTCTTAGACAAGGACATGCAAAAGGAAATTGCCAAGGAAACGCAGAATGACATCATTCGCGTCACCGACGGCATGTTTGCCAAAACCTCCTATGGTCGGAAAGACATTGATTTCCTCATCACGCACCAGCCTGTTCCTTGGACTCCAGAGTCTTGGCGCCAATGCTTGGATGTGCCCAAGGACCGGATTCATGACACTTGGGCCAAATATGGCAACATTGCTGTGGCTTCCTCTGCGGTCAATCACCTTGAAGCCATTGAAGAAGGAAAAATGAAGGCCGGGGATAAATGCCTCATTGTGTCTTCCGGAGTGGGGGAAAACCATATTTGTCTCTTCCACCGAATTTCTCCCACCTTGGTGGAGAATCTTCGCCTGTGAAATGCTCTGAACCCCTTTGTGTAAAAATCAACGCGGAAGAAGAAACACTCTATTCCGCACAGACCGCGGGACAAGATTCTGGTTTTGGAGCTGTTCACCATGTGGCCGTGAAGGTGTCCGATATTCATTCAACATTGGAATCCCTGGCCGCTTTGGGATTCACGGTTGAAGAACCCAAACTCTTTGAAGAGGTGGGAATGCACATTGCTTTTGCGGGAGAAGAATCCTCTCGCATTGAGTTTTTTGAAACTCTTGGCACTAAAGGACCAGGGGGGGAGGCCCCCCTAGGGCTTCACCATGTGGGTGTGACCGTTCAGAACATTGACGCCACCTACAATGCCATGAAAGCCAATCCCCTTTTTCAAGTGGAAGGTCCCATTCGCCAAGGTGCCCATGCACGTATTTTTTTCTTTCGCCTCAAAGCCGAAGCCCATAGCCTCTTTGAATGCGTAGAGAACAAGAAGGCTTAAGTTTATGTCCAATGATGAATTCAACAAAAAAACGGCTCTGATTACAGGTGGAGCAGGAGGCATTGGCTTAGCCATTGCTCAAAGGCTTGCTGCCGATGGGACTCAGCTAATTCTTCTTGGACGAAACCAAGAAAAAGGAGACGCAGCCCTGGCCCTGCTCACCCAAACTGGGGCCACTGTGGAATTTCATTCTGTGGATATTGGAAACCAGGAGAATCTCTCTCATGCCATGGAGCAGATTCTCCAGAACCATCCACAAATTGACATCCTTGTGAACAACGCGGCTCTCTCTGGCTTTACGGGTCCGGTGCTTGAAACACCCGCAGAAGCCTTGGATTCCGTGCTGGCCGTGAATCTTGTGGCCCCTTTCCTCATCACACAGTTCCTTCTTCCAGGAATGAAGAAAGCGGGATATGGACGTATCATCAATATCTCATCTGTGGCCCCCCGGGTGAATCCTCCCCACTCCGTGACCTACAACATGAGCAAGGCTGGATTGAATTCCTTCACCGCTAGTCTTTCACGTGAGGTGGCGGCCCAGGGAATCACCGTCAATGCCATCGCCCCAGGCCTGGTGCTCACCAATCGGATTAAGGATTCTCGTCTGCCTTCTCTGGCCAAGGAGAGCGGCCGCAGCACTGATGAGGTCCTTCAGGCCATGACCTCCCGCTGTGACACCAAGAGACTCACCACAGAAGAGGAACTTGCCGATGCGGCGGCCTTCCTCTGCACCCCATCTGCCCGCAACATCACCGGACAAATCTTAGAAATGTCCGGCGGCTATTAGGAGAACACCATGGTGGAATACCAAGACATTGTGACCTTTGTGAACGATTACTTTCGAGATTACAGCCGGTTTGCTCAGGATGAGGAAACCATGCCCAAAATGGACCGTTACTGGGATGAAGACATCAAAGTGACGGCCTACTTCAAACTGGAAGGTGGAGAATATCCCTTTCACATGCCCAATCGGCGGGAATGGCAGGATTTTCTCATCAAAGGCCATCTCACCATTTGGGAAAATTTGGAACCTTTGGACATCATGATTGATCCGGTGCGCATGAAAACCTCCTCCATGCTGCGGGTCACCAAATTTGACCGGAAAACGGACAAGCAACTTTTTAGTTTGGATGGTATTGGCTATTACAGCCTGGCTGGAGAGAACGCCGATTCTCTTCGCATCACCTCACTTGACTTCTTCACCGGCGATGCGCGCACCTTTGCCGCCCTCTACACCATGGAATAGGAGAACAACCGTGAATATTCCTGCTAAAGGCGTCATTGTCACCGGAGTGATTGGAGAAGATGTGCATGTCACAGGAGTTCGCATCCTGGAGCATGCTCTTCGCAGCAATGGGTTTGAAGTTCATTCCCTGGGCATCCATAACAGCCAGGAGGATTTTGTGGCCAAAGCCAAGGAAACCAAGGCTGATGTCATTCTCATTTCCTCTCTGGCAGGCCATGCCGCCATGCTTGTGGAAGGTCTTCGGGAAAAATGTGTGGCCGCAGGAATTGGCAACATATTTCTCACCATTGGCGGTCAATTGGTGATTCATGCCGAGGCCTGGGAAGAGACGGAGAAAACCTTCCTGGACATGGGCTTTGATGATGTGGCTCCTCCCTTCCAACTCCCCGATGCTGTCATTGCTAAATTGGAAAAGGCTCTAGGACTCCGTCCTTCAGAAGCCAAGGCCGCCGGGTAATCCAAGATCAATACAAGGAACTCTATGAACACCATATCCAATCAACGCTGGAGTGATGCGGAGTTTGATGCCGCTCGCCAAGAAGTGCTGTCTTCCTGGCCCACCGGTGCTCAAGTCAATTTGGAGGAAGCGGTGGCTTACCATGCCGCCATGCCTCCCATGAAGAATGCCGCCCGAAGGGCCTTGGCCGCCAAAAATCAAGGAGAAACCCTTCTTTGCCCCTCCCTGGGCTCGGATACTGTTGCCAACCACACCGCCCTTCTTCAGCACATGGAAAAAGAGGGGGAGGCCGACATCCTAACCTCCTACATTGACAGTTTCACCCGCAACTGCCTGTTTGAACGCGCCCAAGAAGGCCTGGCCAAAGCTCAAGAAAGCGGCCGACCCGTCCTCAATGGCTTTCCCTTTGCCATACATGGTGTAGAAAAAACCCGCCAAGTCATCAATGCCATTCACCGTCCCGTCATGATGTTTGGCCCCTCACCCGATGCCCGCCTCACCCATGAAATTGGACTGGCCGGCGGACATACCGGATATTCAGGAGGCCCCCTCATTTCCTTCTGGAACTACACCAAAGATGTTCCTGTGGCCCAGCTCCTGCGGAATTTCCAATACGTGAACCGCCTCATGGGACGCTATGAAGAAATGGGTGTACCCATCCTCTATGCCGTGAGCGGGGCCATGCCTTCCATCAGCCCCCCCTCCCTGATGATTGCCCCCGAAATCATTGAAGTGCTCATTGCCGCCGCTCAGGGCGTGAAGCATATCCAGTTGAACAACTGGCTACAGGGCCATCTCATCCAAGACCTGGCCGGAATCCGCGTGTTTAGAAAACTGGCCCGGGAATACTTGGATGCTGCCGGTCACACCGATGTGCAAACCGTCACCTACAGTGTCAGCCCCACCGGCCGATTCCCCACCAGCCAGGAGCAGGTCTACGCCTTGATTTCCTACTTCACCATGATTGGATCCATGGGCAATGTTCAGATTTGTGGTTCCCGAACCATTGATGAAGCCCACCACATCCCCACCCCGGAGGGGTCGGCCAAAAGCTTCCGGAATGCTCGGATGTTTTTGAGCATGATGGGGCCCCAGGGAGCCAGCGCTCCTGAGGGAGCGACTCTGGAAACCGAATGCGCCATGGTGGAAAAAGAGGTGCGGGCCATCCTGGATGCCGTGTTGGAATTAGGGAAAGGAGACATTGCTCAAGGAACAGTTCTGGCGGTGGAATCCGGAATTCTGGACCAGCCCTACTCCACCAGTCAGCAGGTGGCGGGACGGGTTCTGGGAGTGAAAGATGCCACCGGTGCCGCCCGATTCTATGACTTTGGAAACCTGCCTCTGGATGAGGAAATCAAAGCCTTTCACCGGGAAAAAATTGCGGAACGAGAGGCTCTTTTAGGTCATAAAACCGGTTATGACACCATTGTGGCTGATCTGACGGCCATTGCCGATGGTGCCATTCTGCCTGTGGCTTAGTTTCAAGATTTTAGATCGACCCCGGGGCAGACGGCCCTGGGGGTCAACCCAAGGTTTATTCCTGAGAAGAATCGTCCTCTTCTGGAGTGGACTCTTCATCAAGCAATTCCTGAGCCTCTTCCTGAGCCATTTTTTCTTTCCGACATTCGCGGCACAGATGGTCATCCATAAAATAGATGGTTTGGAAATCCAGCTTGGCCTCACATTGAGGACAGGTTCGTTGGTAAGGAAACGCCTTTTTTCTGATCAGAAAAAGAAGCAATGCGGTGAATCCCACCGCAACAAAGAACACCCAATCCTGCCAGCCCTGCTTCACAACAAGGCCCGCCACAACAATGGTGAGGAAAAAAATGGCAATGGCATGAATCAAACTTGCGGATCGTTTCACACCAGGTTGTGCTCCAAATTTCCGAAACATCAGGTTTGGAATGAGAGCAATGATGAGTGGCCAAAGCTCAAGACTTTGAATCCATGTGGAAATGCTGTTACCCATGGCGCCCATCATAGGGGGAGATGGTCATGGGGTGAAGGGAAAACGGCCGAATCTCTGAAGAATCCACCAGCGAGTTTGACGAAGTTGGTGTGGATTTATAGACAAAAAAGAAGGATTTGTGAATTTACCTCGATTCCCAGAGGAGAGACGGTTAGAATAAGCCATGCTTTTTGGAAAACAAGACCAGGTGGATGCCAAAGACTTCTGGGCCGATCGTGAAGAAGAAATTGGTTCACCCATTCTGTCAAAAATTCTTGGACGCCTGATGGATAGCAACGCGGGATATCCAGAATGGGGGCTGTTCTACACCACAGAAGACGCCTTGTGGTACCAAACCTTTGAATCTCACAGCTGGGCATCCATGCTTTTAGGAGGAAAAGGCACACGTGGAGAAAACACCGTTCTACGCATCCCCACGGAAACTATGAAAGAATTCTCAGCGGATCCTGGACGAGCAGGAATCCTGGGATTTTTTCGTGTACCTTCCAGTGTGAAAGTGGTTTGGATTGACCCTCTCACGGAAAAAACCCGCACTTTAGCCTTTGAAACAGAAGGCGAGGGGGATGCACTGGAATTCATTTCCTCTCTTCCAGGAGCTCCCCTCAAATAGAGCAACTTCAAAAAAACGGAACATGATGAATGTTCCGTTTTCTTCGATTTTAGCCGTCCTGATGACGCCGAGCTAATTCTTGAGTGACGGCCTTCCATTCCAAGTTGCTGGCCTCCAACAGCACCAGCATGTGGTACACAAGATCAGCCGACTCATAAATCACATCATCCTTTTCTTGAGCCAAGATGAGCTCCACGGCTTCTTCACCCACTTTCTTTCGAATCTTTTCCAGACCTTTTTCAAAAAGGTGGGTGGTGTAGGAACCGGCAGGCATGGCTCTGTGGCGCTGGGCCACGAGGGAGGAAAGAGCGGAAAGCACATCTTCTGTGGATGCAGAATTCTCTTGCTCAGAAGAATGGGCCATTTCACTTCGGTCGTCGGGGTTTACCTGAGGCGGTAAGTCCTCCCCATAAGGAAGAGGATTGGTGTCCGCCGGTACAGTGAGTTCAAAACTACCCGGACCTTCCGCAAGGGATTGAATTTGAGGGTCTCCTGGCCAGGGAAGAACACGGCCGGTTTCTGGATGCACAATCCAAGGAACGCCATTTTCAATGCTTTTCCGGTAGGCTTTCCGATTCATCAGGGCGGCTACACAAGAATTTCCGATATGCACAATGAGGGGCCAGGATGGATCTGATGAACTCATTTGTTCCTCCCAAATAGTGTGATGGCCTCATCCAATTGGACGCGTCCTTCATAGAGGGCCTTACCAAAAATAACTCCAGATAGGCCTTCAGGAGCCGTTCTGGCTAATTCTTCTAAATCGTTCATGCCACCAATTCCACCAGAAAGCACAACGGGAAGTCCGGAGGCTTTGGCCACGGCCACGGTTTCTGGGATGTTTGGACCGGAGAGGGTACCATCCCGGGAAATATCGGTGTAAATGATTTCCACGGCTCCAAGTTCCCGGGCTTTAACGGCCAGGTCAACAGCCTGAATGGAAGAACCAGCCTCCCAACCAGCAATGCGCACCTCACCATCCCGGGCATCAATACCGGCGGATAAAATGGGCCCCAATTCGGCGGTCCAACGGGCAACATCCTTGGTATTTTTCACCAAGGCCGTTCCGGCCACCACCAGATCCACCCCCACATCTCTGAGAGCTCGGGCATCATCAAGGCAACGCACGCCGCCTCCCACATCTAAGATGCCTGGGAAAACTTGACGAATCTGGGCAATAACGGATCGGTTTTGCCCCTGACCTCGGGCCGCATCCAAGTCCACCACATGGAGTCGATGGACGCCCGCTTCCGCAAACTTCTGAGCCATGGCCACGGGGTTTTCTTCATAGACACGAGCAGTGTCAAAAGCCCCCTCGGTAAGTCGAACACAACGTCCGTCAATGAGGTCTATAGCGGGTATCGCAATCATGGCCTTAGTATAGGCAAAGGAATAAAAGGGAGGGAACCAGGGAAGTCGGTTCCTTCTTACCCTTCCCTTCGAAGCACCTTCCAAGAAAGAGTGGTTCCGGCCAGCAGTGGAACACACCCATCCACCAATTCGGGAACTTCCCAGTTCTTCTTTTCTAAAATCACCCTTCCTGTGTTGGCCTCATAACCATAGAATGCTGCGCCAAATTCACATAAGAATGGCTGCATTTTTTCTAAGGCCTGATGTTCTTCAAACCACTGAGCAAGGGCTGGAAGAAGCACTGGTGCAGAATAGCTGCCTGCAGGAGCACGGCCAGATTGCTTCTTTACAACAGGATGGGGAGCGCTATCGGAGCCAAAGAAAAACCGCGAATCTGAGGCCAAAATCCGCTGGGTAAGGGCCTCACGATCTGCAGCAGTCTTCACCACAGGTTTGCAAAAAAGATGGGCATCAAGCGAGCCACCAAGTAAATCATCTAGGGTAAAAAGAAGGTGATGCAGGGTGATGGTAGCAGCAGTAGGTCCCTGATCCTCCATGACGTAGTGCACCCCAGCAGCCGTGGATACATGCTCTAAGATGATGCGTAATTTCGGAAAGGATTGACGAATCTCTGCCAAAACAGGAAGAAAGGCTTCCTCCCGCTCTAGAACAGGAGCAGACGGGTTTTCTCCATGAATGCTCAAAACCACATCATGCTCTTCCATAGCGGCCAAAGCCTCTTCGATTTGGCGCCAATGCACCAATCCACCAGAGCTATTGGTTGTAGCCCCATCGGGATAATATTTGCCTGCGGGAACTCCAAACTGAGCTAGTTTGGCCACATCTTCGGCGCTGGTTGTTGGCATGAGGCGAAAGGCCGGTAATACCGTCAGTCCGGAGGCAGCAGACTCTGCATGCTTTCGGTATTCCACAAGGTGTTCCACAGTCACCAAGGGGGGAATGGTGTTGGGCATGGCCATAACACGGCCAAATCCTGTGGCATGAGTCTGAGCATAAGATTCCAAGGCCTCTCCTTGACGAAGATGCACATGCCAATCATCTGGAGTCGTGAGTACAATCTTCATTCTCCGGCCTCCCAAAGGGTCTCACCATTGATATTGATGTACTTCACAACATTATTTTCTAGCACAAGAGCCACACCATTGTGAAAATTGCCTGCATACTGAAATCGGGGCGGAATGATTGTTTCCCCTTTTTTATTGATGTAGGCCACAAGGTCATTCTCCTCCACAGGAGCAAGTCCTTCAGAAAAATCTCCAGCCCAACTGTATCCAATCGGAATCACTTCATGTCCGCGTAAATCCACATAACCAGCCATAGCATCCTCAACGACCAAAGCACGGCCATCTTGGAACGAACCAGCATAATCATATTGTGGAGCAATCACCCAGGTTCCAGAGGGATCCATGAATCCAGCCTTTCCCTCTTTTACCACCATGGCCAATCCTTCAGAAAAGGATTGAGCAAAGGGAAAAATGACTTCTATCACCTCTCTACCATCAGGAGAAAGAAAACCATACATCCCATCTTTCACCACAAGGGCCCGATCATCATGATATTCACCGGCAAAATCATAGTCATGACGAAAAAGGATTTTGCCCCCTCTATCAATGTAGGCACCGCCTTCTTCATCTTCGACAGCTGCCATGGTTTCCGAAAAATCACCAGCTTTTAAGAATTGAGGTTCCACGGCCCACCGGCCCTTCGTGTCGAGATAACCGGCCTGTTTTCCATCTTCTGATGCCACAGCCCGCCCTTGAGAAAAGGAACCCGCCATAGGATACTGAATGGGAATCACTTCCTTGCCTTGAGCATTAATCCATCCACCAAGACCATCCACCGTTACGAGTGCTAAACCTTCTGAAAAATTCTCAGCATCATCCCAATCGGTTGGTAAGACAAGAGCACCATCGCTATTGATATATCCTACCCCTTCTTCATTGGCAAACCGATGAAAACGTGGACCCTGGCAAGAAACAAAGGCCAACAATAAAAGGGAGAGAGGAAGGAGGCGGTTATGAATACGCATGCCCAACTATAGCCCGGCACTCCCCCTACGGTCTATGATGGGCCAACGACAAAGAGGTGTGCAATGAACCCTAAGACCCCCCCTTTTGA
>JAKSCK010000071.1 GCA_022360655.1 Spirochaetales bacterium | reverse complement strand
A
The DNA here is from genome assembly GCA_022360655.1 of Spirochaetales bacterium. Lineage (GTDB taxonomy): Bacteria > Spirochaetota > Spirochaetia > DSM-2461 > DSM-2461 > UBA2779. The sequence continues at coordinate 1,462 of JAKSCK010000071.1, read as the reverse complement.
CATTTTGCAGTTTTGGCCCGAGGCATGGGGGGTCCTTCAAGTGGCCCTCACCTCAGACTTTGTGTGGGAGATGGGGGCTCCTCTTGGGGTTTGGCACTCCTTGCCTTCTTCCACCCATCCCCCCCTCTCCACCATTGTGCTCACGGGAATCGCAAGCTCCTGGACCCCTGAGGCCTTGCTTGAGGAGCTACGGACTACCAACGCACATCGACTTTCTGACTTCGATCTGGCGCGTGGGATCCGTCAAGTAGTTCGGCTGAATCGCCGCAACCCGGATGCCACCATGGACACCCCGAATGCCCCTCAGTGGATTCCTTCCCGCTCCGTGAAGCTTGTTGGTGAGGCCCCGCTCTATGCGGCAATCCTCGATCTTAGAGCATTGTCTGTGGGCTGTGAACTCCGTTCGGTCCGCCCCTTCGAGACTACCCAACGCGAGTGTCCCAGATGCCTCCAGTACGGCCATTTGTTGCGGTACTGCCGCAATGAGCCCCTCTGCCGCCACTGCCACGGCCCTCATCTCTCTTCATCTTGCCCCCGCCGGGCCCGTGCTGGCCAGGATGCACGCTCCCGTGATGCTGGCGCTTCCGATCCTCCCCCCCGGGGATCCCGGGGCATCCCCCTATGATTCCCCCCCCTCCTCAGTGAGAGGGCCCGGGGACCCCCCGGGGAGCTCCGCTCTACGGATCCTGCAGCTGAACATACGGCACTCTGGCTACGCTTTGGACCTCCTGATCCAGTTCTTACAGACAGACCGGCATGACATTGTCCTCATCCAGGATCCTCCTGCTGCCCTCCAGTCGGGCCGGCGCTTCCTCCCAGGCTACGAAGTGTTTCTCTCGCGCCCATGCAGCTGGCAACCCAACAACCCTTCAGCGCGACGACCTTTGACGGCAATTCTGGCTAGGACTTCTCTCCGCTCCCAGCCCTGCCCCGGACGCTTTCGCAGGGCTTGTGGGATTTTGGTGGAAACTCGTCAGGGCAGAGTGGCCCTCCTTTCCTCCTATATCCGCCACGTCCGAGGTGAGGGCTTAGAGGATTTGGCCACGCTTCTTGACAGGACCCGACACTTGACCCCCTTCGTGGTCATCGGAGCAGATGTTAATGGCCACAGCGCTTGGTGGGGCCCCCCGCGGCTACCTAGCAATGCTAACGGCCAATTGGTGGAAGACTTCCTCCTTTCTCACTCCCTGGAAGTCCTTAACAGATGGCCGAGCCCAGCTACATTTATCTCTGAGCAGGGACAGGAGTCTTGGATTGACGTGACGCTTAGCTCATCCCAACTACTGCCGCTCCTGACCTCCTGGCAGGTCCTCCCAGACTTCCTTGGATCTGACCACTCCCCGATCAGCTTCTCTATTGAGGGGTCCTACCCCCAGCACTACGATGAGCGGCGATTGGACTGGCGGTCCGTCTCCTGGGATACTTTCCGTAGCAACCTCGAGTCAGCCCTTGAGTCAGCTTT
>JAKSCK010000067.1 GCA_022360655.1 Spirochaetales bacterium | reverse complement strand
GAGGCACGAGGTCCTCTTTGTTCAGGAACACCACGTCAGCGAACGCCAATTGAGAGATCGCCTCATTGACGGGGTCGGTCTTGGCCAGTGGTCACACCCCCTGCACATGTCGATGTTCTGGTGGGCAAAGTAGGAGGTTAGTTTGCACAACCGCTCTCATATCTCTATCGTGTTGATGAGATATGGGCTGATGGGGACGTCAATACTACACCACAGTGCTCGCACAGACGTCCCCTTGAACACCGAAGAAGTACAGGACATTCTATGGGTTCCCCAACTACAGCGCACGGCAAGTGCGGTGGGCTGCTCTTGAGGAAATGGGAAAACCGCAGCCGCAAAGGCAATCTCGGCAGCCCAACAACAGTACCAATGGAGTACCACACCCTAACAACCAAACATCCAACAAGTCCTGAAAGTGCCAAAAGAACGGAAAGTGCAACAGACGCTGACACCACAAGAGGAAAGACGATAGTCGACCCGCCCTAGCCGTTGTGTGCAAGCAGCACCGGGAAACCCCTACTTTGAAAACCATTACCTTGCACTCTCGACAGAACGTTTCACCTTGCATGTGTGCCCGACATCCACCACGCACCTGCACATGAACAGCACAGTGTTATAACCAGGGAGTCGTCCCAAACCAGAGCGTGCTACAACACAGGGGATGACGCACCAACTTGAAACTCACAATGTACTATCGAGCTTGAAGCGCGACTCTATCCAAAGGGGTTCGCAAAGAACGTGAATGCAAAGAAGCCATCGAATGGCTTCCTAGGGGCAAACGCCCGCCTGTCAAGCTCTGCCAACGCCTTGATGACGTTCTTCCTTAGGGAGCACCACACGCTAGAGATGGCCACGGAATTCCTAAATGCAGTCCGTGTCCATCCGTGGTTTTTTAAATGCTGCTGGGTCCGTCCGTCCATTTCCGTGGTTTTTTGGGGGTGGCGAGTACGTATGTCCGTCATACAGATCGCTGAAATTCCTAAAATCGGCAGAATCGGGGCGAAAATCCGTGCGTCTGTTTGTTAAAAAACTTCGGAATCCGTTTTTACCAAAAAATGTAAAAAAGTGCCTAAAGTATAGGCGATGTGATATAT
>JAKSCK010000022.1 GCA_022360655.1 Spirochaetales bacterium | reverse complement strand
TGGTGTTTTTTCATCATTGCTTTTTTGTTATAGGGATGACCATTACATCTTTTCAGGTGCCAATGCAGCAAGGGCAATGTCGTTTGATGCGCACTACTGTGCTTACAAGCAACTTTAGGAGCGAGTGGGAAAGAAGACCACAAAAGTGACACACTATCATAGGTCTAGCACGCCTTTGAGATTTCATCAAGCCAATGCTGCATATGCTCAGATTGCAAATTTGGCTCTATGGATAAAGGACACACAGCATGTGCACTATCAGACATTGCACTCACCCCAAGTACTTGCAAAAGAGGCAGGCTTTGCTGATGAGCGATCTTACTACCTCTGGAGAGCTGAGTTGGATCCTCAAAAGCTTGTTCCAGACTTGTGGACTTCAATATTTCAAGATATTGATGAGCAACTGGGGAAGATCGAGGAGGTGAGTGGTATATACAATGAAGCAAGAGGTGCTTATTCCAGTGACGTGGTGTGCTTCCTTTGCAACATCTTAAACAAAAGATTCTATTGGCAAGCTATATGAACACATTTCTTTTCTTATTTCAACAAGACTTGACATAAAAGTTGTAATCTGACCATATAAATGATTTTCCCCAAAAAATATTGCTATTCATCAAATATTTAGTACACAAAATCTATTTCAAGAAACTTGATGTACAAAAGATGAAGAAGAAAGATGAAGAAAACTACAATCACCTAAACTTAGAGGATTTGGCTTGCACTATGATGGGCTATTAGTGCGCTGTGTTAATGATAAACTGAATATTTGGCAATATGGCTTTCAAAATTGTGAACATATCGGTTTGGAAGTTGTGGGGTGTTTAAAAGAAGGAACGCATATCTTGAACTTTCTGGTCCTCGACTGCACTGCACCTATAGAGGGGCAACCTGAACCTGATTGAACTGGCAGCTGGGGGCTGCTTGTGGAGGCAGCTGAGGGGGATGTGCTGGACATTGCTGTAATATTTTTGGCAATATGAGACCTGAAGTCGGTACGTGACCTCCAAGGAGGCTCACACAGACTGCAGGTCAGGAAAGAGTGGCCACTGTCT
>JAKSCK010000186.1 GCA_022360655.1 Spirochaetales bacterium | reverse complement strand
TTGGCTCCGTCATTCGTTTGGATCGTAGAACTTACTGCCCACTTGCAGAAGCGTAGTCGTGCCGAGCGACTTCGACCAGTACCCTCAATAACCGAAGTGAGCTACCGAGTGCAACTTGGCCAGTTCCATATCGTTCAAACCTTCGATCTTCTCCGCATCGAAGTAGTGGTCGCGCGTTAGGTGCGTCCACACGGTCATTCCGCTGACACCCACCCTTGGCACTTCGACTTCCGGCAACCACAACCGAAGCTCTTCGGCATACAAGCTTCGCAGCCATTTGCTGGGCGGTCGACCACTACGAGCACGGCGCGCTTCGCTGACCTCGCCGTAGTCGTCTTCGTCGTCGTAGGCGATCAGATGATCGTCCGCTCTCGGCATCGTTTTGCTGGTGCGAATCTCTCCTGGCACCAGACTTTCGTCGAGGTAGCCATCGGTCGGCGTCAGATGCTCGCCAGTCATGCGATTCACCGGGACGGTCATTCACAGGGTTCCGGTACGTGATGACTACTTTCAGACCGGCGTCGTTGCCGGATTTCCCCTCGATCAGCCGGGCGCCTACCGCATTTTCTACAGAATGACAGATCTGAACCGCGTGGCAGAGAGAACCGAACCGCTTGAGATCGCGATGGATGTGACAGTAGAATAGCCAATATGTCCGATCCAACAGGCTCGGACGCTCGCCCTTCTATTCCAGACATCAGATCACATTTATATCACCCCAAGGCGAGTAGCGATCTATCGCTACCTAGACAGCAGGACCACAGAAATGACAAGTAGTACAAGATTTTGTTTTTCAATGATATTTTTGACCTCACTTGGCGCATGCAGCATAAGTTCAAGCGGCAGTGAAACGGGGCCCGGTATTGATCCGGATCTCACACCCGAAAGCGAAGTTGTACAACTTCGCTCCGACGGCACCATGCCCGACCAAGGCTATGCTGCGGGTAGTTCCCGGATTTCAAGAATGCGAACCACCAACGGTCGGACAACCGGCTTTCAGTATCAGTATGGCCGTGTTGCAGGAACCGACCGCTATCGCGGGGTCGCCTACCCCCTGGTGCTCGCGGGCGTACGCGCGCTGCGCGTGACCTGTCGTCGCGACGACGCCTCGCTCCGCTGGATCGCGGAGCTCGTGGC
>JAKSCK010000233.1 GCA_022360655.1 Spirochaetales bacterium | reverse complement strand
CAAACGCAGGGCATGGGAACAGGCCGATTGGGGGGCCTTCGCTGCCTGTGTGGCCCAGGGGTGCCAAGCAGCGGGACTCCTGAGGGCCCAGGATCCGGACTCCAGCATCACTGGGGACGCATCTAGCATTGCCGCTCAGGTGACTGACCTCACAACAGTGCTTCAAGACGCCATCGATGCTCATGTCCCAGAGAAGACCATTTGTTGGGCTTCCAAGCTCTGGTGGTCTCCCGCCGTCGCCGAGGCCCGGCGCACCATGCGCCACCTTCTCCACCGTGCAGAACGACATGGGACTGCACATGACTGGAGCTTGTATCGGCGTGCCCGCCGCGCTTTCACTACGACGGTCCGGCGGGCAAAGGCCACTGCTTGGCGTGCCTTCTGTGCTTCAGTCAACAAACAGGATTTGTGGAGCCATGTGCGCCGAATGGTCAAGCCGCATCAGCGCTTGCATGTTGAGGATCTTCGTTCTCCCCAAGGGGAATGGGTCACAGAGGATGCAGAAAAAGCGGAGGTCCTAGCTCATAGGTTTTTCCCCTTTGGGCCACAGTCCGCTTCATTCCAGGCCCTCACCCAGCGCCGCCGGGAGGACATCCAGCATTGGCTTTCAGAGGGGTGGGATGATTTTCCTCCCGTTACATCTCATGAGATCCAGAGGAAATTGCTAGCAATGCGGGCCTTTGTTGCACCAGGCCCCGACGGTATTGTGGCACGCTGTCTGCAGGAGGCGAGTGTGAGTGTGGTGCCTATCCTTCGCCACCTCTTTCAGCGGATGCTTCACGAGGGAGTACACCCCGCATCATGGCGGACGGCACGGGTCCTCCCTGTGCCCAAACCTGGGGGTGATCCCCATGCGGCCAAGGGCTATCGACCTATTGCCCTTTTGAGTGTATTGAGCAAGCTCATGGAGGGGTTGGTGAAGGATCGCCTGTCTTATGTCCTCAAATCTCGTCAGTGCCTTAGTGATTGCCAGCAGGGATTCCGCCAGGCGCGCTCCACCGATCTTGCTCTGTGGCGTTTTGTCACTAGTGCCTCCCTTGCACTAAAGACTCGGCGTCGATGCGTGGCCGTGGCATTGGACATTCAGAGTGCATATGATACTGTGGATCATGTCGCCCTGCTTTGGAAACTCCGAGAGAAGGGCGTCCCTCGATACTTGGTAGCATGGATCCGCGCCTTTTTGGCCCCCCGCACGGCCCAGCTTGTGGTCAACGAGTCTGCCTACCCCTTTGACATTTCTGTTGGAGTACCCCAAGGCT
>JAKSCK010000104.1 GCA_022360655.1 Spirochaetales bacterium | reverse complement strand
GCGCAGTCGTCGTTCTCCGGGACGGCGCCAATCTGACGATTCCCTGGCAGGGTTTGAGTTGGGCCAAGCCACACGTCGATGCCGAAACCGTTGGCGATCCGCCTGAAACCGCCGCCGACGTCGTTTCGGTCGGCGATGTCACTTTGATCATGCCGACGACGGCCGGTCACTGGGCGCTCGCACAGGCACCCGCGGCGCAAAGTGCGCTCGTCGCGATGGATCCGCAGGACGGCGCCATCAACAGCCTCGTCGGCGGCTTCGATTTCGTCATGAGTAAGTACAACCGGGCAACGCAGGCCTACCGGCAGCCCGGATCGGCATTCAAACCGTTTATTTATTCGGCCGCTCTCGAGGCCGGCAATACCGTAGCGACGGTCATACTCGACGCGCCGATTGTGATCAGCTCATCGGAACTCGAAGCCGTGTGGCGGCCGATCAACTACAGCGGCCGTTTTTATGGCCCCACGCGCTTACGCGACGCGCTGGTACGGTCGATGAACCTCGTGTCGGTGCGCTTGCTGCTGTTCGAAACCAGCTTCAACGTCGCGATTCCTCACATCGAAAAATTCGGCTTCGGCGATGCCGCGTTAATTCGTAACGGTTCCTTCGCACTCGGCGGCGGCAATGCATCGCCGCTCGACATGGTGCAGGGTTTTTCCGTATTTGCGAACGGCGGGCATTCGGTCAAACCCTATGTCATCGACGCAATCTTCGGGCCCGAGGGCGAATCGCTATATCGGGCCGAGCCCGCGGTCGTTTGCGAGGCCTGTGAGGCGGAGCCCGATGAAGATTTCCTCGTCGAGTACGACGAGAATGGCCACCCGATTCCAGCCATTCCGCTCGAGCAGATGGCCGAGGTCGCACTCGAGTATCAGCCCGACGCGTCGACCGCCCCCGAATTGTTCGCCGACATCACCGTGGCGCCGCGCGTAATCACGCCGCAAAACGCATTCCTTATACAAGACCTCATGCGTGATGTGATTCGCCGCGGCACCGGCCGTCGCGCGCTCGCGCTCGGGCGCCG
>JAKSCK010000103.1 GCA_022360655.1 Spirochaetales bacterium | reverse complement strand
TGCGCAACGGTCCACGACTCCATCCCTGCCTCCGTTGGCAATCCTGACAGTCGATCGGAGATCCCGCCGTACCGGTCAGGATGGTTCGTCGACCGCTACGGTCGGTGGCCATTGCCACCTGCCCCGCAACGATCAGCTCCCCACACTCCCCGAGGAGGCCATAGAGTCCGAGAGAGTCGAACGACTCTCCTCGTTGAACGCCATCTCGTATGCCTGCACAAAAAACTGTCCCGAACGATTGCAATGCCATACGGCAACAATGGCCGCTTGGCTCAACTAGACTAAACTATGGCCCAGAAACCGGTCGCGCGACGTATAACCGCTAGACAACGGGTTTACGTCACCTCCAAAAGGTTTCCCACACTTCCTCGATGCTATTCGACGCCATCGAGTCGGTGGAGGAGCGCAGCCAGCTAACAGATGCGGATGATGCTGCGCGGGCGCACTGGCTGCAATGTACAGCCATAAAGTACTGGGTGCTGACGATAACATAACCACATCCATCCTAGTACCTTCTGAGACGGCACATGCCATCATCGACCTATCATCACCTGACTTTCACATTCAGAATGTCGTTATAATCAATTACCCAGCTGCAATTTCTGTTCGCAGCGCCTTACAACATACTATTCAATCATCCAACTTTCTTCTTTCACCAGCCATTTTCTCTATCCAGCGCAAGTCCGAACTCCTGCCCAGTCCCATTGGACAGTGCCCAGGAGAAGGACCGCTGAAAATAATCCATTTTGATTCATCAACAGATGTCACAGCTGTTGAATTCAGCATACTGTCACATCTCCATTTAAGCAGTATTCGCAACTGCAACTTTAAACCGATTTTTCTCACGCCTGTTTACTGTCGCTTTGCATACCTGAATTCTGCTCAGACCCATTGGTCTGTACCCAGAAAACAGCTGCAATTATGCGCACTCAATTTACTGATTAACAATCAAGCTTTCACGGTTACCTATTTAATGACATTACTGTCCTCATTATAGGTAATCCGAACAGTAACATTAATTTTATAGCGGCAGTCGGTGGTCTCAATTCATTGATGAGTGGTATTCTGGAAGATCGGATTCTGAGGTGTAGTCATGGCAGAAAGCCGTGAGATAATGCATGAGGTGTCGTTCTGATTAATTAATCCGTCTGATGTTAGTGGAGAATATAATCCGACAGAATCTGCTCGTGCTATCTGTCAAATCCTGGTTTGTGGCTATTTTTAGGGAATTGTGAGGATCCGCGGGGGATCAATTTCTGAACATGTACCGCTTCTTTGACGTGTCGAAAACTGGTTGGACGTATTTATATGAGTTGTTTTTGCGTCCTGTAATCTGGTTGTTGGTTTCTCAGACCTTGTTG
>JAKSCK010000091.1 GCA_022360655.1 Spirochaetales bacterium | reverse complement strand
TATTTCAATTGTTTCCTCACTAAGGAAGGACTGGTGAACAATCACTTCATAGGTGACTATAGAGTCGCATTCTGTAGCTGACTGCAAATTAAAGGTGTAGATTCCTGGCTCTGTTTCGTAGTAACCGGCAAGATAAGCGCTGTCACCCTGGCAGATTTCTATGGTTTCAGATGTGAATTGTGGATAAAGGAAAAGTAAATAAACCACTGCAACAGAATCACAACCGTTTGCTGTCTGAAGGGTATCCGTGTACATTCCTTCGGTGGTCTCGTAGTTCCCAAAGATTAAAACACTGTCGCCTTCGCATATATCAACATCTTCATAGTTGACAACAGGTTCGGTGATGTAGAGTGTTACGTTGATAATAGAATCGCGGCCATCGACTGCCAGCAAACTATCCGTATACGTTCCGGCCACTGTTTCATAGTTGCCGAAGATCAGGGCGCTGTCACCTTCACAAATCTCGACATTGCTGTTGAAGACAAAGGCATCTCCAACTATTAATGTGATAGAAGTAACAGAATCACAGCCGTTTGTTGCTGTCGATATTTCATTGTAGGTTCCGGTTACAGTTTCATAGTTGCCGAAAATGAGGGCGCTGTCGCCTTCGTTGATGACAATGTTCGGCAAAGTCTCACTAAATGTCGGGAGGACAGTTACATCTGTTACAACAATGGAATCACATCCATTCGCAGATGAAAGTATGTCGGTATAGATTCCCGTTTCAGTGTAGGTATTCGTTCCAACGGTTACGGATTCACCATTGCAAAGACTATATGTGCTCAATACGTGTGTAGGAGTACCATCGGGTGAAAGCCAGTCGGTTTGCGGGTCCATGTTGATCAGGTCTCCGTTGTTTCCGCTGGAGGTTAAGTCGGTCAGTGTAGTGTCCTGTCCTTCATTGAAATCCCAGTAACCCATCAGTCCTGATTCTGCGCCGGTTAGTTGTGTCAGCATGGTGGAAAATATTTCCTGTTCATTTCTTGCCACATCCCAAATGCGTACCTCATCGAGCTTACCATTGAAATACCTGGATTGTTTTTTAAAGGTTCCGAAAAGCAATGTTCCGTCACCATGGGTTATATTATATCCGGGAGCTATGAACTCAATCCTTTGCACACCGTTCATAAATACTCTGGCAGTGTCACCATCATAGGTGAAAGCGTAATGGTTCCACTCACCGTACTGCCATCCGAGGTCGAATCCGCTACCGTAACCGCCGTCATTATAACTGTTTCCGTTTCCAAGAGCACAATAGGCATATCCGTCAGGCCCTATCTCCACTCTGTATGCACAGCCAAAACTATTCTCAACAGCGCCATTTTGCACAAGATGCACCCACCCTGATTCGGTTGATGTTACATTGGCCCAGAATTCAACAGTAAACTGGTTATTGGTGTGAAGATAGGATGGTACGGAAACGTAATCATTACTTCCGTCAAAATCCAGTACGGTGCCGCATGTTCCGTTGGGAGGATCGGCAAGTATTCTTACTGTTGTCTCAACAATGCTGTCGCAGCCGTTCACTGTCTGCAAAATGCTGTTGTGCACAACCATATCCGAGAGAATGGTTTGCTCTGTTCCATCCGGAAAGGTAACTGCTTCACCAATGGGGACTGAAACAGTTTCGGCAATGTGATATACCGGGTTTACTATCAGTTCCACAACTTCGACAGAATCACAACCTGCCACGGTTTGCAGTGTGTTGGTATATGTACCGGCTACAGTTTCATAATTGCCAAAGATCAGAGCGCTTTCACCTTCACAGATCACAACTGTTTCGGAACCTGTCCAGGGCTGGTTTACAATCAGTTCAATGGTTACAACGGAATCACAACCTGCCGTTGTCAGGAGTGTGTCGGTATAGGTTCCTGCAATGCTTTCATAGCTCCCATGAATAAAAACACTATCACCCTCACAAATCTCTGTTACATCTGTTGTAAAAGCGGGCTGGTGAACAAGCAGATTCAATTGAACCACAGAATCACAACCGTTGGCAGCAGGATATACTTCCGTATAGGTTCCGGTGGTATATAATGTTTGTGATCCGAAAGTTACGCTCTCGCCTTCACAAATCTCTGTGTCGATTGTGGTATGCACAGAATAAAGAACATCGACCACTACGGTATTGAGCATGTCCGAACCACAGTAATTGCAATTGATGGTTGCTTCTCCCCAGGGTGATACAGCACCGAATCCGGTGGTATCCATTGTATTTCCGCTTCCTGATTCATCGGTAAATCCATTCTCAAACGGGAAGTAAGCTACCAGGTCAGTCTCATCACCGTCCATGCAGATTCCCATGTTATCTGCAATTTCTTCCAATGTCATCGCTCTTTCCCAAATGCGTACTTCATCAATGAGGCCACCGAAGAGTGCAAC
>JAKSCK010000150.1 GCA_022360655.1 Spirochaetales bacterium | reverse complement strand
GGTGAAAGGCAAGTGCCTGTCGTTGGACCTCCCAAAAGGAGGCCCGAGTCTGGCGCCCACCAACACTGCTCAGCTGAAGAAGAGCCACCTAGGAGTCGGAGACGATGTAGACCTGATGCCAATCTGTCCATAATGAAAGATGGTCCAATGCTAGTCGGATGCCTGCTAGCTCAGCATCTGTGCTCGATTGAAGGGGGCCAAGTGTGATCGAAAGGCGGGCCTGGCCAAAAGGACCGTGTGGATCCTCAAAGATGGCAGCAGCCCCGCATGCACCTGGCTGGACGGAACCATCAGTGTAGATCCAAACCCCGGGCTGACGGCGGCATGCAGAAATGAGCTCCTCCCGGGCGGTCTCCCTATCAAGGAATCGAACGGGGAGGGGGGAGACAGGGTCCCAAGGAGCGGTAGTCCCAAGCTGGAGGCGGTCCAGGTGCTCCCAACCCTCTCGCGTCTCCGTGCTCGAAGCCTGGAACCGCTCAACTGCACGCCGAGCGACATCAATAGCAGAGACGACCCGGTTCACCCCCGGGGAGTAATCGGTCGTAAGCAAGTCCTCACGGCCATAGCATCGCTGACGAAGGATGAAGCGCACCAGCTCAAAGTGAATCGCCAAGTCAGCCGGGAGCCAGCCACAAACTGCGAGGGCCTTAACCGCACTAGTGGTGCGGAGAAGGCCCAAAGTCACCACTGCTGCCATCCGGAGGACACGATCAATGGGGCGGAGCCGTGCAAGAAAGCGAACTGCGCCTCCCCAAGCGCTAACACCATAGAAGAGGCGAGGGAAAACCAAGGCTTTCACCAGCACCTCTACCACCTGGGGGTGAAGGCCCCAATAGGTGGCACACAATCGCCGGAGAACACGGAGACGGGCCATACATGCACTGCAACTCTCTCGGATCTGCCGGGCCCAACTCAGTGACGAATCTACCCATACACCCAAGTAGCGGAACTCCTGTACCTGGGTCACCAAGGCATCGTGCATACGAAGCTCCAAGCTCCTCCTCTGCCGCAAGGTCGAGATGTCAATGGCTTGACACTTAGCGACATTGAAGGTCAGCCCCCACTCCTGGCTCCATGCCTCCACAATGCGAAGAGCCTCCTGAACCCGAGGGGGGCAAGATCCCCGATATGTCATGATGTCCCAAAATAGGATGTCATCCGCAAAGGCCTGTAGTCGCACAATCTGCTCGAGGTCCTGGATTAAGTCATCCACGAAGACTAGGAAGAGAGTCGGAGAGAGGGGTGAGCCTTGGGGTACGCCAATAGAAATGTCAAAGGGGTAGGCAGACTCGTTGACCACAAGCTGGGCCGTGCGGTGGGCCAAAAAGGCGCGGATCCATGCTACCAAGTATCGAGGGACGCCCTTCTCCTGGAGTTTCCAAAGCAGGGCGACATGATCCACGGTATCATATGCACTCTGAATGTCCAACGCCACGGCCACGCATCGGCGCCGAGTCTTTAGTGCAAGGGAGGCACTAGTGACAAAGCGCCACAAGGCAAGATCGGTGGAGCGCGCCTGGCGGAATCCCTGCTGACAATCACTGAGGCACTGACGGGATTCGAGGAGAAAAGACAAGCGATCCTTCACCAACCCCTCCATGAGCTTGCTCAATACACTCAAGAGGGCGATAGGTCGGTATCCCTTGGCCGCATGGGGGTCACCCCCAGGTTTCGGCACAGGGAGGACCCGTGCCGTCCGCCATGATGCGGGGTGTACTCCCTTGTGAAGCATCCACTGAAAGAGGTGGCAAAGGATAGGCACCACACTCACACTCGCCTCCTGTAGACAGCATGCCACGATACCGTCAGGTCCTGGTGCAGCAAAGGCCCGCATC
>JAKSCK010000230.1 GCA_022360655.1 Spirochaetales bacterium | reverse complement strand
GTGTAACATCCGTCTTCAATGTCGTAGAGTTATGCACCAGAACACCTTCCTCCGCCTTAACGACTTCCCCTCGACGTAGAATTTCCAAGCCTTCCCGCTCCACTGGTTAATTGCACAGTAACCCTTTTTTTTAAAAAAAGTTTTGACACAACATGGTGAATCAGCTAATCCGAAAACGACTTTGAGCTTAAATTCACAACCTCACCAAGGGAGCAGGCATGATCAGTTTGGATATTACGATACTTATCCAATTGGTGAACTTCCTCATCGTGCTGGTTGGCTTGAATGCTCTTCTGATTCGCCCCATCAGAGAGATTATCAAGCAACGCCAGGACAAGATGTTAGGGCTGCTTGGCGACGCCGAACAGTTCGTCGAAGCCTCTGACTCCAAAATCAAGAACTATGAGAACGCCCTTGCCGAAGCACGCAAAGCAGCCGTTGCTGAACGTGAAAAGGTAAAAGAGGCAGCTCTCGCTCAGGAAGCAGACATTGTAGCTAAGGCAACCGCAGACGCCCACGCTTCTATCGCTGCATCCAGAGAGAAAGTCGCTACTGATGTAGCTTCTGCTATGGAATCACTGAAAGGGCAAGTGGGCGCTTTGGCAGAACAGACCATGGCTAAAGTACTTGGTTAGCCGCGTAAGCGTTGAAGGAGGGTTCGCTTTGAAAAAGCTGAGAACAATTGTCGGTGCATCTGCGCTGGTACTGCTTATGGCAGGCGCAGCGTTTGCGCAAACCGACGGACACGGCTTGCCGTGGGATAACTTCGCATACCGCGTAATTACCCTCGCAGTCGTACTCGGCATCATCTGGTACGCAGGTGGAAGCAAGATTAAGGCATTCTTTAAAGGCCGTGCAGACGGCATTGAAGAAGAGCTGACATCTCTTGAAACCCGCAAAGCCGATGCAAAAGCCAAGCTAGCTGAAGTTGAACAGCGCATTGCTAACATGGATGCAGAAGCCCAGAGCATCCTTGAAGAGTACCGTAAACAGGGTGAAGCAGCTCAGACTGCTATCATCGAGCGTGCTGAAAAGTCCGCTGCCCAGATTACGGAACAAGCAACCAAAGCTGCTGAAAACGAAGTGAAGCAGGCTATGGAGGAGATGCGTGAAGATATGGCAGAACTTGTTGCTAAAGCAGCTGAGCAGATGATTGCTAAGAAGCTCGACAAGAAAGGCCATGAAGCACTCATCGATAAATACTTAACCAAGGTAGTGCTCAAATGACCGGTAACATCATAGCGCGGAGATATGCTCAGGCACTGTTCTCCCTCGGCAAGAAGGCTGGCTCTGAAGAGCTC
>JAKSCK010000047.1 GCA_022360655.1 Spirochaetales bacterium | reverse complement strand
TCTGGTGCGGGCCATCATTGAAGATAGGCATGGTGGAAAGGTGGATGTGCAAAGCACAGGTTTGGATGGCCAGGGTGTGGGCTTTCTCTTGATTTTCCCTAAAACGTCTCCAGCCCTGAAAGATGAAAGCATGGAATCTCTTTCCTAGGTCATGGGTTGATTGAAACTCAGAATGCATGTGCATGTTGAGAGGTGGGTATGAATCTTCGTCAGTTTTTGGCCATTGTGGAAATTCGAACAAAAATAGTGTCTTTGTCCACCTATGCCTTAGCCACGGTCTACTTGGTGTACCGTGGAAAAGCTCTTGATGGAGTGAATGCCATTTTGATGCTATTGGCCATGCTCTTTGTGGACATGGGCACTACTGGATTCAACAGCTATTTTGATCATAAAAGTGGTGTGGATTCCGCCCGTCATAATCGGGAAGAGTCCAAAGTGGTGGTGCATGAAGGGGTTTCGGCTTCTGCCGCACTCGGTGTGTCTATTGTCCTTTTTTTAGCCGCTCTCCCCTTGGGGGCGTTCTTGGCCTGGCGGGCTGGATGGCTTGTTCTTGTGGCTGGTGTGATTGGAATGGGCATTGGGTATTTCTACACCGGTGGTCCATGGCCCATTTCTTCAACGGCTTTTGGAGAGTTCTTTGCTGGTGGTGCCTTGGGACCATTGCTGTTCTGGACGGTGTGGTATGTTCATGCAGGATTTCCGGATTGGCCCACATTTTTTGCGGCCCTGCCATCCACATTGGCCATTGCATCCATACTGACCGTGAACAACACCTGTGACATTGTGGGCGATTCGGATGCAGGCCGGCGCACGTTATCCATTCGTTTTGGTTCCACAATGGGACGGCGATTGGCAGAAGCAGAGGCCCTTGGTGCCTTTTTGCTTGCCTCTGTCCTTGGTCTCTTGCGAATCTTTCCAATCTGGACCTTTGCTTTGATGATGGTGGGAGCTGCAGCGGCCTTTGTGGAACTCCGGGGAATGGGGAAACAGGGGTATCATCATGAAACCAAAGCCTTGGCCATGGGGGGAATCTCCCGCATTTTTTTGATTTACACCCTTGCGCTTTCCATCACCCTTTTGGCCGGACGGTGGATTCCCTATAGAAATGCTTGACCGTATGGTCAGTCTGCTTCACTCTCACCTTCATGAAATTCAAAGAATGGCTTGTGAACGGCGTGGTTTCGTCGTTCTTTCGCCTCACCTGTCGATTGCACTGTGACGATTTAGACCGTCTGCCTAAGAAAGGTCCCGCCATCATCATCTCAAACCATACCTCCGTGTATGAGGGTCCTCTTTACTATGTTCAACTGCGGCCTCGCCGAACGGTGGCTTTGGCAAAAAAAGAACTTTGGGACCATTGGGCCACCCGCATGGCCATGACAGCTTGGGATTCCATTCCTGTGGATCGGCAGGGAGTGGACATCAAGGCCATCCGTCGTTGCATGGGTGTGCTGGATCAAGGGAATTTCCTTTGCATTGCGCCAGAGGGACATCGAAGTAAAGATGGATCTCTTCTTCGAGGGCGTCCTGGAACCACTTTCTTTGCAGCTCAAGCCGGTGTTCCGGTGTATCCTCTGGTTCACTGGGGGGCACTGGATATTGGGAAAAATCTGAAGAAAATGCGTCGGACAGATTTGCATGTGCGAATGGGTAAGCCCTTTATGGTGCAAAAACCAGAGGGCAAAATGACTCCAGAACAACGGCAAAAAATGACGGATGAAATGATGTATCGCTTGGCTGATTTGTTGCCGGAAGAGTTGCGGGGCAAGTATGCTGAAAAGACTGACCAGTCAGAAGAATTCTTAAAAGATTTGGTCTAATCAAATCGACCCCGCCAATGGCGGGGTCGTTCTAGAAAAGAAGGATTCATGGCCCATCGGTTCATGCAAACCATGAGCCTGACAGGTGTTATTTGGTGAGTGTGGTTTGAATCACGGCCTTTTGAGCAATGATTTTTTCCATGGCATCCGCTTTGGGTTCCTGGTCTAATTTGAGGCTGCATACAGCGGCTTCCCCACCAGAGAAGACGGAATTTTCCATTTCTTCCACATTGACGCCGCTGGTTTTCAAAGCATCCAGAACACCGGCGAGAACACCAACTTGATTGTAATGTCGAACCACCAGACCATAAGGGGCCGGACTTTTCTTCTGGCCATTAACCAGGTTCACGGGTTTGCCACTTTCGATGAAGGACTTCACCACACGAACGGTTTCATCGGCAATGGCATCAGCGGCTTGATCGGTTGAGGCACCCACATGATGGGTTCCTGTGATTTTGGCGGCTAAAGAGGTGTGGGGGAAGGTTTTGTCACCGGCAGAGGGTTCTCCAGCATACACATCCAGTCCAACTTTGAGCCCTTTCTCATCAATGGCTTTTTCCAGGGCAACCTGATCCACCACTTCTCCGCGGGCTGTGTTGATGAGTATGGCACCATCTTTCATGGCTGACAGGAATGTCTCATCCACAAGATTTTTGGTTTCTGGTGCCGCAGCCAAATGGAGAGAAACAGCATCGGCGGTTTTGGCCACGTCAAGGGGAGTGGCACAGAATCCAATGCCATCCGCTTCGGCACGTTCTGGAGTGAGACTGCGAGACCAGGCCACTACAGGCATTCCAAAGGCAGCTGCGCGCTTTGCAAGTCCTTTGCCGATGGATCCATATCCAATGATCCCTAGGGTGCGTCCCTTGAGACCTGGGGCTTTTCCGTATCCCTTTTTGTCCCATTTCCCTTCTTTGAGATCAGAGGCCTGGAAGGCAATTCGACGATCTGCAGCAATGATGAGCCCCATGGCCAGTTCTGCTACGGCATCGGCATTTTTCCCAGGACAATTGGCCACATGGATTCCCTGGGCAGAGGCATGCTTCAAATCAATGGTATTCACCCCTGCACCAGCACGGATGATGAGGGACAGTTCAGAACCGGCATCAATGGTGGCGGCACTCACTTTGGTGGAGCGCACAATGAGGACATCAGCGTTTCCAATGGATGCGGGCAAATCGTCAGCACCCAAGGACGGCTCGAAGCGAATGGAGGCTCCCAGGGCCTTGAGATCCTCGACGGCTTGATCAGACAATTTATCGGCGATGAGAATGTTCATACTGTGATACTACTACTGGGATGAGGTTTTATGTAGTAAAAATATCAAAATTCAATCTAAAAAATGATGAAATCATCTAAAAATAAAATCTAGTGTGTTCCTTGTACAGGAGGACCGTCGCCTTTGAGGGGGAGTTGGCTTTCACTGATGCCATAGGCACTGTAGGAATCGGCTCGTTCAATGACGGCTATGGCCTGGGCTGCATGACCTTGTTCAAGGGCTTTGATGAGTTCATTGTGGAATTCCACCGCTCTCTGTCTTACCCCATCAATGGCATAGAATTGGCCTAACAGATTCATGTGGGCGGGTTTCAGTGTATTGAACAGCAGAGGATACATGGCATTTTGACAGGAAAGGGCCATGGCCAGGTGGAAGTCAAAATCCCGTTCAGCCGCTTGGGCCGGAGATGTGCTTTCTGCCATTTGTTGATTGATTTTTTGAAGCACCTTGGTTCGAGGAAGACGACTTTTGGGTTGTCCTTGGCAGATCAGGGTGACGATTTCCCGTTCAATGGCAATCCGAAAACTCTCCAGGTCTCGGGCTTGGAGAGGTGAGAGACTCTGTCCTCCTTTTTGGAGGAGGGAGAGTAGGAGATCCAAGGTGCCATGAACGCGGTAGTCATTGACGACAACACCATGACGGGGCCGCAATGTCACCAATCCTCGGCTTTCTAGGATGAGAATGCCCTCATGAATCACGGGACGAGAAACGCCATAATGTTTTGCCAGTTCCCGTTCTGCAGGAAGGCGCTCTCCAGGGCGCCATTCTCCCGCCAATATGCGGCGTTCCATTTCTTGAACAAATTCATCTTTGAGACGAGCCGATTTTTGTGGCGAAACCGAAAGACCATCCATGAACAGGTTCATGGCACATCCCCCGGCCTTTGTCAAATTCTCAGAAAGCCAAGGGGAATGGGATGGGGCAAAGAGAATTGAAAAAATGAACAAGAAAAGAAAAAGATGACAGGAGAATATTATTGTTTTACAGTTTGGTGGTAATGCCACCAGCCGATGCTCGTGATTGGCTATGGGGAGAAACCCATGGGAAGACGAGAAAAACGCCTTGCTCGCTTTCGCCGAAAAATTGGGAAGCGGTGGGGCCACGCGGTTCAACTTGAGGTTCGTGATGATGTTTTATTTCTCACTGGACTGGTTCCGGAATGGCTGGCAAAAGTGGCGCTTGGACATGGAGCGGGTAAGCTTGGATTCCGGGGAGTGGTGAATGATATTCAAGTTTCTGGAGTTTCAGAACCATCCATGTCCCTTCCCCTTGAGAATGACAATTCCCTTGAGGGAAAACGCTATGATGTGGTGATTATTGGGGGTGGTATCATTGGCTGTGCCGTGGCCCGAGAACTCTCAAGAAAAAATCTCAAGATTGGGGTGCTGGAGAAGGAATCGGATTTAGCCATGCAGGCCTCAGGCCGGAATGATGGAATGATTCATCCCGGTTTTGCCCCACATCCAGGAACGCGTAAAGCCCACTACAATGTGCGGGGAAACCAAATGTATGACCAATGGTCTCAAGAACTTGGTTTTTCCCTCAAACGTCCAGGTTCCATTGTTCTTTTTCGGAGTTGGTTTTCCATCTTTTTAGTTCCTCTGATTCGCCTCCGATGCAGTCTCAATGGTGTGGCCGGGAAATACAAATACCTTTCCCCCAGAGCTGTACGCGCAATGGAGCCTCATGTTTCAGCCCAACAGAGAGGTGGTTTTTTTCTTCCTTCCGCAGGCATTGTTTCTCCGTTTGATGTGACACTGGCCCTGGCAGAAAATGCGGTGGAAAATGGTGTGGACTTTCATTTGGAAACGGCTGTCATGGCCATGGAAATGTCCCATCAGCAAATTCAAGGCCTTCAAACAAACCGTGGTTGCATAGAGGCCAAAGTGGTGGTGAATGCCGCTGGTGTTTGGGCCGATGTGGTGGCTCAAATGGCAGATGATCGCTTTTTCTCTCTCCATGGAAGAAAGGGAACCGATGCCATTTTGGATAAGGAAACCGGAGCCCGTCAAACACGCATCATGGCCATGCCGCCTTTGGTGCGTCGAAAATCAATCCAGACAAAAGGCGGAGGCATTGTTCCTTGTGTGGAGGGGAACTTGCTATTAGGGCCAACGGCCCAAGAGGTGCCTGATCGAGAAGACTATTCCACGGATGCTGGGGAATTCTCTCACTTGGTACGTCAATTGGATTTGAATTCGCGGCTTTCAGCCTCTCAAATCATCAATTACTACTCGGGTGTGCGTGCCGCCAGCTGGGATGAAGATTTCATCATTGAACCCTCTCAAAAAGTGAAGAATCTGGTGCATGCCGCGGCGATTCAATCTCCTGGACTCGCGTCGGCTCCTGCCATTGGAGCAGATGTGGCGGCCATGGCTGTTCAAGCTCTAGAACGCTGTGGTTATGGGGTAGAAGAACGGGAAAATTTCCAACCATACCACCATGCACAAGTGCCCGTGAAAGATTTGCCAGAAGAGGAGCGGAGTGCCCTCATTGCCAAGGATTCCACCTATGGAGAAATCCTTTGCCGTTGTGAAGAAGTTTCTCGTGGTGAGGTTCGTGATGCCCTTCGTTCTCTCGTTCCAGCTCTCACTGTGGATGGAGTGAAACGACGAACAAGGTCTGGAGCAGGCCGGTGCCATGGGGGCTTCTGCCTTTCTCGAGTGATGAAAGTGATGGCTGAAGAAATGGGCGTGCCTCTCACGCAAATCCGAAAAAAAGATGGACAGTCCCAGATTCTTGTTGGTGAAACCAAGGGCGGTGTGTCTCCGTCCGGGAGGGCCTCTTGAAATGTGATGTGGCGGTGATTGGCTCTGGACCGGCGGGGATGGCGGCATCAGAAAGTGCCTCTCTTGCTGGGGCATCGGTTTGCTTGATTGAACGAGAAGAACGAATGGGGGGGGTGCTCAAGCAATGTGTTCATGATGGTTTTGGCTTATTCCGGTTTGGGGAAAAGCTCACTGGTCCTGAATACGCTTGGCGATATGCCCAAAAAGTTCGCGCCCTTCCCGTGGATTTCATGGGATCAACCTATCTTAAAACCGTGAAAAAACGGGAAACATCCTTTTTGCTTGAGTTGGTGAATTCCACACATGGGGTGTTCTCTTTGGAGGCACGAACCCTGGTGACGGCCATGGGATGCCGTGAACGAACAGACCGGCAGATTTTCCTTCATGGCGAGCGTCCTGCTGGAGTCTTTACGGCGGGACAAGCCCAGCATTTTATCAACATACGAGGTTTGATGCCGGGGCGACGCTGTGTGATTTTAGGCAGTGGTGATATTGGTTTGATTATGGCGCGTCGCCTCACCCTGGAAGGGGCCGAAGTGGAGGGCGTGTATGAGGTGGGGGAGCGGTGTTCCGGACTTCCCCGGAATGTGGCCCAGTGTTTGGAAGACTATGACATTCCTCTTCATCTGCGAAGCACGGTTCGAACCATTCATGGAAGAGAGCGGGTGGAAGCGGTGACGGTGGCTCAACTTGATGAGGAGGGGCATCCTCTGAATGGAACGGAGCGCCGGATTGAATGTGATGCCCTGATTCTGAGCGTGGGACTCATCCCAGAGAATGATCTTCTGGCGCCTCTTGAACCAGAAATGGACCCAGTCACCCGCGGACCGGTTGTGGATCAATGGGGGCAAACCTCTGTTCCAGGATTGTTTTCTTGTGGGAATGCCCTCCAGGTTTATGATCTTGTTGACCATGTCTCAGAAAGTGGTCATCGAGCGGGGAAGGCTGCTGCTCTTCTTGCTGAGCAATCCCTGGCCACCAGAGCTCCTCGAATCCCCATCCATGCTCAGGATTTTGCATCCTACATTGTTCCCCAGCTGCTTCAGTGTCCTTCCTCCGAGATGGTTTCCATGGCTTTTCGACCCAAAACGCCCATAGAGAAAGCATCGTTACGAATTGTTCAGGACGGGCAGGATTTGGTTTGTCAGACTTTGCATTGGTTGAGACCTGCTGAGATGCAAAACCTTCCCCTTGATCTCTCCCAGGCAAATCCACAAGGCCCCGGCCTTGAATTTCATCTTGAGCAGGTGATGCCATGACGAAAACCATCACATGCATTGTGTGTCCTCGAGGTTGCCCCTTGCAGCTGAGTGATGCGCAGGGGCAGGTCTGTGTTACCGGTAATGGCTGCAAGAGAGGGGAAGCCTATGGCAAACAAGAGGCGATTCATCCCCTACGAACTCTCACCACCACGGTGTGCACAGACTCCAAAGAGTGGCCACGTTTACCTGTGCGACTTTCTCAGGACATTCCCTTGGAACAGGTGTTTGCCTACATGAAAGCCCTGGACGAAATCGTGGCACGAGGATGCTGGGCTCCTGGAGATGTGGTGGCTCAAAACCTTCTTGATGCAGGGGTTGATGTGGTGGCTACAGGGGAGCTTGTTTATGGCTCGTAGCAATTTAATGCTGGCTGTTGATTGTGGAACGCAGAGTCTGAGGACCATGATTTTTGATCCATCAGGATCTCTCTTGGACATGGAAAAACTGGAATACAATCCTTACTATTCGTCTCGGCCAGGTTGGGCCGAACAGGATGCGGAATTGTATTGGAACTCCCTTGTTCAGGGATGTCAGGCTCTTGCGCAACGATCCCCTCGACTTTTCTCACGTCTTGCTGGAGTGGGTGTTACGGCTCAGCGGGATTCGATGGTGAATCTTGCTTCAGATGGTCATGTGCTTCGCCCTGCCATCATTTGGTTGGATACTCGAAAAGCAAAGGGCTCGTATCATCCAGGTCCCCTGATGCGTCGGGTGTACCGGTCTATTGGAAAAGACGCCATGGTGAAAAAAACCATGCGGGATGGGAAGTGCAATTGGATTCGGGAAAACCAAAGAGATGTATGGGAAAAAACCTGGAAATATGTGCAGGTTTCTGGATTTCTCAATTTTCGTCTTTGTGGGGAATGTGCCGATTCTGTGGCCTCAATGGTGGGGCATGTTCCGATGGATTCTCGTCACAGGAAATGGGCCTCCCCTCAATCACTTAAGGGGCGACTCTTTCCCATTGAAAAAGAAAAGCTCAGTCCATTGGTGGAACCGGGGACGGTGATTGGGAAAATCACCAAAGAAGCGGCTCAAAAGACTGGTCTTCGACAAGGTTTACCAGTCATTGCCTGCGGAAGTGATAAAAGCTGTGAAAGTCTGGGCATGGGCTGCCTTGATCCTTCCGTGGCCGCTCTGAGTTTTGGAACCACAGCCACTGTAGGAGTCACCACCTTACGATATTTTGAACCGCTTCCATTTTTGCCAGCATATTGTGCGGCGGTTCCTGGGCGTTGGGTGCCTGAAGTGGAAATCTATCGAGGATACTGGATGCTTCGCTGGTTTCGCGATGAGTTTGGTCAGCAAGAAACAGATGAAGCGCAGCGTCTGGGGGTATTGCCGGAAGAGCTCTTAGACCGTTTGCTTCAGGATGACCCTCCCGGGTGCCGGGGGTTAATGATGCAGCCCTATTGGGGTCCCTGTTTGAAAGACCCCTTGGCCAAAGGATCGTTCATTGGATTTGGAGATGTGCACACAAGGGGTTCGGTCTATCGAGCCACTGTGGAAGGTCTTGGGCATGCTCTTCGTGATGGTTTAGAAACCCTGGAACAACGTGGGCATTTTCGCAGCCAGGCTGTGGCTGTGGCCGGGGGAGCCAGCCGCAGTGATTTGATTTGCCAAATCACGGCCGATATTTTCAACCGCCCTCTTTACCGTGGACAAACTCATGAGGCCTCAGGATTGGGAGCTGCCATCATCACTGCTGTGGCCTTAGGAGTGTGTTCCACTCTGCCCCATGCCGTGGAGTCCATGACCGGTGTGGGAAGGGAATTCCTTCCCCAAAAACAGAATGCGGCCGTTTATGAGCAACTTCATGATGTGTACCGGCGCATCTATCCCCGAATGAAACATCTTTATCGAGAAATCCAGCAAATCACAGGTTACCCCGAAGTGTAAAACAAGCCGGGGAATCCGGCGGGAGGAAAATACATGGCTGAACGAAAGAAGTACCACGGATTCAAACCGGAATGGGAAACGGTCCCTCCCCAACCCGGAAGCTATCGTTCCATTTTGAAATGGGGTAATCCCCAGGAGTTTAAAGAACCCAATGAGCGCTTATATGCTCTGATGAAAAAAACCTTTGGCTTGGATGACCAACATTTTCATCACAAAGGGCCTGAAGGAAATGAACCAGTACCGCCTCAGAGTGATTCCCAGCTTGATCCCCGGTATGCTGCCCAATTCAAACAAATTCTTGGGAAAGATCATGTTAGTGAAGCCCTTTATGACAGGCTTTCTGTGGCCTATGGAAAAACCATGTATGACCTGTATCGACTCAGGGAGCATATCATTGAGAACATTCCGGATGCGGTTCTCTACCCAGGGGAACAGGCGGAAATTGAGGCCATAGTGGCCTACTGTCATCAAGAGAATATTCCCCTCCAGGTTTATGGCGGAGGATCCTCTGTTACGCGGGGAATGGAGGCCATGAAGGGCGGAATTACTCTGGATATGCGACCCCGTTTTAACAAAGTGGTGGCCTTCAATGAAATCAATCAAACCATCACCGTTCAAGCGGGCATGAGCGGTCCCAAGCTCGAGAATCTTCTCAATGAAGCGCCATCAAACTTTGGAGCTTCCCGTGCTTATACTTGTGGTCATTTTCCTCAGTCCTTTGAGTATTCTTCTGTAGGAGGCTGGGTAGTGACCCGGGGAGCCGGGCAGAACTCCACTTACTATGGGAACATCAAGGACATGGTGATGGGACAGGACTACGCCACTCCCCAGGGAAGTCTCTCCAGCTATGGTCTTCCTGCTCATGCTGTTGGACCAGAAATTGATGAGATTATGATGGGTTCTGAAGGGGCCTTTGGTGTGCTCACCCATGTGACTCTCAAGGTGCACCGGCTCACAGCTAAAAATCGTCAACGTTTCAGCTTCATCTTCCGCAATTGGGATGAAGCCCAGAAGGCCGCTCGGGAAATTATGCAAAATGAGGCTGGATATCCTTCTGTTTTCCGACTCTCTGATCCTGAAGAAACCGATGTGATGCTCAAGTTATATAAAGTCGAAGGCACCATTTTGGAATCGGCCATGAATGCCTTGGGATACAAGCCCATGGAACGTTGTCTGCTCCTTGCCTGGTCTGAGGGCGAACGGGGCTTTGCCAAAAATCTGGCGCACCAGGCCAAAAGGATTTGTCGAAAACACAGAGGAATGTCTCTCACAGGGTATCCCGTAAAAAGTTGGGAGCATGGCCGTTTTACCGATCCTTACCTCCGGGAATCCCTTCAAGACTATGACATCATCATTGATACCATGGAATGCGGTGTCACTTGGGACCGCATGGGAGAAGTGCATCAGCAGGTTCGATCCTTTGCCAAATCCCGGCCCAACACCATTTGCATGACGCATCTGTCCCATGCTTATCCTCAAGGTGCCAATTTGTACTTCATTTTCATTGGGAAGTTCAAAGACAAAGAGGAGTATCTGGAGTATCAGTATGGCATTCTGGACAACATCCAGAAATCTGGAGCATCCATGAGTCACCACCATGGGGTGGGAAAAATGACGGCGCCTTGGGTAGAAGGCTCCATTGGTTCACAGAGGATGGAATTGTTTCGCACCCTGAAAAAGCATTTTGATCCCAAGAATGTGATGAACCCAGGGGGAACCCTTGGTTTGGATCTCTCTCCGGAAGAGCAGCGTTTTCCTAAATATGCCGGACGCCGTTGGGACAGCCCGCTTGCGCCATTACAAACCCATCTCCATCCAGAAAAGGAGGGTGTCGGAGGTTTGGATTCTTAGATTCTCGAAAAATTCAAACAGCATCCCTTGTTCACCCCGGAGCCGCAATAACTCATCAAAGATGATGCGGTGACGGGGTGTTCCTTTGGTCCATATTCTCTGTTTTAATTTGTATTATCAATGTACAATATGGATCAACACAGCCCAAAAGGAGATCACCATGTCCATCATCTGCTTCGGGGAAATCATGGCCCGAATTGCGCCTCCTCACCACCACAAGATTCTTCAAGGATTCCCCGGACCAGCAGAAATCACGTTTGGAGGATCGGAGGCCAATGTGTGTGCCTCCTTGGCCATGATGGGCCAGTCTACTCGCTTTGTCTCCGCCTTGCCCTCCCATGCTTTGGCAGAGGCCTGTTTGAATCAGCTTAGAGGCTTTGGAGTGGATGTTTCTCATACTCAACGAGATGATGGTCGGTTGGGCCTCTACTTTGTGGAGAAGGGGGCCAACCAAAGACCCAGTACCGTCATTTATGACCGAGAAAATTCATCCATCAATCATTTTGATCTGAATCAGGTGAATTGGAATGATGTGTTTGATGGGGCCCAATGGTTTCATTGTTCCGGGATTACACCGGCTCTTTCCCGTTCCTGCTATGAAACCGTCCTTTTTTTGGTGAAGGAGGCTGCACAAAGAAACATCCCTGTTTCCTGCGATTTAAACTTTCGCAACAAGCTCTGGCGCTGGGATGACTCCTGTGCTCCCAAGGAACTGGCTCGC
Source organism: Spirochaetales bacterium (assembly GCA_022360655.1). Taxonomy (GTDB): domain Bacteria; phylum Spirochaetota; class Spirochaetia; order DSM-2461; family DSM-2461; genus UBA2779. The sequence continues at coordinate 45,612 of JAKSCK010000047.1, read as the reverse complement.
CAATGCATGGGTAAAATTCTCCATCATGTGGATGTGGTGATTGGGAATGAAGAGGATGCGTCTGATGTCTTGGATATCTATCCCCAGGGAACAGATGTTGAGCAGGGCCAGTTGAGCGCAGAAGCCTACATTTCTGTGGCTCAGCAGATTGGAATGCGTTTTCCAAAACTGCGCCAGGTGGCCATAACACTGCGGGAAAGTCTCTCTGCAACACAGAATAACTGGGGTGCCATGCTTTACTCCTGTGCCACACAACAAACCGATTTTGCGCCTCTCAAGAATGGAGACTATTCCCCTTACCCCATCACCAATATTGTGGACCGGGTGGGAGGCGGGGATTCCTTTGCTGCTGGTTTGATTTTTGCGCTCCTCTCTAAGGAGTATGGTGACTGTGCCTCGGCCATCTCCTTTGCTGTGGCCGCTTCATGTCTCTGCCATTCCATTTCAGGAGATTATAATTATTCCTCTCGTGAAGAAGTGGAGGCCCTGATGAAGGGCCGTGCCTCGGGGCGGGTTCAAAGATAGTTCAGAACGACCCCGGGGGCGCGACGCCCCCGGGGTATGTGATGGTGAGAATGCTTTGCGAACACCCCTGAAGGCGTTGCGCCTTCAGGGGTCGGTATAAGGATTTAGGGAAGTTCGTAGAAAAAGAGTACTTCACTATTATCAAGGACAATGAGGCTTTCTCCATCACTCCAAATATCTCTTGGATCATCATTGAGGCTGTTGAGGGTGATGTCCTTGCTTGAGTTGCGGCTTGGAGGGCTGTCTGTGATGGTGTAGGCAATCACTTCGTCACCGTTGTCATCAGCCACCCATAAGGTGGTGCCATCCCCCCAGAGTCCTCGGGTTACAACGCTGTTACTAGGAAGGTTGAATTCATCGCTGGTGACTCGGGTTCCATCGGGTTGATACACAAAGATTTTACTTTCATCTGTGTCTCCAACCCAGAAATTGGTTCCATTGCTCCAGAAGCCACTAGGAGTATCATTGGCCGCATCCAATGGGAGGTCATTGGTGGCATCACGGCCATCGCGGTAGGAATAGGCTCGTACATTTTGCGTTCCATTCTCTACCACCCATGCCGTGGTGGAATTGGCCCACATGGCCCCTCCCACAGTATTTGCGGCGAGTGAAAATTCCAATGAGGAATCGAGTCCTCCTGATTCAAGGGTGGCGGCGTTGGCTTTCACAGTAGCTCCAGAAATCACGTAGGCCGTGCTTTCATCAGACCAGATGCCCTTGGGAGTACTCAGTTCTGTGCTGAATGTCCAATCGGAGGCAGAGACGTAGGTTCCTCCTGTTGGTGAAGTGGGAAAGGTGTAAGCGTAGGCTTTGTTGTCTTGGCTGTCTCCCACCCAGATGGTGGTTTCATCACTCCAGAGTCCTGCTGGATTGGCATTGTCGGGATGCAGGTGGAATTCCAGGCTGATGTTTCGCGCTCCATTCGAGTGCGCATAGACAAAGAGACGTTTTGCTACGCGGTCGAGAACCCAGATGTTGGTGGCATCTCCCCAGAGGGCACCGGGATCATCATTGCCATCTGCAAGGGTGATGTCATCGCCTGAGTCTCCACCAAAAGGTGGGGAATCGGTGAATGCATGAAGTTTATCTTGATTGTCATCAGCAACCCAAACGTTGTTCGTGTTATTCCAGACACCATATATTTCTGCATTGGAATTGGCCGCTGATAGTGTGGTTGTATCCAAATCAGCACTCCCACCGCTCACATAAGTGAGAGTTGTAAGATTGTAAGCAAAGGCAGAAACAGAACCCGAATCTGTGACCCACAGATACTGAGTGTTGCCCGCGATGCCAACAGGAACATCATTGCCAGTGGTGAGGTTGAACTCTTTTGATGTATCCCGGGCTCCATTGCTCAGGGTGTAGGCAAAGATTTTTTCTGTGCTTCCATCATCTGCCACAAAGAGGGTGGTTCCATCACTCCAGAGTGCACTTGCTGTGGAATTTCCTGATGCGAATGGGATGTCTTTGCTGCTATCACGGTTATATAAAGTAGGTGGAGTGTAGGCAAAAACTTTATCTTCAGCGGCATCCGCCACTTGCATGGTGGTTCCATCAAACCAAAGTCCCACTGGGGCACCATTATCGGCGTGAAGATCAATGTCTTGTGCCGGATAGGGCAGGCTTGTGTTGAGATGGTAGGCGTAGGCTGTGTTGTCGATATCCCCCACCCACATGAGAGTTCCATCACTCCAGATGCCTCTTGGATCGGCGTTGTCAGAGCTTAAGGCGATGTCTCTTCCTGTAGCTCTGGTGAAAGAGAGAGTCGTTTCTGTGTGATCATATGTATACGCGTAGAGTATATCATCCGTGGAATCAGAAACCCATAGATGGGTGTCATTGAGCCAGATATCTTGTGGGCTGGAGAGTCCGCTGGGTGAAGCATTGTTTAAAGAAGCCCCTGTTGAGAGCGAATAGGTAAAAATGGATTTGTCTCCAGTGTTGAGAACCCAAAGAGTTGTTCCATCACTCCAGATGCCTTCTGGTGAGGAATTGGCTGTGGCCAAGGTGATGTCTTTGGTCCAGTTTCGGGTGCCATTGGTGTTGTAGGCATAAACCATGGCATCGGTGGCATCCGCCACCCAAGTGGTGGTTCCATTGCTCCAGATTCCTGAGGCATCAGCATTGGTAAGGTGGACATAATCAAAGCGTGAATGAAGGGCTGTATCTGTGTTTGTTGAGCTGGAGTTTGGTCCTGAAGGATTGATGCAACTGTAAAGTAAGAGCATCAAAAAGAGTAAGAGAATCATATGTCCTTTAACCGCCATAACTTCCTCCAATAGAGAACGTTTGGAAATTATAGTAAAATGCTATGACTGGTTTCCAATGTAGTGATAAAATTATTTTTAAGAATGAATTTATTTGCCCCAAAAGAAAGAAATAATTGAAGAACGACAAATAAAATATTGTTTGAAATGCATTTATTGAACTGTTATTAAAGTTTCTACAACCGTTTGTCTGGCATGATGATGATGGGCAGAGTCAGTTTATTCAGACCAATCATTTCCAAGTACATCTTTGTGAGAAGGTGTTCAGGGGAGGTCTTTATTGAACCGATCATCATTCTATGAACTGAAATCATTTCTGGACGGCAACTGTGGAAAGTACAAAAAATCGACTCTTCTCTTCTTTGCGATTAAGACTGCTACTTCTCTTCTTCATTACAGGTTGTTTTCCCATGCTGTTGCAGGGAGTGCTTGGAAATATCCGAGCCAATCGACTCTTGGTGGATGCGGCATTTGAGCGCCTGCTTCTTGTTCGTGATTTACGAATTGATGAAATAGAAAAAGATTTTCAAGAACGGATTGCTTCGGTGGAAACCATGGCTCGATCCACCATGGTGCATAGCCTTTGGAGGGATTTAACTTCGCATTATGACGAAGTGGGAATGGGGCAAAAAGATTCAAATCATTCCTCCCAATATGAAGATATTGCATCAGAACATTCGGATTTCATGCTGCGATTTGTTCAAGACTTTGCCTACGATGATGTGTTTTTGATTCATGCCTCCTCTGGGCGTGTGGCATATTCGGTTCGAAATAGAACAGATCTAGGGACAAATCTTTTCCATGGACCCTATGCCGATTCCGGTCTTTCTCGTGTCTGGCGAAAAGTCATGCGAACACGAGACACCTGTCTGGTGGATTTTTCCTCTTATGAACCTGTTGGCCAAAAACAAGCGGCTTTCATTGGAACACCCATCTGGGATGATCAGGAGAATGTCATTGCCATTATGGCCGTTTTGATTACGCCAGATTTTGTGAATCGAATCATGGATTCCCGTGAAGGTTTGGGAGCAACAGGGGAATCCTACTTTTTATATTTTCACAAAAATAAAAATTCCTTCAGTCTGCGCAGTGACTTAAGCACCATTGGAGGCGGCAAGTTTGTAGTGGGCTATGACCATCCAGAGGTCTTAGATTACTGGCATGATGCTGTGAAACACGGTGCGGAAGGGGGGAAGGGCACCTACTTGGATAGTGAAGGAAGCCCGGTTCTCGTGACCTATGGAAAAATGGCCATTCTTGATTTGGATTGGTATTTTGTTTCCAAAATTGATCAGTTAGAAGTTCTTGGCCCTGTGATGGAGTTCTTGAATTTATCAGCTTTGATCATGGGCATTCTTTTGGTGGTGGTGATTCTTGAGGCCCTCTTTCTTTCCCGATCCATCACGGCACCAGTGATTGCCGATGTGGAATTCACAGAGGCTATTTCTGCTGGCAATTTGGATGTGGAACTTCCGGAAAAACGTCAGGATGAGTTGGGGCGACTAGCAAAATCCCTGAATGCGATGAAAGCCAGTTTGAAAGAATGGTATTGGCTTCGCTCTCGAAAAGAGCATCTTGATGACGCATTGCGTCTGGTTCATGTTGAAGATGAAGTGGCCCATAAAGTGGTGAACTTCTTTGTGGATATCTATGGAGCTGATCTTGGGGTGATTTACCTGGGAGACGGTCAAAAACTTCAATTGATGGGTGGTTATGCCTTTTCAGATAGGGAGAAGACGCATCAGTTCATCGAATATGGTGAGGGGTTTGTTGGTCAGGCAGCTATTGATGGGGAAATGAAAGTTTTTTCGGTTACTAAGGATGCACCCTCCATGAATTATGGTGTGGGTGAGATTCCCCTTTCCCATTATCTTGCCATTCCATTCTTTGATGATGAAGAAGAGCGGGCTTTAGGTGTTTTACTTCTTGGAGCGGAACATTCTTTCACCAAGCTTCAGTTGCAGTTTGCCCAGGAGAACATTGACAGCATTGGGGGCCAGTTTCGTTCTGCTCGTTCTCGGGCAACCATCCAAAACCTTCTTGATGATTCTCGAGCCCAGCATGAGGAATTGGTTGAGGCTCATGAGGCCTTAAAGGCATCAGAAGCTGAACTTCAGGCTCAGCAGGAAGAACTTCGGGTGACCAATGAAGAGTTGGAAGAGCAGACACGAGCATTAAAAGAATCAGAACGTGAACTGCAAACCCAACAAGAAGAACTTCGGGTAACGAATGAAGAATTGGAAGAGCGAACCAAGGCCCTACAAGAACAAAAAGAAACGGTAAGTCGAAAAAATCAGGATTTGGCAGATGCTCGTGATGCTGTGGAAAAGAAAGCCAAAGATCTGGAGATGACAAGTCGGTATAAGTCTGAGTTCTTGGCCAACATGTCTCATGAATTGAGAACTCCATTGAACAGTGTGATTATTCTTTCGCAGCTCCTTGCAGGGAACAAAGAAAATAACTTGAGCAGTAAGCAGGTGGACCTTGCTGAGGCCATTCATAAGTCTGGTCATGACCTCCTTTCCATCATCAATGACATTCTGGATTTGTCTAAGGTGGAAGCAGGGCGAATTGATTTACATCTTGAGGACATTGCCATTGCCGATATTGTGGCGGATGTGAATCGGCATTTTGCAGAATCGGCAAAAAAGAAGAGCATTCAATTTTCCATTGATGTGGATCCCAACACGCCCTCATCCATTCAAACTGATCAGCTCCGTTTGCAACAGATTCTTCGGAATCTGCTTTCAAACGCAATGAAATTTGCACCTGAAGGTATGGTCAATCTGACGATTCGCCCTGCACAAGCCAATGAGCAGAGCCAATTCCCTCATATACAGAATGCTATGGCTTTCTCTGTTCAGGATGATGGGATTGGTATTGCTCAAGACAAACAGCAGGTGATTTTTGATGCATTCCGTCAAGCCGATGGAAGCACAAGCCGGAATTTTGGTGGCACAGGATTGGGGCTTTCCATCACTCGGGAATTGGCGGAATTACTGGGAGGCGGAATTCTTCTTCAGAGTGAAGAAGGGAAGGGGAGCTGTTTTACACTCGTGCTCTCAGGGATTGATTCAGGAATGGATGTCGTTTCGTCAGGAGTTCTTGAACCATTTGCCGCTCAGAGGAAAACAGTCTTTCCATCAAAATCCCAATTCAAAGTGAATGACGATCGCTTTTCTCTGAAGGAAGGTCATGGGAGCATTCTGATCATTGAGGATGATTCATCCTTTGCCCAAGTGGTTTGTGATGCTGTGAGAGAGAAAGGTTTTCAGGCTCTTGTGGCTGGTGATGGAGAAGATGGGTTACAGCTCTCTCAACGCTATAATCCGAGTGCCATCATCCTTGATATTGGTTTGCCTGGGATTGATGGCTGGGCTGTCTTTGATGAATTGAAGTCAAATCCTCAAACCCGAACAATACCGGTTCACTTCCTCAGTGGCAGGGAAGGGCAATGGGATGCGCTCCGATCAGGAGCCTTGGGATTCCTTTCAAAGCCTGTGCGTCAAGAAGAACTTGATGCAGCCATTACTAGAATCCAAAACATTGTTGAACGAGATTTTCGACGTCTTCTTTTTGTTGGTCATGATGTTGATCAGGAAGAGCATCTTCGTCAGCTGTTGGGTACGAAAGATTTAGAAATTGTTTCTGCACGAGGCTCTCAGGAAGCACTCTCGATGCTTCAAGTAGAGGAATGGGATTGCATTGTTCTTCAACTTAGTGAGAAATCCGATGACGAATTCTATCTTTTGGATGAATTGTTCAAGAATGACAAACCTCTTGGCGTTCCCATACTTCTCACGTTGGAACGAGAGCTTTCAGTAAAGGAGCGAACTCGTCTCAATGAGTATTCAGAGGGTCTTGTGGTGAAAGGAGTGAAAACACCAGAAGCCCTTCTGGATGAAATCACATTATTTCTTCACAAAGTTGTGGATAGCCTGCCTGAGGATTCTCGACGTTTGCTACAGAAACATCACTCGGTAAGTTCGGATGTTGAAGGAAAATCCATTCTTCTTGTTGATGATGACATGCGGAATGTTTTTGCTCTTGCCAGTGTCCTTGAAGATCAAGGATATGAGGTCTCTATTGCTCGCGATGGTGTGGAATGCTTAGAAAAGCTGGAAGCCAACCCTCAGTATGATCTTGTTCTTATGGACATCATGATGCCGCGAATGAATGGGATTGAGGCCATGAAAAAAATTCGCGAACAAGAACAGTTTGCTCAACTTCCCATCATTGCTTTAACTGCCAAGGCAATGAAAGAGGATCGAAGAGAGAGCATAGAGGCTGGAGCCAATGATTTCTTATCCAAACCGGTGGATACAGGACGCCTTTCGTCTCTTTTGAAGGTGTGGTTGTACGCTCGATGAATACTTCACTGTTAGAGAAAAAAACTTCTCTGGATTTACCGGAGTTCTTGCAATTCCTTTGGACTCACTTTGGCTATGATTTTCGTGAGTATTCTATGGCGCATCTTCAGCGTCGTATTCAACATCGGATGAATGTGGATGGATGCACGTCATTGGCAAGCTTTGCTCAGAATTTGCTTCTCCATAAAGAGGCCATTCTTCCTCTCCTTGATGACTTGTCCATCAATGTTACCCAGATGTTCCGAGATCCACGATTTTTTCGAGAATTGAGAGATGTTCTTCCCACTCTTTTTCATGCCTCTCATCCCATCAAGATTTGGCATGCAGGTTGTGCCACGGGTCAGGAAGCCTATTCTATGGCTATTCTTTTAGAGGAGTTGGGCAAAGAGTCCCAATCTTTGATTTATGGAACGGATTTTCATCCGAAAATTTTAGAAAGAGCTCGGGAGGGAATCTTCTCGATTCAAGCCATGCGGGAGTACACTGAGAATTACTTGGCGTCCGGTGGGACGGGATGTTTCTCAAATTACTACAGAGCGGAATATGGTCATGCTGTGATGGCACGACGATTACGAGAGAGCATCACGTTTTCGCAGCATAATCTTGTCACCGATTTTGCCTTTGGTGAGATGAATGCTGTGCTTTGCCGCAATGTGCTGATTTACTTCAATAAATCCCTTCAAAATCGTGTTCTTCAACGTTTTCGTGATTGTTTGGCTCCTGGTGGGATTCTGTGTCTTGGTTCCAAAGAGGACTTAGCATATTCCTCTGTGGCCAGTGATTTTGTCGTTGTTTCGGATTGGGCACGAATTTATCGGAAAAAAGGTTGAGCCAAGGATTCTTGTTGAGAGTTTGCCCAATGGATTGCTATTCAGCACCAAAGTGAGGATACATGCCTTCAAAGCCAAAAGTCCTAATTGTTGATGATAGGGTAGAGAATCTTGTGACATTGGAAGCCTTGCTGGAAGACTTTGATGTGGAGTGTATTCGTGCAGAATCTGGCTCAGAGGCTCTGGCGCATACCCTTGATCATCACTTTGCCGTGGCATTGTTGGATGTGATGATGCCGGACATGGATGGTTTTGAGCTGACACGACTTCTGAGGGGAAGTAAAAAAACGCGAAATGTTCCCATACTCTTTGTGACTGCGGCCATTCGAGACCTTGAGCAGCAAAGTGAGGGATACGAGGCCGGAGGCTCAGGGTATCTTTTAAAGCCCATTAATCCGCTTGTTTTCCGGAGTAAAGTTAGTATCTTTTTGGAACTCCACCGACAGCGGGAAGAACTTGTTGAGAAAACAACGGAACTGGATAGACGTCTAAACGAATTGCAGGCCTTACAAGTTCAGCTCGAACGAACAAATCGAGAGCTCACGAGTCTTTCAACTCTTGATCCTCTCACTGGATTAGGAAATCGGCGTCGTTTTGATGCCATTCTTGAGGAAGAATGGAAACGGTCTATTCGGCATAGGATTCCTCTTTCTCTTCTGATCATCGATATTGATCATTTTAAACTCTTTAATGATAACTACGGCCATCTTCGGGGAGATGAGTGCTTGAGAAGTGTGGCCCAGGCCCTCACCAGTTCTTTAAAGCGTTTTGTGGATAGTGTGGCCCGTTTTGGTGGAGAGGAGTTTATTGCTGTTCTTCCTGATACGGGACGAGAAGGTGCCCTTGAAGTGGCCGAACGAATACGAACCACTGTGATTGAACAACATATTCCCCATGAGTATTCCCCAGTTTCCTCTGTTTTAACCGTGAGTATTGGACATGCCACCTTGGTGCCACAAAAAGGTTCTGATCCTCTTTCCTTGGTGGAATCAGCGGATAGGGCGCTGTACCGTGCGAAAAAAGAGGGACGGAACAGAAGTTGTGCCGCAGATGCAGAATGTTCCTTATTAAAAACGGTTTAAATTGTGGTTTTCCTGCAACATCTTCCTCTTTCTGTTTTTCCTCCCTCCACCTGAGGTTTTATCTCGGGTAAATTCATCTTGTCGTTTGTACCGACTGGGAAGGAGAAAGGATGAAAAAAACCTACATCGTATCCGCTAAGCGATCCGCCATTGGCGGATTTGGCGGTTCTCTCAAAGATTTGAAGGCAGCACAGATTGCTTCTCCGGTCATCAAAGCCTCTCTGGAAGGGGTGGAGAAGTCCCTTGTGGATGAGGTTGTTCTTGGTCAGGTTCTCTCTGCAGGAGGAGGGATGGGACCAGGACGACAGGCCTCAATGGGAGCAGGCATTCCGGAATCTGTTCCTGGTTACACCGTGAATATTCTTTGTTCCAGTGGGATGAAGGCCGTGATGGATGCCCATGCGCATATTCTTGCCGGATCAGCAAACCTTGTTGTTGCCGGTGGAATGGAATCCATGAGTTCGGCCCCTTTTCTTCTTCCTGGGTCAACCCGATGGGGGAAAAAGCTTGGAGCTCCTCGCATGGAAGATGCCATGCTTCTGGATGGTTTGACCGATGTGTTTCATCAGTATCATATGGGAATCACAGCGGAGAATATTGCGCAAAGAATGGACATCTCCCGAGAAGATCAGGATGCGTTTGCATTGATGAGCCAGAGTCGTTCCAAAGAGGCCTGGGAGTCTGGAGCATTTCAAGATGAAATTGTCCCACTCCAACTTGAATCTCGACGGGGAAGCCTTGTCTTTGATAGAGATGAGCATCCCCGCAGTGATGTCACAAAAGAGAGTCTTGCAAAGCTTCGTCCAGCCTTTCTTCCTGAGGGTACGGTAACGGCTGGTAATGCCTCTGGAATCAATGATGGAGCCGCGATTCTCCTTGTGGCTTCGGAAGCCGCGGTTGAACAGTTTGAACTTCAACCTCTTGTGGAAATTGTGGGTTGCTCTCAGGCCGGAATTGCGCCGGAAATCATGGGTCTTGGACCGGTTCCGGCCATAGGCAAACTCCTTGAGGATTGCCATGTGTCCCTTGCAGATATTGATTTGTTGGAACTAAATGAAGCCTTTGCAGCCCAATCCTTGGGAGTGATTCGAGAACTTTCCCAACAGTATTCCGTGTCTGATGTGCAGCTTCTTGAACGTTGTAATCAGAAGGGTGGAGCCATTGCTCTTGGCCATCCTCTTGGTGCTTCAGGAGCACGAATCATGGTGACCTTGGTGCATTCCATGAAGCAGCAAGGAGCCACGTATGGATTGGCGTCCCTTTGTGCCGGAGGAGGTATGGGGACAGCCGTTTTGCTGAAAAACCTTTAAATCGACCAGGGGCTCAAGCCCATGGCTTGAGCCCCTGGATTCATAATGGATTATTCTTCATTCATCGTAGAGCAATCTGCTCCAAGACAGGCCTCTCGGACATGGTTTTCCAGAGAGGCTGGTGCATTGTCAATGAGCCCTTTTTGAGCCAAGGAGGAAATGGCAGAACAGAGAATCTGCCGATAGCGCTGATGGCGAACCCCAGCAAAATAGGCGCTATTTCCCCGAAAACTGGAGAGACGGGAAAGCAGCTTTTGATTTCCCAGAAGATGAACAAATTTTCGTAACCCACCTTCATAAAGGCCCATATGACCCGTGGGGGCAAAAAGAATATCTTCGGCGCATTCGCTTCCCAGTGCCTGATTCATCTGGTTCAGACCTTCTTGGGTGGGAATGGCTCCCATGAGAACCGTTTTGGGGAGCATTCCCCATTCGGCCATTCCCGAAAGATGATGAATGAGCCCTTCTGAGAGTTTCTGCAGTTTTCCCTGAACGGTGAGTTCCGTGGTCCAGCGGGCACCGGCATCCATCATGGCGCAACTTTCCATCACCGCTTTGGAAAAGAGTGCGGTTTCTTCTTTGTTTGGAGCGGTACCTGCCAGTGCGGTTTTTAACACAGCATTGGCCTGCCCAGGTGTCCATTGAACGGCCGACTCAATAACCGTTCCATGAACAGAGAGACGGCAACCTGCGGCATGAAAAGCGGCATGACGGACCATCAGAACCTCTAAGAGATCTTCCCAACAGGAAATTCCCCCTCCCGCTCTGTTCCCCAATCGGCGGATGCGTCTGATCCATCGGCCTAAATCCGAGAAATCAAAGATAGGGGAGAGATTGAACACAGGTTTTAATGTTGTTTCTGCGTATTGAGATTCTTGAATTTCGGGAAATTCATCCAAGGATGCAGAGGGAAAAAGGGGACGTCCCGCTTCTGCAATGAGGAGATTTTTATCTTGGGGCTGGGAGCTTCCGGCTCCCTTTTTTTGGAATACACTCCAAATATCTTTGGCATTCTTTGGACTCAGCTCCAAATCAATCGAGAAATACTGTTGAAGTTCCTGCTGGCTCCACATCCAAAGTTCCGTGCCTTCAATTCGAGGGAGAACTGCAGCCCAAGCGGCAAAAAGTTCTCTGGGAGAGGTTTCTCCGGTGCATATTCGTTCATCCACTCCCACAGCTCTCATGGTTGTGATTTTGGCAACATCACCTCGAATCCAGGCTTCACAAGGCGTTGCAAACCCATTCCATCCGCGGACTCCTGCAACGGCAGGAAGGCAGCGGTCGATTAAAGGGAGGGGAGCGGCCACATCATGGTAAAGGCTTTGGGCTTCTGGTGTGACAAGGAGTGTTGTCTTATTTGCTTCCATTGTTTCGCTCCTGAGACCATTCCCCATCGGGAAATACGTCCGATTGGTCTGAAAATCATTCATGTTTTGCATGAAATGTTAGGAGGCTAAGGTAACAGAAGCGCCTTAGGTGGAGAATCCCTGAGGGTTTCTTTATACAAATCCTTGTTTTCTTGCAGGAACATGGTCCTCTCAGTCAATATAGATTGACCAATGCGGCCATGGAGAGAATACTCTTGTGGTGAGATGCCTAGGATGATTTTATCCAAGGATTTATTGCGCTAATGGAGTCCGTTCAGTTGGTTCGTGTTTTTGCCATTCTTTATGCCGTTGTGGCATCTCAAGCGGCATTGTTGTGTCTTGTTTTTTATCGGAAAAGTGCTCAGAACGCCTCAATGAAAACTTTGGCCCGAGTTTTGGCTCTTTTTACGGTTACATTTATTGCAGCTCATTTAGATTTTTCCTTTGCTGAAGGACGGGCTTCTGACTGGACTTGGGTTTCTCTGTTTCTCCCTCATGTGATTGGGCCAGCAGTGTTTATGCATACCCAGGAAATTTTTCAAGGGAAACCTCAGTACTGTCAGTTTCGATTTTTGGCCTTCTTCCCTCCCATTCTGCTCTTGATTCTCATTGTTTTGATTCCAGATCAATCGTCCGTTTTTACAACGACGGTTTTTGGTTCTTCTCTGCCGCTTTTGGCATGGTTGGGCCTGCAGATGGGTTTGGCTCAATTGCTTGTGTATTCAGCTCTTTCCGTAAGGATTATTTGGCGCAATGGGATTCGAGTGAAGTCCTTTTATTCCTCACCAGAGGGAATGCGACCCTTTTGGACCTCCTTACTGGCCTCCATGGTTTTTTTGGCAGCATTCGTCCATTTCTTGGCCAATTTTGGCTTGCATACAGGAGAATCCACACCCTCTTTATTTGATGCTTTAGGAATTTTCTTTCCGGCCATCTATGTTTTTGGTTTGTCGTATTTTGCCCTTGTTCGACCTGAGTTGATGGAAGCTCTTGTCAAGATGAATGATGAGTTGAAGGATGTTGATGGGCCAAAATATGCCAAACTTCGACTTGATGAGGATTTGGAACGGCAAATGCTGGAACGACTTGTTCGGTTCATGGATGAAGAGAAACCGTTTCAACAGCCGCAACTCACGTTATCGGAGCTTGCTGAGCAGGTGGATATTCCATCTCACCTCATCACCATGCTCCTCAATTTAAAACTAGGAAAAACATATCATGAGTTTGTGGCCATCTACCGGATAGAAGAAGTGTGCCGTCGGCTGTCTCATCCCAAACATGCCAACGACACACTGTTGCAGATTGCTTTTGATTCGGGGTTCAACTCAAAAACATCATTCAATGCTTCCTTTAAACGAATAAAAGGAAGTACCCCTGGAGCCTATCGGGCTGCACTCAGTCCTTGTGAGCCATGAGGATTTTACTCAACCCTTTGAGACCAGCGATAAGCCTGGACCGTTGCTTTCATTCCCTCTTTAAGACCTCGATGAGGAGTGTAGCCAAAACACTGATGGGCTTTTTCAGAGGAAAACACATAGTCATGTGAAAGTTGAGCCACTCGATAAATTGTGAGAGGCGGTGCCGAAGGAATATTGAAGCGATGATACACGCGCTCCAGTATACGCGCGATGTTCATGGCCCAAGAGGAAGGAATGTTCCAAAAAGGTGGAGAGACCCCAAGTTCATCAACCATGCATTGCAGGTACTCTTTCCAAGAGGGGGATTCGGGACCAATGATGTTGAAGACTTCCCCTTGGGCTGTTTCGGATTCCATGAGCGCAAGAATGGCATCAATCACATCGTCAATATAGACCGGGCATGTTCGATGCACACCGTCATCGATTGTGGGAATGATTCGCTTTTCCAAGGCCTCAAGAAGTGGATAGGTGGTGGTTTTGTCCCCTGGACCATAGACATTCCCTGGGCGAATGACAGACACACTCATGGTTTTACTCTGAAATTTGAGAGCTTCTTGTTCTCCGAGATATTTGCTTGTTTGGTAAGGATTTACTGCGGCATAACGTGGCCCCTGTTCTAGGCTCCCTTGGTGTGGTCCAAAGCCTTGAACCGCTACAGAACTCAAGTGAATGATTTTTTGAACACCAGAGTCCTTGGCCGCCTGGTAAAGCTGGCGTACACCAATGACATTGCTCTGATGAAATTCCGCATCAGTTCCCCAATCTCCAACTTTGCCCGCTATGTGAATCAGTGTGTTGATATTTTGAGTGATTTTGGGAAGATTTTGGGATTCTGTAATATCCGATTTTACCAATTCTACATCTTGGGAATGGAGGACTGTTAATTCTTTTGGAGGGTGTTGACGTCTGTAGATGCAACGCAGTGCATGGTTCTGTTGTGCCAATCGGACGGCAAGGTTTTTCCCGATAAATCCAGAAGCACCAGTGATGAGAATACGATTCATGCGGAACCTCCCCAGTGCAAGAGCACTGTGATATCAAGAGCCAAACCTGTCAGAACATGCAAAAGGAATCCAGGCCAGATGGATCGATACCGAAGAACGCAGTAGCCACAGACCATTCCAAAAGGAAGGGCGGCAAAGAGTTCCTGTATAGGATGACCAGGATGGGCAAGGGCTGAAGGAATGATTTGCACACTGGCAAAGAACATCCATCGGAAATCGGAAGATGGAGAAGTGTCCGCTCCATCTGGTAAAAGAGGAAGAATCAAAAATCCACGAAAAAAGAGTTCCCAAGGAAGATAATAAAACACGGTATAGATCAAGAGATGAAGAACGATTCCTCCCAAACCAGAGCCTGTGAGTGTGACACTGTAGGGATAGAAAGAGGCCATGGTGGAGTCAAAACCGCTGAGAGTGCTTAATCCTGGAAACACCAATAAGGTTAAAAGAAAAAGAGGATCATTAAAGGGGTTTTTCTGGGGACGATTTAATCCAAGCCGCTGTGTACGGCAGTCGGAGGATACACAGAAAAGGGGAAGTACCCCAAAGAGAAGGGTGGTTGCCATCATGCGAAGGGCATAGCCTGGCAAATCTCCTTCTAATAGGGAAAAGGGAGGGTATTGCAGTAGCACGTCACTCCATGGTCCTTCAGGAACAATCTGCATGTAAAGGATGGTGATGAATCCGGCAATAAGAATGGCAAATGGTCTCATGCAACCACCTTCCATTCCGCAATGGGGAGAATCCCTTGGTTGATGGGGGAAGAAAGTGGACTCCAGTTTCCGGGGATTCTCTGTTCCCGAGCCGCAAATTCAAATTGGCACATGGCAATGCCAATATCCATCCGTTGCAGATCAGCCAGTTTTGCCGTTTTGAGCATGGCACCGTACATGGGATGCCGGTGCAAGCCAATCTGAACAGAGTGGCGTTCCACAGAAAACCGCCAGGGTTGGCGGTTGGAGGCCGAAGGGGCTAAACGAGCGGCGAAAAGAGGGGCATGCCATTGTTCCAGATCTTGGGAAGAAATGGGCTTTGAAAAGTGATGAGAAAAAAAGAGTTTTTCTTCAGGTAGGCGCTTATGACTCTGAGCCACAAAGCGAGTGGCCTGATCCACAAGATGAAATCCTTCAGCTGGAATCCCAATCGGGGAGACTGCCGGTATGAATTCTCCCTCTCTCAATTCCTGTGAAAAGATTCCTTGACTGAAGGTTCCTCCGAGCCAGCAGGTTCCCAATCCAAGCGCTTCAGCATGGAGAAGAATGCGATGAAATTGGTGGCCAAAATCTTCCATGGCTCGTGGTCCATTTTGGACCGTTCCCACCAAATAGTGCTGAGCACCTCGAATGGTTCCATAGGTGCCCACCTTCCCATTTTCAGATTGATGATGAAGGGCCATTCGGAGAGGGGTACCAAAGGGTCCTTTTTGAGCATGATGAGCCATGGCCTGCAATTCGTGTATTTGATCCAAGGGAATGGGTTTGGGTTGGAAATGACGGCAGGAGTGACGGTGGTTCATCACCGTGATCATGGATGTTCTCTGCATGATGATTATTGTCCTTTTGGTTTGTAGAGACGAGCAAGGGTTTTGCAGGCCATATGCCGAGGAAGAAATCGCATTGAGGCCAATCCCAAACTGTCTGCAAAGCAGGCTGTGCTCAGAACATGGCCTTTTTGAAGGGCTTTGATGGCCCGTTTTGCAGCTCTTTCTGGTGATTGAAGATGCCAGCCGGAAAACTGATGAGCCAATCCTGATTCTTCCGTCATTTCGGTGGCCATTCCCCCCGGTGCAAAGGAGCAAATTCGAATACCTGGATGCTGGTTTTCCGCAGCAAGAGCCTCTGTGAATCCCTGAAGAGCATGCTTTGAGGCGGTGTACACAGCTTGATAGGCCAATGGAACCACGCCCCCCATGCTGGTGACATTCAGAACCCGTCCTTCCCCCTGGTTTTGGAATAAATGAAGAAAGGACAAGGTGAGATCCATAGCCGCAGAGAAATTCACATTCACGATGTGGCGATAGAGTTTCATATGGTGGGAATCACTGGGCCCAAAGCTGGTGATTCCGGCATTGTTAATGAGCACAGAAACATTGCCCATTTCCCTGGCTGTTTTACAAACCCTTAAGACATCCTCTTCTTTGGAGAGATCTGCAGGAATGGGAATGATGTGGTTTCTCAGTTCTGGATTCTGAGCCAACTGTTCCACCGATTCTTTCCGTAAATCCACAGCAAGCACGGTGTTTTTATGCTTGAGTACAAGTTCTTTTGTGATGCCTTTCCCCAAACCACGACCAGCACCAGTCACCACGGCAACGCGGTGATTCAGTTTGTAGGGAAGATGTTTTTGCGTCATTGCTTACTCCTGGAAGGTCCATAGGGCACATTCCAGGGCTACAGTGGATTCATCATGGGGTATTGTCGTTCTTTCTCGCGAACATGAACCTTGAATCATTGCGCTTTGTATGAATAAGAGAGCGACTTGATCATCCCCGGCACTCCGTCCTTGACGGGGGGACGGGGTCGGCCTAAATTTTCCTCACCCAATGTGTATGGGATACTTTGCCTTTGTAAGGATATTTCATGTCTGTGCCAAAATTTGATGGCTTTTCTCCCCAGCATTCTTATTTCATTGGATTGGATTCTGATGGTTGCGTTTTTGACACCATGGAGGTGAAGCATAAACAGTGTTTCTTTCCGGCCTTTGTGCAGCATTTTGAAATGGATGATGCCGCTGTTCAGGCCCAAGAAACCTGGGAGTTTGTGAATCTGTATTCCAAAACACGCGGGGTGAACCGCTTTAAAGCGGCGGTGAACACGGTGGATATGTTGGCCTCTCGTCCTGAATTGAAGGGCATTCCCATGCCTTCAGTGGAGGGTTTGCGGGATTGGACCCGAAGGGAACCACGCTTGGGAGAGGTGGCCTTGCGAGAGGAATGTCGTCGTCAGCCTCATCCTGATTTGGAGCGGGCCTTGGCCTGGTCAGAGGATGTGACGGAGGCGATTCACCGTATTGTGCGGGAGATTCCTCCTTTTCCTGGGGTGATGGATGTGCTGGAATCGGCTGGTAGTTGGGCCGACATGATGGTGGTGAGTCAGGCGCCCACGGAGGATCTTCAGCGGGAATGGGTGGAGCATGGAATTGCCCATCATGTGCAGTGCATTGCGGGTCAGGAGTTGGGCAGCAAGGGAGAATTGCTCTCTCGAGCCACCCTGAACCGGTATCCGAGCCATCACATCTTGATGGTGGGAGATTCCCCTGGGGATTTGGTTGCGGCTCAGAATGCGAATGCCCTCTTCTTTCCCATTGTTCCTGGAAGGGAAGAAGAAAGTTGGAAGCGCCTGAATCAAGAGGGATTGGAACGGTTTTTGAACGACCGCTTTGCGGGGAGATATCAGGATTTGTTGCTTCAAGAATACGACGATGCGTTGCCTGAGTTTGCCCCCTGGCAGGTGGTGCTTCGATGATGCTGTTTGAACAGGGAGGACCTCAATGTGTTCTCCATGATGAGGATTTGAAAAAGGGTTTGTACCAAGCTTTGGAGGCCTTTGGTGCTGGAAAGAAGGTGCTGGCTCTTCCTCCGGATGTGACTCGAATCCATTCCAAGGCCGGACATCTCACCTGCTGGCTCTATGAGTATTATGGGGATGCTCTCACAGACATCATGCCCACTTTAGGAACGCACACTCCTATGAATGGAGAACAGATCAACCGGATGTTTCCGGGGATTCCCCATTCTCTGTTTCGGGAGCATCAGTGGCGTCATGATCTTTGCACCCTGGGACGTGTTCCCTCTTCCTTTGTGAATGAGGTGTCTGGCGGTTTGCTGGATTGGGATTGGCCGGCTCAAGTGAACAGGCTCCTGTCACATGGGGGGCATGATGTGATTTTTTCCCCTGGTCAGGTGGTGCCCCATGAGGTGATGGGCATGGCCAATCATGCCAAAAATATTTTTATTGGTGCAGGCGGGGCTGAGGCCATTCACAAGAGCCATTTCCTGGGGGCGGTGTGTGGGATGGAACGCATCATGGGGCGAACGGACACGCCGGTGCGGGCCATTCTGGATTATGGAATGGAGCATTTTGCTTCCCATCTACCCATTGTGTTTGCCCTGACAGTCTTAGGACCGGATGTGCATGGATCTTTGGTGGTGCGGGGATTGTATATTGGCACCGGACGGGAGTGTTTTGAAAAGGCGGCGGCTCTTTCCCGGGAGGTGAATTTTTCCGTTGTGAGCAAGCCCTTTTCCACCTGTGTGGTGAATCTGGATCCGGTGGAATACCGGAGCACATGGCTGGGAAACAAGGCCATCTACCGCACGCGCATGGCCATGGCTGATGGGGGGAAACTCATCATCTTGGCACCGGGTTTGAAGGAATTTGGTGAGGATTCGGAAATAGATGAGGTGATTCGCCGCTATGGATACCAGGGCACCGATATGGTTCTGGATGCGGTGAAAAATCACAAGGATCTTTCTGGGAATTTGGCGGCGGCGGCGCATCTGATTCATGGATCAACAGAAGGCCGATTTGACGTGGTGTATGCCCCAGGAAAGGGGATGAGCCAGCAAGAGGTGGAGTCGGTGGGGTACTCCTATGCCTCCTATGAGGACATGGCGGCACGCTATGATTCTGAATCCTTGAAACCTGGATGGAACCAAAGAGGAGATGAGGAAATCTTCTATGTGTCTAATCCAGCTCTAGGACTTTGGGCCCATTCGGAGAGACTCATTTTCTAAGGTTTGACGAAAGAACGCTTGAGAATTCCCTTCAGCAAATTCGATGATTAATCATTGGTATCAGAATTTCCCTCTGAAACCTCAGAGGAACGCGCCTCTGGCACCTTGTCCAAGGAGGATGGAATGTCGCAAGCCGATATCGGGATGGTAGGACTGGCCGTGATGGGCCGAAACCTTGCCTTGAATATGAATGACAAAGGTTTTTCCGTTTCTGCCACAAGCTGGGCCGCTGAAGAAGTGGATGGATTCATGCGCGGAGAGGCCTCTGGGCGGTCCACCATTCATGGCTATGTTGAAACCAAAGACTTTGTAGAATCCCTTTCACGTCCACGAAAAATCATGCTCATGGTGACGGCAGGAGAAATCACCGATTACTGGATTGATGCCCTTCTGCCCTTCCTTGAAGAGGGTGATGTGCTCATTGATGGGGGCAATGCCCATTTCCCGGATACTGTGCGGCGTCATCAGGTCTTGAAGGAAAAAGGCATCCTCTTCCTTGGTACCGGCGTTTCCGGTGGAGAAGAAGGAGCCCGAACAGGTCCTTCTTTGATGCCGGGGGGAGAGAAAACCGCCTGGCCCCTCATCAAACCAATTTTTCAATCCATTGCCGCCAAAACCGATAGCGGGGAAGCCTGCTGTGACTGGGTGGGAGAAGGCGGAGCTGGGCATTATGTGAAAATGGTGCACAACGGCATTGAGTACGGTGACATGCAGCTCATCACGGAAGCCTATCAGCTGATGAAAGTGGGATTAGGAATGAGTGCCGGAGAAATGCACGATGTGTTTGCCCGGTGGAACAAAGGGGAATTGGATTCTTATCTTATAGAAATCACCCGGGACATCATGGCGCGCAATGATGAGGACGGCACGCCCTTGGTGGAAAAAATCCTAGACACAGCCGGTCAGAAAGGAACCGGAAAATGGACCGGGGTGAGTGCGTTGGAACTCGGGATTCCCGTCACTCTGATTGGAGAAGCGGTTTTTGCCCGGTGTTTGAGTGCCCTCAAGGAGGAGCGGGTGGCTGCCTCTCAGGTACTCTCAGGGCCCAGTGCCACCTTCCATGGGGACAAAGCGGCTTTTGTGGATGACCTAGAACAGGCTCTTTTGGCCAGCAAAATTGTGAGCTATGCCCAGGGCTATATGCTCATGCGGGAAGCCGCTCATGAATATGGTTGGAAGCTCAACTATGGGGGAATTGCCCTCATGTGGCGGGGTGGATGCATCATTCGGTCGGTTTTTCTGGGGGAAATCAAAAAGGCTTTTGATGAGAATCCTCAGCTGAACAATCTTCTCCTGGCGGATTACTTCAAAAATGCGGTGGAGAAATCGCAGGCCGCTTGGCGCCGTGTGGTGGCCAAATCGGTGGAATTGGGAATCCCTCTGCCATCCATGTCGGCGGCCCTGTCCTTCTATGACGGCTATCGGAGTGCCCGTCTTCCGGCCAATCTGCTTCAAGCCCAACGGGATTATTTTGGGTCGCACACCTATGAACGGGTGGACAAGCCCCGGGGAGAATTCTTCCACACCGATTGGGTGGGGGGAAAGAACTAAGAGTTGAGGAATTCAGATCGACCAGGCCATGCGGCCTGGTTTTTTTGACCCCGGCCAGAGGTTCTGGCCGGGGTCGATCTTAAGAAAGAGCGGAAATCTCAGTGATGAGTTTTTGCTGAATGTTTTTGGGAATTCGGTGATGGAAGGAATAGTCATGGATTTCTTGAGGATGCTCTGCCAGGCGGAAGAGTGTGGATTTGGAAATCACATTGGCCGCTGGCACATCCAGTGTTTTGGCGGCCTCTTCCCGCAGATCAAAAATGGTTTGGAACCGTGTTTTCTGAGGCTTGGAAAGGCTTTTGTAGCTTCGAGTTTTGAACACACCAGGGACGCGTTTTTTATCAAAGTCTGTGAAGCTTGAGGCCACTTTGAGCACCAGGTCTTCCACCTTTCCTTCTTCTTTGATTTGGCCCATCAGGCTGTTGAGCAAATCAAAAAGGTAGGCCACATCCCCAAGAGCATACTGTTTGGCCCCTTCTTCAATGGGACGTTTGGTCCAGTTATGGCGTTGGTAGCGTTTCTTTCCCTGAATTTCCACTCCCAGTTGATTCAGCAAAACGGCATCCAGGCCCTTTTTGGGAAGATCCAAAACCTCCACAAGATGCTGAACATCATAGATGGAGTGCATGCGAACACCAAATTGTTTGTATATCAAAGAAGCATCAGAATCGCCGGAATAGAAAAGCCACACCATGTTTTTCATGGTGAGAAATTCCCCCAAGAGTTGTGGTGTGATGGGAAAGGGATCGATGAGGTAAAAGTTCTTGCCATCATAGATTTGGATGAGGCAGAGTTTTTCCCCATAGCAGTGGAGGTTGAATTCCCCCTCAAAGTCCATGGCCACAAGGGGAGGCCGCTCTTGAGTGAAGCGTTCCATGAGGGCTCTTAGTCCAGAATCATCCAGGATTTCTGTGTAGTTTATGGGCATGGGAAATCTTAGCATGGGGGAGGATTGTGGGCCTATGCGGTAAGACAATGCTGAAGGCAACACAAAAAGGGGTGAATGTTCTACTCTTGCAACAAGCCGCCATGAAAACGGCCTTCATAGATTTTCTCATGGTGTGAGAACACTTCTTCATGGCCCTCAAAGCATAAAAAATCACCTTTAACCAAACACAAATACGAATAATCCCCTTGGTGATAGGTGGACGGCCCACGGTAGGGCATGGTTGGAGAAACCTGTAAAAGCGATTCTTTTAAGAAATCACCAGAAAAGTTTTTGCCAAGAACCCGTCCATAATAATTCATGGACCAAAGGGGATTTTGGTTTTCATAAACAATTTCCTGACCGGAAAACTGCCGTCCACCAAAATAGGAATCCGAATAGGAAAATTTTCCTTCCTGGAAAAAATAATCAATCGATTTTTTGCGTATAGATTCAACGGAGTTCCTCTGAGCTGCATAAGTGTTTCTTTTTGCATGACAGAGAAATTGGATGAGTTTCTGATGGTTCTTGTTGGGCGCATGCTGGAAATCATATTGATTTTTTCCCTTAATCATTCGATCGAGAGTGACATGAAAAATTGCACTCATTTCAACCAATCGATTGATTTCTGGTAAAGAATCCCCTGATTCCCATTTTGAGACAGCCTGACGTGTGACGCCCAATTGTTCTGAAAGGCTTTCCTGAGAAATGCCGTTTTGTTTTCTCAATTCCGTGATGGTTTTATGGATGTTCATGGAAACTCCTTGAGGAGTATTGTAGAGGCATTCTTTTCTCTGGCAATAAATGCAGGATTTCTTTTTTGCGACTACTGGTTGACAGTGGTATTCAGTCTTAGCGGGAATGATGGTTGGATGTGCTTATCTCAAAACGAGCATCTTTGGTTATTTCTCCGCAGGGGTGATGTTCTTCTTTTGGCTGAAGAAAGGTCCCAATGGCCAATAAGGCTTTTTTCAGACTCTGCAATATGGGGAATGGTGAGAGGCGGTTTGATGGGCAATCACCAAGCGACACTGCAAATTTTGTAGGAATGATCAGTGGCAATTAATGTGAAAAGATTTATGCCATCCTCATGGTAAACGTGCCCATTTTTTGTGTATTGTTTTTTGTAATGACTTTCCACTAAGAAGAATGAATCTGTTGATAATGTTTTGTAGCAAATCTGTTTCTCATGAAAACCCATTGAAAAGAGGTCTGGCCGTTTTATTCTGGCTTCTTCAAATTCCTTTATATGCTCTTGCACAGATTTTGTGATGATTATATTCCCACGTTTTTCTATAAGAAGAGCATTTTCCATAAAAAGTGCCTGAAACGCATTGCGTTTAAAAGTTTCATGATGTCCAAATGAAATGGTTTGGTAGAATGTCTCTAAAAATTTCTCGAGCATTTTTGATTCCTCTTGATTCAAGTTATTTTGCAAAAAATCTCTCTTGTATAGGAAGTCAAAATGCCTCTTGAATGTAAAGTCTTGTAAGTAAAAATCGTGTAAATATCGATTGTGAGAATGAGTGTTGTAATGTGGCGTTATTCCGTCTAGGAGCGAATAATGCTTTATGTTTTTATATTGCAAGGTTATTTTTCATTCGGAAGCGATCTTGATATGGTTTTGTTGTTTCCAAAACTGAGCACTTGCGAGGGGTCTATAAAGTTGTTTCCTGGAGGGTAATCTGTGCTGATGATTTGAGCACCAGAAGCCAAGGCTTTATGATGTCTTTCCTTGTTGTTGTTCAAATCCTCATCTGCTCGAGTACGTATGATGTAGTTTTGTTCTACAGCTTTTTTTATACATTTGCTATATGGATTGTTCATTAAGAGGAATGGCGATCCTTCATCCATATTCTCCTTGGTGATGAACATGTAAGAATCTTGTAGATTGTGATATTTTTTTTCATATTCGATAAGAATTGGATCTTTGTGTAAAAGGAAAATAACTTTTCCCTTCATTTCTTGGAGTGATGGCCAACCATGTTTTTTTATGCTTTGTTCTAGTGTCATTCCATGAATTCTTAAATCATCTGGTTTAAAAATGTTTTGTGTTGGGAAAACCTCAAGAATATTATCCTCGATTAATTCAAGCATTCTTAAATTCACTGGTTTTGAAAAAGGCGCAAGGATTCGATAGTCATTTTTGAGTTCGAGCAGAACCGTAATGGGGAAGTGATTTGGATGTTGTTTTGACCAAATGAAGATTTCTTCTAGGGCATATTTGAATAAGGGTGAGGTTGTTCGGTTATCAACAAGGGGAACATGATTGACAAGAATCTTGCGGCTGTAATGCCTGATATCCAATTCAAAACTGCGTATTCCTGAATTGAGTTGATTCCAGAGATTTTCATGCTGGTAAGAGAGCTGCTTTGCGATGTTTTTTTGATGGAGGTGTAAGAATGCAAGAGCAAGTTTTGATGGAAGTTTTTTATGGCTATTATGTGTTGCAATGAATTTTATTTCATTGAATGGTGTGTTCTTATCAATTCCAGAAACGGTAAAATGATGCTCGATTGAATTCTCATTTTTTTGCTGACGTAAGATTTTTATCCTTTTGTGCTGATTTATTACATCGCAAAGATGAAGGAACTGAAGATAGGCTACGGATAAGAATCCGATTATGAATAATGCAAAAATGAAGTAGATGAATATCAAAAAAAGCCCCAATGTCTGAATCTTTGGCATTGTATCATAGACTGTGTTTTCATTGTGAATATTTTCAAATAAGGAAAACATATGGTTTTTTTCGTTTGAAATACGTGAAATATGTGGCAATTCATTTTCTGAGTATGCAGACGGTTTTGTAAATGGTACGAACTGAGTATGAAGAATACAATAATGCTTCGATGGAATGGGTTCTCTTTTTTATGCATGATATTTTTAACAGTCATACTATGGTTGATGGCCCTATTTGTTCATGACGGCTTGATACGACCTTTTCTTGGTGATTCTCTGGCAACCATATGGGTGTATTGCTTGTTGAGTGCTTTTCTTCATATGCCCAAAGTATTGCGTGTTCTTGTGTCCTTATTTCTTTCCTTTTTAGTGGAATTCGTTCAATACATTGATTTGCTCCACATTCTGAATCTTGATGACCATGAATTTCTTCGGATTGTTCTTGGAGCAACTTTTGATTGGAATGATCTCATGGCCTACAGTGCAGGGGCGATTTCCCTGTTGGCATTCTTTGCGGTCCAGACTTTGCTAAGACGAAAACGCTTAATGCTTTAAAAAAGATGGACAAGAGCTCCTGAGGTATCAATAATGATCGAAAAGTAATTAAAGAGGTCATGATGAAAAAAATTCTTCTGAGTCTTTTGAGCCTTGTTGTTCTTATTTCATGCAATTCAGGTGTAGGAAATGAAAAAGTAACGGATGTACCACAAGAGGTTGGGGGAGGAAGCATCAAAGTTCTTGACTACAATCCCAAGGGTCCCTATGAAAAGAACAAAACCTATCCTTTTGAATTCAAAATTGAGTACGAATTATGGGATTGCGAACAAGCTGAATTGGATATTTGCTTTGGTGAACTCTATTCCGATGGTGGATACAGTGCAAACATAGAGGTCCGCGAAGTTGTGAATGCGGTGGATGGAAAGGTTGTTGAAACCTTCAAATTTGATGGATCATTTGGTGAAATTTCGGAGGATGCAAAAGATCTTATTGTAGCTAGTATTGCCTCTTATCCTCATGGAACGAGATATTTCGTGTATGATGAAGATCAGATTCTCGTTCAAGTGAATTAGGGCCGTAACATAAGTTTCAGAGAACCAAGCAACTCTTGTCCTCACTTGAGTAAGATCATCAAGGACTCACAAGGCAAGAGTTGCCGATTCGAAATAGAAAATGGCCCCGCTCTGCGATCTATTTCTTTAGAACCACTTCATCCATCAGAAAATTGTTTTCACCATTGGCTGCCGTAAAAGCTGTAATCTCTGAACGTCTGTAATATTTTTGAGCCACAAAAGGGTCGCGCTGAATCAGCTTTTTGGCCTCTTGCAGGTTTTCAGCAAGAATGATGAGAACAGCTGTGCCATCCTCACAAGGACCACAGACGATGAGTCTGTGGTCGATTTCCAGGGTTCTCAAATGATTCACATGCCCCTCAAGAAGTTCTTGGCTCATCAAGGGACGGTCTTTTTCAAAAAGGCGGACAAGGAAATGTTGCAATGGATTCTCCTTATTCTTCTTTTCCCAAAACCGCTTCTAAGGCCCTCAACTCTTCAGAAAAGCGCACAATACCCTTGTTGGTGATTTTTTTAAGCTGGGCATCCGCTTCATTCAAAGTGGTTGAACCTTTTTCTGCTTTCACATGACCTTCCTTGGTGAGGCGTATGCGAATTTCCTTGCGGCTCCCTTCTGCAAAATGCCGTTGAACAAGATCTTTCTTTTCCATTCTTGCCACAAGGGTGGAGGTGGCAGGTCGGGTGACAGAAAGAATTGCGGCCAATTCACGGGGGGGAAGAACCCCTCCGGCCTTTGCCAGGGTGGCACAAACGCGATATTCCGTTGGGGAAAGACCCAAGGGATGAAGGCGTTCAGCATAGTACCGACGAAGCAATTTTTCACATCGCTCCATTTGATGAAGAATGCACTCGTTTTGGGAAAATGACATTTTGTTAACACCTTAAATATTAATATATTAAATTACAAGATATGTTCTCAAACTCTTTGAGAAAACACCTCGAATTTTATTTAACTCTTTTCAAGGTAAGGATTGCAGAAATAGTTTCTTGTGGATGGCTTCTGATTCTCTTTGCTCTCCTCATGGCTCTAAGTCTTCGCCTATACAAGAAACAGTCTTTGACATCATCCATTCCTCTACGCCCGAATCCCTTCTCAAGGGCGATTGCAAGTTGGATTCCTTGGTAATTAATGACTTAATTGTGAGGTTATGATTTGAATCTTAAAGTAATCTTAAATTATTGAGGAATGTCTGATTTTTGTCTTTCCATGCACAAAATTTGTTGGATGACTCAGCTTTACAGCTTCTCTTGTCCTTGAGACTGTTCAGGGTGAATTGCATCCGATACGGGAGAATCTCATACTCGAAGTGAATGCTTGTTCCATATTGGGGAGTTTCTATGATTCAAGGTAGGAAATCTGGAGCGATGATGGCGGTTCTTGCACTGATGCTGACTCTTCTCATCAATGGCTTGGCCAATGGTCTTCCATTGTTTGGGCGAACCACAGGGGACATTTCTGGAATGTTTCCTAATCTTTTTGTTCCTGCTGGCTTCACGTTTTCTATTTGGGGAGTGATTTATTTTCTTCTGGCCCTTTTTGTGGGGGGGGAATTGTTTCTTTCTCTACGGGGGAAAGAAGGACGTGTTCCTCCCAAGGCTCGATGGTTCTTTTTCATTTCCTGTCTTGCCAACATGGGATGGATTCTTTCATGGCATGCACTCCTACTGCCGCTGTCCATGGTGGTGATGGTGATTCTTCTTGTGAGCTTGATTGGACTCTTCCGCTCTTTGAACGTTCTAAGGAATCATCCAAAACTTCGAGATAAAGTTTTTGTTCTTTGGCCTGTTTCTGTGTATCTCGGATGGATATCTGTAGCCACAATTGCCAATGCATCGGCCTTGCTGGTGAGCATGAATTGGAATGGATTTGGGCTGGCTCCTCTCACCTGGACTCTCACAATGCTGACCATTGGGATGCTCTTGGCATTCCTCTTTCTGACTCTTCACAGAGATGTAGCCTATGTCCTTGTTTTTATCTGGGCCTATTTTGGGATATATGCGGCTCGAAGAGGGAGTTTCAATCCAGAGGAAGTGATTGTGGCCCGGGCAGCATGGGTTGGCTGTGGCATCATGGCCCTTGCTCTTGTGATTTATCTTGTTCTTTCTCTTACAAAGAAAAGGGCGCAGGAATTCGAGGAAGAGAAGGTGCCCTCATGAATAAGATTAAGATAGGTGTGAGCAGCTGTCTTCTTGGAAATACAGTCCGTTTTGATGGCCAGCATAAACGCGATGCCTTCATCACGGAGGTTCTTTCTGAATACTGCGATTTTGTTCCCGTTTGTCCGGAAGTGGAGTGTGGGATGTCCATTCCTCGGGAAACTTTGCGCTTAGTGGGAACACCAGAAAGCCCGCGTTTGATGACGGGAAAAACAAAGAGAGACTACACCACTCAGATGATGGACTGGGCCAAGAATCGATTAGAGGAGTTGGCTCAAGAGGATCTTGTGGCCTTCATCTTTAAAACCAAGAGTCCTTCCAGTGGTTTAC
Source organism: Spirochaetales bacterium (assembly GCA_022360655.1). GTDB lineage: Bacteria > Spirochaetota > Spirochaetia > DSM-2461 > DSM-2461 > UBA2779. The sequence goes on along the minus strand of JAKSCK010000047.1, from coordinate 17,995 downwards.
GAGCCGTGAAGGTGTACAACCAATCGGGTCATCCTGTGAGCTATAAAGGCCAGGGACTCTTTGCACGGGCCTTTGTGGAACGTTTTCCTGATCTTCCTGTGGAGGATGAGGGGCGTTTGAAGGATGCCGGACTTCGTGAGAATTTCATTGAAACCATTTTTGTACTGCAGCGATGGCGGGAGCATGTACGGAATGGCAAAGCTGCAGAATTGGTGACTTTCCATAGTCGGCATAAATACACTTTGATGGCCCATAGTCCAGCCAAACTTCGGGTTATGGGGGCACTTGTAGCGCGGGCAGGTCTGGGTGATTTTGATGAAATTCGCCGCACATATTTTCAAGAGTTGCTCACCACTCTTCAAACACGGAAAACTGTGAAAAAGAACACCAATGTGTTGCTTCATGTGGGAGGATATTTCAAAACCGATCTTGGAGTGGAGGAAAAAGAGGAACTCAACCGGGAAATTGAGCTTTATCACAAAGGCATCAATCCCCTGCAGGTTCCCCTCACCTTAATTCGACATTTTTCACGAAAGTACAAACGTGAGTATCTTCTATCCCAGCATTTTCTATCGCCCCATCCCGTGGAAATGGGGCTCTTGAATGGTGTTTAATGCGATTGTGCGTCTGGTGGAGGGTTCTGCTTTCCAGTGATTTTGGCAATGTCTACACAGAAAACGGCTGTGGCGGTCACTGCTTTTTCTTGTAATTCTTGGCGTGGTCCACCGTATTGGGCCAAGAGTTCTTGGAGGGCGTTCTGTTTTTCTTGAGGTTCTTTTAAAAATCGCACTGTGCCAAAACCAATGACACTGCGATAAGACATGGACCAGGAGCAAAGTCCTTTTCCTTCTTTGAGTTCATCCACAAGATCAAATTCAAAACACACCTGGGGATTGGCTTGAAGAATGTCCATCTTTTGGCCTTCTTTGGCGCAATGAAAGTAGAGGGTGGTTCCATCATAGCCAAAGTTCAACGGCACAATGTAGGGGCCTTCTGGTCCCGTCATGGCGAGGCGGCAAACCTGCGATTCCCGAATGATGGCATCAATCTGAGCCCGGTCAGTGATTTCTTTCTTGTGACGTCTCACATGTTTTCCTTGTTGTTTCTCTAGAACGACCCTTTCAAAAAAGGTTTTGAAAGGGTGATGAGGGGAGATGCAGAATCTTAACAAAGATACAGCATGATTTCTGGTTAGGATTCTTCTGAATTGAAATCCAGCATTTCCCGTAATTCCGTACGGATGCTTTGAATCTCTGGGAACGAATCGAAAAATAAGACTTTTTCAATGGACAAGGTTCCCGTGGGTTCTGGAATCGGATTCATCACATAATAGGCAAAGGATTCTGCAAAGTCTTCTTCTGGATTGGTCATGGCATAGTCCGTGATGAAATCGGTGTACGTGGCAATGGAAAGATCATTCCAGAGCTTTGTGTATTCCTCATCATCATCAGCATCTTCAATGTTCCATACGGCCTCAAGGAGTTCGTCTGTCCAGAAGCGCTGATAGAACAAATTGAGGTAGGAATCTTCCTGTGCAATGCCCTCGGAGGTCCAATAGCGGTCATCCTCTTCGTCTTCTTGAAAATCCACTTCATTCCAGTTTACTGCTATGATTTGATTGGAATTGAGTGAAAGGATATGGGCAAATTCATGAATCAATGTGGTGGTGAGTTCTTCTGTTTTGAGGGCACCTGTTCGGTCCACAGCATCCATCAAATCAACAGCGAGGGTCCACGAGGATAAATCCAGCAGTTCTTCTCCGTCAGGCTCGACGGATGCCAGAATCTGATCTGGTCCATCGGACTCAATACGAAATCCTACAATGAAGTGCTGGTAGTCTGCGGGAATAGCGAGCATGGCCACATCCCATAGCTCTTGATGAAGAATCAAATCCGCTTCTGAGACTTCTTGATTCTGGGAAATCAAATCTCCATCTTGAACATCGTAAAGAGCAAGAGCTGTTGGTTCACCATAGGGCTGGTAGGTAGAGCAGGAAAAAAGGAACAAACTTGAGAGAATCCCAATAAGGATGAATTGGTTTTTCATGAGGCCACCTCTATTCTTTGTAGTTCTCCGTTTATCGTCTGAAAGAGGAGGAGAAATCAAGTCATGGCGGATGTAAAAGAAGCATAACCCCTCCAGGTCCATGAGGACTGGAGGGGTCGATATTCGTTATAAGCCAAGCTCGTAGCTTCCAAGACCATCGTCATTTTGAGCAGCAGTAAAGAGATAGAGTTTTTGCCCAAGGGTGAGAACATGGGTATCTGTGACTCCTAAGAGTTCTCGTCCTGCGCTGAAGTTTTGACGGGCTTGATTGTGAAGTGTGACGGTGCTGCCACTGACACTGATGGTGAATCCACCCAAACCGTTTTCACTGAAGGCAGGAACAAAGAGGTAGGTTTCCCCAGCCACAGTAAGGGCTTCAACACTGTAGGCTCCATTGAGATTGATGGTGAGAGAATCGGTGAGACGGGCTTTATGGGTGAGGGAAACGGTGTTTCCAGCAACACCAATCTCATAGGCACTGATCCCACTATCGGAGAAACCTGCCACAATGAGGAGATTTTGGCCACCAACGGTTGTGCTTGTGAGACCATAGGCTCCACGGATGTTGGAATTGGTATCATCCACAACACGGGTGCGGTGGGTGAGGGTAACATTGGCTCCAGAGACGGCCACCTCATACACACTCACACCATGCTCATCAAAGGATGGAACAAAGAGAAGATCTTTACCTCCAAAGCGGGCATGGTGGATGTCCCGGGGGCCTTGGAGGTAGCTTGTCGCGGAGTCTGTTTCATGGGCTTTGGGGCTCAAAGTGACAGTGTCCCCACTCACAAGAACCTCAAAAACGCTGAAGCCATGGTCATCTTTACCAGCTGCAAACAGAAGGGTTTTTCCACCCACAACGGCCAAATCCAGAGCATAGACACCATCCAATTCATAATTGGTTGCATCGGAGTCTTTGACATTGGCTTTGTTGGTGAGTATCAGAGAATTGCCAGTAAGGTTTATTTCAAAAACACTGATTCCATCATCGGTAGAACCGGCCACAAAGAGCAGGTTTTTCGCGCCCACTGTGGCCACGGCCACATCTTCTGCTCCTTGAAGATGATAGGTTGATGCATTGGTAGAATCCGACACGGAACCCCGCAGGTTCAGAGACAGATTTTCCCCAGATGCACGCACTTCATAAGCACTGACAGCATTGGAGGAAGAGCCTGCAACAAAGAGAATTTGTCGTCCAGAGATTTCCATGGAAGCTAAGTTGTTGGCTCCATCAAGAAGGGCATTGGTGGTATGAGATACGGCTGTTCGGAAATTGAACAGAGGCAGGACATGGAACAGTACGGTGTATGTTTCAGGATTGCCTCCAACCTCTTGAGGTACAGCAACCTGAACACGATTCATTCCTGTTGCCATGCGGCTGATTTCTACTGCTCCACCTACGGCGCGGATTCCTAGAGCGGCTCCATTGGGAGCCGTTCCTTGGATGGAGAGGGGGACGATGGAATCTCCAGCTACCGATTGGGTGGTGACTGTGATGGTTTCTGTCCCAAATGGCAGTGAGAATTGGTAGTTTCTTGTAGCGGCATCAAAATGGCTAATAGAGGAGAAGCCTTGGCGAGTGGGGGTGATGCTGAAACGAAGGGAGGGGGTGTTGTCATCAGAGCCTCCAACACTTGGATTTTCGCAAGCGATCAGGGCAAATAGCAGCATCATTCCCATCAAGAAATAGCAAGCTCTATGGTTCCATTTTCTTTGATTTGCGTTCAAATCCTTCCTCCAGTAATTCTTTGTTCTCATGAATCAATTCACGTAATAAAACATGACTGCTTTACTGATAAAATATCGTGAGCTGAGTAAAAAACAAGGGGACTCTGTCCAAGGAATGCGGGGAACATCCTTGGACTTCCTGGTTGTTTGGGGACTTGAGATGGTGAGAGAATCTTAGACTGTTTTCTTTTGAAGCAATTTTTCTAAATCATCTTTGGACAGATACGGCCTTAGACATTCCGGAAGGTAGCGAGGATGACCGTTTCGGAGAAAATCTTCTGCTAAGACTGTTGCAGCATGCTCAGCATCCATATTCAGATGATCTTGTAAATATTCCAGAACCAAAGCAAATTGACGGGGCTGGCCAATGGCATGAGCCCGTCCCATTTTTTCCCACAGCCATTGGGAAAACTTTTTCAGGGCCAGAAAAGCGGAATCTCCTTCAGCCATGATGTGTTCCATTCCCTGAACAAAACGGCCACTGTTGCAAAAGATCTCATGATAACGGGCTATCCGTTTGAGCCTTTGCATTTGGACAAAATCAATACAACTTGTGGCCAACACATCATAGGGCGGTTCTTGGTTGTATTTCATGGCAAATTTTTCTGTATGCCGATCTATGGGAGCCCCTGGGAGACGTTTGAGAATCCCCAACTGGATTTCATCCGGGCCCATTTCCCGGAGTTTATCAAAGCCCCGAGCAAAGCTTTGCTCATCTTCCCCTGGAAGGCCGATGATGAGATCGGCATGAATGTGCACCGTGGTTTGTGATTTGAGGGACTGGATGCTCTCAGCAATCTCCTTTTGATGGACGGGTCTGCCAATGCGTTCCCCCACTTCCGGTGCCAAAGACTGCACGCCCATCTCCAGCTGGATTCCCCCAGAGGGGAAGCGGCTTAGTGATTTGAGGAATCGGGGGCCAAAGCGTTCGGGCACCACTTCAAAATGAAGAAACAGACTTTCATTGCGTTGAGCACTGCGCCCCGGTTGGCGTATCACATCCGGGCCAATAAGATGGCCTTTATCATCTTTGGGCCATCGTTCATAAAAGAAATCCAGCCAGGCTATGCTGGAATCTTCATGAATGTTGAAGGTTCTATCAATGAATTTAAATGTGCGACATCCCCGACGAATCAGATTATCAAAGGCCTCTTCTAAGGCCTGACGAGGATAGGTTCTGACCTTTCGTTCCCGGGAGGACAAACAGAACTCACAGCCAAAAGGGCAGCCTCGTGAGGTTTCTACATAAGTGATGCGTTGTTCTAAATCTTTGTCAGAATACAAATCATAGGGGAGTACCGCTGTTTTGAGATTGGGCAAACCTCCATCCACAACGGCTGGAACGTCTTGTCCCTGAAGAATCTGATGGCAAAGGGTTGGGAAGGCCTCTTCTCCCTCTCCACGCAATAAGTGGTGGGCTTCTTTTACAGGTTCTTTGGCCCAGCGTACTTCAGGTCCTCCCACAATGATGCGAATTTCTGGAGCCACTTGACGAATCACAGCCATGATTTGGCGGGATTTCACCACATTCCAAATGGATAAGCTAAATCCAAGAATGGCCGGAGACTGGGCCAAAATCTGTTCAACAACATCCTCAATGGCATCACCAATGAGGAATTCTGCAATGGAGGTTTGTTCTTGAAGAGAGCCCATATTGGCCAAAAGGCAACGGAGTCCTAAAGAGGGATGGCTGTAACGAGCATTGAGAACGGCAAGGAGAATTTTGGGTTGATTGTGATTCATAGAGGCCTCTTTGGTTGGAAGGCCAAGCATGAAGGGCCCACATTCCCCATAATACAGACATGGCTATGGAAATTCACCTCTCTGACATGTTCTTTGAACCCGCATGCCTGATCAAAGTCTGGCAGAGATGGACTTCTTTGTACGGTTTCAGGATTCACTGCGCATGAATCGAGGAAAGGTCAACATGAGCGATCAATTATTCACCCATATTTTTCACTCTGTAGGGAAGGAGGCGTTTTTGGCCATGCTGTCCTTTCTTCAGCCCCGTTGCATTGCTGGTGTGGAAGAGGTGGTGGATGGAGAATATCGCCGAAGTTTTTCACTGGCTAATCATCAGGGATGGTTTTCTCTAAAACCTGTGAATCAGGGGCTTGTTCTCCAGGTGAAAACTAAAAATCCAGAGGTTTTGGATGAGCTTCTTCCCTGTTTGCGTGTGTGCTTTGATATGGACATCCCCCTTGGGGATGTTGAGGCCGCATTGTCCCAAGAGCAACGATTTCAAACGCAACTTCTTGAGCGTGGGATTCCAAGACTTCCTGTGGTCTTTACCCCTTTTGAGGCGGCGGTTCGAGCCATTTTGGGCCAGCAAGTTACAGTAGCAGCGGCAACAACCTTGGCTGGGCGTTTGGTGGAACGAGCGGGATTGCTGTTGGAAACGCCCCAAGGGGGGATCTTTCGAATTTTTCCAGATGCAGCTGTTTTACGGAAAACCAATTTAGATGGTCTGGGGATTTTACCCCAACGGCAACAGACGCTTTATGGTTTGGCTCAAGCGGTTTGTGAGGATGCGCAGTTTTTCTCTTTTCACCAAACCTATGAGGAATTTCACCGGAAAATAACAGCATTGAAGGGTGTGGGAGATTGGACGGCGGAATATGTGGCCATGAGAGGATTGGGCATGAAGGACCGTTTCCCGGCTGGGGATTTGGGTGTGCTTAAAGCTTTGGGTGAGGCTGGCCAACGAGCCACACCGTCTCAAGCCAGGTCTGTAGCGGAAGCCTGGCGGCCTTATCGCACCTATGGCACATTGTGTTTGTGGCGCGAAGGGGGCAATGCATGATGCAGTATCAACGTTTTATGACCCAGTTGGGGGAGATGACCATTCTTTGGGATGAGCAAGGCATTCGGCGTTTACATCTTGGTGCATTTGATGATTTTGAAGGGACGAGTGCACAGGCCAGCGAGTGGCCTGAGGCTGTGGCCCAATTGCAGCAATATACCTCTGGTAAGCGGCAGGCTTTTTCGTTGCCCCTTGCTCCTGTGGGAAGTGAATTTCAATCACAGGTTTGGCAGGTGCTCCAAGAAATTCCGTATGGAGAAACGTGGAGCTACAAAGATGTGGCCATCAGACTTGGTCAACCTAAGGCCTCTCGGGCAGTGGGAGCTGCTAACGGGAAAAATCCCATCCCAATTCTTATTCCTTGCCATCGAGTGGTGGGAGTGGGAGGAGCACTGACCGGCTTTGCTTTTGGAGTGGAGATGAAGGCACAGTTGCTGAAGTTAGAGCATCCCCAAGAGGCTGAACTGTTTTAATGCGTCCCCTAACCCCCAGGCTCGGAGCCTGGGGGTCGATATAAAAAAGGAATATCAATGAGAGTTCAAAAACAAAGAGGCTGGAAGTGAACCGATCCATGATGCATCGCTATCGACTTCATCTTCTGCTTTTTCTTGTTCTTCCGCTGGCGTTCATGTCTGTGTTTGTTCTTTATCTGGTTCAAAAAGAGATTGAGCATCGGTCTATGGTGAGCACCGTGATTCGTTTGGATTCCATTCGCCGAGGCCGCGTGGATGCCACAATTGGAACTTTGGAAGAGATGCTTCGGGTGAGTGCTCAGGATGAGCGATTGGATGATCTTGAAAGGGACTCTGAGGCTCTATCTCTGGTTTCTGATTGGGATAAGGTGAGGGCGATTTTCCCCTCTATGGGGGCGGTTTCATATTTGAGTATCAATGATAATAAATCCTTGATTTCAAAAGAGTTGGGTCATGGTGCGCTTTTTTTACAGCGGGGTCATACTCTGTGGATGGATCAGAAGGGACAACCAGGTGATGTTTTGTGGGCCTCTCCCTATCAGGATACGATGGCCTTATCCTCTGATATGGTGGGGGCCATCACTGGTGTGTATGGAAAGGATGGATTGATGGGCATCATGAGTGTCTACATTCCCATTCATGTTTTCTTGTCTGCATTTAAGGAGGATGATGCGGGCGGTCAGGCCAAAATATTGGTGGTGACGGAGGATCATCGGGTGATTACCTTTGATCGACAACTGGGTGAACCGGTGGAATATTCGGGACTTTTGGACTGGAATGAATTGGTTCATGATGCGTCTGGACACAGCATGGTTAAAATTGGGGGGAAGCGTTATTACGCATTTAATACGGCCATTCAACCCCTGGGTTTCTATCTGGTTTCTCTGATTCCATTTGAACAGTATCGCAAGGAACTCTACCCCTTTCTGTTTCTTGTTTTCACAATCAATGTGCTTTGCTCTTTTGCGGTGTTTATTGCTGTGGGCGGCATCATCCGAAAAATTATTGGCAATATTCAATGTCTTTGTACCTATATGGCTGGAATTGATTTTGCGGATTTTAAGCCCCGAATTTGTGTTTATGGAAAAGATGAGTTTATGGAATTGAACACCAGCTTGAACCGGATGGTGTACCGATTGGATTCCGCTTTGAAGGAATTGGAATATTCGAATCAAGAGAAAGAACGGTTGATTGAATTGCGCACGTCCTTACTGCACATCATTGGTCATAACACGGCGACACCCATCACGGTTTTATCCAATATTTCTCGAGAGCTGAGTCAAGAATCTCCCGAGACGGAAGACTTCCGGCATTTGGCTCTTGTTGCGGGGAATCTGAAAACCATGATGGAGAACATCATGGTGTTTCTCAAACTGGATGAGGGCGGTGCTTTTGGAACGCACCACGAGCACTTTGATTTGTATGAGGAAACTCAGCTGATTCTAAAGACCTATAATTTTCCTGCTCAAACAAAAAAAATCTCATTTCATTGTGATTTGCCCTCGATGCCCATTCAAGAGAATCGCTTTCTTGTGAGAACGGTTTGTGAAAATCTGATTGATAATGGAGTGAAATTTTCTCCTTCAGGAGGCCGGGTGGTGATTTCTGGAGAAAGAACAGCTCATGGCGTGATCTGGAGAATTGGTGATGAGGGGCCGGGATTTTCCCAGGAGGACCAGAAGCATCTTTTTGGAAAGTTTTCCCGTCTTTCAGCTCAACCTTCTGGAGGAGAACGCTCCATGGGACTTGGGCTTTATATTGTGAAGCAATTGATGGAAAGCATAGGGGGAAGCATCATTCTTCATCCTCAAGCTTCTGGTGCACATTTCAGTCTTTTCTTTCCACAGGAGCAAAAAGTCTGAGCAGCCATTTTGGGCGAAGAAAAACAATAATATATCCGGCGATGATGAGAGCAATGAGCATCAGAAGCATGGGTTGCCAGAGGGAGAGGCTTATGGAGTTAATCCAGGTTGTGTCTCCTTCAACCACAAGATAAATCCCGGGGATTCCGATGGACCGGGTGATTCGGTGATGCTGGTTTTTAAGCTGTAATTGATGTGGACGGAGGGATTCTTGTTGAGGCGCTTGGAGCATTCCATAGAAATCATAGATGACAGCAGAGCCAATTTTTTCTTGTTCTGGATGCACAAGGATGGTGCCCTGCTCATCCACAATGTAGGCCATTCCTGAATGGTGCATTTCTTGCTCTAGGGTTTCTGCAAAGGATTCATAGGGGATGCGAATACCGATGATTCCAGAAAAGGATCCATCATCAGCAAAAACTTTGACATTATTGTAGAGATAGAGAACGCCTTCTGTGCTGTCATAGAACAATGTGATGTTTTGTTTTGCAGAAGAATTTTTAAAGTCATAAAACCAGGTGTCTCGGGGATTTTCAGGCGTCATTTGGACAATGGTTCTTCCAGCTTGATACACAAGTTGAAGACGATCAGAAGCAAATTCAAAGAGGGAATGGGGGAGTGTTTCCTGCATGGACTCAAGCAAGGTATACAGGTGTTCAACCGGTTGAGTCTCTTGGCCCCAATCCTGAACTATTGGATCTTGTGAGAGGTAATGGGCCCCCTGGGTTCCTGCCTGAAGCCGGGATTGAATGGAAAGCTGAATCACGTCTGCATGATGATTGAGCTCATGAAGGCTCCATTCCGTATGATCAAACCAATCATCTTGAAGGAGTACTCCCACAAAAAGTAGTGAGAGAAGGAAAACCTGAATCACAAAAACATGCTTTCGCATCTTCCGGAGAATAGGTTAAAAAAAGAGACATTTCAATCGTCTTTTGTTCCGCATTGATTCAGGAAAAACTGAAACAAGAGTATTCAATCCACCTTGGAATGGCTCCTTTAACCGGAGCTCTGGGTTGTGAATATGTAGCCCTGTCCCCTTTTGGTGAGGAGATACTGAGGAAGCTTGGGATTTTCTTCTAACTGTTCCCGGAGCATATGAATGTGGACAGAGAGAGTGTTCTCACTGGGATGATCCTGATTCCACCAGAATCGGGAGAGCAATTGCTCCTTGGAAATGAGCTGGTTTTGGTTGCTCACAAAATAGGCAAAGAGTTCAAAGAGTTTTCCATTGAGATGAAGTGTTTTTCCCTCTTTTTGAACGGTCCGGTCCTGGTAGTCCACAAGAAATGGTCCGGTGGTGATGCGTTCTTGAAAGGGAATTTGAGATGAATGACATTGCACTGTGCGTTGACCAAGGCGTTTGATTCGAGCAAGAAGTTCTTCCGTGTGAAAGGGTTTTGTTAGGTAATCATCACAACCCAACTCAAAGGCATGCACCTTGGTTTCGATTTCTGTGTAATGGGACACCACGATGATGGGAATATCGGAGCCTTGGCGCCGAAGTAAGGCGATGATGTCGCGTCCATCTCTGTCCCCTAAATTCAAATCTAGAAGTATGACAGAAACATCGGCTGTTCGGAGAAGATGAAGAGCTTCTGGCAGGCTGGGAGCGGAATGCACTTCATAGCCTTCACGAAGAAGTGAGCGCTTCATCATCTTTCTGAGAAAAGAATCATCTTCAATGATTAAAATGCTGTGTTCCATGTTCATCCATAACGTTTTGTATTTCAGAATAAGTTCAAAAGTTCAAAACTTTGAAATCATATGAATCATTAAAAAATGAAAGAATGGAACAGAAAAGACTCTTGCGCAAAAAAATGCAAAAAAACAAGGGAACATTGCAACAAAAATGGGAGGAGATGAAGTTTGTGGCACAAAGATGGAATTTTGAATTTGGAGTTATGCGCTTTTTTTATTTTTCAGTGATTTGGAAAAAGGGACCTTCAGGGCCAAGACTTGGGGTATAGAAACCAGGTTGCACAGGAACAAAGGCCGCCAATTCTTCAAAATCGTCAATGCCCATTTCTAGATGTTCACCAAGAGTATTGGGGTTGTGATGAAATTCCACTTGGGAGGGAAGGGATGCTCCTTCTCGTATGGCACTTTCCACAGTGAACCACAAGGCTGTATCGGCCAAAATATGGCTGAGTTGGATGGGAGCTTTTTGGGATGCTCCTGTTAAAAGAAGAAAGTGGCGAAGGATTTGATGCTGTTCTTCTGGGGAAGTGGGCCGTGAGGAATGATGCTCCCAGAGGGTGAGTAGCTCCCAGGGCTGCAATTCAAAAAGTGCACAGGCACTCAAAAACCAGGGGAGGGCTCGAGCGCCGTTGTAAAGACTGTCTGCGGCTTGAGCAAGTTTTTCCGCTTCGTGTAGATGAGCCTCAGAGAATCCTTCCCTCCCATGAATCAGATAAGGAGCGTCCTTTTGATGCTTCAAACCCAGACTTTGAGCCGTTTCCGCTAAACGCGTTCCTGGAAGAACAGACAAAGGAAATATATCAATGTGATTAGGTTGCAGTGTGAGCACAAAGTCAAGACTTTCACGAAAACCATCAAGAGTGTCCCCAGGGAGGCCATAAATCAAATCTAAGCCAAAGGGAATCCCATACTCCTGCAACGGAATCAGTTGCTCTCTAAACCGCTCTGGATTGAAGGGCCTTCCAATGTTTCGGGCCACCTGAGCATGAGCAGTTTGCAGTCCAATTTGGATGGAGCATTCCAATTCGGAACAGAGTGCGGCCTGCTCTTCATCCAGAAATTCCGCCCGAACTTCAATGTGATAACGCAGATGGGGAGCTTCTTGAGCAAAGAGACGCAAGAGTTCCTTTGCACGCTTGGGCTGGGCATTGAAGGTGGGATCAAGAACAAACACATCTCGAGCCCCTGAGTTGGCCAAGATGCTCAATTCTTCCTGGGCCCGGTCAAAGGATTTGCACCGCACCGAACCATCACCTTTGGATTCAAAACAGAAATGGCAGGAAAAGGGGCAACCCCGAGCCAGTTCCCAAACGGCATCGGGATAATGGAGCTTCATGTGCCGGGCATGATAGGGAGAGGGAAAGAGATCCAAGTTCTTTTCTGGGGCTTCCATCAGGGGCCGAGGGAGGTCTCTTAAAAGGTGTTGATGCCCCTCTTGGGGAGCGTCCAGGAGCATCTGGATGATGCGGCCCAGGGCCTTTTCTCCTTCTCCGGCCACCAAGACGTCGATTCCGGTTTCTAAGGGAATGGAATGTGGGGCCGCCGTCACCTCAGGACCACCGGCCACCATAAGGGGAGTGTTGGGAAGCATGGCCAGCTTTGAGGCCAATTCCAACAGGGCATGGCGGCTCCAGGAATAGATGGTGAAGGCCACCAGCTGAGGCTTCCAATCCAGGATGCGCTTCAAGGCCTCTTCTTGAGAAAATCCAGGAGCCAATTCCAGGATGGGACAATCCACGTCCTGGGGAAACAGCTCTTCCAAGGCACTGGCCAGGCAGGCAGAAGAAAGAGGAAGAGTTTGACTCCCTGCATGGTTGTTCACAAAAAGCACGCGCATGATGGGGACGCTATCATGAAGCACTGGAAAAGGAATAGAGAGATTCTTCTTGGGTCTAGCAAAGCTCCCCCTCCTGGGCTTGGGCAGGAGGGGGTCGGTATACAGGCTGTTCAACGGAAAAATCGCAGCAGGTCGGCCTCTGACTTAAACTTCATCCAAGGGGGCGGTATGTATTCTATTTTCCGCAAGGCCCGAGGAATTGAGGCCAACATTGAGAAATTCTTGAAAAACATTGAAACGGCTGTGGATTTATTTGAGCTGGGTCTCAAAGAATACTTCTCTGGCAAGATGGACCGTTTTGAGGAACGCTGTAGCGCCATTCGTGAGCTGGAAAGTGACAGTGATTCCCTGCGTTTTGATATCAAATTCACCTTGTATTCGGATTTGCTCATCCCCGATTCCCGGGGCGATGTGTTGGGACTCATTGAAACCTTAGACAACGTCATCGATATTGCAGAAAAGGTGTACCTTCAGTTTTCTATTGAACAACCCATCATCTACGATTGGTTGGTGGAAGATTTTCGTGCGCTCACAGAAGTTTCGGTGAAAACGGTGCACATGCTCATTCCTTCCATCCGCGCCTTTTTTAATGAGCCCCGAGCGGTGGCTGATAGAGTGGGACAGGTGCATTTTTGGGAACATGAGGCGGACGATGCTGAACTGCGCATCAAACGAAAGGTGTTTGCCTCGGAAGAAATCGAGCAGTTCAGCCGAAAGATGCATCTGCGCTATTTTGCTGAAAAAATTTCCTCCGTGGCGGACATGGCAGAAGCGGTGGCCGAGCGGCTTGAGGTGTATGCCATCAAGCGGGAATTGTAGGAGCAGGTGATGTTGCTCTTTCTCTCCAGTGGACTGTTTCTTGGGTGGTCGCTTGGGGCCAATGATGCGGCCAATGTGTGGGGCACGGCTGTGGGCACGCGGATGGTGCGGTTTCGAACCGCCGCCTTCATCTGTGCTCTTTTTGTGATTGCAGGAGCTGTGGCCGGTGGAAGTGGTGGCGCGGAAACTCTCGGGAAGCTGGCGGCCATTCCTACCATTGCTGGCGCTTTTACGGTGGCCTTAGCCGCGGCCCTTTCCGTGTTTCTGATGACCAAGGCGGCTCTGCCAGTTTCCACCTCTCAAGCCATTGTGGGAGCCCTCTTGGGCTGGACCTTTTTTGCCCGGAAACCGGTGGATTTTGCGGTGTTGGGGCGAATCATGGGAACCTGGGTGTTTTCTCCCATTCTCACGGCACTTTTGTCCATTCTTTTGTATTTCGGTGTGCGTTTTGTGCTGGCCCGGGTGCGAGTCCATTTGATTCGCATGGATGCCCTCACTCGGTTTCTCTTGATTGGGGCTGGGGCTTTTGGTTCTTATTCCTTAGGCGCCAACAACATTGCCAACGTCATGGGGGTGTTTGTCCCCAGTCAAATTTTCCCCAACGTGAATTTGGGTGTTGTGGAAATCACAGGAGTGCAGCTGCTCTTTGGTTTAGGTGGACTCTCGATTGCTCTAGGGGTGTTCACCTATTCCAAACAAGTGATGACCACGGTGGGTTCTGAGATTTACCGTCTCAATCCGGTTACCGCGTTTATTGTGGTGCTCTCCAGTGCCATTGTGCTTTTTCTCTTTGCCTCCGAAGGGCTTCAAGAGGCCATGCGCTCGGTGGGACTTCCCACCTTCCCTTTGGTTCCCGTTTCCAGTTCCCAGTCCATTGTGGGTGGGGTGATTGGTATTGGAGTGGCTCAGGGGGGGCATAACATTCGCTATGGAGTTTTGGGACGGATTGCCTTGGGCTGGCTGGCCACACCGGTGATTGCGGCCTTGGTGGCCTTCGTTGTGCTTTATGTGATGCAAAACGTCTTTGCTTTATCGGTTCTTTAATTCCCCCTTTCCGGAATTCAGACCGACCCCGGCCTTAGGCCGGGGTGTTTCCCAAGGGGGCTGTGCTCTTTCACATTGAGAACAGGAATGCTGGGAATTTGGTGAGCCACGGCTTCTTGGAGTTTCTGAGCATCTAAATCCCTGCCCTGGGGATGATGGGGATTCACGGTGATGGCGGCCACACAAATGGATTGGAGAACATGGAGGGAACAGCCCTCATTCTTGAGCCAAAGTTGCATCTGGGTTGTGAGGTGATTTCTGGTGGCATCCTTGAGAAGGATGGAACCCTGGAAATGCACCTCTCGGATTTTTTTGGCCAAGGTGTCTGTGAAGGCTCCGTTGATGAACAGGATGGGAAATTCCTGAGAACAATCCTTTGATGAAAAAGAGGGGAGGGAAATGGACCGTGGTGTTCCCTCTCCCAAAAGCCATATTTTCTGAGTGGAAACCGTGTTGGGAAGGGGGTGAATTGTTTTGAGGAGTGTTGAATTCAGAGGCGGCAAGGACAGTTGGGTTATGGCCTCTGCCGTTTTGAGAGCAATGGATTCTTCAGATCCTCCAAGAACCGCTCCAGTGGAAACCAGCGTTTTTTTGGCCATGCTGGGAATGGCACAGCTTTTCCGGTTCAAGGCTCCATCAATGAGGCAGAGATCCACCCCTTCCTGTGCTGTGCGTTGAAGAAGGCTGTGAATTCGAGAAACCCTGTTGGGGCCTGCAAGTTCCACCATGGACGATCCCTTCTGACAGCGATACAGCCCCACATGACCAAGGGTGGTGGACCAAGAGCTTTTCCAAATCAGGGAATCTTTGGGTTGGGCCCAGGGGATGAGGGTGGCATAGAGGCTGTTTTCAGGAACACTGATGGCTGGCTTGCGCTGCTGGGTGATGGCATCCCGGTATTCCCCATCCCGGCCAAAGCTGGTGAGAAAGAGCTTTTTGCTTTTTGACTGGGCCTCATGTACAACGGCATTGAGTGTGGTGGTTTTCCCGGTGTTTTTGGCCAAACCAATGAACACAATGCGCTGAGCATTCTCCAAGAGGGGGAGAAGTCTCATGAACTGCCGTTTCTCCGCCGTCTTTGGAGCACTGTGGGCTCCAGAGAAAGGCGGTCGTCCTGAAGAAGCCCGGCCACCCCATTCTCTTGAGAGGGTGAGGCCTCTCGACAAAGCTCACAATGGCATTCGGAATAGGGTTCATCGGGTTCGGTATAGGTGGTGATGACGCCTTCATAATTTCGGAGCACGGTGTGCCGGTCGGAATGGGAGAGCACATAGTTGGGCATCACCGGAATTTTTCCTCCGCCTCCAGGGGCATCCACCACAAAAGTGGGAACAGCCATCCCTGTGGTGTGTCCACGCAAGCTTTCAATGATTTGTTCTCCCTTGGCAATGGAAGTGCGGAAGTGGCCTATTCCCATGGAAAGATCACATTGATAGATGTAATAGGGTTTCACCCGAATCTTAAGCAATTCATGCACCAGTTTTTTCATGATGCGGGGACAGTCATTCACCCCTTTAAGGAGCACACTCTGATTTCCCAGTGGAATTCCGGCGTTGGCCAAGTTGGCGCAGGCCTGAGCGGATTCAGCGGTGATTTCTTTGTAGTGATTGAAATGGGTGTTCACATAGAGGGGCTGGTAGCGGGAGAGCATGGCGGCAAAGGCCGGGGTGATGCGTTGAGGAAGAACCACAGGTGTGCGGCTGCCAATGCGGATGATTTCAACATGAGGGATGGCCCTCAAGCGGGAAAGAATGGACTCCAATCGTTCTGTAGACAGGGTGAAGGGATCGCCTCCGGAGATGAGTACATCACGAATCTCCTCATGGGAGGAAATGTATTGAAGAGCCATGTCAATTTCTTCTGGTCGGCCATGGCTGTCTTCCTGGCCCACGGTGCGCCGCCGTGTGCAGTGGCGACAGTACATGGCGCAAACTCGAGTGACCAGAAGGAGCACCCGGTCTGGGTAACGGTGGGTGAGGCCAGGGACCGGAGAATCCCCTTCTTCACTTAAAGGATCCAAAAGATCAGATGGACGTTCCACCAATTCCAAAACGTTGGGTACGGCCTGAGCCCGAATGGGGCCATCCTCCCGATTCTGATCAATCAGGGCCGCATAGTAGGGGGTGATGGCCATGCGGAATTTTTGCAGACTTTCTTCCATCCCCTTTTTTTCCATGCGTTCTAAGGGAATGACTTGCCCCAGGTCCTCTGCATTGCGAAGGGCATGGCGCATCTGCCAGCGCCAATCATTCCAATCTTCTGGGGGCACGTCTGCATAGAGGGGAACTTTTTGGGGATTCACCGGTGCATGAATGCTCATGCGGGAACTCCTCGGGCATACATCTGTGTAAACATGTCATGGAGCACAGGGTTTTCCCGAAGCACTTCTAAGGTGATTTCTGCATGGTTCTTGGCATAGCCATTTCCCACAATCATGGTGATGTCTTTTCCCACTCCCTCGGCACCTAAAGCCGCTTTGGTGAAGCTGGTGGCCATGCTGAAGAAGTACACCATGCCTCCGTCTTTGCAGGGGAGGATGGAGGCCATTTCCGTATCTGGCACATTGACCGTGTTAATCACCACATCACAGAGCTCTCCCCCTGTGGCATCTCTCACCGCATCAAGAACATCCAGAGGCTGTGTGGCATTGGCCTGAATGATGGAGTCTGCTAAACCGGTTTGTTGGATGCGTCCAATGGCGGCATCGCTTCGGGAGAGCCCAATCACTTTCCCTGTAATGCCTGCTCGTTTTTTTGCCTCATGCAGGCAGAGCAATCCTGATTTCCCACCGCCACCAATCACCAGAACAGTGTCTCCACTCTTCACCATTCGGGCGGTCTGGGCCGGTGCTCCAGCCACATCCAAAACGGCCAGGGCCAGTTTTTCATCCATATCTTGGGGAAGTTTGGCGTAGATGCCACTGTCAAAGAGAATGGCCTGGGCTTCAACATCCACTTGATCTGTTTCTGGGTGCACAGCCAAGATGCGGTGAATTTTGAGGGGGGTGAGGGACAGAGACACCAGTGAGGCAATTTTGTCACCAACGCTCAAATCCTGTTTTTTTCTGTTTGGACCAAGAGCCGCAACGGTGCCAATCAGCATTCCACCGGAGCCTGTGACCGGATTTTGCATTTTCCCCCGTTGATTCACAATGGCCAGAATGCTTTCCGTGATTTTCTTTTCATCGCCTCCAGCGGCATTTTCCAGTTGGGTAAAGCTGGCGGAATCAATGTTGAGGGTGCTCACATCCACAAGCACTTCGTTGTCATAGATGGTCATGGTGTTGTCCAGGCGCCGTGCTGGTTGTGGTAGCACTCCTTGGGGTTCCAGGACGCGATGGGTTCCATAGGGATTTCCGTTTTTCATTCTGAGCTCCTTTCTGGTTGAATTTTGCTGGTGATGAGATTTGGACTGGGGAAATCTTGGGATAAAGGGGTGGTAATCCCCAAGATTTGTCGGGCTTGTTCTGGACTGGCAATAGGGCGACCCATTTCTTGCGCCAGACGAACAATGCGCTCCACAAGTTGGGCATTACTTTGAGCCAGTTCCCCTTTGTGGTAGTAGATGTTGTCTTCAAACCCCACACGAACATGGCCTCCGCTGGCCATGGCCATGAGTGCCACGGGAAGTTGGTGCCGGCCAATGCCGGCAGCGGTCCAAGTGCAATCCTGGGGAAGCT
>JAKSCK010000006.1 GCA_022360655.1 Spirochaetales bacterium | reverse complement strand
TTTATACAACACTAAAGGAGCACGGCTACAAGGTGGGAAACCAGCATGCCGGCGAATTGCTCCTCAACGACTGGCAACTGCGAAACTTCGGGCCTATTGCAGAATATTGCAGAACTGCCGAGGCTTTCCAGGATGTGCCTTTCAGCCTGCCCTTTACTTTTGTTTGGCTCGATCACTGTTTTCCCAACAGCAAGTTTATTCTTACAGTCAGAAACTCTCCTGAGGAATGGTACAACTCACTGGTAAGTTTTCACAGCAAACTGTTTGGCGGTGGCAATGTACCCACTGCAGAGCAGTTAAAGGAATCAGACTATTTAAAGCGGGGCTGGATATATAAGTTCCAGAAAGCTGTTTTCAGTACACCCGATGAAGACCTGTACAACAAAGAGGCATTGATAAAGATGTACGATATACATACCAGTATGGTAATGAGGTATTTCCGTTTTAGGGCCAATGAATTGCTTGTATTGAATCTATCGGAAAAGGATGCTTACCAGCGATTTTGCTCTTTTCTTGGGATTTCCCAAAAATTCGATTCTTTTCCCTGGGAGAATAAAACATCAGATATTCAGGCAGAATAAGATTATCCCGGATTTTCATCACATCAGGTTTCAGAAATTAAAAATCATTGTACATTTGTACAAAGCGAATTTTAAATCAGGCTGTAGTTTAGCACAAAGATGATCAACGTTACAAAAACATACCTCCCCGATTTTGAAGAATATTCTGCTTATTTGAGGAAGATTTGGGAGACAGGGCACATTACCAATCACGGGCCTCTGGTTACAGAACTGGAAGAGCGGATAACAGAATTCATGGGGGCTGAGTTTCTTTCTTTGGTCAACAATGGTACCATTGCTTTGCAAATTGCTGTAAAAGCTCTTGATTTACAGGGCGAAATTATTGTAACCCCGTTTTCATACGTAGCTTCTGTTTCCAGCATTGTGTGGAGCGGTTGCACACCGGTTTTTGTTGATATTGATCCCAATTCACTGACCATTGACCCGGCTCAGATAGAAAATGCTATCACACCTGAAACAAGCGCTATTCTTGCCACCCATGTTTTTGCCAAG
>JAKSCK010000197.1 GCA_022360655.1 Spirochaetales bacterium | reverse complement strand
CAGAGATGAGGGCCCCCTGAAACCCTGAGGCCGCATAGGCGTAGATTTCCATGTTGGTCTCCCTGGAAAAGAACGGGAACGGGTTCAGGGATTCTTGAGATTCACCAGAGCTTGGGCTCCCTGAATGGAGAAAGCCCAGCAGTATTGCGAAAAAATCGTCGAATCTTCAAAAACAGAGACACATTCCACCAAAGGCTCAGATCATCCAATTGAGTGAAGCCATCACGAAATGTGACAAAGGGATCATTCGAACTTGAATCGGAGAGGCTCTGTATTTGACCTTCTTCCATTTTGTAATAGATGGTCCATGAGTATGGGTCATTGGATTCATCGGCTTTGAGGATTTCATTGGATGAGAGAAATTCTTTCCAATCCTCCATGGTGGCAACACTGATTTCAGTTGGAAGAGTCATAGCGGATGTCAGCCCATAAGAACTTGGATAATTCCGTTCAACGGAACGGTATCCATCATTGACATTCGAATCACCGCAAAGGGCTATTCCAGTTCCAATATTACCTTGGCGATTCATTCTCCCGCAGAATATTTCAGCCGTTTTACTGGCAACACTCCATCCTTCATCATCGTATTGGCAAGGTCAATTTGAGATTTCCCTTGAGAATCGCCATTTGAATCCACTTTGAGATTCTCTTTTTGGGTATAAATTGCGGCAGTGATGGGCCCAAACCCAATGAGCATTCATCCAAAGGAAACATAAACGCCGAATCACGATGGGAAGTAATGATTATCTCGTCAAAGCCCCCTCTTTTGAACAACCTGGGCCAAAGAGGGAACTGCGGCCACTGGAGATGGGGGCAATGGAGATCTGCGTGCGAATTCGTTCCTTCAGCGCAGAAACATGGGAAATAATTCCAATGAGCTTCCCATCTTGCTGCAGGCCCGAGAGCGTTTCCAGTGCGGTTTCTAAAGCCTCTTCATCCAAGGTGCCAAAGCCTTCGTCGAGAAACAGGGAGTCCACCCGCACTTTTCGACTGGCCATTTTTGACAAGCCTAAGGCCAGCGTCAGACTGACAATAAAACTTTCCCCTCCAGAGAGGTTCTTTGTTGATCGGATTTCCCCGGCCTGATAGTGGTCAATGACATTGAGTTCCAGCGGCTGATGTTCATCGCGAATGAGCAGGTAGCGGTCAGTCATTTTTTCCAGCTGTCGGTTTGCATGGGAAACCATTCGCTCAAAGGTGAGTCCTTGGGCAAAGTTGCGATATTTTTTCCCATCGCTCGATCCAATGAGACTATGCAACTTCTCCCAGCGTTGGCACTCTTTTTTCTGAGACTCGATGGCGGACTGCTGTTCCTTGATCCGCTCGAGGGCTGAAGCATTCTCACGGAGTTTGTGATGGATTCCAGCGATGGCATGACGTAGGGTCTCCAAGGATTCCTCAAAATCTTTGAACTGCGGTTCCAATTCTTCAAGGGTCTTGTTTGTGCACTTCTTGGAACGTTCTGTGGCCAGACGTGCTTCCCGATCCTTCTGTTTTGTTTTGAGCGCTAATCCCGCATCATCCAACTCTTTTGCCTGGGAGGTGAGAGATTCCCGCTCTTCTGATGAAAGCCGGGCTTGAAGGAAGGCATGCTCATTGGTGAAACGTGCCATCACTGCCGTGGAAAAGTCGGTTTCCACTTTTTCCAATTCTGGCGTTCTTTGCTCAATGCGTTTATTCAGGGATTCAACTTGGGTTTGTGCGGTGGTGAGTTTTTGCTGCAATTCCGTATGGTGGTTTCTGATCTTCCTCTCAGTCAGCTCGGCATCAGCAATGGCGTTGTTCAACCGGTCTTCTTCTTCCTCCGGATTTTTATCACCGTAGAGTTGCGTTCGCGCTTCTCTTTCACCGGCCAGTTCCTTATTGCGTTGTTCCAGGTTTGCCTGTTTTACGGTCAGTTCCTTGACCTGGGTACCAATCACCGCATCAAGACGCTCCACCTCGCGGTTGATGTTGGCCATCTGGTTTTCAATGTTGCGTTTTTGTTCAACATGTGTCTGCCAGGCCAAGAGTCGTGATTTCAGAGTGTTCAGGAGGGACTCAAGTTCAGACTCCTGAATTTCGTGTATACCAAGAGGTCGGAGTTTCTCCAAAACGGACTCTTTGATTTGTTCAAAATCCCCCTGAAGCGTCGCGAGGGTCGACTTAAGTTCTTCCAGTCTCTTCTCTGCGCTTGCTTTGTTATGGACCGCTTCCGCTTCTTGCCTCTCACTCACATTGAGATTCTGGCGGGCGGCGGCTTCAGCTTGTTCCAATTCTTTGATGAGAGATTCCTGAGCCTCAGCCTTTTCAATCAGCTGGCTCAATTTTTCAATCTCTAAATCGATTTTATCAGGAACGGGAACATTGCCTTTAGCAAAGGGATGCTCTATGGAACCGCAAAGTGGACAGGCTCTGCCGTCTTCCAGTTTGGCCCGCTGCTCTTCCAGTTTCTCGATGGTTTTGATGTAAGACTTTTCTCGAAGAAGGTAGTCCTTCTCTTGGCGATATTCCCGAAGTAGCTTCTCGCCAAGCAATTGGCTCAAAGCTTGATGAGCTTGCTTCCGGTTTTCACCAGCGGTTTCCAGCGCCTGTTTCTTCCGCTGACATTCCTGGATGGCTGCAACCTCGTTTTTTGTGGCATCGTCTAGGGCTGTATGGGCACTTTGAAGAGAGGCCTCTATCAGCCTGAGCTCCCCGTGTTTGACGAGTAGACTGTTGAATTGAACATCCACTCCAGCAAGCCCACCAATAAGCCACTCATCCTGGGCATTTAATTGGAGGTACTGTTCCACATCCCCTAAAGCAGCACTGGCGCTTGTTTCTTCTTTCTTTTTTTCCACCCGGGCTTGCTGATTTTCTTCAATCCTATGGGCGTCATTGGTGCAGGCCTCCATGCTTTCGGAGATGGCCTTTCTCTGTTGGGCAATCCGCTGATCAAATAAACGGATTTTCTGAATCAAAGGGGCGGCTTTTTCCCGTTCCTCTTTGGCACTCAAGGTGAGCTGTTCCGCCGTCTGGAGGGACTCGGCTTGTGAGCGTGCTGTGATTTCCAATGCAGACAGTGCATCTTTCTTTGATTTTAACGAAGCCTGATCGTCTGTCTGTTGCTGACGGAGGGATGTGAGATTTGCATAGAGACCATCCAGTGCCGCAGCCTTGTTTCCCTGTTCCAATTTTAACCGGCTTGGTTCAAAGGCCTGGGTATGCGTCTTTAATTGCGCAGCTTCCTCTTCCAGACTGAGAATTTCTGTTTTCAGATTTTCAATGGTGCTTAACCAGGCGATGGCCTTCTCTGTTTCTGCAGATTGACCAATAAGCTCAGCCTCCTGCATCTCTTTGACCGCAAGATCCTCTTGAATCGCCCTTTCCTGTTCCGGCTCCAGTATCTCAATGCCGGAAGTTTCTGCATTGAGGAGGTTCAGCTTCTCCTGCTCCTCACGCTGGCGTTCATGCACTCGTTTTGAAATCTCTGTGTAGATTTCGGTGCCGGTGATTTGTTCAAGAATCTTGGACTTCTGCTCCACATCGGCCTTGAGGAAGGTATCAAAGCCTCCTTGGGCCAACAGAATAGAGCGGGTGAAACGGTCAAAGTCCATCCCGGTTTTTTCTTCTATGACCTTTCCTACAAGACTTTTCTTGGTTTCAAGGGGTTTGCCCGTGGCATCGGCAATCTGGTGTTCCTGATCCTGCAGCTTGCCTTCTGCCCTTTTCCGTGCTCGGCGCTGTTCCCAGTGGCAACGGAAACGGCCAGCCTGGGATTCAAAGAGTACCTCGGCATAGCATTCACCCGTTTGACGGGACATAATCTCATTCCCACCCTTGGTGATTTTTCCAAGACGGGGTGTGGCTCCATAGAGGGCCAAACAGATGGCATCCAGAATGGTGGACTTTCCTGCACCGGTGGGACCGGTCAGAGCAAAGAGACCGTTGGAAGCATATTCGGGATGAGTGAAATCAATCACCCATTCACCATAGAGAGAGTTGAGGTTCTTGAATCGCAGTTCCAGTATTTTCATCATCCCTCTCCCTATTCTGCGTTGACGTCTTCTTCATGGAGAGAGGTAATAATTTCATTGTAGGAATTTCTGAGTTCCTCTCTCTCTTCATCCGCCACCTCAAAAGCATCCAAGCAGCGGGTAAACACATCGGAAGCATCCATATCATCCAGGGTTTCTTCGTCCGTGATGGGAAGAATCCACCGGTCCATCACACGCCGATTTTTGATCCGTCGGATTTCCATGGCTGAATTTGCCATGATCTCATCAATCATCTCACGCAGGTTGCTGATGATGTCCTTGCCCGTGTATTCAATTTCCAGCCATGCGGTGCTTCCTTGATCTTTCAGTTCCGTCAACCTGGCACGAAGATCATCCAGCGATCCGGTGATGCGCACCAGTTGTTGGAAACGAGGCACAGGGATTTCGTGAATAACGGGAGCGGGAGAGTGCTTCTTGATTTCGATGAGCACAACTTTCTTTTCCTGAGTGGCCTCGCCATAACCCATGGGCAGAGGCGAGCCACAGTAGCGAATATGTTCTGTGTTGCCCACCACCTGAGGGACATGCAAATGCCCAAGGGCCAAATAATCAATGGAAGGAGGAAACACCTCGTGGCCCATATGGGCGAGTGATCCCACGTAAAGTTCTCTCACTCCATCTCCATCCACCGTTTTCCCACCGGCCGTGAACAAGTGGCCCATGGCAAGGATGGGAAGTGAGCCATACCCCCCGTTCTTGAATTCGGCTTGTTTCTGTTCGGCCATGGCACAGACCTTGGCATAATGATTTTTCACACCTTCCACGAGCTTGGCGTTTTTATCATCAATCGTTTCTCCGGCCTCTACTCGGCGAATGTCCTTATCGCGTAGATAGGGCACGGCACAAACGATGGCCTCTGGCTGATCATCTGTTTGAAGAACAACAACCTCATCCTCCACGTTTTCGGTGATGGAGCCAACCACATGCACATTGAGGGCCCGTAGCAATTCCTTGGGAGCATTCAGAAAGGATGGTGAATCATGGTTTCCGGCTACCACCACAACATGGCGACAGCAGGATGCGGCCATGCGGCACAGGAAGCGATAATACAATTCCTGGGCCCGGTTGCTGGGCGTGCTGGTATCAAACACATCACCAGCAACCAGTAGGGCATCCACCTGTTCTTCTT
>JAKSCK010000245.1 GCA_022360655.1 Spirochaetales bacterium | reverse complement strand
TTTAAATTCTTGAGTATACGTTTTTCTTTTCTATTTCATTGGACACCTCCTCTGGGGGATTTACCCCACTCTTAAAAGTGTGTCCAGTTTTACCGTACCACCTCAAATTCAAAGGGCTCTATTGATAATGCTAAATGATACTTTGCCATCCTTTACCAATCCTCCGGCGAATGCAGTGCACGTAGCACACATAGTCTCGTGTTTAAAAAAATCGTCAGGGATTCCGCCAGCGGCATTGGGTATTTGTGAGGCGATATTACATGTGGGAGGACAGGTTAAATTGTTCGCTGGTCATGCTGAGACGTCTTTCGAGCCCGAAATCAATGTGCCTTACCGGACTTCTTCTGTTTCGTTCACGGGTAGGTATTTTGGTTGGACGATTGATGAGGTCAAACAGGTCAAACGACAGCGGAATGAGGGCTGGGCAGTGCACGTCCATGGTCTCTGGTCAGGTGCTAACTTCGTTGAGCGTTGGTCTCGGCCCCATGACTTTTCTCCCCCTTTTATTTTTTCGCCTCATGGAATGTTTTCACCTGCGGCCTTAGCACAATCACGATGGCGCAAGCGGTTGGTTTGGTGGTTGAGTCAGCGGAGACAATTAGCGACAACAAGTTTAGTTCATGTCACCTCGGAGGCTGAACGTGATGATGTAAGAGCCGCAGGTGTCAGGCAGCCAGTAGCATGCCTACCTCTTCCTGTACCCAGTCCGGTACGTCTTAAACGTTTAACTGGCGACGATCAGTCATTACTAAGAATAGGTTTTCTCGGACGAATTGCACCGATAAAGCGAATAGAACTTTTAATTGATGCTTTCAAAAAAGTTTTCAACCATCGATACGAAGCGGAATTATTGATAGCGGGGCCCATCATCGACTCTGGTTATGGTAATTCTTTGCTTAGACGTACTCGCGGTTGCTCCTCAATATGTTGGCTTGGTGAGATTTCTGGGCCGACTAAAGAAAAGTTCTTTAAGGAAATCGATTTGTTGGTTTTGCCGTCGGCAAGTGAGAACTTTGGTGTTGTGGTGACTGAGGCTCTTTCTATAGGGATACCAGTTGCAGCGTCAATGGGTACGCCATGGAAAGTGCTGTCAGATCAGGGTCTTGGTTTCTACGGCTTCAATGACGTGATCGGACTTACTATGTGTCTCACAAAGGCAAAGGAGTTGGGAAAGGCAGGGCTCGCAGCCCTCGGAGAAGGTGGGCCGGCCCATGTTGAGAATAACTACAGCTACAAAACGATTGGTAGGAAATGGGTCGAGCTGCATCACTGGTTGAGGGGATATACCGATCCTCCGCCTTGGGTCGAGGTGCCGGTTTGATATTGCTGAGCGAAAAATCGGGAAAGCGAGAATCTGTGGTGAGGAATCGGTCCGTACATCCTCGTGTCGTCCTTTTCCAACGAGCGCTACCGGTTTACCGTGTGCCGATTTTTCAGCGGTTGTTTAAACGTTTACAAGGGGCACTATATGTTGTGCATGGGTCTGTGGTAACGTTAGGTGCAGCAGAAACTGTTGATGGTTTCAAACATCGTGAAACGGGGTACCATGAGAGTAGTAAACTTGGTTTGGCTATGTATAGCGGGCACATAACACTCCCACTTCGTGGTATCTATGATGTGGCCGTCTTTGCTTGGGAGGCACGGTGTGCGACTTTGCCGCTTGCCATCGCAAGGTGCCGTATGGCCGGGCTTGGGGTGGTGCTTTGGGGGCAGGGTTTCTCTAAGTCATCGTCCAAAAGCATAGGCAAACTGGTCCGCAACCAAGTTGCGTTGGCTGCAGATGCAATCGTTGTCTATGATGATGAAACAGCTAAAAATCTTCAGCAGCTTGGAAAACCAGTCTTCGTGGCGCGGAATACGATTCAAGTGCCCCAAGCTCAAAGGTTGCGCGCTCGGGATTTACGCTCGCACCGCTTAGCTCAAGCTGAGTCGAAGACATTTCAAAAACGCCCCCTATCTGTAATTGTTTGCACCCGCCTTCAACAACGTAATCGTATAGATTTACTCGCTGATGCATCAAAGCTATACGCCGAAACATATGGACCAATAAAAGTCACGCTCATAGGGGCTGACCACTGGCCCGGTGGCATCAAATCTCTTAGAGGGCGGTTTGGATCTGCGGAATGGAGGGTTCTCGGACCAATCTATGACCCAGACCGTCTTGCCAACTTGTATGCGAATGCCGATTTGGCAGTCGTGCCTGATGCTGTTGGACTGAGCCTTATCCACGCTTTAGCACACGGTGTTCCTTTTATTACCGCCGCAGGGTTGGGGCCACATGGCCCCGAGTTTAGCGCCTTGAAAAATGGACAGAACGGTCTTCTTTACATCCGTGGCGATTCCAATTCGCTTTGCGAGATGCTGTTTCGCGGAAAGTCTTTTCAGTTTCTTCAAGATGCTGGCCATGCAGCTGCGGATACCTATGATGGTCGTTACAGTCCATCTGCTATGGTGGATGGTCTAATGGCAGCCATTTATAAATCTCATTGGAGAAGATTCCAAAAATCGGATGAAAACTGGTCCTACTATGACATTGTCGATACTCAGTTAGGCCTCTATCATGCAGGTAACGGAGGAAATAATAAGAATGCAAAACTCCAAAAAAATAACTGAGCTTTCAAACGGAAAGCAATGTTGCCGTGTGCTTAATTGGGCAGATGATCACAAGAGATGGCATGATTCAGCTATGTTTTTTGATTATATTGAACAAAAGTGAAAGAGAGATTAAACGAACATGAAACAAATATTGCAATCATATAAATCAGGTGAGCTTTGGCTGTCCGAAGTTCCCGTACCGATATGCAAAAGCAGAGGTATAGTCATACAGAC
Source organism: Spirochaetales bacterium (assembly GCA_022360655.1). GTDB lineage: Bacteria > Spirochaetota > Spirochaetia > DSM-2461 > DSM-2461 > UBA2779. Next base: position 5,062 of record JAKSCK010000245.1, on the reverse strand, counting down.
ACGGCAGTCTTTTGTCTCCGCAGGAACAGAGCGGATGCTCGTAGATTTTGCCAAAAAAAATATTATCGGCAAGGCTATGGCCATGCCGGATCAGGTTAAAAAAGTCCTTAGAAAAATGAAAACCGAAGGGATAATGTCCACCCTTGAAAAAGTGCAGACCAAGTTGGATCAGCCCATCCCTCTGGGATATTCCTGTGCCGGAATCGTAGAGGATGTCGGATCTAAGGCCCCGGGCTTTTCTGTGGGGGATCGGGTGGCTTGTGCCGGAGCAGGATATGCCAATCATGCGGAATATAACTATGTCCCTAAGAATCTTGCAGTTAAGATTCCAGAGACAGTTTCCCTTGAAGATGCGGCCTGCGCCACAGTGGGTAGTATCGCCTTGCAGGGGGTCCGGCAGTGCGATCTCAGACTGGGTGAGAATGTCTGCGTGATGGGACTAGGACTTCTGGGGCTCCTGGCAGTCCAGATGCTCAAGGCTTCAGGGGTGAGGGTGATCGGGTTTGATCCGGACAAAGGGCGTTGCGATCTGGCCCTTGAACTGGGTGCCGCTGTTGCCCTGTCGGAGAATCTTGAGGCCGCCTGTGATGCATTTTCAGAAGGGCATGGAATGGATGGGGTATTGATCACTGCTGCCACAAAATCAAATGAGCCGGTGACGTTGGCCGGGGAGATCTCCCGCATGAAGGGTAAGGTCGTGGTGACCGGGCTGGTAGGCATGGATATGCCCAGGGATATGTATTACAAGAAAGAATTGGATTTTAAATTGAGTCTCTCATATGGTCCGGGGCGGTATGATACTGCCTATGAGGAAGGAGGCCATGACTATCCATACGGGTATGTGAGGTGGACGGAACAGCGAAATATCAAGGCCTTTTTGAACATGGTGGCGGCAGGGACTGTAACTCCATCCAGGCTGGTGACTCATCGGTTTGGCATTGAGTCTGCCCTGAACGCTTATGAATTGATTTTGGGACAGAATTCGGAGCCCTATTTGGGAATTGTACTCAGTTATGGAGATCTGGCTGGCAAGATCAAACCGGAGGCCAGGCAGATCCGGGTAAAAGATACGGTTGCCGGAACCGCCGGGATTGAGGCCGGGTTTATCGGGGCTGGCAATTTCACCAAGGCCGTGCTGTTGCCGGCCCTCAAAAAACAGTCGGACACCCGCCTGAACACCATCTGCACGGCCACGGGCATGAATGCCGGTCAGACAGCGCAAAAAGAGGGGTTTGCCTGTGCCACAACCGATTTTCGGGTGTTGCTGGACAATAAGAAAATCAACACTGTTTTTGTCACCACCCGGCACAATTCCCATGCAAGATTTGTGAAAGCCGCATTGGAAGCCGGCAAGCATGTGTTTGTGGAAAAGCCTTTGTGTCTGAATATGGAAGAGCTGGAAGCAATCCGGAAAGCTGCTGCAGCATCCAATACCTGCCTGATGGTGGGGTTCAACCGGAGGTTTTCTCCCCATGTCGCATTTATCAGGGAGTATTTTAAGGGCCGCCGGACCCCCATGGTGGTCAATTACAGAGTTAATGCCGGAATTATCCCGCCGGATGTATGGATTCAGGATCCGGATGTGGGTGGGGGACGTATCGTGGGAGAGGTCTGTCATTTTATCGATTTTGCCGGGTTTGTTATCGGAAGTGACCCGGTGGAGGTCCAGGCCATGTGTGTGGACAGCAGCAATGCGTCGCTTGTGGCTGAGGACAATGTGTCCATTTCCATCAAATACCGGGACGGGTCAATGGCTCAGATCTGTTACGTGGCCGTGGGCACCTCAGCCCTGCCCAAGGAGTACTGCGAGGTGTTTGCCGATGAATCGGCAGCGGTCATGGACAATTTCTGTACCACTCGATGCCAGGGCAAACGGGGGAAGAAGGGTATCAAAGGAAGCCAGAAAAAAGGGTTCGCCGAAGAGATTTCCGCTTTTTTGGAGACGGTGAAAACCGGTGGGGCGCCCCCTATCCCATTTGAATCTATGGCCCTGACAACAGCCTGCACCTTTGCAGTCCAGGAATCCCTGCGGACCCGTTCCGGGGTCCGGCTTGGCTGATTAAAATTCACGGGTATGCGATTGGTTCAAATCTCGTCTGTTTTAGCAGTCTTGGTTCTGATGTTGGTTGGGATTTCTCTCAATAGGTCGGGCGTGGAGAAAACGGATGATATCAGTATTATGACCTGCAATATCGGTGATATTGAGGGTGGGAACCCTTTGGGTAGTGAGCAGGTGGCTGAATTTATCCACGACTGCGGGATGTCGGATGTGCTTCTGCTTCAGGAAGTGCGGGGCGAAAAGGAAGCGGCTTACCTGTCCAATCTGCTAAATCGTCCCTGGTTTGTTTTTTTGCCGGATTTTGATTCTCCGAATATGGGCATTGCTATTCTGTCCAGATGGCCGGTGTTAAACCATGACAGCTTGTATTTTAATGATAGTCAGCGGGGTGCTGGAGCCATTGCAGCGGAGATCCATATTAAAGGAGTCCCTTTGCTTGTGGTCAACCTGCACTTGGACCGGTACAGGGGCGTTGTCCTGGGAAATGACCGGGTGTCGGTGTTTCGAGATCAGGTAATCCAATTTGTCAAAAAAGAAATGATGGAAGAATCGATCCGCAGTAAATCGATTCGTGAGTTGCTGAATTGGCTGGACAAGAAAAATTCTGCCCATGTGGTTCTGGGAGGGGATTTCAATAGCATACCATTTTCTCGTACCATTCGCCTGATCAGTCCCTGGTTTGATGATTTACTTTGGCCGTCCCTGGATTATTTTAAAGGTACCTATACTAAGTTGGATTTTCCCATTTTCCCGAGAATCGATTTTTTGTTTGTGTCAACCAACATTGTGCGCAAAAGTGCCCGGATAATTCAGAAAAGTCCAGGAGATCATTATCCGATCTGGGCAGTGATCCAGGTTCCCGCCGGAGGTTAAATCCTTTCCCGATATTTTCATACCCTCAAGTATCTGAAGCCAATCCAGGTGTACGGACGGATCTGGTTCCAACTGAGTCGACCAGGGATAGATTCTGCAACAACTCCCTTACCTCGATCCTTGTCAGGTCCTTGGGTTGAACCCGTGCCCAAGGTAGATCCCTTGGAAGGCCGTTGGGGGTTTTGTTTTCTTAACCAAAGGCACGGACTTGAAATGCCCGAGGACTGGAATGGTCCGGGCATGGAAAAGCTGTGGCTGTATAACCTGCATTATTTTGACACCCTGGCGGCAGGGGACAGGCAATCCAAGACCGGCATTCATAAAGACCTCATCGATAAATGGATTGATGAGAACATTCCGGGCTGGGGAAATGGCTGGGAACCCTATCCTCTTTCCCTGCGCATTGGCAACTGGATCAAATGGGGACTGGGTGGAGGGCGGCTTTCGGAACAGGCTGTTCACAGCCTGGCGATCCAGGTCAGGTTTTTAAACCGTCGCTTGGAGTTCCATCTTTTGGGAAATCATTTGCTGGCCAACGCCAAGGCCCTGGTGCTGGCTGGCTTATTTTTTGATGGGGATGAAGCAGATCGCTGGCTGTATAAGGGCATTCAGATCCTTGAGAGACAGTTGCCGGAACAGGTATTGAGAGATGGCGGGCATTTTGAACTTAGCCCCATGTACCATGCCATTATTCTGGAAGATTTTCTGGATTTGGTGAATGGAATTAAGGCTCTGGGCCATGGGGATTCTAAGGCGAATGATCTGGATAGAACGTTAAGGGATAGGATTCCGGCGATGTTGGAATGGCTGTCCATCATGTGCCATTCAGATGGGGATATTGCCTTTTTCAATGATGCAGCTTTGGGAATTGGGCCAAGGTTGGCTGATTTGACCGCTTATGCCGGGCGGCTGGGATTTGAAACCGGGGGGAGGGGGCGGATCGGTAGCCGAGTGCTTGAGGCTTCCGGGTATGTACGCTTGGAAACCCAAAGGGCTGTATTGTTAGCAGATGTCGGCCGAATTGGGCCGGATTATCTGCCGGGCCATGCCCATGCCGATACCTTGAGTTTTGAATTATCACTGGATGGAAAACGGGTTTTCGTCAATTCCGGAATCTCCTGTTACGGGAACTCAGAGGAGCGGCTTTTACAGCGGGGGACCGCAGCCCACAATACCCTGAGACTTGGAGGCAGAAATTCATCCGAGGTGTGGGGGGGATTCCGGGTGGCCAGGCGGGCCTACCCCATGGGATTGGATGTGGAAATTGGGGAGCAGGGGGGACGTATCCGATGCGGACACGACGGGTATGCTAGGCAGAGACTGCATGGAAATCCAGTACACTGGCGGACATGGGTTCTGGGCGATCATTATCTTGAAATCCGGGATCGGGTGGCCGGAGCCAATCAGGTGATAGAAAATTTTTTTCATCTTTATCCAGAGACCCAGGTGGACCTTGAATCCAAAACCATCCGGTTAGGGGAGCTGAAGCTCAGCTTTGACAGTGATGTCGGGATGGAAGTTGTTCCCACCCTTTTTTATCCGGAATTCGGAAAAGCAATTCCCAATCTTTGCCTGAAACTGCGGCCGGAAAACAATGAAAGCAGGATCAGATTTCAATTTTAGTCTTACGTAGAAACCCTTACCTTATATGCCGAGATCTTTCTATATGGATATTCTTTTTATTTCAGATAACTTTCCGCCTGAGGTCAATGCACCGGCCAGTCGGACTTTTGAACATTGCCGTGAATGGGTGAAGGCAGGGTGCCGGGTTACGGTGGTGACTTGTGCGCCCAATTTTCCTAATGGCAGGGTGTATGAGGGGTATGAGAACCGTCTGCTTCAGGAAGAAGTCATGGACGGTATCAGGGTGGTTCGAGTCTGGAGCTATATTACGGCCAACGAGGGCTTTGCCAAACGGATTATGGATTATGTCAGTTTTATGGTGTCAGCTGTGGCAATGTCTCCGAGGCTGGGAACCCCGGATGTTATTGTGGCAACTTCTCCCCAATTTTTTTCCGCCTGTGCCGCCTTTCTGATCAGTCGGATCAAAAGCCGGCCCTATGTGTTTGAGTTGAGGGACATCTGGCCGGAATCTATCAAGGCGGTAGGGGCCATGAAAGACTCCATGAT
>JAKSCK010000134.1 GCA_022360655.1 Spirochaetales bacterium | reverse complement strand
TTGATGCTTGGCTCCAAGAGGCCTGTCCTACAAAATGCACTAGATGCTTTAGGCTGTGCGCATCTTTACCACTTCCAGCTATTCCTGTGTTCTTTTTCAGCTAAGATCTTACCAAACTTTGTTGCCAAACTCTTAGGTGAATACTAGTTCCCTACCTTGAAACAATGTTTGGATGGGCACTTGACAATGATTGCTCGTGATGTGGACTCGTGACATGCTTGCTTCCATCTGTATGCCAGACGGGTAGCTGAAACAAGCCTGTTGACATCCACAGGCCTGGCCAATGATGCAATCCTACTCTGCAGTCAAGAAACCTATGTAAGCAATCCAAACCAAAGCAAAGAACACTTTTCCATTTCAGTATACCCAAGAACAATGCACAATCACTTGCTGACATTTCCTTTATGGGAATTATGCCCCCAGTTGATTTAGCTTTAACCCTTGGTACATTCTTTACATCCATTTTGCTATGTGAAGTGTATAGTATAGCAAATGACGTGCAACAGAACTGCAGCGAATAGCAAAAAGACACCAATAGCCCACCCTCATCATGTGGGGTTCATTGTGGGGCCTCTATTACACAAACATTGAACTCCATTTATAGTTGTTCCTGTTGATATTTGAACTTCTAGAATAAACAATTCTGATTGAAAATATTTTATTATTGTCTTTAGAGTACTGCTCTCTGATATGTTCTCATGACGTGCAGAAGATACAAGTCGTGATATTTTGAATGACATATTCAGATGCACATGAAGCTGAGGGTACTTGCATTTATAGAGGCACAGTGGCATACCCTTTGGGCATTTAACCAATTTACAGTTCTGAAAGCGTGCAAGTTTGCCACAGCATCTCGTATCTCGCAGAATTCAAGGTTGTCCAAGCCCTCCTCAGCTCTCACAAACTGTAGGAGTGTGTTCATGGCGCCCACAGAAATCGTTGCACCATTACCTGTCTGTAAGATTTCACTCATAGAGAAGAGAGTATGCAGTGATGATGCATTCCTCATACGGTGGGGACTTTCCAAGACATGCTCTAGTGTGTCATTTTCATTCATAGTGCACGTATGTCAACACAAACAAGCTACCTTGTGCCTTCCAGAACAGGGCCCCACTGTATCAAAATGAAATGAAACATGAAAATAGTTATTTCATGGCAAGGTAACCAAAAACCCTATGCAGCATCGCTAGGAAATCTACCAAAAGATAAACCACAATAACGGCAACTGAGCTCCGAACCAACACTGATACATACCGGACCATTTTTTACACATTTCTGCCATATGTACAGACGTACGGATATACAAGTAA
>JAKSCK010000065.1 GCA_022360655.1 Spirochaetales bacterium | reverse complement strand
GTCCATGTAAAATCGTACACCAAATTGGCATCATCTCTGTATTCAATCACTTCATCACGGGAATGAAAATTTCGTGGTTCCGCATGAGAAACAAGAAAACGTTCTCCTACTCCAAGTAGAGGTAATGACTGTTCAAATTCACCCCAGTCATGCAAAAGCTCTTCACCATAGAATCGGAGGAACCACTCTCGAACCATCAACCCCTCACAGGCATATTTTCCAAAGGGTTTATCTCCCCCGGAATCGCGATTTTGAATGTTTTCATGATTCCCTTTGAGAAAATGGAAATTTTGAGGAAATGCTGCTTTGAGTATCATCACCATACTCATAAGTCCGAGACTTTCCCGCATTTCCGCATCCATGTGGTCATGTATAGCAAAGCCGCCGAGGCACTCTTCCCAGGCCAGTTTCCAACGTTCCGCTCCTCTGGCCTCACTGTGAAAACCATCGCCAACACAAAGCACTTGAACCTTGTTTTGAGCCAAACCCTCCAGCAAAGTGGCTCCCTCCCATGACCAATCAAGAAGGGCATCAAGAAAGCCTGTTCGAGCATGCAAATCAGGAACCACAATGGTGTAGAGGTGAGGATTGAGCAGTAGTAAACCACCAGGACGTCCCTGATGGTCCCTGGGCCTGAAGGATGGATCTTCGTGATTTAAGGCATCCTGGGCTGCAAAGAGAATCTCAGTGAGGTCATCACGCTGAGGAGGATGAAGACCAACATGAAGGCGACGCACCACACGTCGGATGGCCTGAATCTGCCCAAAATCCATCACTCAGCTGTCATCCTTGTCCCGTCAACAGCGGCAAATTCTCGTGTTAAAACAAGAGTGGCTTCATCCAAACGGGTATTCTGATCAAGAGCAGGGAGGTCTTCTGGAAGTAGGGCTAATCGGTACACCGCTGAGCTTTGTTTCACGGGGCCTTGATTAAAAACAATCTCACATCCAACCTGAACAGACCCTGAAAGGATGGCGTTCTCATGCTCCACTCGTGAAGGGACATCCCTCCTGCGATCAATGCTCACATACACCGCCCGGCGTTTTCCATCCTGTTGTGGACCAAT
>JAKSCK010000201.1 GCA_022360655.1 Spirochaetales bacterium | reverse complement strand
TTAATATCAGTAGGAGAAACGGCTGCGCCCATACCGGAATCTTCGGTAGGCATATCAGGCTGTACTTCATCAGTATTCATAGTCATAACGCGCTCCTGAACAGTAAGAGTTGTACCGTCCATGGTAGTTTTAAATACAAGACCGCTGTTGTCTGCACGCAGCAACAGAGAATTGTCGTGCAGCGGGCAGGAATCGAGCAGGATAATATCCTGTAACTCAAGGTTAACCAACTCACGTATCGGAAGATGCACACTGCCAACTTCCACATTCAATGGAAACGGGATTGCGTCTATCCACTCCGGCGAAGCTTCATATCCCTGCTTCAGAATGGCAATAAACGTTTCGCGTGCTACATCAGCATCACCCGCAAACACCAATGCCCCGCGAACGATACGTCCTTCAGGGTGTGTCAGGGTGAATGGAATAAATTCTTCAGCTTCATCTGCTTCTACCGGCTCCATAAGAATAGAAGAGATGGCTATCTGCATACCGGAGATTCGCTCCAGTGTATCCAGCGCAGGCTCCAGAACGGTTTCCCCCACTGCTGCAAGCAGCTCTGCAGGAAGACGTTCTGCACGTAACGCATCCAGTCCGGCGATACCAAACCCTATAGGCGGCGGCTGGTCGAGAAACAACATAACTTCTGCACTGCCCCAGTCTGCATAGATGCGACACTGCCAGTGAGTATTTTGAATTCTCGATTCCAGAGAGAATGTCCACTCCACATTAGCCAGACTGACAGGAATAGATGTAACACCGGAATAAAGCTGGTTCTTTTCTTCAACTTCATCCGGATACAACTGCGCCATATGCAGAGGCTGTATGGACTCACCATTCATGGTCATACTTTCTTATCCTCGTTCGCCTTCATTTCTTCGTACATATCTCTACGCTCGCGAGAACGACCATCGCCGCCCTCCTGATAGTTCAAATCAACCTGAACATCGGTGCTAAGCTTCTGCGCAAGCGTCTGCTGCAGGTTATCCCTATGCTCGGTAAGAAAATTCATAGAAGACTGGTGCGTAGTGACCAGTTGTAATTTCAGTCCGGCATCATCGCGTGTCATTCGAATCTCTGTGCCCGGAAGAATACTGTCTTTAAGCTGGATTCTAACTTCCTTATCTGCCTTATCAGCAGAAACCAGAATTCTATCTACCATGCTGTCGATACGCTCAGCATCGGTCTTAGGCGCAAGCGCCTCTGCCTTTGCATCACCAAGCATACCTTGAAGAATTGCATCACCCATGGTGCGGCCATGACGACCATCCACACCTTCATGCGGGGACTTTTTCTTCTTCTTTTTATTCATAGCATTGCTGAAACGATCAGAATCATCCTTGCTTGCTTTCAG
>JAKSCK010000041.1 GCA_022360655.1 Spirochaetales bacterium | reverse complement strand
GAGGGGTCATACCATCGGGCATTGAAATAATAGAGTTCCAAATCTTCGTCATACTCTTTTCCTGCAAATATGGGGTTTTGATCTAGTTGCCCAACTTTTAAAAGGATTTCACCAAATCCAGAATAGGAGCTCTTCCAAACAATTTGAACTTCGCTATCATCCTGCGGGAAATTCGTTATTTTTTCGACTGTACCAACATGGTTTGAATGATAGAAGAGCTGTGCTTCTTTTATTTTGTTTTGATTTTCAATTGACCAGTCTATTCGGCTGACGATGGTCCCCAATGCATAGAGATAATAAATCTTGCCGTTCGAATTTTATTTAACGATTCGTAATCCTTGCGGGTTGTATCGGAATGTGTTGGCTGGTTTTTTATTCTTTCTTTCCCTTTTTTGCGAGAGGGATTGGAGTGGAAAGCCCGCAGGCGGCCCCGGGAGGCGGGGCGGAGGGGACGGAGCCCCATAAGCCTCCCGGTTGAGGGCCAACGAGGACTTGCAGCGAAAAGCCCGGGGGCCGGAGGAACTCCGGCTCCTCGCCCAAATCAAAAAAGAACACTTGACCTTGGCGGGGATGGGTTCTAGCCTAGGGTTGTTCACTGCGATTCATTTCCGCCCTTTCTTCTTGGGGGAAAGTGATGGAAACAATTCACACAACACAACGATTCTCTGCGGATTGGAAATCTTTGGATTCTCGAAGGATGCCTTTGTGGTTTCCTGAGGCAAAATTTGGGATTTTCATTCATTGGGGGGTGTACTCGGTTCCGGCATGGAAGGGTATTGAGAGGGAGCGCTATGCCTCTTATGCCGAATGGTACTACTCCAGTGTGATGAATGATGATGGTCCCGGAAGGGCGTTTCATAACCAAAATTATGGCTCGGATGTTTCTTATCGGGATTTTGCCCAACAGTTCCGAGGGGAGTTATGGAATCCTCAGGAATGGGCAAATCTGTTTTGTGAGGCGGGAGCGCGATATGTGATTCTCACCTCCAAGCATCATGACGGTTTTTGTCTTTGGCCCACAGAAAATCCACATAAGAAGGGATGGAATGCGGGGGAGGTGGGTCCCTGCCGGGATTTGGTGGGCGAACTGACCCAAGCTGTGCGCAAGGCGGGTTTGCGAATGGGCTTGTACTATTCGATTCCGGAATGGGAAACCCATAGTACTTCTCGGCGTGAGAAGGGTTGCTTTATTTCCAAATTGGAGATGAAGAAGCATGGAGTGGAGAAGAACCGTTATGTTCGGGAGATTCTCACGCCTCAATTGAAAGAATTGGTTCAAAAATATGCTCCCAGTGTGATTTTCTCGGATGGGGGAGAATGGGATTTTGATGAGGAGTATTTTGCCACCAAGGAGTTTTTGGCCTGGCTCTACAATGAGGCTCCCAACCGCGATGAAGTGGTGGTGAATGACCGCTGGGCCAAGGGGATTCCTGGTGTGCATGGGGATTATTTTTCCAGTGAGTACCAGGACACGGATGTGGTGGGTGAGACGTATCCTTGGGAGGAAAGCCGGGGCATTGGAAAGTCCTATGGCTGGAATCGAGCAGAGCGTCTTGAGGATTATTCCAAGCCGGAAGAGCTGGCATGGGAAATGCTCCGTGTGGTATCGCGGGGAGGGAATTTCCTACTCAATGTGGGCCCTCGAGCCGATGGCGGGATTCCGGTGTATCAGGAATATGTGCTTCGGAAACTGGGGGAATGGCTGGCTGTTGTTGGAGAAGGAGTGTATGGCACAGAGGCCTACACAGGAAAAGGGTGCGAGGGGTTGGAAGAGTTTTGTTTCACGAAGAAGGGAGAGGCCCTTTATGTGCATTTTCAACAGTGGCCACAGGAAGGTTTGAGATTTCCCCATTTTCATGGGATACGCCGGGCCCGATTGCTGAACACGGGTATGGTTGTGCCTGTGACTCATGAGGATCAGGGGTTTTCTATGGTTTTGCCCCAGCCTTTACCAGGAAAAACAGCCAATCCTTTGGCCTGGTGCTTGTGTTTGGAAGGGGTGGAATAAGACTGGGGACATTGATTGTGATGAAAGAGAATGTCTTTCAAGCAATGAATCAACCACGACTTTCCTGCTCTATGCTAGGATGATTTGGGAGCGTTTATGGCCAGGGGCAAACGGGACAAAATTTTCCGCGCGTTCTTGGCCTCCTATGTCACTCTTTTAGCTGTGGTGGCGGGGGTGGGACTGATGGCTCATTTAGGGGTTGTGAGTCTCATCAATAAAGAAACGCGTCTGGCCGATGCTGCTCTGCTCAATCAAAGCCGAAAAATCATTGATGCCCGTTTTGATGAGGTGGAAGCCATTCTTGAGGAGCTTTCCCGAGATTCTCTTGTGACCAGGCTCACCTATAGTGAAAATCCGGTGCAGGGTGGTGGGGGGTTGGTTGAGATTCGAGAACTCAAAAACCTTCTGCTGCATTACAAACTCAATAATCAGTTTCTTGATTCTCTTGCTTTCTTTACCGCTGAGAGCGGCATGATCATTTCTTCCGAAGATATTTATCTACGAAAAGACTTGTATTACGAGGACTGGGATCATCCCTTGGAGGGAAACCAATGGGATGCCATGTTGGATTTGGAGAATCCTCCGGCTGTTCTATCTCCTTCCGAATGGGAAGAGGCTCTTTTCACAGAACCGCACAAGGCCTCCTATTTTCCTCCATTTCTCACCATGGGTTGGGAAAAAAACCACGGGCATTTGGCTGTTATTCAGTCTGTTCAAATACACGGATATGGCCTCACCACCTCAGGGGTGATTGTGGGATTCATAGATTCCCAGGCTGTGGCCAATATGCTTTCTGCCGAATTTCATGGAGCTGGAGGCATCACAGGTATTTGGAATGAAAATGGAGACTATTTTGCCGGAACTCAGGGAGGGATTTTCCCCCCGGTGGGTTTAGATGAGGCTTGGAAAACAAAACAACAGGAATGGGTTCATCAGGATACAACTCTTGTTCTCACTCAAATGGCCTCTCAAGAACGCGGCTGGATTTATGTCACAGCCAGTCCAAAAAGTGAGGTAATTGCCAAAACCTGGGCTCTCTGGCGCATGTTCATTGCTGTGATTGGTGCCATGATTCTGGCGGGTGTGGGAATGTCCTTGGTTCTTGCGCGTCGAACAAGCCAACCATTGCGAGGGATCCGAGAACTTCTGAATCAGCATGGGGATTGGGCACGGGAGCAGGAGTCCCCCTGGGATTATCCTTCTATTGTTCAACAACTGATGAAAACCAATGAGGGGTTTCGCCAGCAAATTCAAGCTCATCAAACCATTCTCAAGGCCTCATTCATTGAAAAGATTCTTCATGGCTGTTTTGAAAGCGAGACGGCCTGTCTGGAGGCCTTTTACCGACTAGAAATTCCAAGTCTCGGTTTTCCCCTTTCCACTCTTTCCCTTCGGGTGATGTCTGGAGAAGAGGATGAGCGTCATGCTTTCCAACTTCTTCTTCAGAGCCTTGGTGCTGAGATGCTTCAAAATCGTGGGTGGATTTATGAAGAGGGCCGATCTGATTTGGTTTTCATCATTCCCCATGCTTGGAAAAGTCCTCAAGTTTTTGCTCAAGAACTCTATGATTTTGTGCAATCTCAAGGCGGCTTAGAGATTCTTCTGACAATAGGGAAAGGAGCCAAGACTTTTTTCGAGGTGTCTCAAAGTTTTGCTCAAAGTAGCGCGGCTCTGGAATACATTCGTCCTCAAAATCTTCCAAGGGTTCTCCACTACCATGACATTCCGGAATCCGGCACCATTCCTTACACGTTGGAATCTGAGAAGCATCTCATCCATGGCATTCTAGCCGGGGAATCGGGGGATGTGGTTTCCATCATCCAAGACATCCAAGAGGCTGGATTTCAGCATCAGATGCCCTCTTTGGATGGAGTGATTCAATTTAGGCATGATTTACGTTCCACACTGCTAGAGGTGTTAAAACGACATTCTTTTCCAGTGGAATCATGGAATCACCACAGCATAGATGAGGTTTTATCACCTGCCATAGAAGAGCAATTTTTTGACTCTGTGAAGGCCTGCGTTCAAACGATGGCTCTGCACTGTGGTCGGAGTAAACGCAGTCATAATGCCATTTTACGGGATGACTTGATTTCCTATATTCATAAGAACTTTGCCAATCATGAGCTCTACTTAGGCGGGGTAGCTGTTGAATTTGATCTTTCTGAGAATTATCTGTCTCAATTCTTTAAAGAACAGACTGGAGAATGCTTTACCCACTATGTGGAGCGCATTCGAGTGCAACATAGCAAGGCATTATTGAGAGAGAATTGGGGGATTACTCAGATTGCTCAGCAATGCGGCTATTCTTCTCCACAAGTCTTCCGAAGAGCGTTTAAACGTCTTGAAGGAGTGTCTCCCAGTCAATTTCGCCTCCTTTTCATAGAAACGGCCTCTTCTGTGTAGAAATGGTTCCCCCCATTCTCACCTCAGGTTCCCTCACCAGAGAAATTGCCTCTATTCCGGAGTCTCCCCCTCGCGCACTGTGAAGAAAATCAGCGAGGGGAGCCATTCATGCTTTGGAAAATACAACAACCGTCTGGAGGAGCATGGAAGAGAATCTGCCGCCATTGGCAGTTTTACCTGCTTTTGCTTCCTCCCCTCCTCTACATCCTTATATTTCACTATCTCCCAATGGGAGGACTCAGCCTTGCCTTCAAGGAATTTTCCATTCGTAAGGGGATTCTTGCCAGTCCCTGGGCCGGGTTAAAATACTTTCGCCAGTTTTTCTCCTCTCCCATGTTCTTTCCCTTACTGAAAAACACCCTTGGAATCAGTCTGTACTCCTTAGCTGTTGGATTTCCCATTCCCATCATCCTGGCTCTCGCGGTGAATGAGGTGAAATCCAAAAGTCTCAAAAAAAGTGTCCAAATGATCACCTACGCACCCTACTTTATTTCCACGGTTGTAATGGTTTCCATCATCATGCAAGTCCTTCATCCAAGAACGGGTATTTTGAATTTGATTCTTGGTGTTTTTGGTGCAAATCCCATCAATTTCATGGGAGAAGCCTCGATGTTCCAGTCCATTTATGTGTGGTCGGGAATCTGGCAGTATGCTGGTTACAACGCCATCATCTACATTGCCGCACTTTCTGGAATTGATCCCACTCTGTATGAGGCCGCTCAAGTGGATGGAGTGTCTCGTTTCAAACGGATTCTTTATATCGACCTACCAGGTATTGCACCCACCATCATTGTGCTGTTGATTCTCAATGCTGGAAATCTAATGAACATTGGATTTGAAAAGGTTTTTCTGATGCAGAATGACCTGAATCTATCCAACTCAGAAATCATTTCCACCTACATCTACAAGGTGGGACTCAAACATGCTCAGTTCAGTTTTTCTACAGCAGTGAGCTTTTTTAATTCCATCATCAACTTTCTGCTTCTCGTAACAGTCAACACCATGGCCCGACGCCTTGGGGAGGTGTCCATATGGTAGGGAGAACGGGTATTAAAGAAAGCCCAACAGACCGTATTTTTCTGACTCTGGTAACGGCATTCTTGATTGGGGTAATGATACTTATCCTTTATCCCCTGATTTTCATTGTTTCCTCATCATTTAGTTCCACGGCTGCGGTGACATCTGGACGGGTATGGCTCTTCCCTGTGGAACCCAGTTTAGCCGGTTACAAGGCCATTTTTAAGAACAATCAAGTTCTCAGTGGCTATGCCAATTCCCTGTTCTACACAACAGTCGGAACAACCGTGAATGTGGTGATGACCATCATGGCAGCCTACCCTCTTTCCAGAAAAGATTTGTATGGGCGCCGAGTGCTGATGTTCTTGTTCACCTTTACCATGCTGTTTTCCGGGGGACTCATCCCGCTTTACATCGTGGTGTCCAGATTGGGCATGATTGATAAGCGAATCGCGTTGATTGCTCCCACCGCTATGGCGGTATTCCAAATGATTATTGCCCGCACCTTTTTTCAGATGAACATTCCCCAAGAATTGGCGGAAGCGGCTGAAATGGATGGATGCAGTGATCTTCATTTTCTTCTGAAAGTGGTGCTTCCCCTCTCCGGTCCCATCATTGCTGTGATAGCACTGATGTACGCCGTGAATCATTGGAATGCGTTTTTCCATGCGCTGATTTTTTTAAAAACCAATGGCCTGTTCCCCCTTCAAATGGTGCTTCGAAACATTCTGATTCAAAACAGTTTTGATCCCACCATGATCAAAGACCCCACAACCATGATGGAAATGCAGGGTTTGAGGGATTTATTGAAGTACGCCCTGATTGTGGTGGCCAGTCTTCCCGTTTTATCCATTTATCCCTTTGTTCAACGGCATTTTGTGAAGGGCGTTCTCATTGGTTCTGTGAAGGGTTAAACCTCGGCTTTAGCCGGGAAAGAATATGAAAAGGAAGGAGAGAGATGATGAAACAAGTTCGCGTCTTGGCCATGGTGTTGGTTATTCTGCTCACGGTTCTGCCCCTTTTTGGGAACGGAAATGCAGAAGCAACCTCAAAAAAACGTGTTGAGGTAAATCCTGCTGGAGTCTTCCCCATCGTGGAAGAGAAGGTTGTCATCTCTGCTTTTGTGGAACAGGGAGCTCAGGTGGAAGATTTGCCCACCAATGAGGCCACCATGGCCATGGAGGAAAAAACCAACATCCATCTGGACATGGTTGTGGTTCCCACCGATGCCGTCACAGAGAAAAAGCAGCTTTTGCTGGCCAGCGGTGACTATCCTGAAGTGTTCATGTCTGGAAATTTCAGCAATGAAGATTTGATGAAATATGGAGCCAATGAGGGTGTTTTTATTCCTCTCAATGATCTCATCAAAGAGTATGCCCCAAACATCATGGCCGCTGAAAAAGACATGCCTGGTTTCCTAAAAAGCATCACCGCTCCCGATGGAAACATCTATGGGATTCCTGTGGTGAATGAATGCTATCACTGCTCTTACAACCCCAAATTCTGGGTGTATCAACCCTGGCTTGAGACCCTGGGTTTGGAAATACCAGAAACCACGGAAGATTTCTATGCCATGTTGGTGGCCTTCAAAACTCAGGATCCTAATGGAAATGGCATAGCCGATGAGATTCCATTAAGCGGCTCTCCAACCGGCTGGTATTCCAAAACGGAGCACTACATCATGAATGCCTTTGTTTACGATGATGGTGCTTCTCGGAATGAAGAATACTTCTTTGAAGCCAAGGATGGGAAACTCTCCTTTGTGGCCAACAGCCAAGGTTGGCGTGAAGGTCTCCGGTATATGAATCGCCTTTACAACGAAGGCCTCTTTGATCCTGCAGCCTTCACTCAGGACTATTCCCAACTTCGGCAAATGGGCAACAACGAGGGAGCTGTGATTCTGGGCTCCACCTCTGGTGGTCATCCCGGAGTTTTTGTCACCCTGAATGAGGACAATCCCCGGCACAAGGGTTATGTATCGGTTCCCCCACTTCGTGGACCCGATGGACAGAGACATGCCGTCCCCACCCCCTTCAAGGCCGTCAAAGGTGCCCAGTTCACCATCACAGACAAATGCCAAAATCCTGAGGCAGCCATTCGACTTGCCGATTACATCTACTCTTTTGAAGGCACCATGCTTCTGGATGTGGGCGTAGAAGGCAACACTTGGCGACGCGGAAATGCCAATGAACTGGATTTTAGTGGACACCAAGCTGCTTGGACCCAAACCGCTGACTTTATGGAAATTGATAACACATCCTGGAAGGGAGTGGGTCCCACATTCCGTTCGTTTACCAGTGTTCGAGGTACAAAGGCCCAGCCCCAAGATCCTTTGGCACCCAATGGGTTAGAAACACGTCTGTTTATTGCAACCAGTGAAAACTATGAGCCCTATGCCCCACAAGAGGCCTTTTTAGGAAATGTGTTCTTAGGTTTGGAGGACATTGAAACAGCAGCTCAGCTGAGACTGCATGTGGTGGATTATGTCAAACAATCCATGATTCGTTTTATCACAGGCGACATGGATGTGGATGCAGATTGGGATGGCTATGTGGAAAGCCTTGAGAAACTTGGGGTGGACCAATACGTAGCGGTCTATCAAGAGGCGTATCAATAAGGAGAACAGCGGAATTCGAACTCGCAAGTGAACACAGAGGCTTGTCTGGATTCCTCTCGGCAAGCCTCTCTTCCATCCACTCTTCTTCATTCACAGAGGTCATCATGAAACTCCATACACACTTCCCCTATGGTGAATTTGCTCCTGATGATGCAGCCTTCATCATTCACAGTCCTGAACCACCAAAACCCTGGACGAATCACTGCTGGAATCAACATTTTTTGGCCATCGTGGGTCAAGATGGGCAAGGTTCATCCATGAAACAGGATGAGCAAGGACGGCGTTTTCGCCTTCTGGTTTCCAGACTCATCCACATGGTGGATGAAAGCGGTGTTCATTCCATTCATGGTTTACCCGTGGGGGATGCCCCTTTGCATTTTCGCTGCATCCACAAACCGGGCAGCACCCAAATCATTACCACGGTTCGTGGTTTAACGTTCTCTTGGATGATTTTTGTTCCTCCAGGAGAATCCTGTGAGATTTGGCAGCTGAACATCACCAATCCCTCCATTCAGCAAAAACGGGAATTCTCCATCATCGCCAGTGGTGATACAGCCTTAGGCGAACGCCAAGACATCACCTCCCTATGGGCCAGCTACAACCCAAAGCAAGAGATGTTGAAGGCATCCAATGTGATTCGTCATGGAAGCTGGTACCACCATGCAACAGAGGGAAAAACAGAGGAAGCATTTCTCCTCAGTTCTTGGCCCATTGAACAGTATGATTGCCGTCGTCAGGCCATTTACGGTTGTTATGGAAATGCCCGCAATCCCCAGGGACTCTTGAACACAGAAGGGCTCACCAATACACCAGCCGAATTTGAATACGTGATGCTTTCTGCTGAACACCGTCTGCAACTTCCTCCCGGCGAACGCATCACCATGGCCTGGGCCCTCGGCAACTATGAAGATGATGAGCAAGTGAAGCGCATTCGAGCTCTTCTCACCAAAGACCATGGGCAAGAGGCGTTGGAGCAAACAGAAAAAAGTAACCTGGAGCTGGCATCGGCCATTTCCGTGAAGAGTCCAGAGAAGGCCTTCAATGCCTACATGGGCCCTTGGCTGGCCCATCAATTGCGATTCAATGCCACCTGGGCCCGCATCTATTACAACGGCTTTCGAGACCTTTGCCAGGACAATGGAAATCTTGCCTTCCTCCATGTCCAACAGGCCATGCACTCCATGAAGGAAGTGCTCTCTCATCAGTATGCCAATGGTCATGCCCCCCGAGCCTGGGCCGAGGGCTCCCTCATTGAACAGGATTATGCCGATTCCGCGGTTTGGATGATTGAGGCCGTTCACAACATAGTGATGGAAGAAGGTAGGGAGGACTTTCTTCACCAATTTGTTCCCTTTGTGGATTCTGGTTCTGGCACAGTATTGGAACATTGTCGGCGGGCCATGAATCATCTTTGGAACGACCGCGGTTCCCACGGTTTATGCTGCATTCATGGGGGCGACTGGAATGACATGCTCAATGGAGTGGGAACTCAAGGTCGGGGAGAAAGCGTGTGGCTGTCCATGGCCTTTGCTCGGGCTCTGAGATTCTACACCCATCTCCTGCAAATCACCCATGCACCTGAGTTGGAACAGGAGCAGGCTGAGACCTGGCGGCAAACAATGCTTCAAGCCCTGGAGAGCTATGGCTGGGATGGTCGGTGGTACTGTCGGGCCTTCACAGATTCTGGGCGGCCTCTGGGCAGCGCAAAAGAACGGGAAGGACGATGCTTCTTGAATTCCCAGGCTTGGGCCGT
Source organism: Spirochaetales bacterium (assembly GCA_022360655.1). Lineage (GTDB taxonomy): Bacteria > Spirochaetota > Spirochaetia > DSM-2461 > DSM-2461 > UBA2779. The sequence goes on along the minus strand of JAKSCK010000041.1, from coordinate 29,742 downwards.
ACTCTGTGGATTAGAGAATACAACCCGTCTTCAAGAGGCCATGGATGAAGCGGAAAAACGGCTTTCCACTCCCTATGGATATGCCACGGTGGCCCCGCCTTATCGAAATTATGATTCACAAATTGGCTACATCTCAGCAGTCCGTCCTGGAACCAACACCAATGGGGGCATTTATGTGCATTCCAACGCCTTCAAGGCCCTGGCTGATTGCCTGCTGCAACGGAATGATGCGGCTTGGGCAACTATAGAACAGATTCTCCCCTTCTCAGAGGTTCGTTTACCAGTCCAAGGCCCTCCCTATTCCATTCCCAATTCCTATTTTGCTCCCAGCAGTTCCCACCGGAAAGGCGATTATGGAGGGGCCTGGATCACTGGAACGGCGGGCTGGCTCCACACGGTGATTGTGAACCACATTTTTGGATTGCAACCCACCATGGCTGGACTGGAGATTCATCCCCATCTTCCCAGTCATTGGAAAACAGCTTCCATTCGTCGGCCCTTCAGAGGGGCGGTGTACTCCATTTCCTACCAACGGGAAAAACAACGCACAACTCTGGCTGTGCTTGTGGATGGAAGGCCCTGTGAAGGAATCCTTCTCCCTTGGGAAAAAGGGCAAGAATTTGCTGTCACTGTTCTGCTCCCTTTTCAGGATTCTGCTGTAAAAAAGAGAACCACAAACAATGTCACCGCCCCCCCATCGCCTTCTTAGCGAGAGGGATTGAAGTGGAAAGCCCGCAGGCGGCCCCGGGAGGCGGGGCGGAGGGGACGAAGCCCCATAGCCTCCCGGTTGAGGGCCAACGAGGACTTGCAGCGGAAAGCCCGGGGGCCGGAGGAACTCCGGCTCCTCGCCCCCATTTCTTGGAATTTCTTCCATTTCCTTCAAAATTTCGGAGGAATTTCAACAATCTTCGGAAAATAGTCGATTTCGCTCCCAAATATCTGGCCTGACAATGAATCATCGCCAAGGGGTTTGTGAGAACTCGTGGTGACGATTCTATGCGGAGTGATGCTTTTCCTTGGGGAGGGGCGGCTCCTGTGCGATGAGGAGTGACTTTTGAGCGATACCGTCCTTTCCATGAAAGGCATCCATAAACGATTCATGGGAGTTCATGCTCTCAAGGGGGTGGATTTCCAACTCAGAGCGGGGGAAGTGCATGCTCTGGTGGGAGAGAACGGAGCCGGGAAGTCCACCCTGATGAAGGTGCTCACGGGAATCTATGAGAAGGATTCTGGTGAAGTGCTCTTTGAGGGGAAACACTTTCATCCCCGAAATCCCAAAGAGGCCTTAAAGGCTGGTGTGGGAATCATTCACCAGGAATTGAACATGATGGAACACCTGACGGTGGCCCAGAATATTTTCATTGGCCGAGAGTCGGTGAAAGGTGGCTTGTTCCTGGATGAGAGGGGGCTGAATGAGCGGGCTCGAAAACTGTTTGCCCGCCTCAACATGGATATTGATCCTACCGAGTTGCTCAGCAAATTGACGGTGGGAAAACAACAGATGGTGGAGATTGCCAAGGCGGTGTCTCATGATCTGAAAATTCTGATTTTGGATGAGCCCACGGCGGCACTCACAGAAACAGAAATTGATGAGCTGTTTGTCATCATGCGGGATTTAGCGGCCAAGGGTGTGGCCATGATTTATATTTCCCACCGCATGGATGAAATTGGCCGAATCACGAATCGGGTGACGGTGATGCGGGATGGGGAATACATAGGCATGAAGGACACGGATTCGGTCACCAAGGAAGACATCATCAACATGATGGTGGGCCGGGTGATTTATGAGGATCCTAAGCAAAGCAGCAATGTTCCGAACAATGCGGAAGTGGTTCTGAAAGTGAACGGTTTGAATGCCGGCCGCATGGTGAAAAATGTGAGCTTTGAGCTCAAACGGGGAGAAATCCTGGGCTTTGCGGGTTTGATGGGAGCAGGACGAACAGAAACGGCTCGGGCCCTCTTTGGTGCCGATGAAACCCAAAGTGGTGTGATTGAGGTTCATGGGAAGCGGGTGAACATTGATTCTCCCATGGATGCTGTGGGTTATGGCATTGGGTATTTATCTGAGGATCGCAAACGCTATGGTTTGGCCACCAGCCTCAGTGTGACAGAAAACGCCCTGATGGCCTCCTATGACACCTATGAGTCCGGCATCTTCATTCATGAAAGCCGAGTGAAGAGCATCACAGACGAATACATCAAACGTCTTCAAATCAAAACGCCATCGGCACAACAGCTGTTGAAGAATCTTTCAGGAGGAAATCAGCAGAAGGTGGTGATTGCCAAATGGCTCATCAATGACGCGGAGATTCTCATTTTTGATGAACCCACACGGGGCATTGATGTGGGGGCCAAGAGTGAAATTTACACCCTCATGAATGAGCTGGTGGCCCAAGGAAAGTCCATCATCATGATTTCCTCCGAACTTCCGGAGGTGCTTCGGATGAGTGACCGAATTGTGGTGATGTGTGAAGGGCGAATCACCGGTGAGTTGGATATTGCCGGGGCCAGCCAAGAGGCCATTATGCGCCTCGCAACCATGAGAGAAGCAGGATAAGGAGCCAGGAACCATGGATAATTTGACGAAAAAGAACGGTCTGGGAGGCAAGCTCCGAGACATCAACATGCAGAAGTTTCTGGCCCCTGCGGCATTGGTGATTCTCTATGTTTTCTTTGGTCTTTTTGGCCGAAACTTCTTTTCCTACACCTCTTTAGTGAACATTCTGGATGCCTCGTACTACATTGGCTTCATTGCCATTGGGGTGACCTTTGTCATCATCACCGGAGGGATTGATCTCTCCTGTGGAACCATCATGATGTGCTCTGCCATTGTGGGTGGAACGGCCTTCAAGAGTTGGGGATGGCCCATGTGGCTGTCTTTGGTGCTCATCATGGCTGTGGCTGTGGCCTTTGGTTTCTTCAACGGAATCATGGTGTCTCGCCTCAAACTTCCTCCCTTCATTGCCACCTTGGGAACCATGATGATTTCCATGGGTGTGGGTTCCATTGTCTCCAATGTGCGCAGTGCCACCTTCCCCACCCGCAGTGAGGCTGACGGCTGGTTCAAGAGCATTTTTAAGTACCTGGGAGAAGATGGCACCACGGTTCCCACAGGGTTCATTGTGCTCATCATCACAGCCATTGTGGCCTCTTTGATTCTCACCAAAACCAAGATGGGGCGCTACATTTTTGCTGTGGGTTCCAACAAGGAAGCGGCTCGTCTCTCCGGTGTGGATGTGAAGAAATGGGAAATGATGGCCTATGTGGTGAGCGGTGTGATGGCCGGTATTGGCGGCATTGCCTTTGCGGCGGTGTACACCACGGTGATGCCGGCTCAGGGGCAGGGATTTGAACTTTTTGCCATTGCCGGTGCCGTTATTGGAGGTACCTCCCTGGCCGGTGGTGTGGGTTCAGTTTTTGGCACCCTGATTGGTGTGTACATCATGAGCACCCTGCGAGTAGGCCTTCCATCCATGGATCTTCAATCCCATTACCAAACCTTTTTCACCGGTGTGGTGGTGATTGGGGCGGTGCTCCTGGACATCTACCGCAACAAAAAGGCCTCTGAAGTGAAAGTGCTGACTCCTGCTGATCTCTTTAAAGCCCAGAAAACGGCAGAAATTGCCTCCATGAAAGACATGCTTGTGGGACTTGAGGGAGCAGCGGCGGCGGAGAAGAAGCAGCAAATCACGGAGGCTCGCACCACGCTACGCCGTGAGTATTCCCAAATGAAGAAAGAAGAAAAGACTGAGAAACGGCGGATTGCTGCTGAGGAACGGTCTGCACGTTAACGGAATGCGGGACAGCCAGAGACCATGTGGCTGTCCTGTCCTGACCTTTTTCATCATGAAATGATGAAAGGGCTTCTATGAAAAACAAGCTGGCTGTTGGTCAGCTTTAAAAAACAAGGAGGAATGTATGAAGAGGATCACTCTCGTACTTCTGGCTCTGGCCCTTGTGGCCTCCTTCGGCTTCGCGAATGGCGATGGTGAGAAAGGCGGAAAGCCCTACATTGCTGTGGTTTCGAAAGGCGAACAACACGATTTTTGGCAGCAGGTGAAGCGAGGTGCAAACGCCGCCGCGGAAGATTTTGGTGCTGATGTGACTTTTGAGGGTCCTCCCTCAGAAAGCGATGTGCAGATTCAGGTGGAAATGCTGAACAACGCCATGGCCAAGGCTCCTGTGGCCATTGCCCTGGCCGCCTTGGATACCACATCTGTGATTGACCAACTCACCGAGCTCAAAGGCAAGGGCGTTCCTGTGGTGGGATTTGACTCCGGTGTTCCCAATGCTCCTGCTGGTTCCATTGTAGCCAATGCCTCCACAGACAATGCTGCTGCTGCCGGTTTAGCCGCAGAGAAAATGTTTGCCATGATTAAGGGTGACATTGAAGCCGCCACCACCTCCTCTCCTGTGAAAATCATTGTGATGAACCAGGATGCTTCTGGTGAGTCCCTGTTGAGCCGTGGTAAGGGCTTCCGAGATGGCATGATTGCTCAGATTGTGGACAACTCCTCCATGACCATGAACGACATTGCTGTTGTGGGAAACCCTGCCTACATTGCTGCTGACAGCCCTGTTTCCGGTCAGAAAGTGTTCATTGAAATGGTTGTTCCTGCTTCCACTGCCAGCACCGATGCGGCCGCTTCTACTTCTGCCATCCTGAACAAAGTGGCTGATGAAAACATTCTTGGTATCTTCTGTTCCAATGAAGGCACTGTGAAGGGTGTTTTGGCTGCCACCAATGATGGTGCAGACCTGGGCAACAAATACGATTTGGTGGTCATTGGTTTTGATGCTGGTGCTGGTCAGAAAAATGCCGTCCGCAACGGCCTCTTTGCTGGTTCCATCACTCAAGACCCCTATTCCATTGGTTACAAAGCCGTGGAATTGGCCTACAAATCCTGGAAGGGTGAAAGCGTTGCTGATGTGGACACCGGTGCCAAATACTACACCGCTGCCAACATGGATGATGAGGACATTGCTCCCCTTCTCTACGACTGATGAAGCTGGGGCGGTGTGAGCCGTCCCGTCTTTCTGGAACGTCTTTAAGTCGACCACTCCCTCCCGGGAGTGGTTTTTTTTTGATTTAAGACGTACCATCGGCCCAGAGTAACGCCAGCTGATTTCTTGTGGAGGGATTCCTATGGCCACCTGGTTTACCATTCTCGATCTGGCAGGGACAGCCGTTTTTGCATTCACAGGAGCCCTCAAGGCCTTTCGACATAAATTGGATATTCTGGGTGTTCTTGTTCTTTCTGCCCTCACGGGAGTGGGAGGAGGAATGCTGCGTGATGCGCTCATTGGGGAACTCCCCCCTGCGGCTCTCCGCCATGAATCCTACATATTCATTTGTTTGGGAGTGGCCCTGGCGGCCTTTCTTGCTGCACCGCTCATTGCCCGTTGGAGAAGAGGCCTTCCCCTGGTGATGGTGGCAGATGCCGTCGGTTTAGGTGTTTTTACGGCCATTGGGGCAGCTAAAGGTGATGCGGCCGGGCTGGGCACTGTGGGGATACTTTTGACGGCATCACTGAGTGCGGTTGGAGGTGGGATTCTTCGGGATGTGCTTGTACGAGAGATTCCAGCGGTGATTCAAAAAGACTTCTATGCCACGGCCTCTCTGTTGGGTGCAGGGGCTTATCTTGGAATAGGATTTCTGGGCCTCCCCCCCCTGGCTCAAATGGTGGGAGCCCTTCTGGTGTGCACCGGGTTACGCCTCACAGCCATGGCCACAGGAATGAGCCTCCCCAAGGCACGTTTACCAGAGGACATCACTTTATAATCTCCGTGGAACGGGACTCTCACTCCCGTGACAGCCCCGTTGAGTTTCAAGCAAAACTACGCCGGAATTTCGCCTGCTCTTTTGAGTGCAATCTTTGTGGTGACAGGACCAATCAACTCAAAGATGATGCAGGTGGCGGAAATGGTTGTGATGACTGTGGAACCAATGACTTCCCCCATTGGACCAAGAGATGCAAACTCAGACTTCACAATGAGAGCCAAGCCAATGGCCACACCGGCCTGAGAAAGGATTCCTAAGCCCAGATTATCCCGTATATCCTTGCCCAACTTTCCCACAGAGGCGCCAAAGAAGGCCCCTCCAATCAACCCTGCACTCCGACCCAGCACATACACCAAACCCAAGAGGCCTAGGGCAGGAAGTTCTGCCACATGCAAGTTGGCCCCAGCCAGAGTAAAAAAGAGGAGGAACAAAAGAGGCATCACATCAGCCAAGGAATCATGAATCTGTGTCACAAGCGTGGCTCTTTGGCTATTCACCACGGTCATTCCCAAAACCATGTTGGTGAGAATCAGTGAAAGATGGAACGCTTGGCTGAGCCCCGTGCCCAGCATCACAAAAACAAAAAGCAAGAGAAACTGATCCCGCTTGGAATCCACTTTTCGCGTGCACAAGGAAAAGAGCAGAGCCAATAAAAATCCCACCCCAAGGCTCAAGAGAATTTCCACAAGAGGAGGAAGAAGGAGGGCCACAAATCCGCCCTCACCGGCTGGCATGATGAGATGACGAGCAATGGCCGCGGCAAATCCAAAGATGATGATGCCCAATCCATCATCAAAACCAACAACCGCATACAAGGTTTGAGTGAGAGGACCCTTCGCTCGATATTCCTTAATCACGGCCACGGTTCCTGCCGGAGCACTGGCTGGGGCAATGGCTCCAAAAACAAGGGCCAGAGGAATGTTTTTGGTGAGCAAGGCCACGGCGGAAAAAACCACAAGGAAGGCCATTAAGGACTCTGAAAAGATCACAGTCACAACTCCTGGACCAAGACGTTTCAGAGTCGAAAGCTTGAGTTCCAAACCAATGCTCACAGCCACAAAGGAAAGAGCCACATCCGTTAAAAAGGACAGCTTCCCTTGAGTTTCTGCATCAAGAAGTCCCAACACAGAGGGACCAAGAATCACACCAGCCAGCATAAATCCAATCAAAGAGGGAAGATGCAGTGGTTTCACACCTTTGCCTGCATAGAATGCCGCAAAACTCATGATGCCAACAGTTAATAAAATGGGAACATGGATGCTATCCAGGAGGGGTTCAAGAAGAGGTAATGTCATGTGTTGTGCTCCTAGAATTCCAGACGTCCAGCCACCAAGGCCAAATCTTGAAGAGTCACAACAAGCCCAGATTCTTGAGAGGGATCGGCAACACTGGTGCTGATGCGGCGAATGGTTTCATTCCCCGCATGTCTATCAATAACAGCCGTCACAACTTTGAGATCGGTCCGAGGGCTGTCGTCTGTCCAGAACATAGAAAAGAGAGGCATGGAATGAAGATAGCGTCCTGCCCCATGCCCTTCTGTAACCACAACCTGGGCTTCTGCGACTCCAGCCAGTACTTCCAATAGAGGTTCGAGATAAGACTCATTTTGAACAAGAACAGTGATAAGACTTTTTGCCGATGGATTCTCTTGGACCGGTGAATCCGAAGGGACTGGTTCAAAGAGGGCCATGGCCAACTCCGGTTCTTGGGCCTCCAAGAGATGCTTCAGGAAATCTTTCTCCTGAGCATACCGCGAAAGGGAAGCTAAGATTCGCACATGAGTTGAGCGAGAGTCTTTAGGACCTACCATGGCAAAGACGGCTTGAACAGGCTTGCCATCAATGGAATCAAAATCCACTCCCTGGGGAATGGTAATCAGGGCAATGCGAAATTCCTGAATTCCATCAAGGGTCACATGGGGAATGGCCAAACCCCGACCAATTCCTGTTGATCCAAGGGATTCCCGTTCCAAGAATCCCTGCAAAAGGGTTTCCACTTCAATGCTTCCTGGCTGGGCAAGAAATTCTGCAGCCATCGTGAGTACCGCTTTTTTATCCTTCACCTGGGCATGCAATCCCATGGTGTCATGAGACAATAGCGTTCGTATCATTGATTTCACTCCTTCACTTTTCCAATGGTTTTGAAAATGTCCATAAGTGGGTAAAACCCTCACTTATGCGGTTCTCCATCATGGGAAATGTTCAAAAAACTTGGGATAAACATCGCTTTTGACGCTCTTATAAGAATCAAAAAAGAACCAATTCTGCTTACTTCTCTTGATCCGCAAGATTTCCTGTTCGTAACTCCACTTCCAAAATTGTTCGCATGACTTCTTGCGGTGTTTTGGCCTTCTTTAAACCTTCCACCACTGAGTCTGCTGCTAAAAAAGAGCGAATCGCTGCAAGCATCCGAAGGTGAGGAACCTCAGATCCTGCCAGAGGCAGCATAAACACATGAACAGGCTGACCATCAATGGAATTCCAATCCACTCCTTCCAAGCTCAAACCAATCACCATGAGGGGAGAAGAAACGGGGATTTTGGATGGATTTCGGAGATGTGGAATGGCCACGCCCCCTCCAACTCCTGTGGACATCATCATCTCTCGAGCAGCTAAACCCCGAACAAGAAGATCTGAATCGGAAAGAATCCCGGCCTGCTCAAGTGGATCGGTGAGAATTCGGAAAATGGATTCAGAGGGAACCCGAGGAATCCCGGTCACAATGAAGCGCTCTTCCGTTAACCGTGATAAAGGTACAGCATCCATTTCACTACTCAGCATCGATGCCAAACCAGCCCGCGCCCGGTTTCCCCATTCCCCCCGTTTTGCATCAATCCAACGGTAGAAGTCCTCCCGGTAGAAGCGCCATTGATTGGCCACCTTAAATCCCGGAATAGCACCATCCTGCAACATGCGAGAAATGGTTTTTTCAGATACTTTCAGTGCTTCAGCCACATCGGACAAAGTCATCATTTGTCCTTTAATGTCTCTGTTGTCCATTAATAAGAATCTATGCCTCTACTCCAAACATGTCAATTGAGGTGGAAAGCATGTCCTGCTCAGACTCTGCTCTTTGAGAAGGGAAAAGATGAAGACCTAACCAACACATGGGAGAGAGAGCGTTGCAACCAAGTGTTGACCAGGATATCATCCCATTCGAAGGCGCTAATGCAATAGGCCAAAGGGGATGCCAATGTCTCAGTTAAAAGTCCAAACCATTACGGCTATTTTTGGCATCATTCTCATCGTTCTTGCAGCTACCTTTGCACCAATCCTGATTCCCTTCCGAATTGCGCTCATCCTTCTGGCTCTGCTCCTTTCATTTTTTCTTCTACGAGGTCAGTGGTATTTTGTACGAGCTCTTCAGAACTACAGAAAAAACGAACGTTCGGTAGGAGCACAGCTTTTTCGAAAGGCCATCAAGACGAAACGTCTTTTTCCGAGTCAAAGGGCTGGTGCTGCCTGGGCTCTACTTCGAGGTGGAGACATTGAAACTGCGGAAACGGTTCTCACGGATATTGCCCATAATGCATCAGAGCTCTCATCCAAACGACTTGCTCAAAGCCATCTTGCCCTGGTGTACTGGAAAAGAGGACAGGCAAGAAGAGCCATTCAGGTCCTAGAAGATCTGTTAGCTGAGGGGTACCGCACGACAAACCTCTATGCCAATCTTGGTTACTTACTTCTTGAATCTGGCAACCAAGAACGGGCCTTAAGCCTGAACCAAGAAGCACGAGAATACAATGAGGATTCCTCTGTGATTCTTGATAACTGGGCCACGTATTGCTATCGCTATGGGAGCCTAGAGGAGGCATTAAAGGCTTCTGAAGAACTCATGAAAAGTGCACCATCCTTTCCCGATGCCTATTTCACCAGAGCCGTTATTCTCCATGCTTCTGGAAACACGGCAGAGGCTAAAGTTCTTCTTCAAAAAGCCCAGGAAATGGAGTTTAACTTCCTTTCCACTGTCAGTCCTGATGAGATTCATGACCTGCTTCAAAAATGGACCAATGAGAATCTGAAGGCTTCAGAAGAGAATGCTCTCACCATGAGTCTGTAAAGAAAGCGGAATCATTCCTCTCGTTCTTCTGCTCCACTCTTCCGATGATGGAACCATGAATATTTTCACTGTCCTCATCCTGGGCTTCATCATTCTGGAATTTCTCATTGAATGGTCCTTGAGCATTTTGAATCTCAATCAGATTCTAAAACAACGTCACAAAATCCCACCACTTTTTCAGGCAACTGTGGATGATGAAACACATCAACAATCCACCGATTATAATCTGCGAAAAGGTCAGTTTGCCCTGTTCTCCGGTTTGTTCAACCGTCTTCTGCTTGTGATTCTTCTTGTTACAGGAATTCCAGGACTCTTTCTCAATTTTATGGAAACATGGATTGAATCAGCCTATCTTTCGGGTTTTCTCTTTCTTATCCTTGGATCAGGTTTTATGAGTCTCATTCAATTCCCATTCAGCCTCTATTCTCAATTTGTGATTGAGGAAGAGTACGGATTTAACACCACCACCTTCAAAACGCTCATCTTGGATTCCATCAAAGCATTTCCCCTCTCCCTGATCCTCACCGCTCTTCTCTATGGGGCTCTTCATGGCTCACTTCTTCTCTTTGGATCTTCGTGGTGGATCATTGCATGGGCTTCCATCACGGTTTTGCAATTCCTATTGATTATGATTTATCCCGTTCTGATTGCTCCCCTTTTTAATAAATTCACACCGCTACCAGAGGGGGATTTGAAGAATCATCTTTCCTCCCTTGCAAAACAATGTGGATTTGCACATCAAGGAATTTTTGTGATGGATGGAAGTCGACGGAGTCGTCATTCCAATGCCTATTTCACGGGATTTGGAAAAGCCCGGCGAATTGTTCTGTTTGATAATTTGATTGAAAGCATGGATCCTGAGTCCATTACCGCAGTCCTGGCTCATGAGATTGGGCATTGGAAAAAGAATCATGTTAAAAAACGCATGTTCCTTTCCATTCTCTCCACTTTTGTCATCGCAGCAATGGCAGGATGGCTTCTCACAATGCCATCCGTCTTTACAGGTTTTGGATTTAATCACCCCTCCCTACCGGCTTTGCTGATCATATTGGGATATTACTTTTCACCCATCAGCAACATGTTGTCACCAATTGGTTACCGATTATCCCGAAAGCATGAATATGAAGCCGATGCCTATGCTGTAAAAAATGCTGGAGCCGATGGGATGAAATCCGCTCTATTGAATTTAGGAAAACATAATCTTTCCAATTTATCGCCTCATCCAGCCTATGCGGCCTGGCATGCCTCCCATCCCGTGTTGATTGAACGCATTGAGGCCATTGAGCGATTGGAAAAAACACTCTCTTCCATGGAAGGGGAGTAAAGAAAACTCTCTCAAAAGGAAGGGGGGGGACTCCCTTTCTCTTAAAAAACACAGTCTCAGGTAAAAGCCTTTTTTGCCTGAGACATTCTTACTTGATCTGAACTATCGCAAAACCGCAAAAATCAATATTGCTGAGATGGAACTTGCCATCAGGCCATACACCCAATCCTTTCGCAAAAACCATTGGACACTCAACATCACCAAAGCCGGTAATGCCGCAGAGGCCACAAGAGCAAGGGCTGCAGAACTGGCCATGTATCCATCTTGTCCATGGAGAAACCATCCCTGTTCAAAGGAAAGCTTCAATGTGTCCCGAAGTTTTTGAACACTCAATCCCCATCGTGCCGCCACATCCTCTGGTCCCACAAACGATGGAAGAATCCCCAAACCAAAGGCAAGAAAAACCAAAAAAGCCAAGACAATGGCCAAAACACTGATCCAATGAATCCACTGGGCCGCTTTATCTTCAAGTTCATCCATCATTAAAGTACCCCTAAACCAGCCAACATGGATCGAATCCCTGCTAAGGACAAAAAGGCAATCACCACCCAACGAATGGCCGCCGGTTTTACCTTTGGAAGTAACACCGCTCCTAAGCGTGTTCCCAACATCATACCGGCAACGGAAGGAAGAGCAATGATGGGCAGTACTGCACCCTGATTCAAATACACCCAAGAAGACGCTGAACCATTGATGGCAATAATCAAAATGCTGGTCCCCACAGCCACTTTAAGAGGTGCACCAAGAAGCAAGTTGAGGGCCGGTACATTGGCCCAACCCGCTCCTAAACCAAACATTCCTGCCATAAAGCCAATGGCCATAAACACCACCACACCTGGAAGAAAATGTCGAATATTCCAATCATACTCCTGACCCATGGCATCTGTACTTCGTCCTCCAATTCCCAGAGAAAGAGCCAAAGGATCTGGATGAGCCACAAGGGGACGATCCGTCCGTTTTGCAAGGAACATCAGGGCCACAACGGCCAGAATCACTACACCCAAGCATAGTTCAACGGTTTGCCCTGGAAGAGCTAAACCAATCTGTGCACCAGCCAGCGCCCCAAGAGAACTGGCCAAAGCCAGAGGAAGAGCCAATCTCAAAGACGCCATTCCATCTCGCAGTAATCGAGGAGCCGCAGAAAGAGCTCCTGCAAGAGCCACCAGCAATCCCGCCCCACGAACAAAATCAAGATGAAAGGGAAAAAGAGCACTCACAATGGGAACAAACAGAATACCACCGCCAACACCAGCCACAATGGCCACAATACCCAAGAGAAAACAGAATCCAAAAAGAATCAAAGACCATCCCCACCAGGGCCAATCATTGACAGAAGATACAGAACCACCTCCTTCTGTTGCTGAGGCCCCAAAACAGACGGTAAAAAAAACAAACAGTATCAGTGCGGTTTGAACAAAACTGCGGGAAAACTTCATGAAAACTCCGAACCAGGTTGTGAATGCCCATTATCCGTTTCATGACCATTCCGGTCAAACAATTCCCTCATGCATTTCTCTTATTCAGTTTTCTCTCAATCCAAGAGTTCTTATCACTCCATGAAATGCGCCCCATTCTTCGCTATCTTAGAGAGAATAAGACCCAAACCCACCGCTTGAGAAATGCTCTCAAATCGCCTAAGATTTGTGGGTTCATTCTTGAACACACCTTACCGGAAAGCTCCTTCCGGACCCGGAGCGCAATATGAACGTGAGTACAGTTACAGACGGAATCTTCCGTCTCTCCACCAACGTGGAAAATATCCTCTTTGAGGGACTTTGGCCCATTCCTAATGGAGTTTCATTGAACTCCTACATTGTGAAAGGAGAAAAAACCGCTCTCATTGATGGCGTTTGTGGCTGGGACGGAGTTCCTGAAGAGCTCTTTGCCATGTTGGATAAGATTGGTGTGGCACCGGAATCCATTGACTATGTGGTGGTGAACCACATGGAACCCGATCATTCCGGTTGGATAGAAGATTTCAAAAAAATCCGTGAGGACTTCACCATTGTCACCAGCAAGAAGGCCGTTCCCCTCATGAAATCCTTTTTTGACGTCACCAATGACATCATGGTGGTGGGTGATGGGGATACTCTGGATTTAGGAGATGGACGAGTCCTGGCCTTTGCGGAAATTCCCAATGTCCACTGGCCTGAAACCATTGCCACCTTTGATACAAAAAGCGGCACCCTCATGCCCTGTGATGCCTTTGGATCCTTTGGATCTATCGGAGAGGCTGCCTATGATGACCAACTCAGTGAAGAACAAATCGCGTTCTTTGAAAATGAGGCCATCCGATACTACGCCAACATTGTGGCTGCCTTCTCCTTGCCGGTACAAAAGGCCATTGCTAAATGTGCCCCACTCCCCATCAAAATCATTGCTCCTGGACATGGCATTGTCTGGCGGAAGAATCCACAGAAAATCATCGATGACTACATTCGCTATGCCTCCTACCAAAAGGGCCCCTGTGAAAATGAAGTCACCGTGATTTGGGGTTCCATGTATGGCAACACCGAACAAACCATCAACACAGTGGTGCGTGAACTGGAACAGAATGGAATCAAGGTGCACGCCCACCGAGTGCCAGAGGATTCTTGGGGTGATGTTTTAGCATCCATTTGGAGTTCCACAGGTGTGGTGCTGGCCATGCCCACCTACGAGTACAAAATGTTCCCCCCCATGGCCGCCGTACTGGATGAATTGGGTCGGAAGAAAGTGCTCAACCGCCAAGCCTTCCGAATTGGCTCATTTGGCTGGTCTGGTGGAGCGCAAAAAGAGTTGGATGAAATCATGCAACGTCATCGCATGAACTGGAGCTTCTTGGAATCCGTTGAATTCCAAGGGAAGCCCACAGAAGAACATCTTACCCTCATCAAAGAGCGATGTGCCCAACTGGCTCAAAACATTAAGGACGCCGTCGCCGCAAAATAGTCCATTTCTCCATGGATTCTCCCCACCCCGAGGTGCATCTCACCTCGGGGTCGATTTTTGGTTTTAGTACATTGAAACTACCAATCCCACTAAGCTTCTTGTTATGATAGGATGAACCAGGAAAATCCATCAGGAGAAGTTCATGTCAATTTTATTACCCAAAATCCTCGGATATTACCAAAATCATCCCCTGGCTGAACGGCTCCGGGTCAAACGTCTTTGGACCCTTGAAGCCCTCATCACAGGACTCTTGGCCTGTGCCACTCCTCTCATCATCCATTTTGTGGAAGTTCTCATCCCTGTTCTCATCCTGATGGTGGCCAACATCATTGCCATGACAGTCCTTCAAAAGGGAAAATCCAATGCCTCGGCCTCTCTCCACTATTCCGCCCTGGCCATCTTCTATTCTGCCGTCTTCCTCTTTGGTGTAGACCGAAGCTACGATATTCCCCTCCTGTCCCTCACAGGCGTCATCATTTTGATGGATTTACTCCTTACCTCCTCCAACAAAAAACTGTTCATCGTCTCATCAGTCCTACTCATTGCCATGCCCATTGTTTCCAAAATACTGTTTCTTTCTTCTGATTTACCTTTTGGAACCCAAGGTTTTCCCTATGAAAATTTTGATGAATTTCACCAAACCCTTCTCACCATGGGTGTTCCTGAAACACTGAAAATTGACGTTGTCAGTCATTACATTTGGAATGATCTCATCGCAATGATTCTTATATATGCTGCCATCATCATCGCCGCCTATTTTGTTCGCACAGATTCCCGGACTCTCCTGAAAATCACCGAACAGGAAATGCAAGAGAGCCAAGAGCGTTATCAGGCCATCCGCGAATTGTTGGAAACCGCTCAGAGCTCCATGAAAATTGGTGATGTTCTGGAAGGCACGGCCGGGGAAACCCTTCAAGGCTTACGAACCGCACTGGAAGATCTCCGGGGCATTGAAGATGGACTCTCCACATTAGATACGGCTCTGGCGGCTTTTGGTGGAAATTCCAGTGCTGCAGCAGAAGCCGCCGAACGCCTTCGCCAATCGTCCACTGAGCAAAGCGCTTCTGTAGAAGAAACCGCCGCGGCCATTGAGCAAATGACCTCCACCATCCAAAACCTCTCCTCTCTCTCCCGAAGCCGACAAGACAACCTGGAGACACTCGAGAAACGGGCCACCGAAGGTTTAAACACCATGGAAGGCCTTAATGCCGCCATGAAGCGCATCAAAGAAACCGAAAGTGAGGTGATGGAAGTCATTTCCGTGATTGACTCCGTGGCCTCCCAAACCAATCTCTTGGCCATGAATGCCGCCATTGAAGCCGCTCATGCTGGTGAAGCGGGACGAGGATTCAGTGTTGTGGCCGATGAAATTCGCAAACTTTCTGAAACCACCAATGAAAGCACCGGCCGCATCAAGCAGGATTTGAACGCCTCGGATGAAAGCATCAGCCTGGCCGCCGAACGCAATGCCCAAGCCTCCTCCGTCATGGACACCCTCGCCGGCGATGTGGGCTCCATTTCTGAAGGCATCGGACAGCTGCTCCTGGGACTCCAAGAAATGAATGAAGGCGCGCGTGAAATGGATTCCGTGGTGGGCACCATCCGGGATATTGCCTCTCGCAATGCCAATGACGTGGAAGACCTTGAAACGCGCATCCAAGAGAATAACCTGCAAGTAAGCCGACTCGCCTCCATGGCCACAGAGAGCCGACAACGTCTGGAACGCGCCCTCTCCGCCTTCAGTGGCATTGAAAACCAAACCGAAACCGTTCGTAGCCTTGGAACTCAAACCCGCGATTCCGTGACCGAACTTGGACAAAAACTCCAAAAAATCTAAGACATCCTTTTTGGGCGTCCCCCCGGCCAGCCGGGGGTTGGGCTTTGCGGGGGTACCGTCCTTGCCCTTCGGTCAAGGACCGGCTTTGCCGCCCCTCCAATCCCTGACGCGGGGAAAAGAATAGGCCCCCTTTTCCCCCCACCCCTCACCATGTTACCGTCTTTGTGTGCCCTATCAAGTCATCACCCATGCAGGGAAAGCCCATATTGATGAGATTCTCGCCGCCGCCCTGATTGTCTTAGTCAAAGGGGAAATGCCTGAGGATGTTCTTCGTCTCAACACAGAAGATGTGGCCCGTATGGTGGCTGAAAGCCAAGTCCCTCCCCAGGCCTGGGTGGTGGACTGCGGCTTAAAATTTGAGCCCGAAAACCGTCTCTTTGATCATCATCAAGACCGGGAACTCTCCAGTGCGGCCGCCCTGGTCTTTCATCATTTTTTCCCCGAACTTCAAGGCACCGATCTGGAAGCCTACTTTGAATTGGTATCCCGAGTGGACACCCAAGGGGCCCGGAGCCTGGATGACTTTGACCATGTGAGTGAAAGTCGGGACTATTGGGGATTTGCCCATCAATTATTGGCCAAAACCTTTGAAACAGATCCTCTTTCTGTGCTCCGTTTAGTTTCTGAAGGCCTTCGTCAGAAGATTGATTTTGAGAAGGTAAAACAGAATGCCACCGAATGGGCGTCCTTCCCAGGACGTCTTGTGCCTGAGGTGATTGAAGGTCTCACCGTGTTGGTGTACACCGAACATCCTCCCAGAGAAATCACCGACGGTCTGCGGAGTATTGATCGGCATATTGTGGATGAGCATCAGGCCGTGGCCGTCTATGGCTATGATAAAAACGATGCCTCCATTCGCACCCTGTACCGCACCGATCATGGGTACAAGCACCTTGATTTTACCAAAAGCTCCCCCCATGACTTGCTGTTTGTGCACCAGGGTGGTTTTTTGATGCGCTTCCGTCCCTCCCATCCCAAGGAATGGCTCACCCTCTTTCAGGATTCTATCCTTCCAAAAGTGGATTCAGAATAGAGATTATTGTTGAACATTCGGGGGGAATGACCGTTCTAGTCTTGGGCCTCTTGGGCAAAAACAAGGCTTTTACTACTGAAGTGGTGACATCATCTTGAATCCCTTCTTGTTCCAGTGTAAAACAAAAGTCATTACCCTCCTAAGGAGCTTTGTATGCCCGTTAATCTCAAAGGCCGCCACCTCCTGGCCCTCAAAGACTTCACACCAAGAGAAATTCGTTATCTTCTTGATCTTTCTCGTGAACTGAAGGCCAAGAAGCTGGCCGGAATCCGGGGAAATCTTTTGGAAGGCAAAAATATTGTTCTTCTTTTTGAGAAAACCTCCACCCGAACCCGTTGTGCCTTTGAAGTGGCTGCCTTTGATGAAGGAGCTCGTGTCACCTTCCTCACCAACAGCCAAATGGGCAAAAAAGAATCTATTGAAGATACCGCCAAGGTGCTGGGCCGCTACTATGACGGCATTGAATTCCGAGGCTTTGAGCAGGCCACTGTTGATGCCTTAGCCGCCCATGCCGGAGTTCCCGTCTGGAATGGCCTCACTGATATGTGGCATCCCACCCAAATTCTGGCCGACTTCCTCACCATTGAGGAGCATGTGAACAAGCCCTTGAACCAGGTGACTTTGGCCTATGTGGGCGATGCCCGTAACAACATGGGCAATTCCCTCATGCTGGCCGCGGCCAAAATGGGCATGACCTTCCGAGGAGTGGCCCCCAAGTCCCTGTTCCCTGAACAAGGCCTGGTGGAAGAAGCCCGCCGCATTGCTGCAGAAACAGGGGCCATCATTGAACTCACGGATGAAATCCAGGCCGGAGTGCATGGCGCTGATGTGATTTACACCGATGTTTGGGTGAGCATGGGAGAAGAAGACCGCTTTGCCGAACGCATTGAAATGCTCTCTCCCTACCAGGTGAACCAGGCCATGCTGGATGCCACAGGAAATCCAGATGTGAAATTCATGCACTGCCTCCCTGCCTTCCATGACCAAGAAACCATCATTGGCCGGGAAGTTAAAGAGCAGCATGGCATGGAAGAAATGGAAGTGACGGATGAAGTCTTCCGAAGCCCGCATTCCATTGTGTTTGATGAAGCCGAGAACCGCATGCACACCATCAAAGCTGTGATGGTGGCCACCATCGGGAATCTCTAATCATGGCCGACGCCCTCGACGGTATTCTTGCCGACCTCAAAGACCTGGGATTCACAGAGTACGAAGGCAAAGTGTACTTGGCTCTTCTCAAGAACCATCCTGCCAGTGCCTATACCGTTTCCCAGGACTCGGGCGTCCCCCATTCCCGGGTGTATGACATCACCCGGCGTCTCATTAAAAAAGGGTTTGCGGCCAGTCGTGGAGCAAACCCCGAACTCTTCACCCCCCTCTCTCCTGATGATTTGATGGAAAAACTTCGCCGGGATTCCGCCCGTCTCACAGCCCGGGTGGGAGTTCATCTCAAAAGCCTAAACTTTCGGGCGGACTTTGACCCAGTATGGAACCTACGGAATCGGGATGAGACGCTCGACAGATGTGAGAACCTGATTGAAGAGGCTACTGACCGCATATTCATTGGCCTCTGGGAAGAAGAATTGACCGTCCTGGAGCCCGTTCTTCGCAACGCTCATGAAAGAGGAGTCAAAACGTTTATCTTACTCTATGGGAAAGCCCAACTGGATTTTGCTACCGTCTACCATCATGGCACCGAGCACATGCCTCCCACAGAGGAAACAGGCAGGACTGTGGATGCGGCCTTTGACGGTCTTGCTGCGGTTTCAGGCAATCTTGGAGGAACCCTCCCCGGCCAGGTGATTTGGACCAAAAACCGAGGATTAGTGAGTTCGATAGAGGGCTACATCATCCATGATTTGTACCTGGCTGAAATTCGCCAGGAATTTGGCCCTCGGATGGATGAGGTTTTTGGTGAAAACTTGGCGCATCTGCGAGACAAATTCTACCACCATTAATTCTTAAATCGACCCCGGCTCTTGCCGGTGGGTTCACCGTTTGACCTTCGTCAAAGGCCTTCATACACCCGTGGAACCCGCTTATCAATCCGGCAGGTCACCTCATAGCTGATGCTTTGACACAAATCGGCGATGTCCTCTGCACTGGGAGCGGGAGCATCTCCACCAAAGAGCACCACATCATCATAAAGTTCATCCTGGGCCTGAGGTCCAAGATCCACCATAAACTGGTCCATGCACACTCGGCCCACCACAGGACATTGCCGTCCATTGACGGCCACCCAACCTTGATTGGAGAGCAAACGATTGTAGCCATCCGCATAACCGGCTGGAATGGTGCCAATCACCGTCTCATGAGGAGCCGTCCAGCTGCGCCCATAGCTCACCGTATCTCCCTTTTTGATTCGTTTGATGTGCACCAACTTGGAGCGAAGTTCCATCACCGGTTTTAAATCCAAATGCCGCTTCTGATCATGAGAGGGATAATAGCCATAGAGCATGATGCCCGGACGGACCATGGTAAAACGAGCCTGGGGATGAGCCACAATGGCTCCAGAATTGGCGGCATGAATCTGCTGGGGAGCAAAAGACGCACAGGACTGGAGTGCCATCTGAAAGCGACCAACCTGCTCTTGGGTGTAATGGGGATCCTCCTCATCTGCTGAGGGAAAATGGGTGGCCAATCCGGCCAACTCCAGATGGGGGGATTGGTGAATAAATAAGGCCAATTCCGCCACCTGCTCGGGGGGGCATCCAATGCGCCCCATGCCTGTGTCTACCTTGAGGTGGATGCCCGTCCGCCGCCCTTGGGCGGCGGAGGCTTGAGCATACAGCTCAAGTCCCCGAGCACTGGTTTCAAAGGGCTGAAGATGGAGGGAAACGGCCTCTGGGATTTCCTCTGGTGTGAGGAGACTGAAGAGAAGAATGGGGGCGCTCAAGCCCGCTTCTCTGAGCTGGGCGGCTTCCTCTAGGGTGGCCACAGCCAGATGAGTGGCACCATTTTGAAGAGCGGCTTGAGAGAGAGGAATGGCACCATGACCGTAGGCATCGGCTTTTACCGCCACACAGATGGCCTGTTGAGGACATTGGCTGCGAACAAGTTGGAGATTATGAATAAAGTGGTTGATGTGTATCAGCGCCCGGGTGGCCCTCATGGCTGCCTCCTGAAATCATCATACACTCCGAAAGGTTCTGTGGGGATGCATGAGGAGGCTCTTGCCTTAATCAGGGCATATTTTTGCCATGATCAGTGAAATCCCTTCCCACACCCCGGCGCGGAGAATTGAGCCAAAAACAGTGGGAGCGACGGGGTCGGCCCGGGGCGCGCAGCGGCCCGGGCCAAAAACAGGCTGTTCAAGGAAATTGAACTAACTCTGAGTTGTGGGATAAACATACTCCCAAGTGGCGGAATCCTTGAGGAAGAGTTTGGCTTGCTTGAGGGCTCCATCAAGATTATGCAATCGGTAATTCCCACATTCTTTGGCGGTACTACCCGGAATGGAGCTGTAGGATTGGAAGCGTTCGAGGGCCAATTTGAGATCATGGGCCACATCCTGTTGGGCTTGATCAAACAGCTGGGTTTCGGCTTCAGGTGAAAGGGGTGAGGCCGCTGAAACCTGAGTGATGATGTAAAAACCGGTGGCACAACCCATGGGTCCCACATACACCAAATCTTCCGCTTTGGTTTTGTAACCGGGAGAGGTGCGCAATTCGGTGGCCATCAAATGCTCTAAGGTGTGCGCTTCTGTGGGCGACATGAAATTGTTTGTGTTGGGCTTCACCACGCGGTAATCCCAGGTGAGGGTATACACGGTGCCGTTGTTCAGGGACTGAGGGGCCACACGGGAAAGATAAACACCGGGGTTGAGATGGTCGTGATCTATGGTGAAAGAGGCAATGACGCCCTGCTCTTGCTCCACGTTGGGATTCTCTGTCATGGAAGGTTCCTCCATTCAAGGGGTGGTTCCTTGATGAGGCTAAGGCTAGCAGAGGGGCATTGGAAATTCAATGTTGGGAAGCTCCCCAAGATCAACCACCAATCTTGGGGAGTGATGCACTTTTAGCAATGAAGCTCGGAGGGATCTTCCTCTATCACCACCATTCCCCAATACAAAGGGGCAGGGATTTCAACATGAACGCTCATCCCTTTGCCAGAATGGTCCATGTTCCAATCCAGGGGTTGAAGCATTCCTCCCTGAATCCCTGGTTGGGCGTAGTAAACGCCGTTTACCTTGGCTGTGGTGGCAATTTCCAATTGGACGGATGGAGCCTGTACGGGGCGATTCTTGGGGGTGTTCCAAAGGCTGTCATTCCCAAGAAGATTGATGAGGTGGGCCACTTTCCAACCTGGCCGTTCTTTGTAAATGAATCCAAAACGTCCACCGTCGAGTTCATGGGAGATTTCCACTCCCCGAACGGCTACTTGTCCGCCTGAGGCATCGGCAAAACTTTCCCCATATTCTGGAAAGCTCAAATTGGCTTCGGTTCGATCCCGCAGGGAGGGGTGGGAAAGCAATTCTCGATGCATCACGGAGAAATCGGCCTGGAGTCGCAACTGTTCATAGGCGTCATTGGAAAGGGTGAAGTCATTCAGATAGTACGGATCATGGAGAATGTGCTGATGCTCACCATAAATGAGTTGCCAACCTCCAGAGGCCAGAATAACCGCATTGGCCAACAGGGTGGCATCAAGGGCTTTTTGTGCTTGTTCTACACTTTCACCGGCCTCTTTCCAGGGAACCATGTAGGCTGAAAGAACCACTGGTTTGCGCGGTGCTAAGGTGCGGGCATCATCAATGAGTTTTTTCAGATGCCGATAGGTCACATAGGGTTTCCAAACTTCTATGTAGGTGCCCACAACATCACTGTTGGCGGTGGTGTCGGTGGGCCAATTGTTCACATTGTTGAATGTGTTGAATTTCTGAGGATGCACTTGACGCACAGCCTGGGCCATTTCATCAATAAAATCGGGAAAATCCTGGTCTAGGAAAACCCGGCGGCCATCCGCTGTGAGTGCCTCTTTGGGATATCCATATTGATCAAGGTGATACCCATCAAAACCCGTGACTTCGAGTCCTTCGGCGTATTTCTGCGTGATATGTTTTCGCCAGAGAGAGGGCTGAGAAATGTCCATGATAAAGAACTCATTGATGAGTTCTTCTGGTTCTTCTGGGGCGGCGTACAAGGCTTGTTCAGGATGCTGCTCATAGTATTCATGACAGCAGGCATAGAAGGCTCCATAGGCCATGGCGGCCATACCGGATTGATGACAGGCCTGAATCCGATCACGAACAACCTTCAACGAGGCTGGAGCTCCTAGAGCATCGGTGTACTCTTCCCCTCCTCCAACAGGATCATGGTGTCTATACATCCAGTCATAAAACATCACGGCGGAAACATGAAGGCGAAGCATGGATCGAGCGGCGGCTTTAGAAGAGGGAGCATCCTGACCAAAACGGCTGAGATAACCATAGCGTAAAGGCTGATGATGAGGCTCTTGTACATCAAAAGCCGTGGTGGCTTGTTGGAGACTGACACGGTATCCACCAAGGGGAAAGGTTCCTATGTTATGAACGGAAGTTCCTTCCGGAAGGAGAATTTCTTTCTCTTGTACCGTGGTTGTCAGGTGATGGATTTTTAGGATTTCCGATGTGGAACTTCCCTTGTTTTCCATAACAAGTTGGACTGGATCTTCTGGTGTAAAGAAGGATTTTTGTGGATAAATTGTGAGCACGAACTACTCCTTCACGGCACCATCCACGGCGCCTGCTTGAACAAACTGTTTTTGGAAAATGATGTAAATCACAATGATGGGAATCAATGCAATGAGACTGGCGGCAAAGACAAAGCCCCAGTCTGTGGCATGCTGTCCCTGGAACATTCGGATGGCTATGGGCAAGGTGCGCTTTCCTTCACTTTTTATGAGGGTGAGAGCGCCAAAAAACTCATCCCAGAATCCGGTGAACGCAAAGATGGTCATGGTGCCCATGGCTGGTCCTGACAGAGGAAGGATGATGCGGGAATAAATCTTAAATCGCCCGGCTCCATCAATCACTGCTGACTCTTCCAATTCATTGGGAAGGGCTTGGAAAAACTGTCGGAGAAAGAAGGTGTAGCCAGCAATGGCACCTCCCACATTGAAGAGAACCAAACCTCCACGTGTATCCACAAGATGGAAGGATTTAATCACCAGAAATTGGGGAATGATGTTGAGTATGGCTGGAACCATCAAAGTGAACACGTAGAATTTAAACAGGATTTCTTTTCCTGGAAAATCCAATCGGGCAAATCCATAGGCAGAGAGGCTGGCCACAAAGAGTGTGGCAAAGGTGGAAAGAATCGCCACCACCACACTATTGAGAAAGTAATGGCCAAAACGATTGGCACTGAGACTTTCCACAAAATTTCCAAGATAGAAGGAATCTGGGAAGAATTTGGGAGGATAGGGAAGCACATAGCTGTTGGGTGTGAATGCCACAGTGATCATGTTGAGGAAAGGAAAAAGACTCAAAAGACTGAACACAATCAGAAGAATATGAATGCTTGCGGCACCAATCTGTGCTTTTTTCATCATTTTTCCTCCTTAATCAAGAGGCGGTGCGTTCCTGAGAACATGAGGATCAACACAGCCATAATCATGGAAAGTGTGGAGGCATAACTGAACTCAAAATACTGGAATCCTGCTTTATACATGTAACTCAGCAGAACTTCTGTTCGGTTCATGGGGCCTCCGTCTGTGATCATGTAAATACTGATGAAGGCACTGAATGCGCCAATAACACGGTTCACCAGGATGTAAACGGTGACAGGCCGGAGCAAAGGAACTGTGATGAATCGCAATCGGTTAAACCATCCACTCCCATCGATTCGCGCTGCTTCATACAGCGCTTTGGGAACCCCTTGTAATCCAGCCAAGTAAATCACCATCACCCAGCCAATAGACTTCCATATTTCAAGGGACCAGATGGCCACAAAAGCCGTCCAACGATGGGAGAGCCATGCCACAGGGGCTGAGATGAGTCCTAAACCACCCAAGAGATAATTCACTAATCCACCCTGTCCTGAGGAGAACAAGTAGCGAAAAATTAAGCTCACAATCACCCAACTTGTGATGACAGGAAGATAACAAAGAGCACGGTAAACAAGGTTTCCCCGCACACCAGAGTGGAGAAGTGCGGCAATGAACAGCCCCAGAAGCATTTCAATGGGAATGCAAACCAAGGCATAGACAATGGTGTTGACTGTTGCCGTAACCACAACGGGATCTGATGCAGCTCGAACATAATTAGTGAAGCCAACAAATCCCTGGGATTTTTGAGTGAGGACGTTGAAGTTTGTGATGCTCATTCGGGCGTTCTGAAAAATGGGATACACCGAGAAAAGTATCACGAGAATCAAGCCGGGCAGGATGAATGGCAATGCAGTTTTCCACTGCCGTAATCCTGTGCGCAAGCGTGTCATGGAGCGGCACCTCTTAGGGAATGTGGCTCCCCCAAGGGGAGCCACCATTTCTAGGAATTATTTTGCCAGAAAACCGTCAATGGTTTGTGCGGCAGAGGGCAGCGCTTCTTGAGCGGTGAGCTCTCCACGAATGACGGATTCAAAGGCAAGACCAAGGGTATCGGAAATCTTGCCCCAATGAGGATGGGGAGTCCGTGGCTTGGCAGTTTTCAACTGCTCCACATAGGTTGTGAAGTACGGAGCCTTTGCAGCCTCAGGATCTGTAGCTGCAGAGATTCTGGTGGGAATCATTCCAACCTCAGCCATGGTGATTTGAGTACTGGGAGACACCATGAAGTTCATGAATTCCCAGGCGGCATCTTGATTTTCACAGGTGCTCATCATCACCATGTTTTCACCACCAACAACGGAAACTGAACCACCAGGACCTGCTGGTAAAGTGCTAAAGACGGTGTTTTCCAAGGCAGAATCACCCACAATGCTGTAGTACCAGGGACCATCATCCATCATCAGGTAATTCCCATTCTCCATGCCTCCCCATGTTCCTGGTTCTTCTCCAAGAAGGCATGGACCAACCTGACCTTGAGCATACAAGTCCGCAATGGTCTGAAGAGCTTGAATACTGGCTTCTGAATCCAAATATCCTGTGGAACGGGTGAAGGCTTCATCTGTCACCTGCCCACCCATGGTCCAGAACCAGGGAAGCATTCCCCAGCTTCCGGCTCCACCGATGGCCAGAGGCCAGCGGTCGTCTCCCTCAAGTCCTTGAGCCAGTTTCAAGACATCGTCCATGGTGGTGGGAAGCTCTGTAATACCCAACTCAGCCAGAAGAGCTTTATTCCAAACGGCTACTTTTGTGTTGGTATTCAAAGGAATCCCGTAGAACTCACCATTGTAATAGTTGGTAGCAAGGGAACCTTCAAAGAAGTCCGCTTTTAGGGAATCAAACCCCTCTCTCTGAGAAACAGGAACCAATCCACCAAGCTTGGCAAATTCTGGAACCCAAACCAAATCCATGCGCATCACATCAGGACCAGCATCACCAGCAATTCCGGCAATAACTTGCTGTTTGAGCCCTTCATAAGGCATGCGAACGGCTTCAACTTCAATGCCAGTGCCAAGAGCTTCAAACGCAGGCAAAACGGTCTGCTCAAAGAGTGCGGTTTCGCCATCACTGTAGGTATGCCAGAATACCAATTTCTCCGCTTTCTCAGCCCCTTCTTCGGTGCCGTTTGCCCCCAGCATAGCTGTGGTGCAAAGCAAAACAGCCAGGGCAATCATCATCACACGATTTCTCATATTGTTACCTCCAATGGTTTAATGAACCAATTCATCCACAACCAAGTAGAGGGCATGAGACCAAAGCAAAGGGGTGGCAATGGGCCCCCAACGCTCAATCCATTCCTCAACATAGGTTGCATCATTGACATGACGAGTCACTTGTTCTGGAAGTGAACCATCCACTGTTGCCTGCTCTGCCATCCATTGTTTGAGACGTAAAGCCTCCTCCCGATTTCCTCGAGCCATTTCAAACCAGGCAAGATATCCGGTGAGCAGAACCCATAAACCACCACCGTAGTAGGTGTCTGCCAGATAGCGTTTCACACCGCCTTCTTCCAATAGCTCTTGACGGATTTTCTCAGCTGTGGCTTCCATGGCGGCATCCTGTGGAGGAATCACGCCAAAGGGAACAGACAACCAAAGGAGAGCAGAATCCACATCATTTCGTCCAAAAGATTTCGCGAAATACCCGCCATCAACCACACCTTCTCGAATACGAGCTTCAATGGTCTCCAACAAACCTTCCGGAACGGCCGCAATGGATGCGATGGCCTTCAAGCCGCCAGCCACGCAAGCGAGGGTGGAGAGGTGGACTGAATCACCGCCCTCTTCCCAGCAGTCATAACAGCTGTGAGGCCAGCATATGGCCAAATAATCAGTGGTTAATGCGGCACTTTCACGCCAAAGATCCTGAACAGCGAAGCCCCGGGAATCCCATTCTGCAAGAAGCCATAACCACGCTCCATATCCATCAATTTGAAAATTGGGCCAGTCATCTTTCACCTCTTCTCCTTCAAGAGAAAATCGTGTTGGAAGCTGAAATTCTGGAGCTATTTCTTGTAAGGGACCGGCTGCGGCTGCCTCTTTGAGTGCCTCAATTTTCTTTTGTTGGGATTGAACCGCCTTGGCCGTCCAAGTCAAAAATGCCGCAACCGAATCGGTTTCACCCTTCACCAACATGGAGTAGGCAATGAAGCTTCCATCTCTCAGCCAGGAATAGGCATATTCTCCGAAATTGGGGCTGGCCACATAGCCGCCTGAGGGACTCTGCCCTGCTTTGATGATGTCGATGCTTCGCTGAACCAAGTTCATAACACTTCCTAAGTAAACGTTTTACGTAACCGATTACGTTACAGCGTAAAAAAAACTCTCGAAAATTCCATCATTCATAAAGAACAACACATTCACTCGGAGCCCCGGAGAGCACAAACAGAATCGCGTTCCGTGATGGATATAGGCAACACCTTGCCCATGGCATCTTGAGACTCCAGTAAGGTCATCACAGCCTCCGCCCCCATCTCGTAAATGGGCTGATGAATGCTCGTTAAGGGAGGGATGCTCATCTGGGCATCCAAAGTGTCATCATACCCAATCACTGAAAGCTGCTCAGGAACACGAATCCCGTGAGCATAGGCAAAACTCAGCACCCCCAAAGCCATTTCATCACTGGCAGCAAACACGGCGGTGATTTCCGGATGACGCTCGTAGAGCTCCTGCATGGCCCGGATTCCAGATGCAAAGTGAAAATCCCCATGGGAGACCATCGTGGTATCCCGAGGAATCCCTGATTCTTCCAAGGCCTCAAAATATCCTTCTTCCCGGGGAATCCCTGCAATCTTATCGCTATGCGTTCCACCCACCATACCAATACGACGATGCCCTTTTTCAATCAGGTAACGCACTGCACTATAGGCAGCAGCCTTGTCTTCAGTACGAATACTGGGAAAGGAATATTGCCAGGAATTGGTGGCCACTAAAACAACGGGAACATCCAATTTCTTGAGGGCAAGGGCATATTCGGATGTCACCCATTCACTGGTGAAAATGATGCCATCCACTCGCTTTTCGCCCAAGACTTTGAGGTAATCCGCCGTACGAACACCGTCTCTATCGGTATTGCACAAAATCACACTGTATCCATGGGCCTGAGCTTGTGATTCAATTCCCTCAATCAGGGTATTCATGAATCGACTCGAAAGGCTGGGAAGGAGAACACCAATGGTTTTGGTTTGCTGGGAAACCAAGCCACGGGCAATGGCACTGGGACGGTATTGGCGCCGCTCAATCACATCCATCACCCGTTTTCTCGTTTCTCCAGTATACCCTTCAAGGTTATTGAGAATACGAGACACGGTTGCTGTTGAAACTCCGGCTTCTCGAGCAATGTCCTTGATGGTGGTTTTTTTTCCTTCTGTTGCCATAATCCGCCACACGTAATCGGTTACGTAACCATAAGAGGCAACGGATTCGCTGTCAAGAATGAATTTGTTGCGTTCAAAGTCTCCCCTCACAAACCATGGGATTGAAAAGCAAGGCATAGGGGGTTTGAGGAGAGACGCTTCGTACTTATTCAGCAGTTTTCCTTCCATTCATTGTTCTGCCTCCAAACACAGGAACAAAACCTCGCAAAGGCCAATCATGAACATTCTCTCTTGACTTCCCATTAGGCGGGTTTATACTCGACTCACTACTTCAATAGTAACAACTTTCCGGAGGTGGATCATGGGCGTGAGACAAGAGAAGGTCCAGGTTCTGATCTGGGGCCTGGGGGCCATGGGAAGCGGTATGGCCGACATGCTTCTTGAGAAACAGGGTGTGGAAATTGTGGGAGTCTGTGACATCCATCCTCAACGAGTGGGACAGGAACTCCATGAGGTGTTAGGACGCTCAAGGAATCATCATCCTCAGGTTTTCATTTCACCAGATGTTGATGAGCTCCTCTCTAAGACTACTGCAGATATAGCCCTTTTGGCCACGGATTCCTTCACGGCCAAAGCCCTCCCCAAAATCCTTAAACTGGTTCAGAACGGCCTGAATGTGATTTCCACCGCTGAGGAGATGGCATATCCCCAGGCTCAAAATCCCGCCTTGGCCCAACAAATTGATGAAGAAGCTCAAAAAAATGGCGTGAGTGTTTTGGGAACAGGAATCAATCCTGGTCTCATCATGGATCTGATGGTGGTGATGCTGACAGGCGCCTGCCGGGATGTTTCTAAAGTCGAAGCGGAACGCATCAACAGCCTCTCTCCCTTTGGTCCAGCTGTGATGGAAGAACAGGGTGTTGGAACACATCCTGAGGAATTTCTTACCGGTGTTCAAAACGGAGAAATTGCAGGGCATGTGGGATTCCCAGAATCGGTGGGTATGATTGCTCAGGGAATAGGCTGGAAATTGGATGGACCAGTGAAGCAAACACAGCAGGCCATCATTACATCCGTCCCCCGCACAACGCCCTACATTTCCATCAAGCCTGGTGACGTGGCTGGTTGTGATCAACGTGGACGCGCCACAATGGCTGGGAAAGAATGCCTTTCCATGATTCATCCTCAGCAGATTGAGCCTCAAGAGGAGGGGGTGGAAACCGGTGACTATATTCGCATCACGGGAACACCCAATATCTCCATGGCCATTCAACCAGAAATCCCTGGCGGTATTGGAACCATTGCCATGTGTGTGAACATGATTCCCCAGGTCATCAATGCCTCACCAGGTCTGAAAACCATGTTAGATCTCCCCGTTCCTCGCGCTGTGATGGGCGATATGCGAGAACGGATAGAGGAGGCTCACCATGAGTAATGGAGCCAAGCAGGGAAATGTGGTGCGCATCCATGCTCTTCTTCGGAGCCCAGAAGAACGCAGTCACCAACTCCCGTCTGACACCCAATCCGTGCCTTTGGAAATGTGGACCAAGGGTCGATTACTCAATCTCCAGGCTCAAATCGGCGAGGAGGTCTCCATAGAAACTCCAACGGGTCGTCAGCTCACAGGAAATCTGATTGAAGTCTCCCCTTCTTGGAAGCACGGTTTTGGTCATCATGTCCCGGAACTGGATGAGATTGGCTTGGAAATGAAAACCGCTCTCCTTGAAGCACGGAAGAACCTTCTTCCATATGAGAAAACGCCTGTTTCCACAGAGGGGCACCAATGAAAAACCAACCAGTCATGGAGCGCCGCGGGGAAATCATGAAGAAATCCTTGGGCATCGATTACAAGCAATTTGAATCCGGTTCCATTGCCTTTGACTACGAGGCCATGATGGCCCAAGCCGGTTATCCGCTTGATGAGGTTCGGCAGATT
>JAKSCK010000037.1 GCA_022360655.1 Spirochaetales bacterium | reverse complement strand
TCACCACGAATAAAGGCATCTAATGTGAGCGGAGGAAGAGGGAATTGATACACCATGTGGGCCTCATCATTTCCCTCCCCAAAATATGAGATATTCTCTTTGTGAGGAACATTGGTTTCTGTGATGAGGATGGTTCCCGGAGCCGTTTCTGCTAAAACTAAACGAAACAGTTTCACCATGAGATGAGTGAGTGGATGATGCATACAAGATGTACCAATCTCCTTCCAAAGGAATCCAATGGCATCAAGTCGAATCACCCGAATACCTTTGGAGACATAGCTGAGAAGAATGTCCACCATTTCTAAAAACACAAGAGGATTGGCAAAATTCAAGTCCACTTGATCCCCACTGAAAGTGGTCCAGACCTGACGTTTTTCCCCCGCCACTTCAAATTCATGGAGCAAGGGAAGGGCTCGGGGGCGGAAGACTGCCGAGAGATCGGTACCTTCTTCAACGATGATAAAAAACTCTTTGTATGGCTCTTCTCCAGCAAGAAAGGCCCGGAACCAAGGCCCCTGTGCACTGCAATGATTAAGGACTAAATCCGCCATAAGACGAAAGTTCTTGCCAAGAGCTTCCAAATCCCCCCAAGTTCCTAGGTCTGGATTCACTTCTCGATAATCAATAACAGAGAATCCATCATCGGAAGAATAGGGACTAAAAGGGAGCACATGGATGCCCTTTACAGCCCCATCAAATCGCTTGAGAGCAAAATCATGAAGAGCTTGAAGAGGCGTTTTTCCCTCCTCCTGAAGGCTGTCTCCGTAAGTGATCATAATCGAATCTTCCGAAGAAACAGGAAGACGGCCATCAGGAGAACTCTCAACCTTGGGTAGAACTTTTCTCCATTTATCAATCAAAGTCTTGAGTTTTTTAGCGATGAGTATTGCTTCATCATTGCCATAAATCTCATGAAGATAGTCTTTGATTCGATCATCCATCACACTCTCCTAGAATTTTCCTAGAATAAGTGTAGGGTTTAGAAATCGACTTTGCTTGATTCGCCTATCCGTTTGAAGACCAAAAACTCATTCCGAGCAACACCAACATGGCTGCACCCACAGCAAGTTTCAATGCTGAGGCCAAAACTTTTCCCATCAGAGCACCCTTACTGGCCTCATAACTTTCTTGATGAGTTTTTCGACTAAAGAATTTTTCAAAGAGAAAGGTTCCAGCAAAAGCTCCTGCAAAAACCCCAATCAAGGATCCTATAACGGGAAGCAGAGAGGTTCCAATGATGGCTCCAAGAAGTCCTCCAATCCCTGCTCCCACCATTCCCGGACGCGAGGCTCCCCCTTTTTTTGCTCCAAAAATTCCAGCGATTTGGTCCATAACTTCCCCAGAGATGAAGAGGAAGAGAATGATGAGAAAAACCGCCAAAGAGACTTTGTCAGAACCACCCCAAAGAAAGGAAACCAAAGCCGCAACTGGGGGCAAGAATCCTCCAGGCAATCCAATCAAGGACAACAACACACCAAAAAGAGAAACAGAAAAGAGAATAATTTCTAAAACCAAGGATTCCATCTGGTCCTCCACTCATTCATTGATAAAATTTCTCAATCGGACAGAATCAACACATTGAACGCATTAACTCATCCCACTAGGGCATTATAGAAGAAAACACTCCTCCGTTATTCCCTTCTTTTCCATTCTCACTTTGAACAGGCTTTCTTGAAGTCACTGTGAAATGAATTATTCTGATAACAACCCCAATCCGGGGAGTGGAGGAGAACATGGCAAAAAAAAATATTGGCTTTATCTCATTCCGCCTAGCAGGAACCGATGGAGTCTCCCTGGAAACCGCCAAATGGGCTGATGTGTTAGAAGGCCTTGGATTCAATTGCTATTTCATGGCAGGAGAACTGGATACACCACCAGAACGATCCATGCTAGAACCCAAGCTCCATTTTCAAGATGCCGAAATAAAAGAAATCTATGAGGGGTGTTTTGATAGCAATGCCCGACCTGCCGCCCTCACATCCCATATTCATGAGATGCGTTCCTATTTAAAGGCCAAAATCAACGAATTCATCAAAACCTTTGAGATTGATCTTCTCATTCCCCAAAATGCACTCACCATTCCTTTGAACATTCCTTTAGGACTTGCACTCACAGAAGTGATTGCAGAAACCTACATTCCGGTTATCGCTCACCATCATGATTTTTTTTGGGAAAGAAAACGATTCTTGCGGAATTGCGTTTGGGACTATTTCAACATGAGTTACCCCCCCCATCTGAACAATATTCAGCATGTTGTGATCAACACCTCTGGAAGAAATCAGATGGCACTTCGAAGAGGAATATCATCCACACTTATTCCCAATGTGATGAACTTTGAGGAAGGTCCGCCTCCTCCAGATGATTACATCAAAAATGTTCGTCAGGATTTAGGGGTAGAAGATGATGAACTCTTTATTCTTCAGCCCACACGGGTGGTTCAACGAAAAGGGATTGAACATGCCATTGAGCTGGTGGCTCGCCTGGAACGGAAATCGGTTCTTGTGATTTCCCATGCTTCTGGTGATGAGGGATATGAGTATCAAATGCGGGTCCGAGAATATGCAGAAATGATGAACATCCGCGCAATTTTCGTCGATCAACTCATTCGTGAGGAACGGGGTACCACCCCCGATGGACGGAAAGTGTATACCCTGGAAGACATCTACCCTCATGCTGATCTTGTCACCTATCCTTCATTGATTGAAGGATTTGGGAATGCCTTCTTAGAAGCCATCTGGTTCCGAAAACCCATACTCGTGAATAACTATTCCATTTACTCCACGGATATCCGCCCAAAAGGTTTTCAAGTCATTGAGATGGACAATTTCATTTCCTCTCAAACCATATTGGAAACACAGCAGGTATTGGACAATCCCGAATTGGCCAAAGCCATGGCAGAAACCAATTATGAGCTTGGACTCCAACACTACTCATTCCGAGTCTTGGAAAACCAGCTCCGCGCCGTATTGACGCACCATTGGGGGGACCTTAAGCTGAACTGCACATCATGAAAATTGCACTGTTCCACTACCACCTCAAACCTGGTGGCGTCACAGACGTCATCATTCACTCTTGCCGGGCCCTGCTCAATGGGCATTCACAACTCCAAGAACTTCGCCTTGTTTCCGGTGAGGAAACAGGAACTCAAGAGGTGATGGAGCGCATCCGAGAAGGACTGGATCGCTCTAAAGCCGATGTTCTCCGCTTGGACATTTTGGATGAGATTGCCTATGTCCAGGAAGGGCGGGAACCTGATCCCGTCCAATTACAGTCCCGTTTAGAAGCCCGCTATGATGAAGAGACCTTGTGGTGGATTCATAATTATCACCTCGGTAAAAACCCGGCTTTTACGGAAGCTGTTGCGGCTGTTGCGGCATCAGGAGAACGGGATGTTCTTCTTCATATTCATGATTTTCCAGAATGTGGGCGTCCCCAAAACTTGAACAGACTAAAGGGCCATCCTCCCTACCCCACTGGTTCACGGGTTCGCTACGGGGTGATTAATGAGCGGGATCGACGCATCCTAGCGGATGCGGGCTTAGAGGATTCGGTGGCTCTTCTCCCTAACCCGGTTCCCCCCTTTCCTCTTCCTCCAAACAAAGGAAGAGCGCTGGATGAGCTCTTTTCTGCCTTCTCTCAAGAGGCACCAAGCTACATTCCAGGTGCAGCAAAACTGCTCTATCCTGTGCGAGCCATCCGCCGAAAAAATCTTTTGGAAGCGGGACTCTTTGCACGGCTACTCGAACGTCCAGCGAACCTTCTTGTGACCCTTCCCGGAACCTCTGATCAAGAGTCCTCCTATTCCCAATGTGTGGCCTCCGCGTTTCAGGAAAACCTCATTCCTGGAGTTTGGCTACCGAGGATCCCAGAAAAGGACAGGCCTTCCTATCCTGAGATTGCATCCTCCTGTGATGCCGTGTTATCCACCTCTGTCCAAGAAGGATTTGGCTATCTCTTTATGAATGCCCTCCGCTGGCAAAAGCCCCTTTTAGGACGATATCTGGATGTGATGGATGGACTGTTGGATCTCTTTGGTGATTATCCACGACGATTCTGGGCGGACTTGCGAGTCCCCTGTTCCCCAGAGCTCAGGAAACGAACGGAAGAGGCCTATTTAGGGAAAATCGAAGGATTAAAATCTCAACTTCCTGATCGTTCCCTCAAATCCATGACCACGGCCGTCCGTAAGCTCTTTTCCCATGGGGGCATGGACATTTCCTTCCTCTCTGTTGAAGATCAGTTGGAGGCCCTCACCCGCTGTCGAGATGATGAATCCTATCGCGAAGCTGCTCAGGGCTTTAATAAGGAATTGTTGGAAACAGCACAACTCACTCTTCAGGCTCACCCCCCCCACCTGGACCGTCAGGTGGACGCGCGCTTTGGCGATGGAGCCTTCCTACGGGCCTTTGGATCTGTGGTGAGGAGTCTTGGAGACAAGAGTGCCACACCAGCTTCTCAGAAGGTGCAATCCTCTATTCTCAAATCCTTTGCCCGCATTGATTACCTACGTTTGGTTTATGATTATCAATAAAGGTTGAATACCACCCCGAGGAGCATGGCTCCTCGGGGTCGGTCTCAGGGTTTACCACGAACGGCTCCAAAAAGTCGCCGAAACACATCACTCACGCCGCGTTTCTTATCGGCTAAATCTCTTCCTGTAAAGGCTGTCACATCCTCTTCTCGCCCCACAATGAGCAGCATATCATCGATTTGCAAACGGTATTCTGGCTTGAAAAACTGGTAGTTTCCCTGCCCTCCCCGCCGAAAGGCCACAACGTTGATTCCTTTGTTGCGCCGCACCTCCGATTCCAGAAGTGTTTTTCCAGACAAGGATTCAGGTACACCAGTTTCGGCCATCACCAGCCCACCAGAAATGGGAAGATAATTGAATAACAACTCCGACACCAGCAAAGGTGTCACGCGTTTTGCCGCCTCAAAATTGGGAAATACCACATGATCAGCTCCCACCAAAGAAAGGATTTCTCCATGCTGGTCAGTCTCGGCTTTCACAATAATTTTCCCTACTCCCAACTTGCTTAAATACTGGGTGGCAAGGATGGAGGCTTCCACTTTGTCCCCCAAATCCACCACAACAGCATCAATATCGGCGGGAATCAGACGGGTGACGGTATCACGGTTGATGACATCTGCAATGTAGGCCGCTGTAACATCATTTTTATAGAACTCAATGATTTCTGGGTCTTTATCAATCAGAATGATTTCACAATCCAGAAGAATGAGTTCCTCTAGGATTCGCTTTCCAAAGGGACTGGCTCCCAAAACAGCATATTGTTTCATCCGATGAGTACCTCTCCTTTGGGGTATTCTATGAGATTTTCCGTACGGTCTCGTATGGTGCGGATCACCATGGAAAAGAGTCCCACTCGACCGGCAAACATGGTGACAATGATGATGAGTTTTCCTGGAAGGGAGAGCGCTCCGGTGATGCCCATGGAAAGCCCCACCGTTCCCAATGCCGAAATGCATTCAAAGATGAGTTGCGCAGGTGTGAATCCAGTGCGACTGGGGGATTCAATCAGAGCTAAGAGAAGAATACTCAGAAACAGAAGGGCCGCCGCTTTCAAAAAGAAGATGGCCGCACGTCCCACATCTTCTGGAGGGATGCGTCTTTTCATCACTCGAATGTCCCCTCGTTCATTCACTCCCCGAAAGAGCACGAAAAAGAGAATGAAGGCTGTGGTGACTTTGATGCCCCCTGCTGTGGATCCAGAACCTCCACCAATGAGCATCAGCACCAATGTGAGCCATCGGGAGGTGAGAGAGAGGGAGGCTTGATCCACTGTATTGAATCCTGCTGTACGGGTGGTGATGGATTGGAACAATGTGGCAAGAAGACGTTCATCCTGGGGCAAGGAGGAAAAGAGGCCATTCTGATCTAAAAATAAATATCCTAACCATCCAATGAGGATGAATAATGGTGTGGCCAAGAGTGTGACTCGTGTATGGAACAATAGGGGGCGTCGCCAATCAAACAATTTCCGACGAATATCACGGATCACGGTGAATCCGATCCCCCCCACAATAATGAGAAACATGAGGGTCACATTGACCATCACATTCCCTCGAAAGGCTTCCATTCCCCCATCAAAAACGGAGAATCCAGCATTGCAAAAAGCGGAAACAGCATGAAAAAGCCCCTCAAAAATAGGGTGAGAAGTCCCTGCCTGCCAAAAGGCAATTGCAAGGAGAATGGCTCCCAAAAATTCCACCGTGAAGGTGATGATGAGAATGCTGCGTACCATGGAACGGGCTCTGGGAGCCCCTTCGGCTTGAAAGGAATCTTGAAGGAGCTTGCGGCCCTTCAGGGACATTCTGGCCCGGGGGAGCACAAAGTAAAGCATGGCAAAGGTGACAATTCCCAGGCCACCGGCTTGAATCAATCCCAAGATCACCCACTGACCAAAACGGCTCCACAACGTGGTGTCTACCGTGGCCAGCCCTGTCACACAAGTGGCAGAAACAGCGGTAAAAAAGGCATCGATAAAGGGGGCTCGAAGATGACCATTTTGCCCACTCCAGCTCACCGGCAAAGCCAGTAATCCAGACCCAAGAGCAATGACACCGAGAAAATAGGCAAACAGGATGAAGCGTTCCGATACTCGAAACGGGTTTTGAAATCCCATGGAACAGTAGAATATCCTGAATCAGAATCTCTGCCCAGATGAGAAGTGAATTTCATGTTGGGGACATGCTGATTTCTGAGAGATGAGCACGAATTTATAGTCCATCATCACCATAAAAACTCTCAAAGAAATTCACTCGCCAATCACCGGCCTTTTCGGTGATAATGATTCACATTTCCCCCCAAGGACGGAAACATGTTCAGCACCATCGCTCTCATTGCCCTCACAGTCGTTGTGGTGGCAGAAACAATCTACATCATCCTTGCTCAACGTCTCCACCGTCGCAGGGAATGGTCACGCTTGGAACAACTGCAAAATCTCAGCAAGTCTTCTGATACGCCCCCTTCTCAAAATACAGATCCCGTTGTATTGAAGGCTCTGAAGGGACACCAGGCCCATCACAGCCTAAGGAAACACCTATTTGATGGCCTCAGTGCTCTTCGCCGATCCAATTCGCGCCTCTCCCGAAATATTCAGAAAACACTCTTGGTGGCCTCTGACATCAGCACCCGGGCCCAAGACAATCTTGGAACAGCAAAACTCCTCCGTGATGATGTCACCGAAGGCTCCTCTGCTGTAGAAGAGATCATGGCCTCCATTGCCTCTTTAGGAAGGCAAACCAAGGAGCAACTCCAGGCCGTGGAAACCACCAGTGAATCCATGGCAGAGATTGATCAAGCTCTTCAAGATGTTCTCAAAATCACAGAAGAAAAAGTTCGCGATACCGATGAATTGGTGCGTGTCACCCAAACCGGAAAAGATAAGCTTTCGGAAACAGACCAAGTGGTGCGTCAGGTGAGTGAAAAAGTGCACAATGTGTCGGAGCTCATCACCGTCATCAATCAGATTGCCTCCAAAACCAACCTCTTGGCCATGAATGCCGCCATTGAGGCTGCGCATGCTGGGGATGCCGGACGGGGCTTTGCCGTTGTGGCAGAAGAAATCCGAAATCTTGCCACCTCCACCTCCAGCAATGCCAAAACCATCACCCTCACCCTCAAAGAACTGGTGGATCAAATCACCTTGGCCGGAGAGTGGAGCCAGGCCAGTGATGAAGCCTTTGGGGAAATTGATAAGGGAGTGCGGGCCGTCACCGGATCTCTCAAAGATATTGGAAACCTCACCTCTGGAATCACAGATCAATCTCGGGCTGTTGTGGATTCCACCCTTGCCCTTCGTGACATAGCTGGGCAAACCGCAGAAAGCATGGAAGAAATGGAGATTGGCTCCCGCGAGATTGGCAAAATCCTCACCTCATCCATGGGCATCGCAGACCGTCTGGATGGCACCATGGAAGACCTGGTGATTAAAGCTCGGGACATCAATCTTTTGGCCACCCGCATCACATCCGCCTTCATGGCCAATGCAGAAGCCACAGAGCAAGTCTCCAGCATGGAAGATGGAGCCCAGGAGAATCGTAACCGCATTCCCACCCTCATCCTCAGTCACATCCTCTGGACCGCCCAGGTTCGCTGTGTCATGGATGGAGTGATGGAAAACCCCTCCCCCTCCCTGGCCTCTCCCCAATCCAGCCTTCTGGATTCCTGGCTCCAAGAGCAGAATGGCACCCTCAACCCAGAGAAACTCCTCCGTCTCAAAGATCTTCACCAGCAGCTCCATCAAACAGCTGGGAAACTTCTGGAATCCACCCAGCAATCCCAGATTTATGAAGAACTTCTGGACCTTTCCCATCGATTGGTGCAGATGCTCACCACGGTCGGACAGAGTGAATTTATCCAGTGGGATGCAGGATTATCGGTGGGCATCAGTACCTTTGATGGACATCACCAAAAGCTCATTGCCCTCATCAATAAACTCTATGTTCACATGGAATCTGGAGAGGGAAGTGATGTGTTGAGCAACACCCTTGGAGAACTCATTGACTACACCGATTACCATTTTTCTGCTGAACAAAAAGCCTTCCATGAATACAACTATCCCCAGGTAGAAGCCCATACACTTCGCCATGAAAGCCTCTTGAAACAGGCCCGAGAACTGCATTCCGCGCATAAGAATGGTCAGGCCATTCTTTCGGATGAAGTCTTGGATTTCCTCCAAGACTGGGTGACCAACCATATTCTCAAGGAAGATCGAGAATATCGCAGTTTCCTTGAGGGAAAAGTTCAATAACGTTCTTGAGATCGACCCCGGCATTCTGCCGGGGTGTTCCGGAATGAAAATCCTCCTTTGCCATCATCCCTTGTCTTCCCTTTGGTGATGATTTAATATTTAGATGTTTTTCTAAATATCTAAACAAGGAGTCCTATGAACCTTCTCTTCAAAGCCCTTGCCGATCCAACACGAAGGCAGATATTAGAACAACTGCGAATCAAAGATCGTTCTGCCGGGGAAATTGCCAACGCCTTTGACATCACAAAGCCTTCCGTGAGTCACCATCTGGCCCTCCTCAAACAGGCCCAATTGGTGATGGCCCATCGGAAGGGTCAGAGCATCATCTACTCCCTCAACACAACAGTTTTTCAGGATCTTCTCACATGGATTTACACCATCAAAGATCCGCATTCCCCCAAGAAAGATGGGGAAGGAGAATGATATGAACACAATCAAAAAAGACTGGTGGATTCTTATTTTGGCCGGCCTCAGTTGGGTTGCAACCCTGATCATACGGAAAGAGCTTCCATCCATGGTTCCGGTCCAATGGGATCTTTATGGAGAGGTGCAACGCTGGGGATCGCCACGTACCTATGGCATTTTGGCGCTTCTGCCTCCAGGAATATGGGCTGGCATGACCTTTCTGCCCCATATTGATCCCAAAAAGGAAAACTATGCCTTATTCTCGCAAACCTACCGCATCATGCGGGGAAGCATAGTCCTGATGACGATGGGATTCACATGGATTGCCATTGGAGCGGCCTTCCATCCCGAATTCCCCCTCCCCATCTTGGTCAAAGGTCTTTTGGGGATTCTCTTCATCATTCTTGGAAACATCACCACCAGAATACAACCTAACTGGTCCACAGGAATCAAAACTCCCTGGACTCTTTCCAATCCTGTTATTTGGAAAAAAACCCACCGGCTCGGTGGTTATATTCTTGTGGCTTCAGGAATGATGTTTCTCCTAGCCATGGCCATCCCTCACCAGTTACTTGGATTTTGGCTTTCCATGGGATCACTCATACTGGGACTCCTCATCACCAATGTGTATTCCATTCTTCTGTGGAGAAATCTTCATAAAGGGGAGTCAAAAAAAGGTTGGCAAGAGGAAGAATCATCGCTATAGGCCTATCCCATGGGGGTAGGTTCACCCCAAACCATGATCTGTCGTCCGTAAGCTTCGATGATTTGCACAGGAGTGCCATAGAGAGACTCAAGATTTTCACAGGTCAACAGAGTTTGCGGACTTCCTACAATCAGGGACTCTGAAGATTTCAACAGAGCCAATTTATGGGAAATCCTCCCAGCAAATTCAGGATCATGGGTGCTCACCACAAGTGTTACACCTTGATCTTGTAGCGCTTTTAACAAAACAAGCATGCGTTCCTGATTTCCAGGATCCAGATGATTGGCCGGTTCATCCAAAAGCATGATGGAGGGATTTTGCGCTAAAGCCCGGGCCAAAAGAACCATACGCCGTTCCCCTCCACTCAAGCGAGGAACAGGCCGTTGAGCCAAATGTCCAATGCCCACTTCTTCTAAGGCCTCCTGAGCCAGAATCACATCCTTTTCTCCTGGAGATTGAAGAGGTGTCAAATGTGGAGCGCGACCAAGAAGCACATAATCTAATGCACAATACTCAAAGGGCAAACGCTCTTCCTGAGGAACCAAGGCCATCATCTGCCCCCGTTCCCGAGAGGAAAGTTCTGAAAGATTCATTCCCCCAATTTGGATGCATCCAGATGATGGTTTTCTCCACCCCAACATGATTTCCAAAAGAGTGGTTTTTCCGCATCCATTGGGTCCAAGAAGACAAAGTGTTTCTCCTGGTTCCACCTCAAGTTCCCAACCCTTGAAGAGAAATTCCTGTTTCTGTGGCCAACAGAAACTCAAATTGTGCGCATGAATACGGGTGCCTTTTTTCATCGTCGGCTCCCCCGTCGGCCGGAAGGAGGAGCACCACGATCTTTTCCTTGTGTCATGAGGAGGGCAAATACAGCCGCACCAGCAAAGGATGTCACCAAGCCCAAAGGAATCTCACCTGAACTGATTCCTCTGGCCACATCATCACAAATCAATACAAATATGGCGCCTAAGACCAAGGAAAGAGGAAGCGAGGCCCGGGCATCCGCCCCCACAAGTCGACGTGAAATATGGGGAATCAACAAACCCACCCAAGAAACAATTCCAGCCACAGCGGTCACTGTTGCCACAGCCACCACGCAAAGAGCCACAAGGAAAGCCCGTTCTCGGCCAGGAGCCGCCCCAAGAGCAAAGGCAGACCGATCATCCAAGGACATGAGATTCACACGCCATCGAAAAATCAAAAGAAGCACAAGGGAGAGCAAAGGTGGAAATGCCATGGCGCGCAGTGTTCCCCAGGTGATTCCAGTCAAACCTCCCATCATCCAAAAAGTGATTTCAGGAAGCTCACTACGAGGGTCAGCCATTATCTTTAAGATTCCTAAACCAGAGGAAAAGAGTGCAGAGGACACGATTCCTGCAAGCACAAGGCGTAGAATGGCTCCTCCATACCGAATTCTCTTGGCCAGAATCCAACTCACAAGCAAACCAGCAAATCCAAAAAAGACCGCGCTCACAGGAACCGACCAGGGGCCCAAACCCACCAAAATGGCCAGTGCGGCACCAAATGCCGCGCCCTGACTCACCCCAAGAAAACCTGGTTCCACCAGGGGATTCCCCAAAACCGTTTGAAAGACAGAACCTGAGGTGGCTAAAGAGGCCCCCAACAATAGAGCCGTTACAATGCGAGGAGCTCGTAAGTTCCAAAAAACAATCTGAGCCATCGAGTCATTTTTGAGCGTTTTAAGACTCGTAAAACCAGGGTGAGGATATCGCCCCCAAAGAAGAGAAAGGGCCGTAATAAGAATGAGAACACCAAGAATCAGTACGATGGCCCCTCTCTTTCCCATCATCGGAGGCCTGTTAAACGTGGAAGAATCATGGAATCAAACTGCTCCCCAGTCATCCCAAACATGGTTTGATAAAATTGGCGGGCCTGATCAAGAAGATCCACATCCTCAAAGCGCTGCGGATGGAAGGTTTTGGCCATCCATTGAACTCCAAGCAACCACCGAATATCCGGCTGATCCCAGCTGTAATAATCCGCAGGCATCACATGAGCCTGATCTTCTTGAAAAGCTCGAAGAGAAGACCAGGCTGAATCATCTTTCAGCGTGGCCATGGCCTCTTCTGCAGAAACATGGTAGGCCGCCACAATCACCACATCTGGATCCCAAGCCGCTACCTGTTCAAAATTGGTTTTGGTCCACCGGCTTCCCAATTCAGCATCAAGCCACACGGCTTCACCTCCGGCCATCTCCACCATGCGTGTTTGCATATAGGATTTTGGGGGAAGATTCACAGCAGTACTGCCATCCTTCACCGACCAATACAAGAACAAAACTCGAGGTTTCTTTTCCACACCTTCCAGAGCTGTGGCCAATTGGGATGTGGTATGGGAAATCTCCTGACCAATGTCTTGCGCCCGTTCTTCATTGCCCATCAGTGCGCCAAGATTATCTAAATCAGACATCCATGCCTCAGGAGTTTCCAAATCAAGGTAGGTGACTGGTATTCCAAGATTCTCTAAGGGAAGCCCCATTCGCTTCTTGAGAAAGTTTTTCATCACCACCCGATCTGGTGAAAGAGCCAAAATGGCCTCTGTATTTGCCGATCGAGGAAGAATGGTTTTCTCAGCATATTCAGGATCAAGATCAGCCAGAAAAGCCCCCCGTCCCTGATTGCCATCGGTCATGGCCACAATTCGCTCTGGTGCACTGGGAAAAAGGTACAGGGCATTTTCTACCATAAACCCTGCTGATCCCACCTGAACAATGCGTTGAGGAAGAGATTCATCCGAAGGCGATGCCACAACATCCTGATTTCCTCGGGCAAACAGGCCATGATTCCAAAGCGAAAGAGAGAGAACAAAAGCCAACAATACCGATACTTTTTTCATCAGAGAACTCCTTAACCATCCCGGCAAACAAACCGGGGTGACTCTATTTAGGATTGCAATTCTTGAGAAATGTGCTGAAGGAGATGGGATGCCGTGCGCTCTACAATATCCCAAACCATCTCAAATCCCTCCGGACCGCCATACCAGGGATCGGGAACATCTCCTGGACCTTGAGGATCAAAATCCCGGAACATTTTGACTTTGGCTGCCAGTGAAGGATGAGGACAAAGCGATAAGATATCACGGCGATTTTGGGAATCCATGGCAAGAATCAGATCATACTGTTCAAAATCTGACGATGCGAATTTTTGCGCCCTATGATCAATGGGAACACCATGGGAAGCGGCCACGGATCGCATTCGCGCATCCGCCTGTTCTCCCACATGCCAAGCACCTGTTCCACTAGATTCAACGAATATCTGGTCTTGCAAACCTGCTTGAGCCACATGATGAGCAAACACTCCATGGCCAAGGGGACTGCGGCAAATATTTCCTAAACAAACAAACATGACACGAAAGACTCTCATGTCAGGGATTATACGACTTGATGAACCAAGAGGGGAAAAAATCGAAATGGGG
The DNA here is from genome assembly GCA_022360655.1 of Spirochaetales bacterium. Taxonomy (GTDB): domain Bacteria; phylum Spirochaetota; class Spirochaetia; order DSM-2461; family DSM-2461; genus UBA2779. The sequence goes on along the minus strand of JAKSCK010000037.1, from coordinate 19,406 downwards.
TCAGCCATTCTGATGAGCAAAGTCTTGAATGACTGGAATGCGATGGGCTGAGGGTTTGCTCTGCCCATCACCTGGAATCATGAGAAATTAAATGCGAGCCAACATCCAATTCGCATAAAGGGAAAACACATCCTCACGTATGGTGTCATTATGGATTTCATGGAAGGCCTCTGGAAAAACCTGAAGGACTTTATCCTCCCCACCTGCTTCCTCAAAGAACCGTTCAATGGGTTCATGCGGAGCAATGGCATCCCCAGAACCATAAGTGAGAAGAAGTGGCACATCCAGGGCATAGGCCTGGGCAAAAATCGAATTTTGAACTGCCGTAAGTTCGGTTCCAAGTCGAGCACAGGCCACATCATGAACCAAGGGATCTTGACGATACTTTTCACACTCTTCAGGCACTCGGCTGATGCCATTGCTATCCAATCGGGTTTTCATAGAAAAGGATGGAGCAACCGCTGAAAGCAAACGGCCAATGGCCAAAAGCACCGGAGATAAACCTGGTTTACCCAAGGCAGGTGCGGAAACCACAGCTCCCCGGGGTTTATTTTGTGTCTTTTGAATGTAATCCAAGGCCATGGTTCCACCAAGACTGTGTCCCAAGAGGAACTGAGGAGCATTCGGGCAGCGCTGAGCCAGCTCCCCAGAAGCACTCTCTATATCCAGACGATACTGCTCCCAGGAACGAATGCTCCCCCGTTTCCCCTCGGATAAGCCATGGCCTCTATGATCAAAGGCAAAGACGGCGATATCTCGTTTATTGAGGTACTCAGCCATGGGAGCATAACGCGCTCCATGCTCTCCAAAACCATGAATGATGAGCAATGCTGCCTTGGGAGAAGAAATCCCCCAATAATGCCCACGCAAACTTGTGTTCCCTTGTCCGATAAACGTGAAATCTTCCATCGATGCCTCCTCTATCATTCTGAAATCATTGTTTCCAGTCACCACCGTAAACGATGTTCTCTTGCTCCATGACCCGAATGAAGGTGGTTCGTCGACTGAGTTCTTTCAACCGTGCTGCTCCCACATAAGTGCAGGCAGATCGAACCCCTCCCAGGATATCTCTGAGTGTACCATCCACACTGCCTCTATAGGGGATGGAAACACATTTTCCTTCTGAGGCTCGGTATTCCGCCACTCCACCAGAATGTTTATCCATGGCTGTCGCTGAACTCATCCCATAGAACTGGACGAATTGTTTTCCGTCCTTTCCATCATTTGGCCCTCGCATTCATCATGGCCTGCCAGCATTCCCCCCAGCATCACATAGTCAGCACCCGCACCATAGGCTTTGGCCACATCTCCCGGTCGAGCACATCCACCATCACTGATGATGTGTCCACCAAGTCCATGAGCCGCATCAGCGCATTCAATCACAGCAGAGAGCTGAGGATAGCCCACACCCGTTTTGACACGCGTTGTGCACACCGATCCTGGACCAATCCCCACTTTAACAATGTCGGCCCCAGCAAGAATGAGTTCTTCCACCATTTCACCGGTCACCACATTACCAGCTGTGATGACTTTTTCTGGCCAATCGTCCCGGAGGCGTTTGACAAAGTCAACAAAGTGCTCGGAATAACCATTGGCCACATCAACACAGATGTAGCGCAGAGTGGGAATACGTTTCATGATGGCTTCTAGCTTTAACCGGTCATCCTCACTTGTCCCCGTGCTCACCATCACATGTTCCTCAAAGCCTGTCGAAGCCTCTTGAGAAAACTGAGCCCATTGCTCCACGCTGTAATGCTTGTGAATGGCTGTCACCACTCCTGCTGGAGAGAGGGCCTTGGCCATGGAAAAGGTTCCAACTGTATCCATGTTTGCTGCCACTATGGGGACACCGGTCCATTCACCGCCTGCATTTCTGAACCGGAATGTTCGATTCAAATCCACCTGACTCCGACTCTTCAATGTCGACCGTTTTGGCCGAATCATCACATCTTTGAATCCCAGTTTGATCTCGTAGTCGATACGCACACGACCTCCCTGCTAAACAAAACGCAAGAGATTTACCCTCAAGGGGTACTGGATTGTTCTGTATGGCGGTTCCTGATTATAGAGCAGAGCCTTGAGTTTATCGAAGAGGGAAGAGACTCTCTCAAAGCCCTGAACCATCTGGATAAAAGAGAGACGATGGACATAGACTCCTTCATAGCCATCACTTACCGGAATTGAATCAAAGAATTTTTTTTGAAAAAAATCTTTGAACCCAAACGCATTCACTTGAGAGATTCATATGTTTCAATGAAAAAAATGATCTGTGTCCAAGTCCGTTCATACAACATTGAACAACTTGACTGGCTTCCCCCGATTCGGGGTACTAAAAGAATTCTCCTTTAAATTTAAGTGAGGCGAGTACTCAGTGATTCTCGAGGGATAAACTGAGGTTGCAAGATGGTGATCTTGGGGGGAGAGAGTCCATCCATTTGCTTCAGAAGATGCTCTGCTGCAATGGTACCCACATCTTTGAGCGGTTGCTGAAATGTCGATAGAGAAGGTGTGAGGAATGGCGTAAACTCCTCATTATTATCAAAACCAATCAATGAAAAGTCATGGGGACATTGAAGCCCTTCTTCTCCTGCTGCACGAAGAAACCCCATGGCTGTAGCATCGTTCACAGCAAAAACACCGGTGAATGGAGGAAGCGTTGGAATATTCTTTTTGGCAGTTTTGTAAGCCGTGAGAGCAGAATAATCCCCAGGCAGTATTCGGGAAGGAGGAAAATCAATATGTTTCTTTGCTAGGTACTGAAGAAATCCTTCACGACGTTGAACCGCTGCATACGAGGTTTTCATACCATCAAGAAAGAGCAACTGACGATGCCCATGATCAAGAAAAGCCTGGGCCGCTAAACGACCGGCTCGATGATTATCAATGAAGACCTGATCAAGAGTGGGATTGTCCATATCCCGATCCACAAGAACAATATTTTGATGCAATCGTTGGATTTCACGGAGTATAACCTCATCACCCTTCGTATCCATGGGAAAAAAAATCACGCCTTCCATCATTTTGTGACTCAATTTAGCCAGCAACTCAGCAGGAGGTATTTGATGAAAGCCTCCAGTATCGCGTGTATAGAAAATTGTATTGAAGTAGCCAGCCTTGATGAGGGCATCCTGAATTCCCTGGTGAATTTCCCAATAAAATGGCCCAATCCCCGGCATCAGAATACCAACATGGTAGCTCCTTCCCGTCCGAAGAGAACGAGCCGAATGATCAAGCGTATATCCCGTTTCTTGGATGGCATGTTCTATGCGCTGTGCTGTTTTTGGACGAACACAGTGGGGGCTTGTGAGATATCGTGATACAGAAGCACTGGAAACACCGGCAATCCGGGCCACATCCCGCTGATTGGGCATGATGCCACTCCTTGCAACTGCAATGTAACAAGGGAGTGCAAGCAATTCCCAGTAAATCATAAAGAATACGTATACATAACAATTCTCTGTATTTTCTTAAACAAAAACTCAAGGAATCTTCATCCCACCGCGGCAACAGTTGATTTAGGTGGGTCATAAGATGGACAAAAAAGAAGACGTCTACATTCCTCTAAATCCTAAAAACATCTTCTCGAGGTGCCTCTTCATACTGTTCCTCTCCATCCTAAGCAGTTGTGTCACCAACTACCCAAAACATGTGATGGATCCTCCTTGGATTCCAGAAGAATCCAGCCTTCCTGACGACTTTGAGCTTTTCAAGCCAGACGAATCCACCATTATTCCGGTTTATTCCAGCCAGGAAAACATCCCCATCATTGATGGAAACTTTTCGGAATGGCTAGGACTTGATGGTGCTCTCACTCGGCTGGCGGTTTATGGCGGGAATCATCAGCCAGATGATGCAGAAGGATTCTTTGTTCTCCGTACAGATGGAACCAATCTCTTTGTTTACATCCGAGTGACGGATGATTTAACGCATGAAAATTATCTTCCAGGTTCTATGGCTTGGCGGAGTGATACACCGGAATTCTTCTTTGGAAGCAACACCACCAAACATAAAAAATACCAGCGGGGAGATAACCAAGTCCGATTGGTTCCTCGAAGTAAAACCAATTCTACTGATGTAGACATCGTCATCAATCAACGCACTGTTGGAGCGTATATGGTTCAGGGAGAAGACGGTGCAATTTTTGGTGCTTCAGCCGTTTATTTTGATGGCGGATATGAAATTGAAGCATCCATCCCCCTCAGCCTCATGATGATTGAATCTCTTTCCCTCAATCAAAAAGTACGTTGTGATTTTCAAGTCAATGACGCGGATGAAACCGAACGTGATCGTATGGTTCATTGGATGAGTGAAAAGGACACACCGTGGTTTGATCCCTCTGTATGGGGCAATGGACAGGTGGTGGCGTTGCCCTCAGAACGAAAGGAGGCTGGAAATGCGCTCTAATAGAGGCTTAGCTTTCCTCCTGCTTTTTATGATGATGGCTTTTCCAATCTCCGCAAACCCATGGGTAAAAGTGGCCAAGAATCCTGAAGAAGGATGGCGACTGTTGGTGGATGGACAGCCCATGGCTATACATGGAGTCGTATGGTCATTCACTCCCATAGGAGAAAACTACAGCTATAGCCTTTGGGATCAACCCAAGGATTTCATCCAAAAAATGATGGACCGAGACGGGGCTCTCATGCAGGAGATGGGAGTCAATTCCATCCGAGTGTTTGCCGATGTCCCCCCTGAATGGATCACCTATTTGTTCCACCGATATGGAATCTATTCCATTGTGAATCCCTTGATGGGTCGCTATGGAATCACTGTTGATGGACGGTGGTACCCCAAAACAAATTATGCCGATCTTCGAGCCAGAGAGGCGATTCTCAAGGATCTTGCCAAATCCATTCAACCCTATGTGGGAGTGCCAGGAGTTCTCTTCTACATGCTGGGGAATGAAGGTAATTATGGTTTGGAATGGGACAGTGATGAAATTGAAGATCTTCCAGTGGGACAACGCCTTGAAGTTCGTGCTGGCTATCTTTACAGCCTCTTAGAAGAAGGAATTCAAATCATCAAAGACATTGATCCAACAAAACCCGTGGGCATTGTGAATGGTGATATTCAATACCTGAATTTGATTGATACGTTGGTGCCATCCCTAGACATACTTGGCGTGAACACCTACAGAGGTGATGCCTCCCAAGAACTCTTTTACCAAAGCATCGCCGAAACACTTGATGTTCCTGTTGTGTACACAGAGTTTGGGGCTGATGCCTACAATGCGGCAGAAGAACGGGAAGACCAATTCAACCAAGCCCTCTACCTCAAAAGCCAATGGGAAGAAATCTATCGGCAATCCTATGGAAAGGGTGGGTACCAGAACACTCTTGGCGGATTTGTTTTTCAATGGATGGATGAATGGTGGAAGGCTTTTCAAGTTGAAAACCTCGACATTCACGACACTCATGCCAGTTGGGCCAACGGAGCCTACATTTATGACTCTGTTCCTGGTGAGAACAACATGAACGAGGAATGGTGGGGTATCGTGGCTCAAAGCACTGTCAAGAAGGACGGCATCCATGAACGCCGTCCACGCGCCGCCTATTTTGTGCTCAAAGAAATTTGGGAACTCAATCAAATCGAAAGCACTCCAGAAGAAATCACAGAACATTTTTCCATGGATATTCGTCCCTTTGTGAATCAAGCCAAAATCGCTGCAGTGGTACAAAACCGAAAAGAGCGCTTCTCAGCCAATTTCCGAGGAGAAGTTGGTTTTGCTGTTCTCAGTAGTTTCAGTGATGTGGATGTGGCCGACAGAACCTTTGATGGAGTCTCCACATCCGTGGGAGAGTGGGCTTATCTCGGAACAGATTTAATGCCTCTCCAAGATGTGTATCTGGGCCTAACACTACGTCTTCAAGGACACTCTCTTCAGACCGACTTTGAACTGGAAGCACAAAGCTTGGATGTTCGCGCTTTCGAGGCCAGCGGTGAAATTGCTGAAAGCCGCACAAATGTTTCCAATGTTGAGATTTACGATGCTTATCTTGAATGGGAAACACGTTTTTCTGATATTGATTTTTACTACCATAATGGTCACACAGACTGGGCTGCTGAAGGAGATTACTTCCATCTTCTTCCTGAATCCTTTGATTTTGTGGGAATGGATATTGATGACTCAAAGGCTCCCTTTGGGCTTGAATTTACTGGAAAGGAATTTCTGGAAGGATTGAAAATCTACGGTGGACCGGAAATCTATTGGGGAGCAGATCCCCAAATCATGGGAAAATATTACCGAAACGGTGATTTGCTCTCCTTCTCACTCATGTATGTCGAAGAATTTTCTCGAACCCAATCCACTCAGGCCAACCCCCTTCCGAGTGGAAGGCGGGCAAGCGGATGGTTGGGACTCAATCTCCTCCCCTGGTTCACCCTTGATATGGGAGTTCTATTCTCTGGTTCGCAATTCTATGGTGATGAATACAACCATGTCTATTTTGATCCATCAACCGGGGATTACGCGACAGAAAAACGGCAAATTCATGTTCTGGATACACTCTCTGGGAAAGTCAGTCTCACTTCTCAGATATTTCTCTACACCACTCTTTTTGCTGAATATACCTATGCTGGCCGTGTGGCCTCTTCTCATGTGTATTTCCGCCGGAATGGATCCCAAATCCCCGATGTGGGGACAGGAAATCGGCATGAAGTTCAAGCTGGATTGCAATTCCAATATGGATGGCTGTCCATCACACCCCGAGTCCTTGTCCGTATCCCCCTCTCTTATCCCCGCTCCCTTGTTTCAGATCCTCCACGCTTAGCCCAATTCAATCCTGTCGCGGTGTGGGGAAGCCGGGAGTCTTACCAAGTGGAACTTGTCCTTGCAATGGATCCGACAGGAGACACCTATTTCTTTGATTGGAATAATGCAGAACGGGAAAATGCCCGTATCGCCGGATATGTGTCCGTTCTTTATTCCATCTTAGAGGGGCCAACTGATGCTCATTACTACAAAAATGCCAATGGGCTTTTTGAATCCTTCCCGGCCGGGCTTCCTGCAGTAAGTGGATTATGGTCTCTGACAGGTCGACTTGTTTGGAATGCCGCACCTGGAATTCGATTCCTTGCCGGACTGAAGGGAGGCATGGGGCAGAGTTGGGGCTCCGATACTCGACTGGTTCATTACTGGGGAGGGGACCTTACTCTCCGAGCCTGGAAATGGGCCATATCCGGTTCTATTGACGTGAATGGATGGGGACCAGCGGATTGGATGCGTCAGTTGAATCTCACCTTCCCCCTCCAATGGTCTCTTGATATTTCCCATGGATTTGAAATTCCCTCTGTCCTCTCAACAGATAACCGTCTCGGAGTTCAATGGAGAGGACGAACCTATAACGAGTTTAGCCCAGAGGACCAAACCCTTGCTGGTGAAAAATGGCGAATGGAGGTTCTGGCTTATCTCACATTGAGTTGGTAATTCTTGGCCGCCTCAAGTGGGAGGCGGTTCGTAACGACAACCTCATGGAGGTTTGTATGAAGTATCGAGTTTTCGCGGCAGTCGCCCTATCGATCTTGATTCTTGCAGCTTGTCGAAACCCACTACTCCAAGTCGACGACGACACAGACACAACAAATCAGACCTTTAACGGCAGAATATTTGCTGAAGGACTGAGTCCCTTAGATGTGGCTTTCTGGAATGGAGACAACGGATTTGAGATTCGTTTTGACTCCACAGAATCCTACGATGGAAGTCTTGCAGCCAACATTGATTGGAGCTCAGCATCGGATTGGAATGGTGTGGCCTTCAACATCCTCAATGGAGGTTCCACCAATTTGTCCGGTTTTAATGCATTGTCTTTTTGGGCTCGAACAGAAGCTCCAGTCACAATTGATAAAGTGGGTTTAGGTGCCTCAACTGGTAGCAATCATGAAATTTTTCTGAGCAATGTGACCATTCCCACAACTTGGACCAAATTCATCCTTCCGCTTCCAAATCCAAGCACTTTAACCAACGTCAGTAATGTTCTCTATGTTGTTGATGGATTAGGATCTGCCAATATCTTTGTGGATAATGTGGGTTATGAAACCATTGAGGGATTAACCATCAGCTCATTAGCAGCCCCCTCAGAGACAACACTGAGTGTTGTGGCCGAACGCACAACTCGCGTTGTGGTACCAACTGTCACCATGTCTGATGGAACAAATACTATTTTGATTAGCGGTGGAGATGCAGGCATTTCCTCCTACCTTTCTTGGTCTTCAAATAATCCAGGGGTGGCAACCGTCGATTCCAATGGGCAAATCACAGGTGTTTCAGCCGGTACAGCCACAATAACAGGAAGTCTTGGAGATCAATCGGTCAGCATCACTGTGAACGTTTCAGCTCCTGTGACATTCACAGGAAGAATTTTTGATGACAGTCTTCAAAATAGCTTTGCAGCTCGTGTCTTACACAATGCCAATGGTGGCGGAATTGAGGCTCCCCTCGACAATTCCATTCAATTTGGAGCTTCAGGTAGCTCGGTCAGAATAGACCTCACCGCCAGTCCTGCAGCCACCCAATGGGGTGGTGGGTACATTGAGAATGTGGTAGGGGTGGATGCATCCAGTTTCACCACTCTGAAATTCTCCGTGAATACCTCTAGCCTAAATTCCAATGTGGATTACATGGAACTGAAGCTAGAAGATGCCATGACAACTCCTGGAACGCATTCTGTGAATCTCTTGGGCTTAACTCCAACAGCAACAAATGGGGATTGGAATACCTATTCCATCACTCTGTCTTCTATCACCACTGTGGACTTTACTCAATTCAAATCCATAGGATTCTGGCATCCGAGAGCAGGAGGATCATCCGGAACCTTCACACCCGGTGTGTATTATGTAGATGATATCCGCTTTGATACTGACAGTGGTAGTCCTGGTTCAGGTGGAGATCCTGGGACTGGTGGTAGTACAAATGAACTGGTCCTTTACGAAGATGCACCAGCATCACTTCTATCAAGCCCCACATTCTGGAATGGAAACAATGGCTTCACAGCGAGCAACAGTGCATCAAATCCCTATGCGGGAACCATGTCTCTCAATCTTGATTGGTCTTCAGTTTCCGATTGGAATGGAGCAGCCTATGATGTTGCCGCGAGTGGAACCCAGGATTTGAGTGATTATACAGCTCTCACCTTCTATGCTCGAGCAGCGGCAAACACCACCATTGATAGACTGGGATTCGGAGCAGGATCCTCCTTTGAAACCTTCCTTGCCAATGTGAGCCTCACCACAACCTGGACTCAGTTTATTCTCCCCATACCCAATCCATCTAAACTCACTGCGGCCACTAATCTCTTCTTTGCTGCTGATGGTGCAGGAGCCAACATCTATCTGGATGACATCCAGTTTGAAAACCTCTCTGGCATCAGTCTGACCAGCTTTGGTGCTCCAGCCGATGCTACTCGATCCATCCAAGTTGGCAGTACCAGTGCCATAAATGTGGGAGCTGCAAACTTTACAGTTGCATCCAATTCCATCCAGGTCACTGGTGGACATTCAACCGCTGGTCTTTCCTCTTACTTAACCTGGACATCCAGCAATACAAGTGTGGCTACTGTTGATGCCAATGGTGTGATTACTGGTGTCGCTGCGGGTACCTCAACCATTACAGGTACTCATAGTGGACAAAGTGTCACTGTAAACCTCACGGTGACAGCCCCCATTTCCTTCACCGGCCGCATTTTTGATGACAGCCTTCAAGGAGGCTTCTCTGCTCGAATGCTTCACAATGCCAATGGCGGCGGTGTTGATGCCACAATTGACTCCACCGTTCAGTTAGGATCCACAGGAAGTTCCATCAAAATTGACCTCACTGCCGATCCTGCAGCCACCCAATGGGGAGGAGGTTTTGTTGAGAACGCTTCCGGTGTCGATGCATCCAGCTTCACCACTCTCAAGTTTGCTATAGATACCTCAAACCTCAACAGCAATGTGAATTACATGGAGCTCAAACTGGAAGATACCAATACCTCTCCTGGAACCCATTCAGTCAACCTCTTGGACTTAACCCCAACAGCTACCGATGGAAACTGGGAAACTTACACCATCACCCTTTCTGGTATCACAACGGTGGATTTCTCTCAGTTCAAATCCATAGGATTCTGGCATCCACGAGTAGGAGGGGCAAGTGGAACCTTTACTCCTGGTGTGTACTACATTGATGACATCCGTTTTGAAAGTGGTAGCACAAGCACACCAGCTCTCACCATCTATGAAGATGCCCCAGCATCAATTCTCGCGGCACCAACCATTTGGAACGGTGATAATGGATTTACCATAAGCAACAGTGCAAGCAATCCGTATGCCGGAACAATGGCACTCCATGTGGACTGGTCTTCCGTTTCTGACTGGAATGGAGCAGCCTACACTGTTGCAGCGAGTGGTACCCAGAATTTAAGCAACTACACCGCTCTCACCTTCTATGCCCGTGCAGCCTCGGCAACCACCATTGACAAGATTGGATTTGAAGCCGGTTCTGTTTATGAAGCCTTCCTTGCCAATGTCAACCTCACCACAAGCTGGACTCAGTTCATTCTACCCATACCCAATCCATCTCTCCTCACCGCAGCCACAACCCTTTTCTTTACTGCAGATGGGGCAGGAGCAGACATCTACCTGGATGACATCAAGTTTGAAAATCTCTCAGGAGTGAGCCTCACAAGTCTTGGAACACCAGCCAATGCAACTCGCTCCGTTCAAGCTGGTAATACCAGTGACATCAATGTGGGAGCAGCAAACTATACGGTCTCTTCCAATTCCATCCAGGTCACAGGAGGTCATGCTGATTCTGGACTTTCCGCCTATCTCACTTGGACATCAAGCAATACAGGCGTAGCAACCGTGGATTCCAATGGAGAAATTACGGCGGTTTCTGCAGGAACATCCACCATTACCGGAACTCTTGGATCACAGACTGTCACCGTCAACCTCACAGTCACAGCTCCTGTCACATTCAACGGTCGTCTCTTTGATGACAGTCTCCAGAACAGCTTCACAGCGCGCATGCTCCACAATGCCAATGGCGGCGGTGTTGATGCCACAATTGACTCCACCGTTCAGTTAGGATCCACAGGAAGTTCCATCAAGATTGACCTCACCGCTGATCCTGCAGCCACCCAATGGGGAGGAGGTTTTATTGAGAACGCTTCCGGTGTCGATGCATCCAGCTTCACCACGCTCAAGTTTGCTGTGAACACATCCAGTTTAGCTTCCTCCGTGGATTACATGGAGCTCAAACTTGATGATGCTAACGATACTCCAGGAACCCACTCCGTCAATCTCTTAGGTCTCACGGCCACATCAACCAGTGGAGATTGGAGTACCTATACCATCACACTTTCCAGTGTGAGTACCGTAGACTTCTCCAAGTTCAAAGCCATTGGATTCTGGCACCCCAAAGCTGGTGGTTCCAGCGGAACCTTTACACCAGGTGTCTACTACATCGATGACATCCGTTTTGAGTAAATCATGAAGGATCGGGGGAACATCCCCCGATCCTTTCGCAACGGCCTGTTGGAGGATCAAGGATGAAAGACAAGAAGTCATCCATAAGCTCCCATTCTCTTTCTCGCCAAAAAGCCCTCCAGGCCATGGCCCTTCCAGGACTCCTATGGATGCTCATCTTCAACTACATCCCCATGTATGGTGTCATCATTGCGTTTAAGGAATTCCGTATATTTCACACCATCAATGGAGCCCCCTGGGTGGGTTTTATTCATTTTCAAGAAATCTTCCGTGATGCCGACTTTTTTGCCGCCATGAAAAATACTCTGGGGATGAGTGTTCTCAAACTCACCATTGGTTTTCCCCTCCCCATCATCTTTGCCTTAATGCTCAATGAGATTCGTTCTCGAGGATTTAAACGTTGGGTGCAAACCATATCCTATCTCCCCCATTTCCTTTCCTGGGTGGTTTTGGGTGGAATCATGATCACCTGGTTTTCAGAGAATGGTTTCGTGAATGAACTGCTTCTCCGAATGGGAATCATTTCAAATCCCATTGCTTTTCTTGGTCAACCTCAAGGATTTTGGCTCCTTGCGGTCCTCTCAGAAACCTGGAAGGAAATGGGCTGGGGAGCCATCATCTACCTTGCGGCCATCTCGGGAATTGCTCCAGAACTCTATGAAGCCGCTGTGGTGGATGGAGCTAATCGTTTTCAAAAGATGTGGTACATCACCCTGCCTTCCATTGCAGGAACCATCACCATACTTCTCATTCTGGCCATCAGTGGGATTCTCAACACAAATTTTGAGCAAATGCTTGTTCTGAATAATCCCCTCAATCATGAGGCCAGTAATGTGATTGATCTGTACGTCTACCGTATTGGGATTCGTGGACTACGATTTTCCTATTCCACAGCTGTTGGACTTTTCAAAGCCATCATTGCCTTAGTTCTTCTTCTCGGTGCCAACGGATTATCCAAGAAAGTTCAGGGACGTTCTTTATTCTAGGAGGCGAAAGATGACCCCAAAAAACTTCACCAATATTCGCCAATCAAAACAACAAAAATCCGATCCCTTTCCACGCATCAACGGAATCCTCATGATTCTCATTTGTTTTATGACCCTCTATCCCGTTTGGTATTCTGTTGTGATCTCTTTCAATGATGGGCAAGATGCGCTTTTAGGTGGCATCTATTGGTGGCCAAGAATCTTCAGTATTGAAAGTTATAGAGCCATGTTTTCTCATCAAGGGATTCTTCAGGCTTTTCTCATTTCCATCTTCCGAACAGTGGCTGGAACGGCCACTCACCTTCTCTTCACTGCGATGGTGGCCTATGCCTTTCTTCAAACCCGCCTCATTGGACGGAAGGCCTACATGACCATCGGAGTCATTACCATGTTCTTCAATGGTGGACTGATTCCCACCTTCCTTCTGGTCAAAAACCTCGGACTCATTGATAACCTCTTGGTTTATCTCTTCCCCAGTATGTTTAATTTCTTCCATCTCATCATTTTCCAGGCCTTTTTTCGTGAAATTCCAAAAAGCTTGGAAGAATCCGCCATGATGGATGGTATGAATGATTTCGGGATTTTTGTCCGCATCATTCTTCCCCTCTCCGCCCCAGTGATGGCCACCATCGCCCTCTTCCAAGGCGTTTGGCATTGGAATGATTTCTTTATTGGAATCATCTATGTCAATGAAATGGAACTCCAACCCGTCGCCACCTATCTCTACCGTGTCATTGCCCAAAACCAGTCCAGCCAAATGATGGTGAACATGCCAGCCAGCATATCCCGCAATGCCGTCACCTCCCAATCCATCAAAATGGCCACCATGGTGGCTGCAACCTTCCCCATTGTTTTGGTGTATCCCTTCCTTCAAAAGTACTTTGTGAAAGGGCTCCTTGTGGGCTCAATCAAAGGATAAGGAGTATGTGTATGAAAACGGTGAATCGCCCAGTGTTGATGTTGCTCTTCGTTCTTATTGTTGTCATGAATCTTGGGGCCAATGGAGAGGGAGAGCAAGGAACTCTTCCTCCCCATTCAGAGGAAGCACTTGATCCGAATGTCCCTGGATGGACACTGGATACCTCTCCTGTCCAGTTTGATTGGTATCTGAATTTTTCGTGGTTCCGTGGAATATGGGGAGAAGATCCCGTCTCACGCTATGTTACAGAAAAAACAGGTGTGGACATTCAGTTCATCATTCCTGCCGGGAATGAAGCGGACAAACTCAACACCATGATTGCCTCTGGGAGTCTTCCTGATTTCATCACTTTGGGATGGTGGGAACCTCAAGTCAAAGAAATCATTGCCGGTGAAATGGCTCATCCCCTTGATGTTCTTGCAGAAAACTATGACCCCTACTTTTTTAAAGTGGCCGTCCCTGAGCGCCTTGGCTGGTACACCCAAGATGATGGTCATGTGTACAGTTACCCCAATGCCTCCTACTCTCCCCGTGATTATGACCTTTATGATTTAACGTCCAATCAAACCTTCCTGGTTCGGAAAGACCTCTACGAGGGCATTGGTAGTCCCGACATGCGCACACCAGAAGGCTTCCTTGGAGCACTCAGAGAAGCAAAACGCCAATATCCCCAAATCAATGGCCAACCCATCCTTCCTCTTGGCCTTCATGAATTCACGGATGCAGGCAACTACTCCCTCGAAAGTTTTCTTATGAATTTCCTGGCCATCCCTCTGGAAAAGGAGGGGCAATTCTATGATCGATATGCCGATCCAGAATACAAGAAGTGGCTCAATGTGTTCCGACAAGCCCAATCAGAAGGCCTCATCTCCAATGATGTGTACCTTGATCGCCGAGCCCAAATGGAGGAAAAAATAGCCCAAGGCCGGTATTTTGCCATGCTGTATCAGCACAGTGATATGACCGATGCCCAGGCCATTCGCTACTCCGAAGATCCCAATTCCATCTACATCGCCGTCAATGGACCTGCCAATAGCAACCTCGATCCCCCCCGACTCGCCGGCCAAGGACTTTCAGGTTGGACAGTCACTTTTATTTCCAAAAGTGTCAAAAAGCCAGAACGAGCTATACGGTTCATGAGTTACCTCATGAGTGAAGAAGGACAGCGGGATTTGTATCTGGGGATTGAAGGGGTCACCTGGTCTGAGGTGGATGGAAAACAAGGCTTCCTTCCTGAGGTCCAAGAACTTCTGAATTCCGATCGTGCGGCGTTTGATAAGGAATATGGGGCCTCTGTCAAATACTGGATGCTCATGGACAATCCCATGTTTGCTCAATGGGAAGGAGAACCTGTCACCCCCTACAAGGAGCTCAGTGCCTGGACCAAACCTTACACCGTCAGCTATGCCATGTATGACAACACAGACCCCCAACCCTTTGAACCCGAAGGCATCATTGGGGCTAAAATATCGGCCCTCTTTGGCAAAACCCTTCCAAAACTTCTCAAAGCAGAAACACAAAGTGAATTCAACACCCTCTGGGAGGAGATGCAAGAGCAGCGAAAAAACCTTGGATTAGAGACTCTCATGGCTTACAAACAGGAACGCATCAATGCAAACAAGGCCAAATTGGGGCTTTAGGTTCTTCCTTATATCGACCACGGCCCTCCTGGCCGTGGTGGTTTTAGGAGGATGCAAACACGGGAATCCTCTGTTTGATGAACTGGTATGGAATGATGAATTCAATGGGAATTCCATTAATGGAAACAATTGGACCTATGACATTGGCACAGGAAGCACCCAAGGCCTTATAGGTTGGGGAAATAACGAGCTGCAATACTATACCCAAAGATCTGAGAATGTCCGAATTGAGAATTTTCCCCAAGGAGGACGTGGTCTTGTGATTGAAGCCCATAGAGAAGTGTACCAAGGCTCCTCCTACACCTCGGCACGCCTCAAAACCCAAGGACTACAAACCTTCACTTATGGACGAATCGAAGCTCGCATCAAGTTGCCTGTGGGAACAGGACTCTGGCCAGCCTTCTGGATGCTTGGAGCTAACATTGAAGATGTAGGATGGCCCATCTGCGGGGAAATTGACATCATGGAGTATCGAGGAAATGACCCAAGCACCATCCTTGGAACCATCCATTTTGGTAATCCCTATGGATATCGGGGTCAGGATTTTTCCCGAAACAGTTTTGCCCAGGATTTTCATATCTTTTCCTTGGAATGGACTCCTGGAGAACTGCGCTGGTATGTTGATGGAATTCTTTATGCCATTCAAAGAAACTGGAATTCTTCTCTTCAGGGTGTCAATGCTCCCTTTGATCGTCCCTTTTTTCTTCTCATCAATCTTGCAATAGGGGGGAATTTTCTTCCCAATCCTCCCCCAAATGCCAATTACTTTCCTCAAAAACTCTTGGTGGATTGGATAAGGGTGTACCAATGACAAGAAATCCCCTTGGAAGGACTAACCTTACTCAAGAAGAACTAACCAGACAAGGAATCTACTCCATCCAAAATTACAATCAAGCATCAGCCTTTTCCAGCTTTCTCCCTGGGATTGCAGGACTTCATGGAACTCCTCTATGGTGCTTCTATGTCAACAGAGGTCAATGCGTCACAAGCTTTGGCCACAGCAATAAAAATCAGCCCATTCTTGAATTTCGTCCTGCAGATCAAGCCTATAGGGACACCGAGCGACTTGGCTTTCGCACATTTGTAAAAATACAAGGACAAGGTGTTTCTGAACCATTTGGTGAGAATGCTCTTCTCCCCCTTCAAAGAACCCTTTTCGTTGGCCAGGCCACACTTCACATTCAAGAACAGTGGAAGAATGGACTTCTGTTTGATGTGGAATATGCCACATTACCAGGAGAAAGCTATCCAGCTTTGATTCGCCATTTAACAATCACAAACACTTCGTCAACATCCTTTGAATTAGAAATCCTTGATGGACTTCCTCGCATTGTTCCCTATGGAATCCATGATGGGATCCTCAAAAATATGAGTGCAACAGCCGCGGCATGGATAGAAACGGATTGTTCCATACCCCAGATTCCATCTTTCCGCATACGTGCCAGTATCAGCGATACCATCAACGTTGAAGCCATTAAGGGTGGTCACTTTATGTCTGCAGTGGTCCGACGCCAGGGCATTGATCAACCTTTGATTCCAATCACAGATGCTTCTGTGATTTTTGGATCCAATCTGGGATTCTCCAATCCAACTCTGTTTCGGGAAAAGAGTCTCCACGAAATACGAGAATCGCAGAACATTCTTCTTGGGCGCTATCCTTGTGGATTTGCTGGATTTCCGGCCTCTCTCTCCTCAGGTGAATCTCTTGATTTGCATTCTCTCTTTGGATTCGTTGAACAACCTCATAGACAAAGACAAAAAAACTGGGAAAGCACCCCATGGTTTGAATCAAAGATTCAAGAATGCATCCAGGAAACACACCGTTGCATCGAGCCCTATCAAATGAAAACGGCCCTTCCAATTCTGGATGCCTATACAGCGCAAACAGCCCTAGACAACACCTTACGCGGGGGAATGCCCATGATCTGGAGCCAAAAGAATCAAACCCAGGTGTTCTATGTGTATGGTCGGAAACATGGTGATCTTGAACGGGATTACAACGACTTCAATCTTCCATCAACACGGTACTCCGCAGGCTTTGGGAATTACCGTGATATCAATCAGAATCGTCGTCTGAATGTATTCACTTACCCAGAAATTGGGAACTACGATATTCGACTCTTCATGGACCTCATCCAACCCGATGGTCATAATCCCCTCCTTGTTTACCCAGGGAGTTTTTTACTCACACCCGACATGAGGAACAAACTTCAAAAGGATTTCCCTGAAAAAGCCATACCAGAGAATGAAAATTTAACCCCTGGCAATCTTTATGATCGTGGTTTTTCCCAAGAAGAAATTTCCAAGATTCTTCTTTCATCTCGCTATCAGCCAAAGGCATGTTTTGGAGAAGGTTATTGGGTGGATCACTGGACCTACAATCTTGATCTGATTGACCAATACCTTCGAATTTTCCCAGAGAAGGATGAACATCTTTTCTTTGGCCAATCGGAGTACAGATGGTTTTCATCCAACGTTCGAATTCGTCCTCTCACGGAACGCTTTCGAATGGAGGACTCCGAAATAATTCATGAGGACCATATAGAGATTCAGAACATCACAGAACGATTTCTTCCCCTTCGTTCCACCCTAATGGAAAAGCTTCTCATTCTGGCTCTCGTCAAATCGGCCTCTCTTGGTTATGAAGAATGCGGTCTTGAAATGAATGCGGGGCGTCCTGGCTGGTATGATGCCCTCAATGGGCTCCCTGGGCTTTTTGGCTCATCCATCAGTGATGGTGTAGAACTCCTTCGCCTCATAAAAATGCTGATTCCCCGACTCAAGGAGAATCCAGATCGATCCATCACCCTGTTCTTGGCTGCATGGCAACTTCTTGAGAATCTGGAAACCTTGAATGATGTTGAAAACCGTCATCAACGCTGGCTTGCCCGTCATTCAATGCTGGCACTATACAGAGATTCAATTTATGGGCATGAGATAGACCAAGAAACTCGTACTTCCAGTGCACTCATCTCATACTTCTGCACCACCAGAACCGTACTAGAACAAAACCTTGAAAAAGCAAAAAAGGAAAATAATGGATATCTTCCCACCTTCTACTACTTTGAAATTTGTGGATGGAAAGAACTTGCTCCTGGAAAAGTTATTCCATCAGAGCTTCAGCGGAAGACACTCCCTCTCTTTCTTGAAGGAATGGTCAAACAATTGAAGATGGCTTCATCACCAGAAGAGAAACTCATTATTCATAAGGACATTCTTAGTAGCCCTCTCTATGATAAATCGTTAAGGATGTTTCTCCTGAATGCATCAATCTCCTCAGAACCAGCCAGCATAGGCAGGGCTCAAGCCTTCCCCAGTGGTTGGCTCGAAAATGGTTCTATCTGGCTTCATATGGAATACAAGTATCTACTTGAACTTCTCCGTTCTGGGAATGATGCCCATTTTTGGAACCAGGCCTTCCATACTCTTATTCCCTTTTTGGAAAGAGAGCAATATGGACGGAGCCTCTTTGAAAATAGCTCCTTTCTTGCATCCAGTGCCTTTCCTGATTCGTCCCTGCATGGAAGAGGATTTGTTGGTCGACTCTCAGGTGCCACGGCAGAATATCTCACAATTTGGTCAGAGTTTCTTTTAGGCCAGCATCCTTTTCAAAGAAACAAGGAAGGAGTGATTTTCCAGCCTCAACCAAGCTTACCTTTTCGACTCTTTCCGGAAAATGGCAGAATAGAATTTCAACTCTTTCACCAAACACAGGTCATTTATCGAAATCCAGAAAGAATTGATCTCTTTCGCGGGAACTATTCAATAGAAAAAATCAGCATCCACAGAAAAGGGACGAAAAGAATGTTCTCCTCCTTCCTTCCAGCACCATACGCAAAAGAACTGAGGAAGGGGGAAATCCAAGTTATGGAAGTGTATTTTCAAGGAAAGTTTTCTAATTAGAGCAAAAAAAACTCCAAGAGGCAGCAACGAAGTGAGGCAAGAAGCTCAGACTGCTACGTCTTGGAGTTTAAAAAAACCTGGCGACGACCTACTCTCCCACAAAAATGCAGTACCATCGGCGCTGGCGGGCTTAACGTCCGTGTTCGGGATGGGAACGGGTGTGGCCCCGCCGCCATAGTCACCAGGTTATATAACCAAAATCATTGGGCGTCTGCATAAAACTCTTTATGCACACTATGTGAACCGGAGTGGAGAATACTCTCTACGCCGATAAGGGTCAAGCAGTGAAAGAAATAATTTCTTGCGCTGCCAAGTGATGGGATGATTCACTCAGCTATGAGCTTCATTCCACCGGCGGTATAATTCCTTTTCGCTATCTCTGAATTATCGAGTCTACTCACGCCCTTGGCTCCCGTAGACATCATAATTCAAAGGCGAAATAGGAATTCCACCTTGCAAAGAGATAAAGAATAATATGGTCAAGCCTCACGGAAAATT
>JAKSCK010000048.1 GCA_022360655.1 Spirochaetales bacterium | reverse complement strand
TCAGTCACAACCCGTCGATTGGTACGATAGTCAGGATTCCACTTGTCTTCGCCCCATTCTGTATCACTGGGAAGAGGGCGCTTTGCAGGAAGATCCAGTTTGGGAACACCACAGAGCTTCTGACCGAGTTTCAGTGCATTGGTGGGGCAGTTTTCTACGCATTCGCCACAGGCCACACATTTCTCTGGGTCAATGACAGAACTGTAATTGGAGCGAACCATGTCTGGGTTCTTGAAGTGGTTGGCATGACGTACCGCCAGGCAGGAACAGCTACAACAGTTGCAAATGGCATGCGTTTTCCCAGGACCATCTGTGTTGGCAATTTGGTGGAAGAGACCGTTCTCCTCGGCTTTTTTCAGGATGGCTTTGGCTTCATCACGGGTGATTTGTCGGCCTCGTCCTGTTTTGATGTAGAACTCTGCGCCATCTCCCATTTGGATGCACATGTCTTCTTTCAGATGTCCACAGCCCTCGCCCATGGCTTCCCGCACAGAACGGCATGCACAATCAGAAACAGAGAAAATTTCATTCTCATCAAGGTAATGGGACACTTCCTCATAACTGGCGCGCCGGGTTTCTCCATCAATAGTTTGCTCAATGGGAATCACCCGCATCAGGCCAAGACCAGAAGGAACTTTCCCTGCCATGAAGCCACCCTTTTGTCGGGAGTATTCCTCAAAGCATTCTGCGATCTGAGGATACTTGGCCACATTTTCCTTATTCACAACCATGAATTCCATGACACCAGGAACCCAGAGTTCTAATTGAAACTTATCAACACCGTCTTCTGTGATGTAGCTGATGATGCCGTCTTGGGCCAATTGATAGAGAATCTTCTCTGTCTCTTCAGGGCTTTTCCCACAAAGAGAGGCCACCTCATCTTTGCTTCGGGGCTTTTTCAATTCAAGGCAAAGGGCCACAGAGGCTGTATCATCGGTGAGAACAGGCTCAATGATTCTGTACTCAGGATCCTCAGGTTTGACGCCATGTTTTGAACCGGTTTTTGATCGACTAATTTTATTTGCTAAATCTAGTACTTTTGTTTTGACCACAATGAGTTGCTCCGTAATGACCGCTCGGTATTTTTCAGTAATTGATAATTATTTATCAAAAATAAGGAGGGCGCAAGCATGAAATGAAAAAATATGAGATAGTTGATGAGAATCAAAGTAAAGTGCGAATTTGTCTCTGGGAGAGGGGCAATATTCCTTGGTACAGAGTTGACCAGAAAATAAAGCATATATAATATAACAAATGTGCATTTAGGGTGGTTATGTGAAAGAGAAAGTCCGTCATTTGTATGAAATTGTGTACAGTGGAATCCTCAGCGACATCCAAAATGGGACTTATCCTCCAGGAGCACTTCTTCCACCTGAAAATGAAATTGCCCAAGTCTATGATGTGAGTAGAATCACAACAAAGAAAGCATTGGATATGCTTGTAGAACAAGGACTTGTGCATAGAATCCGAGGAAAAGGTACCTTTGTTCAAAAAGAGGCACCCACCAAAAGTCATGCGGAAGCCCTATCCACCCCCTCTCTTTTGGGTTTTGTCCTCCCCGATTACTCCGGACAGTTTGCTTGTGATTTGATGCGCGGCGTGGAAGCTGAGGCCACAGAACGAGGCTATTTGCTTGTTCATCAACGTTCCCATGGCATCCAATCTGTTGAAGAAAAAATCATTGATGGTCTAAAAGCTGCAGGAATTCAAGGACTCATTGTGATGCCTGTGCATGGGGAAAATTACAGTCCATCTTTTCTCAAACTCGTGCTGGATCAATTCCCTCTTGTTTTTGTGGATCGGTACCTCAAAGGGCTGCCTGCTCCATGTGTTTCCTCGGATAATGTCCATTCTGCTCGTCAAATGGTGGACTATCTTGTGGAACTTGGTCATCAAAAGATTTGTTTTGTTTCTCCTCCTACAGCAAATACATCCACATTAGAGGATAGAATCCATGGCTTTGAAGAGGGAATCTCTCGTCATGGTATGGTGATTGACCGGGATTCTCAGTTCATTGAAGTGTTTTCCACCATGCCTGGGAAGTCAGGCGATGAAAATGCGGATATTGATGTGAACACCATTGTTGAACATCTCCAGAATCATCCTGAAATTACAACATTGTTTGCTTCAGAATACAATATTGCTCACTTGTGTCGTGTGGCTTGTCGGAAGTTGAATCTCCGTATTCCTGAAGATCTTTCCATCGTTTGTTACGATGAACCGTCTCATTCCTTTGGAGAGCATTTCTTTACCCATATTCGTCAGGATGAAGAATTGATTGGCCGTAAAGCTGTCCAGGTTTTGCTGGATAAGCTGTCTGGACAGGAATCTGTTGGGCGAAATGTTGTGTCTTCGCATCTCATTACAGGAAAAAGCACCTCTTCGCCTCGTTAATTTCTTTCCTTTCTCCCTTCTTACTCCTCATTCTCTGTCTCTGTTCTCTGAAAATAGCATGCCATTTATTGTTGACATATCATAATGTGTGAAATAGCATATGAAATATAACTAAAAGTTATAAAAGATATAAAGGTAGTCAATGCATCATGGAACCTCTTCGAAAATCTTTTGAGCCTTTTGTTCTGCATGTTCAGTCTTTTCTGAGTGATTCATATTTGCAGACGACATTTGAAAACTGTTTCTTTAACACCTTGGATACCACAATACGAACCCTGGATGATGGTTCTATCTTTGTTTTTACAGGAGATATCCCTGCCATGTGGCTTCGGGATTCCTCAGCTCAGGTACGCCCTTACATGCGCTTTGCCAGCAAACAGCCTCATCTTGCAGAAATGCTGAAAAAGTTAATTCAGCGTCAATTGTTGTGCATTGAAATTGATCCGTATGCCAATGCCTTTAATGAATCGGCGAATGGGAAGGGGCATAAAGATAAAACGGAAAACAATGATTGGGTTTGGGAACGAAAGTACGAAATTGACTCCCTTTGTTATCCTCTCCATCTGGCCCATCAGTGGTGGAAGGAGACAGGTTCGGAGGATCTCTTTAATGATCAATTTCTCCGTGTTGCGGAGTGTGTGCTTGATTTGTGGACAACAGAGCAGAATCATGAGAGATCCCCATATTGTTTTGAAAGAGAACATTGTCCACCTTCCGACACACTCAGCCATGATGGTTCCGGCGCCCCTGTGGCTTGGACAGGTATGACTTGGTCTGGTTTTCGACCCAGCGATGATGCATGTCGCTACGGATATCTTGTTCCATCCAATATGTTTGCTGTTGTTGTGCTGGACTGTCTTGAAGAGATATTTAGTAAAATCTTTAAGAATAAAAAGTTAAGAGATAAGTCCAAAGCATTACGGTGTGATATTCAGAATGGAATCCAAAAATATGCCATTCAAGATCATCCCCAATATGGATCTGTGTATGCCTATGAGGTGGATGGCTTGGGGCATTATCATTTTATGGATGATGCTAATGTTCCAAGTTTATTAGCTATTCCTTATTTGGGATATGCCCCTGTTCATGATCCCATCTATCAGAACACACGAGCCATGATTCTCAGTGAATCGAATCCGTTTTATTACCAAGGACGGTATGCCAGCGGAATTGGGAGTCCTCATACACCATCCCAGCATGTGTGGCCCATCAGTCTCATCATCCAAGGTCTAACCACGACAGATGCTCAAGAGCGGGAACAGGTGATCAAAACACTACTCGCCACAGATGCTGATACGGGATACATGCATGAGTCGTTTGATTGTGATCATCCACAAACCTTTACCAGAGAGTGGTTTTCCTGGGCAAATGCACTATTTGCAGAATTGATTATTCATCACGTGGAATCTGTTCATGGCCGTATTGAGCTTTGAATAAAAAAATAGGAGAGAATCAATGAAAAGAGTCTTACTTCTTGTCGTCACAGTTCTTATGACTGCGTGTTTTGCATTTGGGAATGGGCAGCAGGACGCCTCAGGAAAGGGTAGTGAGGATTCTGGACGAACGGTGATTTCGTACTGGGGTGATTGGGGTGGAGAAGGACAAAAACAGTTTGAATTCATGCTGAACGCCTTCAATGAAAGTCAGGACCAAATCACCGCTGAATATGTTCTTCAACAAGACATGGTCACAAAGTTTTTGACCGCATCTGTGAGTGGTGATGCCCCAGATTTAATGTTCTGGGATCGATTCCGAACTGCACTCTATGCTCCAAAGGGTGTTCTCCTTCCCATTGAAGAGAGAATGGTTGCAGATGGCATCAGTCCTGATGCCTTTTACAGTGAGGCCATTCGCGAATTAACGAATGATGGTCATCTTTATGGTCTTCCCTTAACGGTGGATTGCCGTGCTCTCTTCTACAACAAAGCGATGTTTGCTGAAAAAGGCCTTGAGCCTCCTCAGACCTGGGATGAATTGCTTGTTGCGGCAAAAGCATTAACGGAATGGGACGGTGACAAAATGATAGTTGCCGGTATGTCCCTGAATGATGTGGGTCTATTCAACATGTGGCTGCAGCAGGCTGGTGGTCAAATGCTGAATGATGATGGCCAAGCTACTGCATTCAATACAAAAGCTGGTAAACAGGTATTGGACTTCTGGAAAGAACTGATGGATGCCAAAGTGTACACCCTTGGTTTTGAGACAGGACTTGGTGAGGGCATTGATGCCTTTGCGACAGGGAAGGTTGCCATGACCTACTCCGGACCTTGGATGCTGAGCACCTATGAAAGCTATGGAGATAACTTGGACTTTGGTGTTGTTCCTCCTCCTGCAGGCCCTCAAGGAGATCACGCAGGACTTATGGGTGGATTTGGTCTTGTCATTCCTTCCGCTGCTAAACATAAAGATGAATCTTGGGAACTGATGAAATGGTGGTTGACTGTGCCTGAAAATGCAGGAATGTATGCACAAATGAGCAAGAATATTCCAGGCGTTAAGATGGCAACAGAAGATGCTTACTACGCAGAAAATCCCTATTATCCATCATTCATTGAAACTTTTGAGTTTGCTAAAATTCGTCCTACAGTTGCTCAATACCCCAACATGGAAATTAAAGCAGTCATTCCCCAACTTCAGATGTTTATGGAAGGGAAATTGAGTGCCCAAGAGGCCTTAGATGCGGCTCAGGAAATGGGTGATATTCTCCTTCAAGAAAAGGTGAAATAACGGAAATGCCCAGGGGGTATCCTCTGGGCTCATAAGGGTTTATAGCGTGAATAATCAAATCCTCAGAAGAAACAGAGGGTATCAAATAGGAGGAAATCAAGCCCTCATGGGTTGGCTTTTTATTCTTCCCAGTGTTGTCCTCTTTATGATATTTGTGGCCTTGCCGGCATTGAGTGCATTCTATTTAAGCTTCACAGATTACGATATTCTGACTGAAACAGAATGGGTTGGATTGGCAAATTACGCCATGCTTCTCAAAGATAAAATCTTTTTTATCTCATTAAAGAATATTGTTTTCTATGTTGCGCTTTATGTCCCACTCATGGTTGTTTTTTCCCTTTCTATGGCCGTGGCTGTGAATCAATCATTTCGCGGAGTTGGGGTCTTTCGAACAATTTTTTACATTCCTTCTCTTACCTCGGCCATTGCCGCTTCAACGGTTTGGCTCTGGATATTGAATCCCCATTATGGGGTTCTAAATCAAGTTCTTGCTGCTATTGGCATTGTTGGACCAGCTTGGTTGGCCATGAGTAGTACAGCCATGATGTCCATTGTGATGGTGACATTGTGGCAAGGTGCTGGTGGCAACATGATTCTGTTCCTTGCTGGCCTTCAGGGTATTTCAAAGGAGCTTTATGAGTCTGCAATGATGGACGGGGCAGGGAGAATCCAGAGCTTTTTTAGAATCACCCTTCCTCTCATGAGGCCCACAACGTTTTTGGTTATTATTCTTTCCATGATTGGTTCTTTTCAACTTTTTGATCAAGCTTTTGCCCTCACACAAGGAGGTCCAGGATATGCCACAATGACTCCTGTCTACATGATTTATAATGAAGGATTTAATCTCCTGAATATGGGGTATGCCTCTTCAATGGCGGTTCTTCTTTTCCTTGTTATTCTTCTTTTTACCATCCTTAGTTTTAAGTTGAATAAAGATGAAAAGGAAATGAAAAAATGAAAATAACAAAAACTCTGAATTTTGTAGAAAAAATCTTTTTTACTGCGTTTTTGATTTGTGCAGGGATTGTGATGTTTCTTCCCTTTTATTGGTCAATCATTACTTCCTTAAAACCAGATAGTGAAATTTTTTCAATTCCCATCAGCTGGATACCAAAAACAATAACACTAGAGCATTATTATAATGCGTTTACAACAGTGGATTTTGCTCGTTTTTTTATAAACTCGTTCTTTCTTGCATCTTTTGGTGTAATTTTAAATTTATTTTTTGGCTCTCTTGCTGGTTATTCCTTTGCAAAACTTCATTTTAAAGGGAAGGATCTTGCCTTTAAAATTTTACCCTCCTCTTTCATGGTGCCAGGAATTGTCACCATGATTCCTCAGTTTCTTCTATTGAAAAATTTTCCCTTAGCAGGGGGGAATAATCTTCTGGGACAGGGCGGAATGGGGATGTTAGACAGTTATTGGGCCATTCTTCTTCCTGGAGCAGCAGGCACTTTTGCCGTGTTTCTTATGCGCCAATTCTATCAAACTCTTCCGGATGAGTTGGGAGCAGCAGCACGAATTGATGGAGCCAGTGAATTTGCCATTTTCTTTCGGGTCTACATGCCTCTCACCAAACCGGCCATGGCCGCTTTGAGTATTTTTACCTTTCAAGCCGGTTGGAACAATTTTTTGTGGCCCATGATTGTTTTATCAAGTCCAGAAAAATCAACAATACAAATGGCTCTCCAGGCCTTCTCCTACAATCGTAGTACGGATTTTGGTGCCATGATGGCTGGATCACTAGTGGCTATTTTACCAATGCTCATTCTATTCATATGTGCACAAAAACACTTTGTGAAAGGGATTGCTTTTACTGGAATGAAAACATGATGATTTTTTGAGTTTATGAAAAATATTAACATAAAAGCCCTATGTTTGGTTTTTCTCATGGTTTTAATTATGGGATGCCAAACGTTTCAAAAACCAGATAGGAATAGCGAAGTGAGTGTCATGGAAAAGAAAGAAATCACAAATGAGTTGATGAATTATAGAGCCAATATTGTTCAAGAAGATTTTGATCGTTTGTATTGGGATCAGAATCGCTCAAGGCTCCATACAGACCAAGAAGATCAACTTCATTTTTGGTGGCAGGCTCATGCATTAGACTACCTCCTTGATGGATATGAACGTACTGGAAAACAGAGTTATATCCATCGATTTCAAGAAATTTATGAGAGCCTTTATAGCTTGAATAGTCAAAGCTTTTTTAATGAATTTTATGATGATATGGAATGGTTAGCTCTTGCCTTGCTACGAGCCTATGAATTAACTGGTCATCAAGAATACTTGGATTCTACGCATTCATTATGGTCCTACATTAAGCTTGGTTGGAATGAGCATCAGGGAGGAGGGATTGCATGGAGAACCGACACTCCAGAGTATAAAAACACTCCTGCCAATATGCCGGCGGCCATACTTTCTGCTCGCCTTCATAAGCTTGAAGGTTGTGAAGAGGACCTTGAATGGGCATGCCGATTATTTGACTGGGAAGTCAAAACCCTCGTGGATTTTCAAGATGGTACAGTCTGGGATGGTATAAATCGACAGGGGGATGGACGAATTGATGGCAAGAACTCCAATGATTCCTGGCTTTTTAGCTACTGCCAGGGAGTTTTTATTGGTGCCGCAATGGAGCTATACCACCTCACGGGAAAAACGGAGTATTTTGGTCATGCTCAGCGTACAGCCAAACGCAGCATGGAGATTTTAACTAATGACCAGGGCTTGCTTTGTGAGGAGGGAGATGGCGACGGTGGATTATTTCGAGGGATTTATCTTCGATATCTTTCCATACTGAATGAGGAAACGGGAGAATACAGCCCGTTCATTCTGAAAAATGCCAATACTCTTTGGGACATTGGACGGAACAAGAAACAAGGATATATGGGCCAAAAATGGGATCAATGTGCAGATTCCAAGACGGATTTGAGTCTCTTTCTTGGCGGTGCATTTTTGATGGAGATGGCCGCAAAAACCGTTCAATAACACTTGTTTAAGAGCCTTCATGGTCATGACAGAAGCCTTATCTCTGTTTTGACCATGCATGATTTCATTGAATTGATACATCATTCTCTTTGCATTGCTGAGTATAGTTCTCAGATTTTCTGCTCAACTCTTTAGAACTTTTCTACGAACCCTCGCATCTCATCGTGTTTTTCCTGTCATCGCCTGATCTGTGACAAATGCATATGACAAATGTTCTGTTGGTCTGTTGGTGGGTCTCCTATGATGGCTTCCGTCATACCTGTCCGAGAGGTTGTAATGAATAATGCCATCAAGGCCTTCCCTGATGTGCTGAGCAAGAGACGAAATGGCCTCATCCGAGATGTTCGTCGTAATCGAGTTTGGTACGCTTTTGTTTTTCCGGTTGTCGCGTTCTTTCTTATTTTTAAGTACGTGCCCTTCTATTTTGTGACCATTGCATTTCGGGATTATCGAATTACACGGTCCATCGGTGATGCGCCTTTTGCCGGGTTAAAGTATTTTATACAGCTTTTCGAAACTCCAGGGTTCCGACAGGCCTTTGTAAACACTCTTTTAATCAGTTTTTATAAGTTAATTTGGGGATTCCCTGCCCCTATCATTTTGGCCGTTCTTTTGAATGAGCTTCGAAGTCAACGCTTTAAGAAATGGACTCAAACACTAATTTATCTACCCCATTTTATTTCCTGGGCTGTTATTGGTGGAATTCTACAAAATTTATTGTCTTTGAATGATGGTAGTGTGAATAAAATCATCGAAATAATGGGTTTTGATCCAATATTTTGGCTTGGTGACAAGAGCATCTTTAGAGGACTTCTTGTCACAACGGATATTTGGAAAAGCGCAGGATGGGGGACCATCATCTATTTAGCTTCCATCACACGAATCAATCCTGAACTTTATGAAGCCGCTCGCATTGATGGTGCCAGGCGTTGGCAAGAAATTATGTACATCACATTACCCAGCATTCGTGATGTTATCATTGTGCTTTTAATTCTTCGCTTAGGGAATCTTTTGAATGTTGGGTTTGAGCAAATCCTGATACTCAAGAATGATCTTGTTCAAGATGTGGGCGATGTTTTGGATACCTTTGTTTATCGTACTGGTCTTATTGAAAGACGCTACAGTTATGCAACAGCAGCTGGATTATTTAAGAGTCTTTTAGCAACATTCTTCCTGGTTACATCAGATTGGCTTTCAAAGAAATTCTCCGGGGAGGGACTTCTCTAATGCGTTCACTTGGTAAGAGGGTAGATTCCTTTGATGTAGTTCTGAATATATTCTTTATATTTGTATGTATGCTAATGATATATCCATTTTGGTTTGTCATTATTGGTTCCTTAATGGAGTATTCAGAATATGCCAAATCCACATTTATATTCTGGCCAAAATCCTTCAATATTGATGGCTATAAATTCATCTGGGAGCAAGGGCAAATCTTTGCTCCATTCTGGAATACTGTTCTCATCACTCTTGTTGGAACTTTGGTGAGTCTAGCCTTTACGGCCGTGGCCGCCTATGGTTTAGCTCGCCGTTTTCCAGGCTCAAAAGCTCTTTACTTTTTGATTATCCTTACCATGTTTATTGATGCGGGACTCATTCCCTTATATGTCTTGTATAAAAATATGGGAATGATAAACAAAATGCCTGTTTTTATTATTCCAAGATTATGCAATGCTTTTTTCTTGGTGGTAATGAGAACACATTTTCTCTCTTTCTCCAGTGAAATTGTAGAATCTGCGGAAATGGATGGCTGTGGACATCTTAGAATATTTGTGCAGATTGTGCTTCCTTTATCACAAGCCATTTTAGCCACGATTGCATTGTTTTATGCAGTGGATTATTGGAATACTTTTTTTACATCTGTGTTCTTTGTTTATGATGCAGAGAAACGAACACTTCAGGATTATCTTTACCGAATTATTTCCAACCTCAGTAGCGACATGTCCAATAACTCCGCAGGAGGTAGTAGTTCCAACTTTGTTAATAATACAGCTATTCAAATGGGAAGTGTTGTGATTGCTGTTTTGCCCATTCTTGTTGTGTATCCCTTCCTGCAATCCTACTTTGTGAAGGGTGTAATGATTGGTTCTGTAAAAGGATGATTTTTTGCCTTTAATTCGCAAAAAAAGGCTTTCGAAGTCTGTAACCATAAGAAAACCAAGGAGGATTTTATGAAGAAGGTACTCATCGGTGCATTGACAGTTCTTGCTGTGAGTTCAGCACCTGTGTGGGCGAATGGTGGAGCGGAAGAGGGGGACTCCCCCGTTAAGATTTCTACCTACCATGCCATTGATGTCCCGGAAGATGATGCGGTTGTTTTGGCCATTGAAGAGGCTGTGGGAATTGACTTGGATATCTCCACAACTTCTCATGGGCAATATTGGGATTCCCTTGATCTACGAATTGCTGCAGGAGATTTTCCTGATGTGTATAAAATTCGGGATGAAGATACCTATGCGCTTCTCTATGAAGATGGGCTGATTGAGAATATTTCTGCTCTTGCAGAAGAGATGGGTGCGGAAAATCTCTTGGCTCACCTCCAACGCCCTACTCAGGAAAAATATGCCGATGCTAATGGCAATTTCTATCGTATCCCAAACTGGGGTGGTGCGATGGAACATGCCATGTATGTGCGTCAGGACTGGCTTGATCAACTTGGTTTGGAATTGCCCAAAACCTATGATGATTTCCGGGATATGCTTCAGGCCTTTGTGGATGCTGATCTTGATGGCACCAACACCGAAGGTTTTGTTGTGGATAACTGGTGGTTGATTCATGTTCGCATGGCCTTCACTGGTTACAACACCTGGAAAGTTGATGGTGGGAATGTTGAATATGAGTTGGTTTCTGATGGATACAAAGATTATCTGAAGTACATTGCAGGTTTGTATCAGGATGGACTCATTGATCCTGAATTTTTCACCTACAACTTGCAGGCTGTTTCCGACAAGTTTGTTTCCGGACAGGCTGGTGTGACCTTCAAGAATGGTTCGGAAGGAACCTTCAACGAATTGCAGAAACCTCTCAAGCAGAATTTCCCCAATGCTAAACTTGGTGCCATTGTTCCCTTCCCTGAGGGACCAGCCGGAGCCTACAAATGGGGAAACAATTCCTTCTCCTATGCCCAGGTTGTGATTAATAGTGCGCTTCCTGAGGCCAAAAAACGTAAGATTGTGGAGTTCCTAGATTACATGGTAAGCCCAGAAGGTATTGCCTTGGGAATCTATGGGATTGAAGGCATCCATCATGATGTAGTGGATGGAAAGATTGTTCCAAACCAGGACGTGATGGATCAGGAATGGGGCGGTGGTGTCCATGTTCTGGGTGATCTGATTTTCTATGGATCTCGTATTGAAAAGATTCAGAATCCCATCATCCGAAAGAACTTGGATTTTGCAGAAACCAACGCACTCATCACTCCCATTTTTGAGCCCACAACTGATGAAGCATTGGATTTGAAGGCAAAACTCAAAGAGGTTTACAAATCCTACCGCGCCAAGTTCATGGTTGGTGAACTGGATGTTGATGAAGGTTGGGATGAGTACATTGAAGCTATGGAAGCCGTTGGGCTGAGCCGGTACATCGAAATCATTCGCGAATCACTCTAAGGAGTTTAGAGCAACGGATGATTTGTGGATAATGGTTCTTCGCGGGCCAAGGTGCATACCTTGACCCGAGAGGGAGGCCCGCGAGTGACCCATCATGCATTAATCCAGGATTCTACACGGCATCGACGGGGGGGCCCATCTTCGTCGATGCCCGTTCCTGAAGGTGTGCGTTGGGCCTATTGGATTCAATGGTTATGCACGTTTCTTGCAATCTTTGCGAATCTTCTTTTTCTGCGGATACCTCATAGCACAGAAGAACGCATTGTCATTTTTGGATACAGTGGAGTGTATTTGCTCTACACCCTTTTTTCTCTTGGCCCCTTCTTCCGGTATCGAAGAGGGGAGGCGCTCATTGATTGGCAGAATCTTTTGAGTTGTATATTCCTCTCCGATGTTCTGCTTCTTGTTCGTCATCCCGCATTCCCCACTCTTCATCAATCCCTCATTGTCTTTTCCTTAGGCATTGCCCTCTTTTATGGCAATCCACGCCAGGGTTTGGTGGCATCCCTCTTGGTGTGGGCTCAGTATGGTGGGCTTTCAGTGCTCTTTCGCTTCTGGGATTCCATCCTGATGCTCTTCCTTTTGCCATCCTTGCTCATTCCCATTTGCTACTCTCTCAGGCAACGGCATGTGGAAGTAGAGCGGCAAACACGGCTCTATGCTCAAGCACGATGGGCCGCCTCCCAATTATCCACTCTCACAACCCAAATCAATGGGCGAATACAGCGGGAACGAGTGGATTCGATTATGAAGGAACGAAAGATTCAAGCAGCGTTTATTCATGATACGATGGGCCACATGCTCACGGCCCAAATTGTTCAACTTGAGCGGCTTCTTCTGGATGATCAACTCTCAAGAGACCGGTTACAAACCCTTCTTGATATTTCCCGAAAAACTCTGAAAGAGATTCGAGAGAAAGTGGAAGAGCTTCGAAATATTGAAATTCAGAATGATGTTGAGAATTATGCTCAGCTCATTGAACGAGCCTGTGAGGATTTTGCTGAGTGCACAGGAGTACGCATTGTTTGTGTGTTGAACATCTTACCCAAACAGATGGACGTGTTGGGACAATTTTTTTATCAAATCATCAAAGAAGGACTCACCAATGCCTACCGTCATGGGAAAAGCAGCTACATTGCCGTTCGTGGTCGTTATGATGAAAAGCTGAATATGATTCTTCTAAAAATTAGTGATGATGGGGCAGGTGCCCTCACCGTAGATCCTGGTAGTGGGCTTTCGGGAATACAGGAACGAGTTGAAAATCTTGGAGGAACGGTTTTCTGGCAAACCCTGCCAAACAGAGGTTTTGACCTTGGAGTTGATGTGCCCTGGAGGGACGATTGATGTCAATCCAAGTGATGCTATTAGATGATCAAGAAGTGTATCTTGAGGGATTGATTTCTGTTCTCGGCAGAAAGGATCAAATGATTGAGGTAGTGGGGGCCTTCACTCGTTCTGATGAGCTGTATCTGGCCTGTCAAGAATCCGTTCCAGATTTGGTGCTTCTTGACATACGCATGCCTGAGGAAAATGGCTTAGAAGTGGCCAGAAAACTCCGGGAAAGACACCCCGATCTTCCCGTTGTTTTTCTCACAACTTTTAATGAAAAAGATTTTGTGAGTGAAGCTCTTAAAATTGGTGTTCGAGGCTATATTCTCAAAGAGAGTCCTGTGGATGAAATGGTGGAAAGTATCAAGGCCGTGCACCAAGGTTCCTTTATCATGTCGCATCGGGCCGCAGGCTCTTTGAGAGAGGTGCACCTTGCCTCAAGCTCTCGCCCTTCGATGGATGATTTTAACAACCATCTCCCCGCAGAAGGGGAACAACCCGAACCTGCTCATGCGCAGGATCATTCATCCATGATGGGAATTTCTGGGATGACAGCGCGGGAAGAGCAAATCCTCAAACTTGTGATACGGGGGTTGGGCAATTCAGCCATTGCTGAACGGCTTTCATTATCCGAAGGAACCGTTCGGAATTATGTCTCGCGAATTTATGACATTCTTGGTGTGGAAAATCGGGTGGGTGTGATGCTTTGGGCCATGGAAAATGGAGAACATCTCGGAGATTAGGCTTTACCCCGAGAATCAGAGATTCTCGGGGTATGGGAAGGAATGGCTGTTTTCCCCGAGGAGGCTTGGCTCCAAGGGGTCGGTATAAATTAAGAAACGCCGTATTCTGCGCCGTAGTTTTCAACCACAAAATCAATGTCTTTATCCCCTCGGCCGGAGAGATTGACCAAAATGGATTCTCTCTTCTTTTCCTGGGCCAACTTGCAGGCAAAGGCCACGGCATGGGCGCTTTCTAGGGCCGGAATGATGCCCTCCACTTTGGATAATTCAAAGAAGGCATCCAAGGTTTCTTTGTCATTCGCTGTGACATACTGCACCCTGCCCTGATCTTTGAGCATGGAATGTTCAGGGCCTACGCCAGGGTAATCCAGGCCGCTGGCAATGGAGTAAACGGGGGCAGGTTCACCTTGCTCATCTTGAAGTGTGTAGCATTTAAAACCATGAATGGTACCAGGAGTTCCCAGGGTCATGGTGGCGGCATGGTCTCCAAGATTGAGTGACCGGCCACCGGGTTCTACCCCATAAATATCGCATTGGTCTTCAATAAAGGCGGAGAAGAGACCCATGGCATTGCTTCCACCACCCACGCAGGCCACCAGGTTGTCCGGCTGATCTCCGGTCATGGCATGGAATTGTTCTTTCGCTTCGACGCCAATGACTTGCTGGAAATCCCGAACCATCATGGGGAAGGGATGGGGACCCACCACAGAGCCAATGCAATAGATGCTGTTCACGGGGTCCTTGAGATAGGCGTCAAAGGCCGAATCCACGGCTTCTTTGAGCGTTTTTAAACCAAAGGTGACAGGAATCACTTTGGCTCCAAGGATTTTCATGCGCACCACATTGGGGTGCTCTTTGGCAATGTCCACCTCGCCCATGTGGATTTCACATTCCAAACCAAAATAGGCGGCGGCCGTGGCCAGAGCCACGCCATGCTGCCCTGCTCCGGTTTCTGCAATGAGTTTTTTCTTACCCATGTACTTGGCCAAGAGGGCTTCTCCCATGCAGTGATTGAGCTTGTGGGCGCCGGTATGATTTAAATCTTCCCGCTTCAGGTAAATCCGTCCACCGTATTTTTCTGAAAGACCTTTGGCAAAATAAACCGGGGTGGGGCGCCCTTGGAAATGTTTTCGGATGGAGCGCAGTTCTGTGATGAACTCATGGGATTTACTGATGGCGTAGTAGGCATCGGTAATTTTGTCCATTTCTGTTTGAAGTTGCGGGGGGATGAAGGATCCACCGTATTCGCCAAAATGCCCCTGTTCGTTGGGATGATTCTTGATATAGCCCATGATGCTCTCCTTGCCAGTGATGGAAGGAGTATACATGTTTCTATCGATAGAGTCACTAAAAGATTGAGAAAAGTTGAAAGTGCATGATTGAGAGGGGGAGGATGTCATCTCTTTTTGGATGATGTCTGTACATTGTGCTCCTCTGACTGTGGTAGGTTTGGACAAGCGTCAATGATACTGCAGCTTGCCCTTCCCATTCATGTCGGGTTGCACTTGATCATGCCTCGAAAAAACGGACAGCTAGTTAAGCGACATTATCCTGTTTGTAAGACATTCTTTCACTTCCGGGAGCAACCAGAGATTCTTAGAATGTTTCCTGACTCTGCTATCGTAGATTTCAATATACCAGTAGAAATCCCTGTTCAACTCTTTGGCATTTCGATATTTCCTGCGAGTCTCCCACTAGGACCAATATGCAGAG
This sequence comes from Spirochaetales bacterium, assembly GCA_022360655.1. Taxonomy (GTDB): domain Bacteria; phylum Spirochaetota; class Spirochaetia; order DSM-2461; family DSM-2461; genus UBA2779. The sequence goes on along the minus strand of JAKSCK010000048.1, from coordinate 87,171 downwards.
AAGTGATGTCACCCCTCAGAGGGGGTATGAGGGCAATTCTGATTGAACTGACAGTCCGGATAATCGAGGTAGGATCAAAGTTGAATTCAGGAATAGAGGCAATTCTATGGAGGTAACTTTTCATATGATGGAACTCTCTCTATAAATTATTTTTCACCAAAAAAACAATGATAAGAACGATATAAAGTTAGGGGCTATAGTAGTTATTTAACCTTTCGTTGCATTCAAGTACCAATTTTTAAGTTCTCTTAGAAGTTGCTTATGAGTACCTTCGTTAAAGCGCCACTCACATTCCTTTAGGCACCAATAGAAGTTTTCTCTTTTTTTCTTTCGTTGAATTTTCGCATATGTCTTTTGGCTTGATTCCAAAATTTTTCTATTCCATTAATATGGTTATATTATTGGGCAAATTTAATTTCATGGTTAATTCTATAATGCTTAAACTCAGAGACATCTAGCGCATCATAACTACGAAAAGTATCTGTATAAACAACGCTATCGACTTTTACATGTACTTGTATTATAGGCATTAAAGTGGAAGCTCTGGTATCTTTAACAATTGCTGTATAAACCTTCCTTCCTCGTTTCAGAAGGCCAAAAACAACGACTTTCCCAGAAGCTCCTCTCCCGCGTTTACCTTATCTTCTGCCACCAAAATAACTTTCATCAGCTTCAACTTCATGATCTAATTCAGATGTAGGCAATTTATTTGCAATCTAGATCTTAGGCGCATAAAGAATTTCGTTGTGGTGTTTATTTGTACAGAAACCAACTCTGCACTTGCTCTTGCTGTGGCTCCGAGAACAAAATATTCTAGTAGCTTAATTTGTTTGACGTTGAAAGACGGCTTTTTCTAAGCTCTATAAGGAATTATAGTTCAATTATTTGAAATAACTACTACAGCCCTAAAGTTATTGTCCATTTAATTTAAGTTGTGATCAGGGCGTGAAAGCCCTGGTTTTCTTCCCTACAAATCTCCTCCACTTCCTGCGGTAAGTCCGCAAACAATTTCCAGATTCCCATTTCGAATCCTCAGCTGATCAATGAAATCTTTCTCTTGAGAAGCATCTTTTAATTTCAGGTCATATTGAAGTTTATACAGGCTGCCCATATTGCTTGTTTTGACCGTAATGAGGGTGTAGGACTGAGCATACTGTTGGAACACACTGTCAAAGGCTCGACTGTAGTTGAGGTCTTCTGGGACGGTGATGCGGAGAGTACGATTCTTGGATGGGGTGATTTTTCTTCCCTGGAGTTTTTCAATGACCAGAAGGCCTGGAAGAATCACGGCCACAAAAATGAGAGCATGGGCATAGGCTCCCATGGCACAGGTGAGTCCTACAGCCATGGCCACAAATACGGCCAGAATGTCACGAGCGGAACCGGGAGCGGACCGGAAACGAACCAAGGAAAAGGCTCCGGCCACAGCAAGCCCTGCCCCAATGGAGCCATCCACCATCATCACCACAACCGAAACAGCGGGTGGAAGAAGAGCTAATGCCAAAGTAAGGGATTGAGACACATTCTTTCGAAAACAAAAGATGCCAGAAATAATGATTCCTAAACCGATGGCCACCAAAATATTGGCCGAGAAGGCCCCCAAGGATAATAGGGTGGACGCTTGAGTTTGTGTTTCGAGAGCTGTAAGCCAGTTCATGAACAGATTTCCTTTAAGTTTTACCGTTTATGCTGCGTTCTGAAGCAGGATCTTTTCACCATAGGCCCGACCATACTTTGAGAATGAGGACGGAAAGATCTGGTGTTCAGAAAGAGTCTTTGTTATCCATAAAGGCATGGAGCCAAAGCATTTAATTTCCATGAGAATCTCCTCTTCATGAAGAAGTGGGCATCCTCCTAAAGGCGAAGTCAGGGATAAGGCCTCCTCTCTCCAAAGGATGTTTTGATCGAAAGTGATGCGCAGAGAGGAATCCAAGAGTCCACAGTAGGCCATTCGTTCATAGGAGATGTGCATAACGGGTTTCAGGTTGGGATAGATTTGAGAAAAGTGAGCAATTTCCAGTCCCACCTGGTCTGTCCATTCCTGACGATTTTCATATACATCAAGAATGGTATTGAGAGGCTGACAAATCCGCCGCTTATACACAATGCCTTTGAATTTCTTTTTGAGTTCCCAATAGGCCGGGTCCGTTCCTTTGATGGGGCCGTAACTCCGCAGACGCATCTTTTCCTTATACAGGGGCTTTTCCAAACTTCGGCGAATCAGCCGATGGTCAGGGGTGTCAAAGTACAGATTGGTGATGCAGTACTGGGGATGAATATCCGGAAGCACATGGGACTTGATGCTTTTCATCAGAGATTGATATTGCTGCTTTGTAAGGAGATACTTTATCTCTTTTCGTTCAAAAATTTGTCCCATGCTGTGCTCCTTGATGTTTAGCGTCGAGGTGATTTTCGTTTACCGCCCCGGAATCCCCCTTGGGACAGAGATGTGACTGGTGAACCGTTCACACGCACGGTTCCTCCTGTCAATGAGGACTGCCCATCCGCATCAAAGGCGGAACGAGCTGTGACATCAATGGTTCCACCGCTGATGAAGAGATCTCCATTGGAATCAAAGGCATCGGTATCACCATTGGCCATGGATATGGCAATGGATCCACCAGTGACACGAATGGCCACCGTTCCAGCTCCTTTTCGGGTGGCATTGATGCCATCATCTGTGGCATAGATATCAATACTGCCGTCCTCAATGAGAATATGGGTGGCCTCAATGCCTTCTTTGCTTTGTGGGATAGTGATGGACCCTCCGGCAATGGTGATTTGACTATTCCCACGGATTCCATCATCGCCTGAATTAATTGTTATATTCCCACCACGTATAAAGATATACCCTAAGGTTAAGTCCTCATCATTTTCACTGTGCAGTCCATCTTCACCGGCGGCAATTCGGATGTTGCCATCATGAATTCGGATGGAATCATTGGCTTCCAGCCCATCTTCTGCCGCTTGAATCACAAAAGAACCACCTGTGATTTTCAAATCATCTTTTGTGGAAATCCCATTGCCTTCATTGCTTTGGATATTGAGAAAACCAGTTCCATTGAGAACAAGATCGGAGCGAGAGAATATTACGGCATCCAGATTGGTATCACCATCGGGTGTATAGTCTCCTGTGACCTTCAGATCACTGTTTTTCTCACTGGTGGTCACCCAAACTTTGTCCGCTGATTTCACGTAAATTGCCGGTTGGTTTTGGTTTGTGATTTCCAAACCATCCAAAACCAGTTGAATCTTGTCACGGTCTCCCGCATTAATCACCAATGATGTGTTCTGGTAGGAACCACTGAGGCGGTAAATCCCTTCCTCTTTGATTTCACTATTGTTGCCACTGGTGAGAACAAAATCCTGGATTTTCTGAGAATCCACTTCTTGGCGTAAATCACGTTCAGTAAACAAATCATCGCCAACGAGGTTTTGCTCAGCAATATTTTGACGTGTACTTTCCACCACAGTGGTATTTCGAGCGTCTTTCGTTTTGATGGACGCGGAAGTGACTGCGGATACAGATTGGGCGGAACAGGCACTGGCCCCCAAGGCCAGACCAGCAATCACTATTATCGTTTTGATAGGCATATCTATCCCTCTGCTCAAGTTTTTCCACAGTATTGGGCAGAGATGTGAACCGATTGTAAACCAACTCTGTTCTTTTTGTTGTTAGGAGTAGTTCTTAATTATTTTCCAGAGCCTGTGCCAAACGTTTGTACAAAGGAGCAAAGAAGCGACGGTTGATCAGATTATACAGCCATGCGGCCTGCCCCTTCGCAAACCCCATATCCACATAATTCAAAACGGCCAATTCCGTCCACCCAGGCTTGGCTTTGGACAGAGAGCATCCCATGGTGTTTAAAGCGCGTCGAAGAGGTTTTTCCCCTTGCTGGGATGGAACTGGAGTTGAGCAATATACACTTCCCCCTGGTCTTTGGGGGTGGAGAACGGATTTGGAAAGAAACAAACCTTCATCAGGCGAAATGAGGTTGAGTACAACAAATTCTGCTGGAGGCATAAGGGGAGAGGAGGCCCTTGCAACAGCCACATCAAGTCGACCCCTCTCTCCCCACTTGTGGGTTTCGAGGGGTGGGTGTTTATGATCTTCGGGCTGGCTCACAGGATCCAAAATGGCATATCCCTCAGGTGACGTTATGAGTTGAAAGAGGTCCTCAGGAGAACCTTTCACTAAGCCTCTGCTGCGCATAACTTTGATATGAGATGGGGCAAAAACTCCACTCACAGATGCCGATTCAACAAGCACTCCACCTTTCATTTTTTCTTTTTTCCAACCAGATGCGGTCCATAGACGAGTGGCCTCCTCTTTCATGGCCAATGCAAGGTTCTGAGGATGAATGCATAGCTTTTCTTCAATCAAATTTTCCCAGTGTTTGGCGGACATTAGTTCACTCCATGTGTGATACGATACCCTGCGAAAATAGAGAGGGCAAGTTTTCACATTTTTTGTGTTCTTGAGGCTTTGTCGTTACAAGAACACATGTTTTAAAGAAAAAAATGGAAAAAATCTTAACCATACGAATTCTGAAATGATGGCATTGCTCAGAGAAAGAGCGTTGTTCTTTAATTGTTTTTTTAACAGAGAAATAGATGAATATCTTGGTAAGGTAGCATAAACAAAAGTGGTAATGACAAATGATTGCATCCCGTGTCGTATTGAATGAAAATGGGGCTGGTCTAAGGATAAAACCCCCTGTACAGTTCTGAACCTTCAATGAATTCCTTCCTCAATTGAGGATGATTCAACGTGAGTATGGATCGCAAGAGAAGAGTTGAAGCATGGTGCCCATGACACTCTTCTTTTGACAATTCAACACCAAGGAGCTGCAATCAGATGCATAAGATTTGGCTTGTAAACGGTACTGTTGTCAGTGGGTATTCCCGCCAAGAAGAAAGCTGCGTTTATGTTGAAGACGGGCAGATTGCGGATGTGATTAGCCTCAAGCGGTTTAAAAAGAAATCCATTCCTTCTGACACTCTTGTCTATGATGTGAACGGAGCATGGATTGCTCCTGGTTTGATTGACAGTCACATCCATGGATTCAATGGTTTTGGCACAGAAGACCATCAATCTGAATCCATTCTGGAAATGTCCAAGGCTCTTGCCAAACATGGCGTGAGTTCATTTTGCCCCACTGTGTATTCCGATGATGAGGAACGCATGACCCATGCCATTCGAGCCATTGTGGCGGCGCATGGAAAATGTGAGGGAGCTGAAATCCTTGGAATCCACTTGGAAGGTCCTTTTATTTCCCCTAAACGTCTTGGGGCTCAAGGGGGAAGCAGTCCTGTTGATCTTGATTTGATGGACCGACTCTGGGAAGCCGGAGAGGGCATGATTAGCAACATGACCGTGGCTCCAGAGTTGAAAAATATGCGGGAGTTGGCTCTCTCTTGTGTCAAAAAAGGCATTGTTTTGCAGGCTGGTCATACCGATGCTGCCTATGAAAACATGTTGGAAGGGATGCAGGCTGGTATCCGCCATTCCACTCACTTTTTTAATGCCATGAGCAGACTCCACCACCGCAACCCCGGTGCAGTGGGAGCCATCATGATACTTCCGGATATGTCCTGTGAAATCATTGCGGATGGAGAGCATGTTCATCCAGAACTGATCCAACTCCTGCTGCGGGGCAAGCCGGTGAACAAAGTTGTTCTTGTGACAGATGCTCTCAAACCAACGGCACAAAAAGAAGGCACTTTGTTGGCCAATGGAGAAGAAGTGCTCTTTGTGGATGAGGTGTTTAAAAAACCAGATGGGGTGTTTGCAGGAAGCAGTCTCACCATGATGAAAGGAATTAAGAATCTTGTTTCCTGGCAAATTCCCCTCGAGCAAGCACTGATGATGGCAACAGAAAATCCCTCACGAATCCTTGGCTTTGACCGGAAAGGAGCGCTTGTTCCAGGTTTTGATGCGGACATCACCGTTTTTGACAAGCAATACAATGTTTTGATGACCATGGTTGCCGGACGCATTGTGAAAAACCTCTTTGCATAAGAACAATGTCAAAATCCTCTTATGTTTTGAAAATATCTCCTATGGTTTCCGAGTGAAATTCAAGGGAATATGGTTCCACCTATCATTTGGAGGAATGAATGAAACGAGCTCTACTCATTTTCACGCTGGTCTTAACAGCATTTACCCTCTTTGCGAACGGACAGGATGAGTCTGCAGACGGTCCTGTTACTCTTGAATTCTGGACCCATGAAGATCCAAACCGGGATGCTATTGAAACACGTTACGTGGAAGAGTTCATGGCTTCTCACCCTGATGTCACAGTCAATCGTGTGACCCACTCATCCAAGAAAATCTTTGAGTTGGTGTTGACTGCTTTTGCTGCGAATGCTGGTCCAGATATTTTCAATATGCAGATTGAGCAGGCCTATTCCTACATTGTGAATGAGCGTGTTGCACCTGTTGATTATCTTGCTGCAGGTTTTGCTGATGCCTCTGACATGATCAATCAGTATGTGGATGGCTCTTTGGATTCTGTCATCAAAGATGGTGATGTTTACGGTATGCCCTTGGAATTGAACAACTGGGCCGTTTACGTGAACAAGCGCGTTTTTGCTGATGCTGGTTTGGATGCTGAAAAAGATTATCCCAAAACCTGGGAAGAGATGGCTGACATCTCCGAAAAACTGGTTTTGCGTGATGGTCAAATCATCACCCGTCGTGGATTTGACTTCCGTTATCCCTACTACTTGATTTCCATGATTCCCATGGTGGAGCAGTTGGGTGGTCAGTTGGTGAGCGATGATGGGAAAACTGCCATTCTTGGTGATGATGCCTGGATTAAGTTCCTCACCTACATGCAGGAATGGGGCCCCAACGGACGTAACCTTGGTTCTCCCACCTACAAGAATGGTCGGAAGTTGTTCAACATGGACAACAATGACATGGCCATGTGTCTCTCTGGTTTATACCAGGGGGCTCGTATTCGAAGCGATAACCAAGAATTCTATGACAGTGGCGATTGGATGATCATCCCTTATCCCACTTTTGAGAATGCTGTGAATGATGTGGCCAGCAATTTCTATGGTCAGTACTACATGGTGAATGCTCAGAATTCGGCCAAAGATATCAAGACTGCTTGGGCATTGACCGGCTATATGATGGGTCATGAGGAAGAGTACTTGGAGGCTGTGAACATTGTTCCCCCCACCAAGAAGCTCATGAACTCTGAAACATTCAAAAACATGCCCTATTCCAATGTCTTTGTGGATGACTTGGCCCGAGCCAATGTGGTGTACACCGCTGAGAACGGCGCCAAGATGGAAGAGCTTGTGAAAGAGGCTGTTGAGTCCGTCATGCTCAGTGGGATTTCCCCAGTTCAGGCCCATGCCACATTGAAGGCAAAAGCCCAAGAACTTCTGGACGAGATGTAAACTCTCATCCAATTTTTGATTTGATGAATAAGGGGCCCGGACAGCCGGGCCTCTTCTTATGAAGGAGTATCAATATGGGAGCATCCGCTAAGCCGGGTCGAATAGAGAGAAAATTGGCCCGCTGGGGCGTCATCTTTGTCACCCCTTCCATCATATTCTTTTCGATTTTTAGTTTTTACCCCATCATCATGGCTCTTTACACGAGTCTTTTTAAGAAGAATCTTCTTTCTTTAAAAAAGCCGGCCTTTGTTGGTTTGAGTCATTACAAGTATCTGTTCACCTCTCCGGATTTCTGGAATTCCGTGGAGGCCACCTTTGTGTTTGCCATGGGAACCTTCCTTCCCCTGCTGGTTCTCAGTTTAGCTTTGGCTGCTTTCATCATGAGCGTTCCTAAGGCAAAACGATTTTTCCAGATGGCCTATTACACACCAGCGGTTATTTCTTCCGTTGTTTCTGCAGCAATTTGGCTGTTGATCTTTGATCCCCGAGGTTTGGCCAACCAGTGGGTAAACTTCATCATGAATACCCCTGGTATTGACCATCGCTGGCTTGCCAATAGCATGACGGTACGCATTTCGACAATGATTGTGTACTTCTGGAAATACGTGGGTTACTTTGTCATTATCTTTATTTCTGGTCTTGCATCCATTCCCCCGAGTATGTATGAAGCGGCACGAATTGATGGGGCTGACGGGTGGCAATCTTTCTGGCGAATCACCTTCCCTCTGTTGCGTCCCACTGTTGTTCTTGTGTCCATCATGAGTATGCTTCAGTGTTTGAAAACCTTCTCTACTCAGTACCTGTTTACCCAGTCAGGAGCGCCTCAGGCTCCCATCAATGTCATCACTTTGAACATCTATAACACGGGAATCCGGGACTTCCGTATCGGGCGGGCAAGTGCCATGAGCATCATTCTCTTTATCATCATGCTGTTTTTCACATGGCTGCAGTTCAAGCTCTCTAAAGCCGACGACGTGAGCTACTAAGGAGTCCTTTCAATGATTGATAGTACTAAGAAAGAAAAGCTTTCTCTGATTTTCATGTATTTTGTGCTGACTGTGGTGGTGGTGTTCACAGTGGCTCCTTTGCTGTTCATGGCCACAGCATCTCTGATGCCCTCCAAGGACATTGTCAAAATGCCCTACCGATGGATTCCTAAGGGATTCCATTGGCCAAACTTTGTGAAAGCTGTAGCAGGGAATGATGGAAAATTCATGTTTCCCATCACCATCTGGAACTCCCTTGTTGTGGCCATTGTTGTTTCTGCAACAACGGTGTTCTTGGCCTGTATGACGGGCTATGGTTTGGCTAAATTCAAATTCCGTGGGCGCATGGTGATTTTCCTGATGATCATGGCCACCATGATGATTCCCTTTGAAGCCATCATGATTCCCCTCTATTTAGTCACCACAAAGTTGGGGTTGCAAAATAGCTATGGTGGATTGATTGTTCCTTTCCTTGTGAATGCCTTTGGTGTTTTCATGATGCGTCAGTATCTCATCACATTCCCTGATGAATTTTTGGAGGCCGCTCGAATTGATGGAATGAGTGAGATTCGAATTTTCTGGTCCATCATTTTCCCCAACAGTGGGCCCACCATTGCCACCTTGGCTATTCTGGCGTTCCGTGCTCAATGGGATAACTTGCTTTGGCCGTTGCTGGTGATCCAGTCTGAAAAAATGAAAACCATTCCTCTGTATATTGTGAAATTTACGGCAGAAAAGCACAGTGATGAAGGAGCTATGATGGCCGTGGCTCTGCTGGCGAGTATTCCCATGTTTGCCCTCTTCTTTGCTCTGTCAAAATATTTCATTGGAGGATCTGCAGTTTATTCTTCAAGGAAGGGTTGATGCTCTATATCTTTGATATGGGTGGAGTCTTGCTCCATGGAGTTTTTGAACTCAAAGCCATTCTGGAAGAACAGAATTGCTCCATTGATATTCAGTCTCTTTATCTTGATGATCTCATGGAGAGTCTTTCTGCAGGATCCATCAATGAGGAAGAGTACTGGACGCAGTTCAATCAATGCCATGGTACTTCTGTGGAATCCACGCGTTGGGGGAAAACTTTTGCACCCCAGGTGGATTCCAACATGGAAAGCTTTATTCGTGAGTTAAGAGCCTCTGGGCATCGAGTGGTTTGTGGAACCAACACCTTTGATGCCCACTATCAGGTGAGCGTGAAACAAGGCGATTATGATTGCTTTGATCAGGTGTATGCTTCTCACCTCATGGGAGTGGCCAAGCCACACCCTCAGTTTTGGCAATCCATACTGGAAGCTGAGGGATTTGAACCCCATGATGCTGTTTTCATTGATGATTTTGAAACCAATGTGGCTGCTGCGGCCACACTTGGTATCAAATCTTATGTGTTTCGCGATTTGCCTCATCTGCAGGAAGAATTGATTCAGGCAACCGACTCGTTGAAGTTTTAAACCCATTGAGAAAGCGTGTGGGTGACATCCCCACATGCTTTCGAAAGACCTCACTGAAATAGCTCATATCCCGGAAGCCAGTCTTTCGGGCCACTTCATTGATCCGAATTGATCGATCCTCCATCAACTCCAGAGCAATCTTTAGTCTGTGATTTCTCAGATACTCCAGAAATGTGTAGCCTGTTTTTTGTTTGAACAGACGAGAGAGATAGCTTTCCGTGATGCCAATGCATCCCGATGCATCACGGAGGGAAATATCTTTGTGATAACTTTTTTTGATGTAGTTGATGGCGCAGTCAATGTAGAAATCTTGTTTATCGGTTTTGATGGGGACCACATATTCTTGGAATCGGGGTAGGGGTTGTGCATATTTTTGCAGATGAAGCTCTTTGCATATTTTTTTCAGTATGGCATGGAAATCCTTGGTATCAATGGGTTTGAGAATGTAGTCTCTGACGCCAAGGCGTATGGCTTTTTGTGCAAATTCAAAATCACTGAAACCTGTGAGAATAATGGCTGCAGGTGGGTTTGTGTTTTCCAGCATGGTCATGCCATCCTGACCAGGCATACGGATATCGGTAATCACAAGATCTGGCTTGAGCTGGAGAATCATTTCTTCTCCCATCACTCCATTCTCGGCCTCGCCAACAACAACACAGGAGAACTGTTCCCATGGAGTGGTATGAATAATTTCTTGGCGCATCAATTGTTCATCTTCAACAATCAGAACTTTAAGCTTCATTGACGTCCTCCTTGAGTTGCCATCCCAAACGGATTTCTATCGTGGTGTATTCATTTTCATGTTGAAAAAACAATCCCGCATCCTCTCCATAATAGAGATGGAGACGTTTATTCACATTGTGAATACCAATGCCTTCGGTATTATTCAGAGCCTTCTCCCAACAATCTCCATCCATACCCTTGCCGTTATCTCGAACAAGGAGTCGGGGAGGATCATTCAAACCTTCGATTTCTAATTGACGTTTTCCCACCAAGGGTTCCAGGCCATGGATGACGGCATTTTCCACGATGGGTTGAATGATGAGACGGGGGAGGGGGAAGTTCTTTATAGCCTCATCAAGGTGTATGCTCCATTGGAAATTCTCACCAAATCGAATTTTTTGGATTTCGAGATAACCTTCTACTAATGCCAGAGCATTCTCTACGGTTCCCACTTCACTTTGCTGATCCATGGCATTGCGGAGGAGTTTGCCCAACTGGGTGATGATGGTGGTGATGTCCTGAATCCCATGAATCTTTGATAAGGAATTCACTGTATTGAGAGTATTATATAAAAAGTGGGGATTGATTTGAGATTGAAGGGCATGCCGCTCTGCCTTCCGCAATGCCTTCTCTCTCAGCACACGGGCATCCAACAGTTCTTGGATGCGATGAGCCATATCATTGAAACCATGAATCAGTATGTCAAATTCATCTCCATTGGTTTCTTCCATTCTTACATTCAAATTGCCACTTTCCATCTCCTTCATGCCCTGAGAAAGAATGGTGACAGGGTGGGAAATGGCTCGTGCCAGTAGGAAGGCTAAAATGGAAGAAAGTATTAATCCAATGAGGGAAATGACAAAAATAAATCGGATGAGTGCTTGAACGTTTCCTGCCACGGTGTCCAGCTTTAAGGTTCCCACCAGCATCAACTCGTCTGGATAGGATTGGGCATAAGCCACAAGAGTCTCTTCATGCTGAATCACACCTTCTCCTGTGATGGGAACACGCCAGTCAATTTCGGAAAAATTGCCCCACTCATTGCTTCCATCAAGACGCACAAATTTGTAATTGATGGTGTCAAAGAGATAAAGATTGCTAAAGAAACCGGCATTGATGGGTTTGAGGAGTTTTGTGAATAAATCACAGGTTAAATCATAGATGATGAGAGATTTGTTGAACCCCTCTGATTCGAGAAACTGAAATAAGGAGAGGGCCACTTCATTCCCTTTGGGATTGGTGAAACCATCCACCATGGGAAAGGTTTCCCTCTGCGGTTTGAGCTTGAGAAAGGTGCCAAGGGATGGATCAGCTCCGTTGGGATTGTATCGGGATGGAAGCATGTGAGTGGAATACAGCTGTTCACCTTGCAAATTGATGAGATGGATGGCCGCCTCATCAATGCCAGATCCCAATTCTCTGTAGCAGGTGGAATAGAGTGTGGACAACTCCTCTCTATTGAGGGGGGAAGACGAATTAAGGGCCTTGGTTAAAATGGGCTTCTTTGCCAGTTGGGTAGCGGATTCTCGATAGCTTTGAATGGTGAGATTTACACGATTTAAAAGCATTTCCATACGTTCATGGGAATGCTGACTGTATGTTTCTTCAATCATTCTGTTGGAAAAAAGAACAGCCACAATTCCGAGGAGCAGAACTTGAATCATTCCGGTGAGAAGTAAGGACAAAAAGACTTTTGTGAGAAAGCGTCGAGGCAGGCGAAACATTGTCTTTGTTTGTACTGAATTTTTGGATTTAGAGAAAGTGGAAAACGGAATGGATGAGTGGATCTTCTGGAAAACTCGAAGATTTCCTGTGCTTGGTATTCATGGGTTTTTTGTTTGCAAAGAAAGCCCCCGGCTTTGGCCGGGGGCAAGGAATGCTCTTACCTGCGAAAGGGATTGGAGGGGGCCGCAGGCGTCTTTGCTGGCAAAGACCACAGCCCCGTAAAGCCCGACCCCCGAAGGGGGATTCGCCCAGAATCTTCACAGGGAGAATGCCGGGGAACTACTCCTGAAGACAAATCATTTGATGACCATGAATCTTGGGTAAGGTGAAGGTTACGTGTTCATTCTCTTGCGTGAATGAAAGGTTTTCTTGCTCTGGTACAAGGGTGATGGAACGAATCGTTTTTTTGGTATGGAAGGTCACAGGAATGTTGTAGAGGGGAATGATGTCTTCAATGATATCCAGTGCTGGGGTTTTCCGAACGGGGATGTAGTGGAGGAAATGAAGTATGAAATCCTGGTTCTTTTTTCGGATGGTGACTTCCAGGGAACTTGGTGCTTCTGCGGAAATGAGAGGCTGGTAATCCAATGCTTTAAGGCAATGTTGAAGGATTTTTTTATAGGCCTGCATTCCACTGTCTGCGTAGTCGTTGAAGAGAGGGTGGGCAATGTAAATTGTGGATTGATACTGGGTGATGACTGGGCTGGATTTTTCCAGTTGTGGGGGTGTTTGTCTGTGGGAGCAATATTGGTTCCATTCCCGGTTAAAATAGGGATTCACGGCTGAGGCGAGAACCTGTGTTTCGGGGTGAGTGACAGAGATTTGGGTTCCCTGCTGATAAAGGACAAGGTCCATCTGGGGAACATCTTGGATTTTGTGTTCCTGGCGCATGTACCGGGGGGTGTATTGAGATTTCCCATCAAATCGAATCCCAAAGTCAAACTCAAAATCCTGGCTTTCTTTGGAAATCCCACTTGTTCCTGTGCAGAGAATTTTTCCACCTTGCTTGATGTATTCCTTGATGGATTGAACTACGGTCTGGGATAACTCAATAGAATCGGGAATGATGAGAAGTGCATACTTCTCCAAAGAGGTGGTGAAATCAATGAAATCAAAAGGAATCTGGAGCTCGCTGAGCATCCGATAAACCCCTTCATTGGTTCTATCCATAGAATAGCCATCCATATGCTCTTCTGTTTTCTTGAGCACAGGTGAGGCCAAGTAAACTCCAACATTGGACACTTTCTTTGTGCCATTACACCAGGGTTCTTTGTGCTTGATGGATTCATAAACCAGTCCAATTCGTTCATAAACGGATTGGTCGAGTTTTCCGGAAGGATGCAACTGGTCTCCAATGCAACACCCTGCTCCGTTTGCCAGAGCGCGGAAACATTCATACTCTAATGCGGCTAAGTTTCGTAAAGATCCAAAGTCTCCCCAGGTTTTTTGGAATTTCCCATTCATCATTGTGATGGGAAAATCTTGATGATTGAGGTAATTGATGTTGATTGGGAAGTGGGTGTATCCCCATATCTCTGAGGGAAGAGATTCAACATCAATGAAGTCTACGGTTTGCCGCTTTCTATGTGTGGAATATTCCTCAACATCCCTGAGGTCTGGCTCATAAACATGCCCATTAAAGAAGACTTCAAGTTCAGGATTGAGTTTGTTGATGAATTCACGGATTTCCTCCATGAATCGAGTTTCTACGAGACGATCGTGTTTTGTTCGGTTTTCAGCGATTCTTGGATCCCATCCAAGATGAGTCATCTCTTCAAGACAAGAATTGCAGACACAATTGAATTGAAAAATAATATCAATCCAAAACCCAGCTGGATTAAACATGGTGTAAATTTCTTTCAGCTCATCCTTGATGTACTGAACATGAGCACGATTGTTGCAGCAAAGAGATTTCCAATTGGAATCATGAGAGGCAAAGGGTTGAACTCGGCCAATGGTTCCATCTGGAAGAACTTGCTGCCATTCTGGATGTCTTTGAGCCCAGTCATCATTCCAGACCACACAGGTGTAGGCTAATGCTCGAATCCCATGGTCTTTGCAGGCATCCATTTGCTCTTTGAGCAGGTTAAATTTGAGGTTGGGATGCATGGTGCCAATCTTGGATGGATAGTAATACATACCATGATGACATTTTGCAAAAAGATTGATGGAATCCACATTTGCGGTTTGAAGGGTGGAAATGAATTGCTTTTTGTCAAAATGCTCACCGATTCCGGGAATGGCGGAAGAGGTATGAAAATCAAGATGAATCTGACGGTTTGTTTGTTGTGACATCATGAATCCTTTGAGAGTGATTGGGGTGAGGGTAAAAACTCAGAAGCAATGGATGCGTTCTGGTGGAATGGTTTATCAGCCGTTTGGAACGGAAGGAATCCCATTGTCAGAGTTCTCCTTTCTGAGTTTTTCTTAGGTTAGGGGATGATTTTTCAGGAATAAATGGATGAATAACGAAAAATATTGGACTTTTGAGTGCACTGGTCCTCAAGATATTTGGATTCTTGATAGAGTTTTTCTAGGAAGGGTTTATGGACACAATTGATCCCACGCTCAAACGCAGCATGATGAATAATATTCGCTTCCAGATTTTTGATTACAACTACAACTCTTTTGATGATTCGTATTGGAACTTTCCTGCTGTGAATGATTCGATGAATCGTCTTTACGTCATGATGGATGGAGCTGGAGAAGTGGTGTATGGAAAAGAGATTTTGCAACTTCAACCAGGCCGAATCTACTTGATACCTGGAGGCATGACGATTGATTTAAAAACAAACAAATATATCGAAAAATTTTGGGCCAATTTTAAGCTGGAGTTGTTTCCTGGAATGGATTATTGCCGGTCTCTTCCCTTTGGTATTGGCCGTGAATATGATTCGATGCTTCTGAAGAAGATTGCTGAATGTTATGACAAAAATGATCCATTTCAGATGCTGAAACTCCATTGTTTACTACTAGAAGAAATCCTGAAACTGATGCAGCCCTATCAAAAAAATTATCAGGAAGAAATGGATGTGTTGCTTCATTATCAATCTCTTTTTCTTTGGCTGGAAAACAATTGCCGTGCTGATTTGACGGTTGAGGATTTGGCTAGGGTTGCGGGGGTGAGCGCGGCTACATTGCAAAAGGGGTTTCGGAAGGGGTGTGGAATTTCTCCCAAGGAGTATTTGAAAAAACGCATCATGGAAAAGGGGAAGAATCTGTTGGGATTCAGTGATTTTAATATTGGACAGATTGCTGAGGAATTGGGCTTTTCTGATGCGGCGTATTTTTCCCGATATTTTAAAAAAGACAGTGGATATTCCCCTTTGGAATATCGAAAAATCTTTTCCCCATCAAGAATGAATGCGATGAGTTAAGGTGTGCTGCTCCTAGGGGGGGCTTCATCTTGCGAAAGGGATTGGAGGGGGCCGCAGGCGTCTTTGCTGGCAAAGACCACAGCCCCGCAAAGCCCGACCCCTGAAGGGGGATTCGCCCAAAAAGTTCATAAAAAAAGAGACCGCCTTGGACAGACGGTCTCGGGATTCACTGGCGTGAAGCGGCCCAGGCGGGGAGGCTTGGGCCGGAAGAATTACTTCTTCTTGATGCAGTAGAAGGCATCGCGGCCAGCGTAGGTGCTGCGGCCTTCGAGCTCACCTTCAATGCGGAGAAGCTGGTTGTACTTGGCAACCCGGTCAGAGCGGCTCATGGAACCGGTCTTGATTTGTCCAGTTTCCAGGGCCACAACCAGGTCGGCAATGGTGGTGTCGCTGGTTTCACCGGAGCGGTGGGAGATGATGGCGGTGTAACCGGCCCGCTTGGCCATCTCAACGGCTTCATAGGTTTCGGTCAGGGTACCAATCTGGTTCACCTTGATGAGGATGGAGTTCCCCACGCCCTTTTCAATACCATCTTTGAGGCGCTTGGTGTTGGTCACAAAGAGGTCGTCACCAACGAGCTGACAGCGGTCACCAATCTTGTCGGTGAGAACTTTCCAGCCGTCCCAGTCGTCTTCGTTCATACCATCTTCGATGGAAATGATGGGGTAGCGCTCCACCCAGTCGGCCCAGAAGTCGGCCATCTGAGCGCTGGTGAGTTTCTCACCGGTGGACCACTTGAGCTCGTAGATGTAGGAGCCGTCAGCCTGCTTCTCGGAGAACTCAGAGGAAGCGGGGTCCAGAGCAATCATCACATCATCGCCAGCTTTGAGTCCGGCTTTCTCGATGGCTTTCATGATGAACTCCAGTCCTTCTTCATTGGACTTGAAGTTGGGAGCAAAACCACCCTCATCACCAACGGCGGTGGAGAGGCCGGCTTCTTTCAGAAGGGATTTGAGGTTGTGGAAAATCTCAGCAATCCACTGGATGGCCTGACGGATGGAGTCGGCACCAACGGGCATCACCATGAACTCCTGGAAGTCCACGGAGTTGTCTGCATGGGAACCACCGTTGATGATGTTGGCCATGGGAACGGGGAGCACGTTGGCGTGGTAGGCGCCGAGGTACTTGAAGAGGTCCACCTCAAGGTGCTGGGCAGCAGCTTTGGCCACGGCCATGGACACGCCCAGGATGGCGTTGGCGCCGAGCTTACCTTTGTTCTCGGTTCCGTCCAGCTCAATCATGGTGCGGTCAACATCAACCTGATCCAAGGCGGAAAGACCAATCACAGCGTCAGCAATGACGGTGTTCACGTTCTCAACGGCCTTCAGGACGCCCTTACCCAGGTAGCGGCTCTTGTCACCGTCACGGAGCTCTACAGCTTCGTGAACACCGGTGGAGGCGCCGGAGGGAACAGCAGCCCGGCCAAAAGAGCCGTCTGCGAGCATAACATCCACCTCAACGGTGGGATTTCCGCGGGAATCAAGGATTTCGCGTGCTTCGACGTATTCAATAGTATCCATGGTCTAATTTCTCCTATGGAAGGGGTTCGTCCCTCAATATCAGTGTTTGAGGCAAGAGGGTCAAGGGTTAGGGGTGGTTCTCTGGGGTGAAGGGGTTGGTTTTGTTCCCTTTGGGTGCAATAAAGAGATTTTGAGAGGGGTGGTTGGGAGTCTTTCAAAATTGTGAAATCTGGTTATGAAATCACAGGCTGATTTTCCGGAATATACGGTGGAGATCCCTGGAGCCCTTCTCTACTGTGGAGAGGTGGAACTCAGGCTATAATGGGGCAGGAAGAGGACCTTGCATGGAAGAGAAACGATTGATGGTGACAGAAGGGATGTTGGAGCGGGTTGTGTATGGAATGGAAAACCAACGGGAATCCCTGGCTCTTGATCCGCTCAGTGGAGAGCTGCGCCATGAGAAAGACGGGGATTTGATTCCTCTTCCTCCCTGGGGCCCCACCGATGGTTATCGTCTCATGGATCAGTTTGTTCTCACCCTACCGCCATCTCCTTTCCGGCATCGGTTAGAAGACATTCTGCACAGCGGAACTGGGGTGTTTCGTCGGTTCAAAAATGCTTTGGTCGAACGGCCGGAAATTGAAAAACTCTGGAGACGATTCAAATTTCGTGAGATGCGGAAATCGGCCCTCTCTTGGTTTGCCCGCTGGTCGGAAGCCTTGGTTTTGGAATCCTTAGGGCCAGAACCAGAGGAATGGGATGAACTGCCTTTGGCTGATTTTTCTCTTCAGCCCTTGGTGGGGGGGGATTTGCCCCTCCTTCAAGAATGGCGAGGAGAGGCCTTACGAGCTCAAGGGGTTGGTTGTCAGGAAATGGATGAACAGATTCTGGAAATCAATGAATCTGGAGATTTGTTTCTTCCTTCCTCTCAGGGGCGTTGTCTGGGACTGAAGGCGGAGAATGCGAGTGGAGAAGCGGTGGGTTGTGCTCTTCTGGTGATGGATGGTGCTCCATCTTATGGGGCTTGTTTTGATATGGTGTATGTGCTTCCCGAATTTCGAGGCCTAGGTTTGGGGAAGCTGTTGGCCACATCCCTACTTGATCAGGTTCAAGAACAGGGGGTGCGTTCTCTCCGTTGTCGGACTGGGGGAGAAGGTCGGCATTTTGAGTCTTGGCTAGAAGCCCATGGTTTTCAGATTCGTTCTGTCCAATGGCAGTGGAACGCTGAAGACCTTTCCAGGGATGTGTAGGCTGTTTGGGAACGGTTAAACCGACCACCGACTCAAGCAGAGTCGGTGGTGAAGAATCTTCCGATGGAGGGTGGAGCCCTTGGCTCGATTTATCCCAGTTCTTTCTGACGAAGAACTTCCATTTCATCATGCAACTTGGCCAAGGCGTTCATCACCTCATCCACCACATGCTGTTTGGGATCGACGCCTTCCGGAGCGGAGGCTTCTGCTTGTTTTCGGAATTTGCGCCCACTGACAATGTCAGAACAGGTGAACATCAACAAATCTTTGACAATTTCATCTTTGCTCATGTCATCTGATTCATGGGGGGGAAGAATGTTTCCATTCACGGCCACAAACATGACATTATCAAATGTTTTCACATAGGAATGGATTTCGCGTACACCCTTGCGGGAACCGGGTGCCCATGGGCGGTAACGGGTTCCTGCTGGGAATACGGTGATGATGCGGCCCTGATGTTTTCGGGTGATCATTTCCCGCATGGCTGAGTGATTGATGGGCACACTGATTTTCCGAACTTCGGCCAGTTCGTTGGGATCAGATATGGAATCCAGACTGCGGCTGGGATAAATAACAATGTTGTCATAGGAGCGGGTGAAGGCTGCCGTGACAGGGGTGGTTTCACTGAGCTTCATACCACGGATGGGGAGGAGGCTGGAGGCCACATCCTTTCCCAAGCTGGGTTCCTTCTCAACAAGTCTGTAGAAACCAGGGAAATCCAAGTTGCTGTAGTGCTCGGCCAGAACCAGGCAGGACTCACCCGCCTGGCTGCGGCGATGCAATTCTACAAAGGCCTCAGGATTGGCAATGCGGCTTCCTTTGAGAAGACAGTTATCCACAACGCTCCCAATAATCTCTCGATTTTCAGGAACTCCTTCTTGATACACATTTTCTGGAGAAAAGGAATAATCACCTTTTAAGTTATGGGCAAGCGCAGCGAGTTGTTGGCTTAGGTCAGATACTTTCACGGGGGGTATTGTCTATGATTTTGCATGGCTTTGGAAGGGGAGGGGAAGTCTCTTCGAAAAAATGGAACACTTTGGATTTTCCGTGTGATCTTGACGTTAGAGCTTTCCAGGAATCATTGACGCCACTTCACCCCATCCGTTGCGCGTCATGGAAGGATTCCCAGGATCTGGAATTTGAGCACCATCCACCACATAGCGATAATGACGGGCCTCCTCAGGAAGATTCATGGAAAGGGTGTAGGTTCCTGGATTAATGAGAGATTCTTTCATGGGGGAGACAAAGGGATCCCAACGGTTAAAATCTCCCACAACGGAAACACGGGCACCTGGTTTGCCTGTGTACACAAAGAGAAGACTGCCATCGGATCGGGGATGAACGCCTGGTTTTGGAGAGGTGGTACCAAAGGGAAGCTGAAGATGAGACACTCGAATCCCCCGTGTATCGCGTTTGATGGAAACAGAGGGATCAATGGTCCATAAACCATCAACAACAAGACGGTAACGAAGATTTCCCTCTTCTATATTCTCCAGTGGCATGGTGAGAATAAAAACGCCATTATTGTTCACTTTGTAGGTGTGAAACAGTCTGTATCCTTCTTTTTCTAGGGCCATGGAAACGACTTGGGTGCCTTGAGGAGCGTCATAACTAAAAAGAAGGGTGTTTCCAATGATTTGGGGAGATTGAGCTTCGGTAATGTTCAAAACACGGTGATGCACTTCTGTATCAAAACCAACAGCAGCAAGATTCCATGAAAGGAGCAGGAACAATAGGCTGGTGATTAAGCAAAAGGTGGTTCGAGAACTCTGTACCCAAAATCTCATGGTTTTTTCATCGGCTCATCCCTCCCATCTATTAAAGGAATATTCAACGCGGGATGATCCTTTTCCGATAGTATGAAAGAGGCAAAAGTAAAACGGACGATTTTTCCTTTTGCCAGAATGGAAATTGAAGAGGGAAACTCCTTATTGCAATGGGAGAGACTCTTTTCTTCCCTATGCCGAAGCCGCTGGAGAGCTTGCCGTTCTAAAGGGGCTTTTGATGATAGGACATAAAGTGGAATGCCAACTCGAGAAGACTTAGACGCATTAAAAAAACGCATCAATGCCCTCGGCGATGAACCGCGTATTCGCGCGGAACGGGGGGAGTCTGTCCCTGATGTTGATGTTCCTGAATCCGAGATGGATGAGAATCTTGGAGGGATGCTGGCAGGGGAAGCCGATGGTGGGGGCATTGATGAGATGGAAGCCCTGCTCCATTCCTACGCCAGTATTTCCACAGATTCTGATGATGAGAATTTTGATTTTGATTTGGATGCCCCTCCCACGGCACCAGCAGAAGAATTGGATTCTCTTAATGCAGAACACTTAGAGGGCGATTCTTCTTTATTGTCCAATCAGGAACTTACCGATCCTTTAGAAGCCTTTCTTGCCTCAGATGATGCTCCAGAAATGCCTTCAGATTCCTCATTGGAAGAGCCTTTGCCTACTCCAGTAGAAGAGAATCCTCTGGATGCCCTGGACACTTTGGATGCCTTGGGTGGTGAGAATGAGCCCCCAGCTGATTTTGATTCGCTGAGTTCCATAGACAATGATGAGGATCCTCAGTCTCTGGTAGATGATTTGTCCTTCTTGCAATCTTCTCAAGAGTCTTCTTTGGAAGAGCGCGGCCATGCTCTTGGGGATGGAGATGATGTTGGTGAGAGTTTTGGGTTGGATGAGTCCAATCTTGATGATTTATCACGTCCAGATGAGGCCTCCACTCTTGTAGAAGAAGACATTTCTTCTCCTTCCCCTGAGGAGCTGGATTCTCCTGCAACCCAAGATGATTTTGGAATAGAAGACTTAGATTTTGGATCCACCGATGAGTTTGATGACTATTCCATCCCTGATGACGCATCCCTTTCAGATGACGTAGAAGCTCTCGAAGAGCCGGAAACCATTTCCGAAATGGGGGAAGAAGAGCCGCTCCAAGATTTGGAAAATCTCAATGATTTTGGAGATATTGAAGAGCTGGATATCTCAGAGGATTTGGGCATTGAAGCGGTATCTTTGGATGAAGAACCAGATGATGCCCTCACTGAGATGCCTGATGTGGGTATGGCTCTGGAAAATCTTGGTACTGTTGAAGAATTGGATGCAGAGGCTGAGTCTGAACTGAGTCTGGATGATGATTTAGATTTTGGAGAAGAACTGGGAGCTGATGTGCTCTCCGATCTTCGGGATGCCGGTGATGACGAGTCCATGCAGTTTTCCATGGACGACTTTGGGGATCAATACAATTTTGATGAAGGTAGCAGTGGATACACGGCCGATCTTGGTGTTGATCTTGATGAATTTGAACAGGCCCTGGATGAAGCGGAAGAGGAGAATCCATTCTCTCTGGAAGAGGATGAATTTGAAGATCTTCTTGAGGCACTTAGCACCTTACCCCGTAATCTCAAACTGGCTTTAGAAGAGCTGCTAGCCGATGAGAAGCGTAGCTCTCGGGATATTGAGCCCATTCTGAAAGGGCTTCTCAATGGTGAATCTCCTAAGTCATTAGCCGGACGCTATAAAGCGCTGACAAAAAGGAGTATTTCCCTTCCACGATCGTTCCAAAAACGATCCGGGCGAAGGCTGGAAGAACGACACTCCACTCTGGCTTATCGTCTTGCCAAGGATGGCTGGCCTGTTTTCCGTGTTGTTTTGCTTTCCATGGGAATTGCTTGGATTGTAGGAGCCATGCTGTTTCTTTGGGTGTATCGTCCCATTCATGCTGAACGTCTCTATCGTCAGGGTTTGATGGCTGTGGCTCAGGATGATCTGGATGGGGCTTTGCAGTCTTTTGAAGATGCTTGGTATGGATGGCCCCTCTTTTTGGAATCCCATGAGGGGGATCGGGCAGATCGAATTGCAGATGCTCCTATGGTGGTGCGTGGCTGGCCGGTGGATAAGAAATGGTTGGAATATGCTCGCTCTCTTCGTCGCCGGAAGCACTGGGAATTGGCTACTCAATTTTATGAAGGATACCTTGTTCAAAAGCCTGAGGATAAAGAAGCACGTTTGGAATACATCTCTTTCCTTTCCCGTGTTCTTGGTGAATTTGAACGAGCCTTAGTTGTGGCAGAGCAGCCAGCTGCCAATGGGGAATGGGATAGGGATTATACCTTGGCTGCTGGTGATGTTTATCTGGAATGGGCCCAGGATGACCCTACTCAATATGAAAATGCTCGGTATCGTTATGCGAAAGTACTTGAACGCTCTAGGAATGATGAACGGGCCATACTTTCCATGATGCGGTACCACCTTCGATTGGACAATGAGGGGGAAATTCAGGCCCTCTTACCAGCATTTTCTCAAGAGTTGCCAGGAGCAAGTTCGGAGCCCCAACTGGCTTCAGAAGTTTTTGCGGCTCTCGGAGAATACCATCTTCGTCGATCCAGCCTCACAGAGGCACGACGATTTTTGGATTTGGCTCAGGCCAGCGGTCCTTTCCAGGCCTATCCAGCTTTTGTGGATGCCTTGTACTGGAAAGTGCTTGGGGATGAAGAGTCTGAACTTTCTGGATATCGCCGAACACTCATAAACCTTGATGATGCGGATGTTTTGGGGCGAAATGACCTGCGTATGCGAATCCTTTCATTGGGTGGGATGGGACGGATTCATGCGTCACGTTCTCAGCGAATGGAGGCAGGAACAGTCTTACGAGCTCAGCAGAGAGATTTAGCGGCCACCAATTATTCTCGGGCACTCACACTCTATGAAGATGCCCAGGAACGAGGACTCCTTGGTGCTTCTTCTGAATACGGTTTGCTCTACATTGAATTGGGTGATATCCGTTTTCAAGGTGAGGATCATCAAGGTGAACTCGAGTTTTCTCTTGATGCTTTCATTCCACTCGATGAGGGGCGTCGTTCAGAACTGCGTCAGGCCATCACCCATTATGGTGTGGCTGAAACCCTGTTGAATCGAGGGGAGGTGGGCTCTTCTCTTCCCACTCCGGTTCTGTTTCGTCGAGCTTATGCGCGGAGTCTACTTGGGGAAGAAGGGGATCTTGTGGATTTCTATCGGGTTTCTCGCCGTTTACCAGAAGATCGAGAAGCCCAGTATGCCCTGGCCACCACACTGCTTCAGCGAGAGGATTTTGAAGCAGCCCTTGTGCAGTACGAACGAGTGATTCGTCTATTAGATCAAGAATTGGCGGAAAATGGTGGTGTGCTCATGCCTTTGGATAGGCCGAGACATTGGGAGTTACTTCGCCGGTACATTGGCGCTTGGAACAATCTTGGGGTGGCCCGGGCGCGAGCAGCGGCTCGAAGTGGGGAAGAGGGAGCCTCTGCTCTGAGTGCCTTTGCCACTGCATCGGATTATTTGGATAGAGTGCCCTATGAATTTGGTGGACTACGAGATGAGGATGACCGACGTTTGTATTCAGAGAATGCAGATATTGGACTCAATACCCTTGTGGATCGAGAAACGCCCCCCTATGTGAATCGCCTTCTTCTCATTGGTTTGAATACCCAGGAAGAGGAACTCCAAGATTTTGTGATTTATCAGGATATCCCGTCATCACTGATGACGGGATCGTCCTAAGAATGGTGAAAATCTGTTAAAAAACAGATCTCAAATTATTTGACATCCATCATCCAATTGAATCCATCTTTGACGGCTCCATACTGAATCCCTTTAAGCTCTTTGAGGAGGGTGTTGGCTGTGGAGCCATCTTCCAGGCTTGAGAATTCTTTCTTCACACCATCGTGGGTGAGAGAGCCCAGTGGTGTGATTCCCGCAGCCGTTCCTGTGACAAAGCATTCCTTGGCATCAGAGAGCACACGGTGAATGGAAAGCGGTTCTTCACGGACGGTGTACCCCTTGGAACGGGCCAGTTCAATGATGGAGCTTCGAGTGATTCCTGGAAGGATGGTATCTCCAAGTTCAGGTGTCACCAGTTGGCCTCCGGGGAAGAGAGCAAAGAAGTTGCAGGAGGAACCTTCTTCAATGTTTTCTCGGGTTTCGGCATCCAAGAAGATGGCTTCCATGTAACCGTCATTGATGGCCTCTGTTTTCGCCAAGGTGGAGGTGACATAGTTTGCGGCTGTTTTAATCCAACCCGTTCCACCTTTGGTGGCTCGAATCCTTTGAGAGGTCACAGCGGCATTGGCTCCAGGGGTGAAATAGGCGGAAACATTTGTACAAACGGTCACAACCCAGGGTTTTTTGGAGAGATTGATTCCAATGCCTGGCTCGCTGTAGGCAAAGGGACGAATGTACACAGCAGCGCCACTGAGCCAATGGTCTTTTTCCCATTCTGCATCATAAGCTGGGGCAAAACCCAGTTGGGCATTTTTGGCCACAATACGGCGAATTCCATCCAAGAGCAGTTCAGGTTTGACCGCTGGCATCATTAAGCCTTTCATGGAAGAAGCCATGCGCTGACAGTTTTGGTCGGGCCGGAATAGTTTGAGCGAGCCATCAGGCTGAGGAAAGGCTTTTAATCCTTCAAAACAACCAAGGCCGTATTGTGTGGTGTAGTTCACCAAGGGTAGACCTGGAAAGGAGTTTCGCTGAACCATGAGAGCGTCTAATTCTGCTTCTGGCAATGCCGCTTCCTGTTCCGGAGTTTGATGCTCCTGTTCTAAATCGTTATCAATCCATTCTGTTCCATTGTACTGGGCGAGATGCACCCAGGGATGTATGGATAGAGTAAATGCCATCTTCCGAACCTCGCATTTCTGGTCTAGACTCCATCATAGGTTGCCCAAGGCTCACGAGTCGAGGCCTCAACAGGGAGAGTATAGGCGTGATTGATAATGTCATCATCATGGCAGGTGGGGCGGGAAAACGTCTTTGGCCTGCCTCCGTTGCCTCTTGTCCAAAACAGTTCATGCGAATTGGTGGTGAAAAAACATTGTTTCGCCAGGCTCTAGACCGTGCGGAAGCCTTGAATCTCTCAGGGCATATTTATGTGGTGACCCATGAGAATCATGTTCCTGCAGCTTTGAATGAAGTGAAGCAGCTTTCCTTGGATTTGCAACAACAAATCACAATTCTTGCAGAACCTGTGGGAAAGAATACAGCCCCGGCTCTTGCCCTGGCATCAGAACGGATGATTCTGGATGGCAGAGAGAAAGAAACGGTTCTTGTGATGGCGGCAGATCATTTAATTTCTCCTGTGGAGTCCTTTGTTATCGATGTGGAACAGGCGGCGACTACTGCAAAAAACCAGGGAATTGTGACCTTTGGAATTGTTCCCAATTCACCAGCAACAGGTTATGGATATATAGAGGTTGAGGATGGAGTTTCTGGACCTTGTCCAGTAAAGGCTTTTCGGGAAAAACCCAATGGGCAAATTGCCCAAGAATATGTAGAAAGCGGCCAACATTTTTGGAATTCGGGAATGTTTTGCTTTCAAGTGGAACACTTTTTGGCAGAGTTGGATTTGCATGCACCTCAGGTTGCCAGGGTCTTTGCTCAGCCCCAACAGAATTGGTTTTTAGAAGAGCCCGGTGTGTGTTTTCCCTCTTCTTTGCTGCGGGAGCTCTATCACCAGTGTCCTGCCATTTCCATTGATTATGCTGTGATGGAACACACCCAAAGTGCCTGGATGGTTCCGGCTACCTTTCAATGGAGTGATGTAGGAAGCTGGGATGCCATTGCGGATATGGGTTGTTCAACAACCAACCACGAGATTCAAGCCCAGAACAATTTTTCCTATTCAGAACTTCCAGTCACATTTTGTGGAGTTGATGATCTAATAGCTGTTGTTGCGAATAGTCAGGTTTTCATCTGCAAACGTGGTGAAAGTCAGTTGGCAAAAGATGCGGCCGAGGCTCATCAGGGGAGTTGATCCGATTTATTGCATTACTCCCAAACAAGGTCATTGCTAGGGCTAAAATCTCTTTGTTTCCGCTTCATATCGATTGAAAACAATGTTTATGTGTTTCAAGAAATGTAATTTTTGCAAGTTTTAAACTTTTTGCGCGTCTTTGAACGAAGAACTTATTTGAAGTATTGTTTAATGAAAAATCTAAAGAATGAAGCAAATCATTGTGTTTTATAAAAAGTTGAATTATCAATATTTAAGTTTTTTACGGCACTCCACAATTATCAAAAGAGTGTATGGTATTCTCTTGCGTGTGTATTGAAAATATCATAAAGAAGTTGAAGCCAAACAATTGGCGAAAGATCTGGAAAGTCTCTGTATGATGAAGAATGTCATGATTCTTTGATTTAAAGGAACTTAAGTTGATAAACAGCTGAATAAATTTTCAGCTGATTGACTTCATGACTTTCTAGTGAATGAAAAGTTATAAAGATTCCTAATAATGCATGTTGGTGAATTCTCTCTTAGTGACTGCTCTCAGATTCGACTATTTTGTAAAAAAGCTTTATAACGTTGATCTATGCTATGAATATTATTCATTTGATGTTCAATCAAAACAGAAATGTTTCAATAATTTTTTCGTCCAATTATTCATTTATTAAACCAACATGAACATATGCTAGAATATAATAATGGAAGAAAATTTATGGCAAAAGGATTTGTTCTATTTCTAGAACAGAATTCATGCTTCTATACTCCTTTATGATCAGTCAATCTCTAATTGCTTGAAACATGAGGAAGTGGATTTATTTTTGTGAAGACCATTGGTGTTTGGAGTGCTGAAGATGACCATAAGAAATAAGATATTTTGTTATAATTTTCTCATTATTGTACTCATTATTGCCCTAATGACAGGTTCTGTTAACGTTTTAACTTCTAGAACCATTACGACAAAAACAAAAAATAACGCACAAGCAGAATTAGATCTTATTAAAACAAACATGAATTCAATTGTTCATAATGTTAATAATTACATTATATCGTTTTCAATTGAAGATGATTTACAGGATCTCTTGAAAGAATATCCAAAACTTCCAATTGCCCCTGCCGATGTTTACAATTCATATAATAAAGCACTCAATACATATACAATTATCAGAGGATTGAATGACTATCTTTCATCATATGAAATTTACACACGCGATTTTCAAACTTTTGGTTTCTCATTGTATTCTGGGATAGAGCAGGAATTTAATACTCTTGATATTCCTCTTAAGCCTTTTTGGACTGGTCCTTATCTTCTTCGGAATAAAACAACAAATTCTGATGAATGGATGTTCTTAGTTACAAAAAAAACAATTGATTTAAATAGAGGGAATTACATTGGTAATGTTCAATTTTTAATCAGTGAAGATATTTTTAGGGGAATCTACAAGGATCTAAAAAAAGATCAAGGAGAATTCTTCCTTATTAATTCTAATGAGGATGTTTTATCTTCAACAAATAAAAACTATATCGGAAAAAGTATTTATCAGACTATTGCGTTGAGTCATGATCAAATGTCGCAGCTCTATAAAAATCGTAATGGAGTCTTTAAGATTGGAAAGAGAAAATATTTTATTACGATTAAAGATTATGAACAGTTGAGTTGGAATATTGTTTACTCAATTCCATATTCAGAAATATCAAAAGAAAAAAATCTATTGATTTATAGTATCTTTTTAATTGGACTTGGGTGCATATTATTTTCATTTTTTGTATCCTATGGAATCTCAAAAAATATCTCTCGTCCCATTTTTGTTCTTGCAAATGTTATGAAAAGCATACGTAAAGGAGAAATGGAAGTGCGATTTCCTGAAACCTCTAACAATGAAATTGGAGTTCTAGGTCAGGGATTTAATTCGTTGATGGACAGAATAGATGAGCTTTTAAAAACGGTGTATTCAGAGCAAAAACAGATAAGAGATTATGAATTCAAATTGATTCAATCCCAAATAAACCCTCATTTTTTATACAATAGTCTTGGAATGATTGATTCTCTCATTAGTATTGAGGAGTACGATGAAGCCATTTCCCATGTTCACTACCTTACAAACTTTTACCGATTATCTTTGAGTACTGGAAAGGACTTAATCTCTCTAAAACAAGAATTTGAAATTACTAAAAGCTATCTGGAAATACAAAAAAGAAGATACATAGAATATTTCTCATATGAGATGACTTTAGATAAACGAACAGAGCATGCAATCGTTCCAAAATTAACGCTTCAGCCGATTGTTGAGAATGCAATCTATCATGGACTAAAGAATAGCAAAAGAAAAGGTTTTATTCGTGTTCAAAGCACAGTTGAACAGGGTGATATTATTCTGAAGATTCATGATACTGGAATTGGAATGAAGCAAGACAGTATTGAGAAATTCTATAAAGAAGAAAGTAGAGATAGCTTTGGTTTGAATAGCATAGATAAACGAATAAAACTTTTATATGGGGAAAAATATGGAGTATCAATACAATCTCAGATCAATTCTTATACTGAGATTTTGTTACGAATGCCATTCCTCACATCAGAGGATATAAGTGATGCTTAAAGCTGTAATCATTGATGATGAATATTATTTCCGCCAGTCTTTAAAAAAGAAGCTTCCATGGCAACAATTAGGAATAGAGATCTCTGGTGAGGCGAACAATGGTGAGGATGCCTTAGATTTAATACGTTCATCATTACCTGATCTTGCATTGATTGATATAAATATGCCTGTAATTGACGGGATTGAGCTTGTTTCTAGAATAAGGAGTGAAGGTATCGATACCTTCATTATACTTATTACTGGTTACGATGAGTTTAAGTACGCACAAAAAGCCATAGGATTGGGTGTTACTAATTACTTGTTAAAACCTGTTGTACAGGCTGAGCTTCTCAGTGCTGTAACTTCAATCACTGAGCGCATTAAACTTGAAAGTCAGGAAAATAACTATATTGAAAAGTTATTAGTTGCTCGAAAAATCAATGATATTCTTCTTGGACAACTTCATGAGTATAAACTATTGAAATTTCCTCATAAGAGCACAATTCAAGTTGTGTCAATGAGCATTCAATCTACGCATGATTTATTCGACTTTGATGAATTATCTGTCATTCTAGAAGAGATTATCAATGAAATTTTTATATATAAATTTATAATTGACTCAAACGGAAACTATATCCTGCTTATAGGCCAAAATGGAAATCCGATTAAAAACGATTATTTGATCCATTGTCTGGCTCTTTTTTTAAAAAAAATCATAAAGCGATTCACCTGTAAAACTTATGTTGGTATTGGGAATAAATACACAAATATGAGTGATATATCACGATCGTACAGGGAGTCAATGATTGCATTGAAGGATGCTATACTCCATGATTCAGATTCAATCGTACTCTATGAAAATACAATTGGTCAGTCACTCAGTCAAAATTACTTTGATAAGAATAAAAAGAGGGAACTTTTTGGAGAAGTTCGATTGAAAAATATCCAAAAGATTCAAGAGTATGTTGATTCTCTTTTTTTTGAACTACTTGAAAAAAATGCATCCGAAGAAATCTATAAAGCCTACTCCTATGATTTGATTCTTAGTGCAATTGAATTCTGTGAGTCTGAAGAAGTATTGAAGGGTAATGTTGAGAACTTAAATGATCTTTTTATCAGAATCGGAGAATCAGTCAAAGTCAAAGAGATTAAAAAAATACTCGAAAACTCACTAATTGAAATTTCTAATCAATATCCTAAAATTCGATCACAAAAGAAAAGTAATCTTATTTATAGAATGAAAACTTTCATTTTGCAAAATGTATTTGATGTTGATTTTTCAATAAACAAAATATCTGAATATCTCGGATTGAACTATCATTATACATGCACATTGTTTAAGAAAGAGACAGGAGAAACACTGAATGAGTACATTAGTATTCTTAGAATGGAAAAGGCTCTTAGTTTGTTAAAGAATACCAATAAGAGTATTTCAACAATATCCTATATTTGTGGTTACAAAGATCAATATTATTTTAGTAGAATATTTAAGAAACACTTTCATAAACCACCTTCTCAGATGCGTTGATAATCAAAGTCAACAATAGTCCATCTCTTCGAACGATTCTCCATTTGATGTGTTGAATTTCCGGCGTAATATACCATTATCCTGCTGGACAGGACAATTCAAGGGAGGTAGTTCATGAAGATCTACAAGAAATTGCTGTTACTGTTTGTTTCTATGCTAATCATTTCCAATCTTTATGCGTCAGGCGTGAATGAAGATGAAAGTGATGAAGGTTCAAGACCAAAACTCAAAGTTTTTCTTTTATCCGAAGACTCTAATCGATTAACACTTCATCAAGATTATTATGCCCCTCAAGTGGCAGAACAATTTCCAGGTTTTGATGTTGAATTTGAACTCCCTGGTAATGCATATGTTCAGAAGTTGAAAATATACAATGCTGGTGGTGATTTACCCGATGTCTTTTGGGGGATGGACTTTGTTGTTGAATCGGGAAATGCCTTAGAACTTACAGATTATATTATGAATGATGGCTTCTATAATAAGTTTAAAAACAAAAATGGACTTATTGAGTATAAAAATAATTATTACTCAATAAGTCCAGGCCAAGATGCATATTTTACATCTGTTTTGTGGTACAGAAAAAGTATTCTTAAAGACAATGATATTCCTGTACCAACGTCTTTTGAAGAGTTGCTAGAGGTTAGTGACAAATTGAATGAACTGGGTATTATTCCAATTTCAAATCAATCATGGCCTCTGACTCATTTCATGTATCAAGACCTTATTGCTTATGAAGATCCTGAATTTATGAGAGATCTTCTATCGGGTAATGCAAAGTTTACAGATGGTCCTGGTCTTGAAGCCGCAAAGAAACTTCAAGAACTTGTACAGAGAAATACCTTCTCTCGAGATGTTGCTGTTATTGATCATCAATCCCATGTCGATCTCTTTACAAGTGGGAAAGCTGCCATGCTTTACCATCCCCTTTGGATTCAAGCGGCGATTGCTGAAGTTTCTGACGATGTTGGGTTTATTGATTTAGCAAGCATGTCTCAAGACTCTGATATTCTTACAGGATGGGGCTCCCCATTTAATGGTTTTATGATCTCTAAGAATAGCAAGTATAAAGATGAAGCAATTCAGCTAGCAGAATGGATGGTTTCACAGGATGCAGACTATTGGACCAAAGAGCAAAACATGCCTGTTTCCTATGATAATGGCGTTGCTATTGAAGGGATGAGTGAAGCTACAGAATCCTATTCCAAACTGTTTGAGAATAGCAGTGTTATGACTCTGCCAAATATGACTCAAGTTTTATTTAATGAGGCAGTGCGTGCTATGAATGAGATTAACATCAGTAAATTGATTACTGGTCAAATATCAGCGGATGAATATGTAGAAGAATTGCAGAAATCGATTGAGGAAAACTCTTAGAGATTGAGACATAAGGGATTCTTGTATAAAAGAATCCCTTATGTTAACAGGAGAATGCTTTGGATCATCATACACGTTCAAAAATCTCGATAATGATTTTTACCTTGCCTGCAATATTATTATTCTCAGTATTTATTATTTACCCTTTGCTACCAACTTTGTTTTATAGTTTCTTTGATTATAATGGATCAATTGCGAAGGGGTTTGTTGGTATTGAAAATTATCTTGAAACATTACAAGATCCAGTTTTTTGGAATTCGCTTAGTAATGTTTGGAGATTGATGCTGGCTCAGTATTTTTTAGGAGGTCCCCTTGCTCTGTTGCTTGCCCTCATTCTGAGTTATAACAGTTCAAAATTGAATATGGCATTTAAAACTATTGCCTTTTTGCCGTCCATCTTGAGTGTAACAGTAATCTGTTTACTATGGAGCATGATTTACCGTGCTGATCAAGGATTACTTGACCGACTTCTTATGCTTGTTGGAAAGGAGGATTGGATTAAAACATGGTTGGTTGATTTGTCAACCGTAAATTGGTCAATAGCTGCTGTTATTATTTGGCAATACATAGGTTTTAATCTGATTCTTTTCTATGCAGGAATTAAGTCCATCCCTCATACCTTTTATGAGGCAGCCAAAGTTGAGGGTGCGAGTTTTCTTCAAGTCAGTACAAAAATTACTATTCCTTTAATTCAAGAGATAATTAGGTTTGTTCTCATTTTAATAACAGCAGGAACTATGGGGACTTTTGCTCATATACAGGTCTTGACTAATGGAGGACCTGGAGATGTTAGTCGATCAGTAGTTTTCCATCTATATTTCAAGGCTTTTCAATTGTTTGATTTTGGAGGAGCAAACTCAATAACGGTTATATTTGCCATTCAAGGATTTATAATTTTTGCTTTGATCTCTCGATTTATTGCAAGAGAAAGAATTGAGTACACTTAAAGAGGGAATTCGTACTATGATAAATGGTAGAAAGATACAGAATGCAATAATATCTTTAATATTAATTATATTGGGAATGACTTTTCTATATCCCATGATATGGATTGTACTGACTTCCTTTAAGAATGCGAGTGAAGTTTATAGTAGTCCTTTTGGATTACCACAACAATGGAGTTTTTCAAATTATATAGACTCAGTGAAAATTCTTGGTCTTACTAGGTATATTATTAATAGTTTTACTTACACAGTTGGAACCGTTATTCTTTCAATTGGTACTGGGAGTCTTTTTGCCTATGCTGCGGCAAGAATGAATTGGAAAAGAGGTACCTGGGGTATACAGTTTTTTCAAACAGGGTTAGTTATACCAGTCTATACGATTATTATATCGTTGTACATCTTGTTAAGAGATTCTGGACTGAAGAATACTTTTCCAGGATTGATTTTTGTTTATTCAGCAAGTGCTTTACCAATTACAATTATGATTTTCTATGGGTTTTTTAGGTCTCTTCCTTTTGAGTTGGAAGAATCAGCTTTTATTGATGGAGCAAATATTTTTCAAGCTTTTTTAAGAATTATCTTACCAGTATCAATTCCTGCAATAATAACAACTTCAATAGTTGTTTTCATGAATTATTCTTGGAATGAATTTCCCATCGCATTCATAACAATTGATGATCAGTACATGCGTTCGCTACCCATTGCGATGACCTACTTTACCACATTGAGAGGAACAGAATGGGGACTCCTTGGAGCAACTATGGTTATTAGTAGCTTACCACCTATAATCCTTTATCTTTTTGCAAGTGAGAAAATTGAGAATGCATTAACAACAGCTTCAGTGTTGAAATAGCTGTGATTGTGTCCCTTAATTATAATTGCAAGGTAGGGAGAGACTGGTACCAGTCAAAATCGTAATAAAAAAGGATATGTAGTTCTGATAATATTCAGAGCTACAGCCTTTTTCAAAACGTGTTTAAGATTTTCATGCAATCATCATTCTTAGGTTTTTATTCCTCTTTTTGGCATCAATTTATCGTTATTGAACTAGAAATATTTACAGATTGATTATAGCAACACATATTGAGTTAGACTCTTCGTCAAAGACAACATTTTCTTGAAATATAGCATCGTAACACCTGATTTTGCTTAGATTGTCATTATTTCTATTCAAATTAGGATTTATTTTCTCTTCATGTTCATGAATGGTGGGATGTTGCAAGAATCGTATTTGAATCTGAATGAATCGCTGTTCTCTTGCTGTTATATAGGAAAACCCCTGCCATAGGAGGCAACGAATGAACAGTTTGAATTCCATTATACTTGAGGGTCATCTCACGAAAGATCCCGTATCCAGTAAAACCCCAAGTGGAACCTCTGTGTGCAAATTCACAGTGGCTTCGAATCGGTATTATAAGCAAGATGGGGAGCGCAAAGAGGAAGTGGGATTTTTTGAAGTTCAAGTCTGGGGTCGTTTAGCAGATACCTGTAGCGAATACCTAGAAAAAGGTCGTGGAGTTCGTGTTGTCGGACGACTCCAGCAGAACCGATGGACAGACGAGACTGGCATGGCCCATTCCCGCATCCTAATTGTGGGTGAGCATGTGGAGTTCAAATCCTCTGGACGGTCACAATCATCCAAAAAGGAAAAGTCTATGGAGCCTCAACCAGCCTATTGATGTTGCTCTCCATTCAGGGGTGGCTTGCTTGTCATCCCTGGGCCTCGCCACCATAATGTGAGTGTGTTGAAGTGGAAAAAGGGCTTCCATAGCAAAAACACCCAGGAAGCCATTCGTGATTTACGGACGCGATTAGAACGTCTTATTTTTGATCACGCTCTCAATCCTGGTCTTCTTGGTGCTTTTGAGGACCGTTTTCGTCATGCGAAGGACATGGGACGGGATCCCAAGCGTTACATTGCAGAAGAACAGCGTGAATTGGATGCTTTAGAATCAAAAGCTCAGGCTAAGCAGCGCCAAGATGCAATGAGAATGGAAGCACGTCGACGTCAGGAAGAAGGGCAAACCTTGGCGGATCGAGTTCTTGGAGAATATCGTCAGCGTATTGATCATTATCCCAGTTTTAACTTTCATCCAGATGCTGATTTTGAAGTCAGGCAGCTGTATGGAGCCCTCGATCATTTTGATAAAGGGTATTATGGAACGGTTGAATCCTACCTGAGGAGGGCATTTCCCCAGGCAGGCCAATTGGATAGAATGAGTATTGAACAACGTTTTTGGCGATTTGTGAGCACACGTAATGGCCGTGTTCCCGATGAGCTGGAGCGTTATCGTCGTGCCCTTGCATCTCCTGCTGTTCATAAAAAAGAACTCGAGCAAGAGGTTCAGGAAGCCATACGCAGTGCGGCATTTTTCCTTCATGAGTTGCTTGATCTGTGTGAGCAAGCAGCAGGAGAGGAACCGCCAACGGCAGAAGAAGAGCGAGCCATCGCTTATATCCGTGGTTTGATTCATGATTTCAGGCTAAAAGATCTGAAGAGGCGTTAGGAGGAGTGATGTCCGAAGTTATTTTAACCGATGAGATTTTTGAGAGTGAGGTCATGGAATCCTCCATGCCTGTGCTCATTGATTTTTGGGCAGAATGGTGTGTGCCCTGCCGAATGCTCACTCCCATTATTGAGGATTTAGCTGCCCAATATGAGGGAAAGGTGAAAGTGGTGAAAGCCAATGTGGATGAATGTCCTCAAACCGCTTCCCGCCACAATATTCAGAGCATACCCACCTTGATGGTGTTCCACAAAGGGGAAGTGGTTTCCCAAAATATTGGTGTCATACCCAAGGCCGCCATTGAAGAAATGTTCACATCTCTCATCTAATTTGCTCATCATTGACGGTCTCCATCTTTTCTCATGAATGATGGAGACCGTTTGTTTAATTGGATGATTCATACACCTCATCAGAGTTGATTTCCCCAAAACTCAGGCGAGAATTGGGAACAATATGCCAGTCTTGCTTGGTGTTTGTATCAACGGGAGATGACATACGGCATAGAGAACGTGTCGCTGATGAATCCACCACAGCAATGGCATCGGAAGGTCCTGGAATCTCTCCTAATCCCCATTCCTCTGCTTCTGCCAAATCCTGGGCAAAATCATATCCTGCGGCCGTCCATCCCAATCGTTCGTCATCAGTATCGGTGGTTCGATTTGAGTAGAGAACCGCATCAAGAATCTGACCACCCTCTCGGTCATAAAGTGCCACCGCTCCATTGGTTCCAGGAAGTCCAGGAGAATCCGGCATCCAAAAATCCCGGGCCGTGTCACAGGCCAAAAGTCCTCCTGAAGCATCCAAAGCTCCCAATTCATCCACTTCCTCCGGGATGCCCTCAGCCTTGGTGTGCACCACAATGTAGTCTCCTTCCATTACCTCCAAAGCTGGAAAACGAATTTGGCCGTCATACCGTTGGTTCGTTCCCACTCGCAGTATTAAACCGCCAAGATTACCATTGCTCATCACACGCAGTTCCACACAATCAGGGTTATTTCCAGACCCCTCCGGATTGAGCTCATTAATCAAAATTTCTGGAACCTGAGGATTATGCCCTGTGAACTCACAGAGAAGGAGAAGAATGTTCCCGGATGCATCCTCCACCCCCATTCTCAGAACATAGGGCATTCCCACCGCTTGATTCTCAGCAAAGGCCACCACCACTCCATTCTCTTGGGATACCGTTCCTTCCACATCCAAGCTCGGAGCCAATTCCGTTTCCTCTGGAACCACCATCACCGGCTCATCAAATTCCAATCGGACATGCCGTTCATCTTCCACCTGAACCGAACGTAGAATCGGAGGAATCAAATCCACATCAAAAGGTGCTGTGCCTTTTCCTGGAGCACAGCCACCTCCCAGTCCAAGCAGTATTCCCCAAAGGGTGATGGAACGGAGAAAACCTGAAAAATGCCAGATACCCGCCCCCCGAACCAGCTTACATAAACCAGAATTCGAATTAGAGTTGTTCATACCATTCTTGAACACCATCGCGGCATTCCCGCTTCACTAAGGACGAGATTTATGTGCGGAATTATTGGTTACTGCGGCCCAAAAGCCGCTTCAGAAATGCTCCTCTCCGGATTAAAACGCCTGGAATATCGGGGCTACGACTCATCCGGAATCAGTGTGGGGCAACAAAACTCTGGAGAACCACATTCCTCTGAAGCCACCCTCAGCATCTACAAAAAAGAGGGCAAAATTGCCGCCCTGCGATCCATCGTCCCCCAAGAACTTCCCGGCTTCTGGGGCATTGGTCATACCCGTTGGGCCACCCATGGCGGAGTCACCGATGTCAACGCCCATCCCCACCTCGACTGCACCGGGGAAATTGCCATCTGTCACAATGGCATCATTGAAAACTACATGGCCCTCAAAGAACGCCTGGAAAAAGAAGGCCATCAATTTGTCAGTGATACAGACTCCGAAGTGGTGGCCCATCTGGTGGAATCCTTCTACACCGGAAACCTAGAATCCGCCGTCAAAGCCGCTGTTTCCCTGATTCAAGGAACCTACGGCCTTCTGGTGATGCATGCCCAGCACCCCAATGAAATCATTGGAGCCCGCAACGGCTCCCCCATGGTTCTGGGCGTGGGAGAAGGGGAAATGTTCATTGCCAGCGATGTGAGTGCCATGATTGCCCACACCAAACAAGTGGTGTACTGCGAAGATGGCGAAGTGGTGCGCCTCACACCTCAAGGCTTTCATGTGACCGATCTCAAAGACCGCCCCATTGATAAGAGCATTGAAGGCATCAGCTGGGAATTAGAAGAAATGGAAAAGGATGGCTATGACCACTACATGCTCAAAGAAATCTACGAGCAAGTGGACTCCATCCCCCGGGCCATGAGTGGCCGTCTGGATGACACCCAGGCCGCCGCCGTCCTTGGTGGCCTGAACATGAGCGAACGGGAACTCCTCGCCGTCAAGCGCATCGTCATATTGGCCGCTGGAACCAGCTACTATGCCGGACGTGTGGCCGCCTACCTCTTAGAGTCCCTGGCCCGCATCCCCTGCACCACCGAACTGGCCTCCGAACTTCGCTACCGCAATCCCCTTGTGGAAGAAGGCACCCTCTATCTGGCCATCAGCCAATCCGGTGAAACCATAGACACTCTCATGGCCCTTCGAGAACTTCAACGCAAAGGCGGCCGCGTGCTGGGCATCTGCAACGTGGTGGGCTCCACCATCCCCCGGGAATCCGATGGCGGCGTTTACATCCATTCCGGCCCAGAAATTGCCGTGGCCTCCACCAAAGCCTTCACCAGCCAACTGGCCGCCCTCTACCTGTTCACCCTCAAAATGGCCCGCATGCGCCACATGGCCTGGCCCCAGGGCAAACGCTTCATCTCCGGCCTCCGCGCCCTTCCTGGCAATCTGGCCCAAATCCTCCAAAACGCCCCCGCCCTAGAGGCCTTAGCCCAGAAATACCACAGCGCTGAAAGCTTCCTGTTCCTGGGCCGGGGCATCAACTTCCCCGTGGCCCTAGAAGGCGCCCTCAAACTCAAAGAAATTGCCTACATCCATGCAGAAGGCTACAGCGCCGCCGAAATCAAGCATGGCCCCATTGCCCTCATCAACCCCAGCACCCCCAGCTTCTTCATTGTTCCCGACGACCACCTCCGTGACAAAGTCATCTCCAACATGAAGGAAATCAAAGCCCGCAAAGGTCCCGTCATTGCCCTCTGCACCCAAGGCGACCAAGCCGTAGCCGCCGTGGCCGATGACGTCATCACCGTCCCCCCCTGTGATGAAGAATTCACCCCCTTCCACATGGTGCTCCCCCTTCAGCTCTTCGCCTACTACTGCGCCCTCCAACTGGGCCGAGACGTGGACCAACCCCGCAACCTCGCCAAAAGCGTCACCGTCGAATAAGCGTTTTTTGAGAACAGACTTTGGGCGGCTTGGGGCCTCCCTTCAGGAGGCCCCAACCGGGCTGTTCGTTCCAACCGCCTCACCCCGGCTTCCATTGCCGGCTACCTCCGGGCCGCCGGCAAGCCGGGGGCGGTTTCCTCTTCCATCCCTGCCGCAAACAGCCCAGAACATGTGACAGTCCCTTCCTTCCACTGGGTGTCCCGGCACCCGCGCCGTTCCCTGACAAAATATCGGAGCTCTTTCAATTTCATGAAGATTCTTGAATAAGAAGAGGGTATTTCTGTGTATAATTTCTGAGCTGTTCCTGAAAGGAAAGAGTTCAATCAATTTTAATGAAATAAATAGAAAAGGTATTCTATGAAAAAAGTGCATTGTGTTCTCTTGTTGTCCCTTTTGTTGGGTGGATGCTTCTTCAAACCAGATGTGACTGTTTCCATACAGGATGTTCGCTGGAAGTGTGAGAACATCCCCTTTAGCTATTGGCCCAGTTTGTTCTCTTCAGCTTCCGCCTTTACTTCAATGGAGATTCTTTTTGATCAGAAAAATCTTCAGGTTGACGATTTGTACAAGATACGAATCACTGCACCCAATGGATCATATTGGGAGTGGGACGAGGACCAAATCCGAAAAGAGTTTGATGCGTCCAGGCGCACTTTTACAGCGAATCGGATGTGGGTGGAGAACTTAGGCCACCAATTGGATCTTGGTAAATGGGATGTTGAAGTGACATCCTCAACTGGGGCAAAAGACTATGCCACTATCGAAATAACTGCACCAGGACAAGATGCTCCCAATGAGAAGCGTTATTGCTACACAGAAGATTCTCGTCAGATTCCTACTTCTTCTTATACTCCTGCCCTTCAACGGGCCACGGACGTGGTGGCTCAGGTCAATGATACCAATCTAGAAGTGCGTTTTCGGGTGAATGACAACAATGTGTATTCTGGAGTGATTGATGTCTTTGACGATCAGGATCGGTATCTTTCGAGTTCTTCTTCTTTCCTGAACTTTGACACGAATTCCATTCAGCCTTTTCTGAATGGAGGAAGTGGAATTTTTGATAGGACAGGCACCAACACGTGCACTCTGACGGCGCAAAATTTTCTGGATGATATTGAATTAAGCGACATTGAGTACATTCATGTGGTTCTCTTTGATGGTGCGCAGCATACAGCTCCGTATCGTTTTTCTCATCTTTCCATCTCAGAAAAAATTACACTCCCTTGAGAATGAAGCGTTGTTTGCAATCTGGGATAGGGATTGAAGTGGAGAGCCCGCAGGGAGCCTGAGGTGGTGAAGGGCGGAGGGGACGGAGCCCGTGAGGCGCCTCATGGATGGCGAGCGAGGACTCAAAGCGGAAAGCCCGGGCCCCGCGGAGGCGGGGCATCCCCCTTTTCTTTGTGTTAGTGGCGGCTTGTTGACATAGGTGTGACTATATCTGTATAAGAGGGAAGCGTTTTTGGGCGCTATTCTTTTCTTTGAGGTGAATCATGCAGGGAATCTTACTTGCTCTTGGACTTCTTGTGGCTGTGGTGATTGTGGCAGCATGGAAATTTCGTCGGGATGCACAAAAGGGGAGTGGGGGCTGTGGATGCGGTTCTCATGAGGATAAAAGCGGTGGTTGTGGTTGTTCGGGTGGAGGCTGTGGCTGCCACTGATTTCCACTTTGCGGAATTTCGCTGAACCTATGTTCTGAGCTTAGGATTGGGGAGGGTGAGGCCGATAATTCTAAGGTGATGTACCGCCGAAATCATTCTGTTGCCAAGAGATCTGATTCTAAGAGTCGTTATTGGGATTGTTGGACGATTGCCTGTTTGGGCGTGGTGTTTCTTCTTCCCATTGTCTCTGGGGCCCAGGAAGCGGGGCTCACGGTAGAGGATGCCCTTCGTATAGGTGAAGGGGATGCCTATGTTGTGCTTGGAGAGGATCAGGATGGTTTTGATTTGTATCTCCGTGCCAAACCGGGTTTGGGGTCTGTGCTCATCACAGAATCTTCTGCAGACCCGGATAAAAAAACGGATTCTTTTGCATTCAGGGCGTGGGATTATAACTCCATCAATGGGGATGAAAAGCGCATTCTGGATGGTGAGTTTTTAGAATCCGAACGTCCTCTCTACTTCCTTCTTGATTCCACACCTGAACCAGATGAACTTCTGGGAGAAGCTTTTCATATTCGTATCCCGTTTAATCTTACCTATGGCTATCCCTGGAGTAGAGAGGGGCAGGTGATGGTTCATCAGGGGACGTGGTTGAATTTACGCACCTTTGAAAAACCCTATGCCGATTACTCTGGGCCCTGGATGGATAATCCATTTGTGCTGGCCTTTGATGAACTGCCTCCACCACCGCCTCCGGTGGTGGAAGAGGTGGTGGAAGATGGGGATTTGGTGGAACGCATCCGTTCCATCATCTCTCGGAGTGAAGGCAACATTGATGTGGTGCTGGTGGTGGATACAACCATCAGCATGAAAGATGATGTGAGTTTTTTGCGAGAATCCTTGGTTCCCATGGTTCGTCGCCAGGTGGAGGGATTTGCATCGTTCCGGGTGGGATTGGTGCTGTATCGAGATTATAAAGAGGCGTATCTCACCCGAGTGGAAGAATTCACGGATAGCTTGGATGAGTTGCAGCGTCGTTTAAACCGCATCACGGTGGCTGGTGGACGGGATTTACCCGAAGCAGTGGATGAGGGGGTTTTTGCAGCCCTCACTGAGTTTGAATGGCAGGCTCCGGAGCGGATTGTGATTCAGGTGGGGGATGCTCCGGCTCATGAGGTTCCGCGTGGGAGCATTACACCGGAAATGGTGGAATCAGAGGCCTCCCGCTTAGGGGTGCGCATCATTCCCATCCGTCTGCCAGGAAATGAAGGCAAATAAGTTCATCCCATGAGCTTGGGCTTAATGGGTGAAAGCCAGACCTTGGAGGTCTGGCTTTTTTTTTGTGAGGCTTTAGTACTCGGCATTGATGTCTGTGAGCACTTCCCCTTGGGATTCGGCCCAAAGACGTTCATTGCGGCGCCAGAGGATGGTGTTTTCGACTTTTCGTTTCTTTTCAATGCTTTTCAAACCAATGGAGCTGAGCTCTTTGAATCGAGGATGAAAGAGCACGGCATAGGGACTTTCCTCATATTTGCGAAGAATCTCCCGGTATCCACTTTCTGCGGCATCATAGTCACGCATTTTGAAACGGATGAAGGCCTGTTCGTATTCGGCAGCAATGCCTCGGGTTTGGTCTTCTGGGTAGCGCACACGGAAAACACCGTAGTAATAGAGGGCCGCCTTATAGTCATTGGCGTCCATTGCCTCTTGAGCGTTCTTGAAGAACATCTCTTGTGTCCATTCTGTGTCGGCTTCTTTGGGAATGCTCGAACAGGAAACAAGGATGGTGGCGAGTAGGGCGAGAAGGGTATAGCTTCGTTTGATCATGGAACAGCCGGTCCTCCGGCGCCCAGTGTAAACGCCGTTGGCAGAGGGATCAAGCAGTCTGTTCCGGGTTCTGATACACCTCATCTTTTATGGGTAGAGTTTTTCGAAGTTCTTTCATGAAGGGCTTGGATTCTCCCATGGGTGTGTAGGCATCACAGGTTTCTAGGGATCGACGGGCGACTGTAAAGTATTTATAAAATTTCTCTTCACCTAGTTTTTTCTTCCATTTCCCGGCATCACAACGGACACGGAGAACATATTGGTCATCCTCGGTTCTTGTGCGAATCAATTTGCAATGGATGCAGTTTGCACAGTAGATCTTTGTGGATTTTTCTAAGGCAACAGTTTCTACCATGGGGGCGTCCTTTCTCCCTGGGGGGTGTTACTTGAGTCAATTTTAAAAAAGATTACTTTTTTGAAATTGACTCACTTATTCATCGACAAGCTGAGGGATAACATTGAGTGTTGTCTGAAAATACAGCATCAAATTGAAAACACATATGGCAATGAAAAATCCATAATTTTTGATCATGGATACAATGATTTATTTTTAATTTTTATTAATGTAAGGAATTAAGATTAGGCAATTTATAGGGGACAGTTTGTCTGTTCTGAAATAATTTCATTAAGAGCATTCTATGGAAATGAAATACCTCTAGAAATGAAAGGATTAGAATTACGCTGTTTATGGGCATGGAATTGCACTCAATCCCATGTTTAAGCACAGTACTTTTCAACAACGTGCTTCATTTGAAAAAAGAGGGAATGGGAAGGCGAGGTAAACCACCCCATGAGTGGGGTGGTTCAATCATCTCCTTTAGTGGCGGGAATTGATGTCCCAAATTTCCTGGGCATATTCAGCAATGGTTCGGTCTGAACTGAAATGCCCACTACCGGCAATGTTGCTTAGAGCCATGCGATTCCACTCGGGACGGTTCTCCCATGCCTGGCCTGCGGCATTTCTGGCTTGTTGATATGAATCAAAGTCTTGGAGAACAAAGTAGGGATCTGGGCTGTTCCCTTCTGTTCCATAGACAAGAGAGTCATAGAGCTCACGGAAATCTCCACTGGTGGAGAATGTACCATCCACCAAAGTGCTCAAAGCCCGTCTCAAGGGGGCATTGGTATCCAGGAGGGTTCGTGGGTCATACAAGCCACTCTTGCGAAGGGCATCCACTTCCTCAGAACTCATACCAAAGATAAAGGCATTTTCAGCACCGGCCTCCCGAACAATTTCAATATTGGCACCATCCATGGTTCCAAGGGTGACAGCTCCATTCATCATGAATTTCATGTTGCCAGTACCGGAGGCTTCTTTACCAGCGGTGGAAATTTGTTGGGAGATTTCTGCGGCAGGGAAGAGAATCTCTGCTGCACTCACTCGGTAATCGGGGACAAAAATCACCTGGAGTTTGTCTTTTGCAGCAGGGTCTGCATTCACAAGATCAGCCACACGGTGAATCAGATGAATGATTTGTTTGGCACGTCGGTATCCCGAGGCAGCTTTGGCCCCAAAAATCACGGTTCTTGGAGGCATAGAAACAGCCTCTCCATTGTGCAAGCACTGCCAATCATGAATCACGGAAAGAACATTCAAGAGTTGGCGTTTGTACTCATGAAGACGTTTGATTTGCACATCAAAGAGGGTGTTTGGGTTGAGAACAATCCCCTGAGTTTTCTTCACATAGTCTGCCAGCCGCTGCTTGTTTTCCAGTTTGATGGTTTCCAGTCTATTCAAGAAGGAGCTGTCTTGAGCATGGCTCTTTAATTCTTGCAGCTTGGATAAATCC
Organism: Spirochaetales bacterium; assembly: GCA_022360655.1. Classification (GTDB taxonomy): domain Bacteria; phylum Spirochaetota; class Spirochaetia; order DSM-2461; family DSM-2461; genus UBA2779. The sequence goes on along the minus strand of JAKSCK010000048.1, from coordinate 43,509 downwards.
CGGGTCCACTCAGCACCCAGGCATTCATCAAGCAGGGATGAGAGTCCTGGATTGGCTTTGCGGAGCCAGCGACGTTGAGTGACACCATTGGTTTTGTTGTTGAACTTCTGAGGCCAGAGTGCATTCCAATCGGCCAGAACATCATTCTTCAAAATTTCTGTGTGAAGGGCAGCCACTCCATTCACAGAGAAGGAAGCCACAATGGCCAAATGGGCCATTTTTACCATTCCATCGGCAAGGATGGACATGCGGTGGTGTTTTTCCTGATTCCCGGGGAAGTTGGCCATAAGTTGGGCCATGAAGCGACGGTTGATTTCCTCAATGATTTGGAAGATTCGTGGGAATTCGGTGCGGAAAAGATCCACAGGCCATTTTTCCAGAGCCTCAGCCAGGACGGTATGGTTTGTGTAAGCAAAGGTTTGGGAAACAATCTCCCAGGCCTCTTCCCAGCCCAAGCCTTCCTCATCCATGAGCAGGCGCATCAGCTCAGGAATGGCAATGACAGGGTGAGTATCATTGAGCTGGATGGCGGCGGCCTTGGGCAAACCAGAGAGGGATGTGCCGTGGTGGGCTTTGTATTCCCGGAGTATGTCTTGAAGGGATGCGGAACTGAAGAAATATTGCTGACGAATCCGGAGGATCTTTCCTGTGGGGCCACTATCATTGGGGTAGAGCACGCGGGAGAGATCATTGGCCCGATTTTCATTTTCAACGGCCCGGACATAGTCCATGTCATTGAAGAGCTGCAAATCAAAGCCCTTGGCAGAGACGGCTTCCCAAAGACGAAGAGTTCCGACTGTATCGGTATCCCAGCCCACGATGGGCATATCATAGGGGATGGCAATCACATCTTCTGTGTTTTCTGTGCGGTACTGATAACCACCCTTGCCATCAGAGTTTGCTGTGACATGACCTCCAAAACGAACCGTTACTCGGCGATTTCCGCGGCGTACGGACCAGGGATCCTGATTGGCGTTCCAGTCATCCGGTTCTTCAATCTGGCAACCATCAACGATTTTTTGTCGGAACATTCCATAACGGTAGCGGATCCCGTATCCCCGGGCTGGGAGGTCGAGAGAGGCGAGTGATTCAAGGAAACAGGCGGCTAAACGACCAAGGCCACCATTACCCAAGGCGGCATCGGGTTCTGCATCTTCGGCAGAATTGAGATCAATGCCCATGTCTTTGAGAGCTTCAACAGCACCCTCACCAAATCCTAAATTGACAAGGTTATTTCCGAGGGCACGTCCCATCAGGAATTCAGCAGAAAGGTAATACGCTTTTTTGAGTTTGCGGTCTGCAATGTCTTTTTCACAATCCCGCCAACGGTCCCAGATTAAATCCATGATGCCTCGTGATACAGCTTCATAAACCTGCCGTTCATCTGCATCATTGACGTCACCACCCGTACTTCGGTCTAACCAATAGGAAACGCGCTCTTTAAATAGTGCGGTGTTGAACTTCAAAACTCTAACCTCACTCATGCATCCCCTCCAATGAGGAATGGGATTGATCTCAAAAAAATAGCGCCCTCCAAAACTCTCTTGTTATGAAGGGCGCCCTCAACTCAAATTGATTCGACGTGTTCGTCGATGATTCTGAGGCAAATGGCCTCACCTTCCACAGCAGGGAGTGCACAAATTGCCTCAAAAGCTTGGGATAAATCATGCTCCGTTGCTTCATGGGTGATGATCACAACAGGAACGGGGCCTCCATTAGTTGATTCCTTTTGTACAAAGGAGTTGAGGCTGATACCCTTTTCTGCAAGAGCCGCTGTGATGGCGGCCACGGCCCCTTGCTCATCATGCAGATTGAAGCGCAGGTAATGGCGATGTCGGGATTCTCCAGTTGGGGCAAGTCGGGCTTCTTCTGTGCAGTCTGGCCAGAGTTTGAGGGTGGAGAAAAGCGCTGGCCATGTTCCTAAAGCAATAGAAAGAACATCCGAAACCACAGCAGAAGCTGTGGGGCTACCTCCAGCTCCTCGGCCATAATACATGGTGTGGCCCACGGCTTTCCCGTAAACACTCACGGCATTAAAAGGACCAGAAACTCGAGCTAGAGGGTGATTCTGAGGAAGGAAAGCTGGCTGAACGGCCAGTTCTAATCCTGTTTTGGTGCTTCGTGCCAAGGCCACAAGTTTGAGGACATAGCCCAATTCATGACCAGTAGAAACATCAAAGAGATCCAAGGAATCAATACCTTCCACGGGAACACGTTCTAAGGGGATTTGTTCCCCAAAGGCCAAAGAGCCAAGAATGGTCACCTTATGGGCTGCATCCATTCCGTTTACATCAAGAGTGGGATCAGCCTCAGCCAAACCTTCGGCCTGAGCCATGGCAAGAGCTTCGCCATAAGTTTTTCCCTCATCCACCATCGCTGTGAGGATGAAGTTGGATGTTCCATTCACAATGCCATAGATGGCTTCTATATCATTGGCCAACAAACCATCCACAAGGGCCCGCACAATTGGAATCCCACCGGCACAACTGGCCTCAAAACCAATGCTCACACCTTGGGAACGGGCCAAAGCAAAGAGTTCTGTTCCATGGTGGGCCAGAAGGGCTTTGTTCGCGGTCACCACATGCTTTTTTGCATAGAGCGCTTTTTCAATAATGGTTCGGGCAATGGTAAGGCCCCCAACCGTTTCCACAATAAGGTGAATGTCGGGATTAGATAGTACGGCAGAAAGATCTTCTTGGAACAGATTCTCATCCAGTCCTGCGGCTCGTGCACCATCAAAACGAACATCAACAAGGGCTCGAACGGTCATTCGAATCCCAGTTTTTTTTGTATAGGCCTCAACCTGCTGGCAGAGTAGTGCAGCGGTTGCGGCTCCAACGGTTCCGCATCCAACCACAGCGATTCCAAATTCTCTCGAAATTCCCATGACTCCTCCTGGGTTGTGCAAACGCTTGTCTAAGGTAATTTAACCGAATCATGGAGGAAGGCGTGGGCTTGATCAAGGGGGCTTTCCAGTTCCTGCTCTTGGATGGGCTTGCTTGCTTGGTATTTTCACATCATTACGGATAGAATTGTTTGCATCGAAGTATGAGGAAATGGAGGATTTATGAAGACAGTCCAGCAAGCCTTATTGGTTCTTACTGCCTTAATTTTTTTGGGATGTGCCACGGGCCCTACAGTAACGCGAACCGCTGCTGATACTACCATTGATTTAAGCGGACGATGGAATGATACCGATTCTCGGCTCACAGCTGAGGTGATGGTTGAGAGTATGATGTCTGGAGCATGGTTGGAGCGCTTTAATCAGGATGAAGGCCGAGATCCTGTGGTGATTATTGGAACCGTTCGGAATCGAAGTTCTGAGCATATTGATGCCAAAACTTTTACGCGCAACATTGAACGTGAACTTGTGAATAGCGGAAGAGTAATTTTTGTGGCTGATGCCAAAGCACGGGAAGAGATTCGAGAGGAACGGGAAGATCAACAATCGAATGCAACACTCGAATCCGCTGCGGCTCTTGCCGCTGAAACTGGAGCTGATTTCATGATGCAGGGCACAATTCTCAGCCAGACCGATGCGATTGAGGGAAAACGGGCCACTCTTTACACCGTGGATATGGAACTCATAGATTTGGAGAACAATCGTAAAGTTTGGATTGATACCAAAGAAATCAAGAAACTTGTGGAACGCAAGAAAGCCTCTTGGTAATCACAAAAAATGAAGACATTATGTAAAGACCTTTTTCGTATCCTTTCTCTTTTTTTAGGGATGGGAATGCTCTTTTCTTGTGCGAGCGTGGCCACACAACAAGAACAGTATGAACAATCCATCCCCTTGGTGCGCCAGGGGGAATACGTTCAGGCTGCAGAAATTATTGAAAGTGCCAAAGGCGTTTCCTATGTCGAGAAAGATCGTGTGTTGTTCTATCTTGATTTAGGAATGGTGCTCCATTGGGCTGGGGACTATGAGGGAAGCAATGAGGCTCTCTCAAAGGCGGAGCAGGGGATTGAAGATCTCTATACCAAGAGTGTCTCCAAGGCTGTGGCTTCAGGTTTACTCAATGACAATGCCCTGGATTATTCTGGTGAAGACTATGAAGATATCTATCTGAATGTCTTTAAAGCATTGAATTACATAGCTTTAGGTGATGAAGATGCGGCCAGAGTTGAGATACGCCGAGTCCAAATTAAACTGAATCTTCTCGATGATAAGTACAAGGATTTAGTGGAGGAATACAATTCCTCCGAAGGAGCTGAAGCTGAACTTGTTTACCGGGAAAATCAATTCCACAATGATGTGCTTTCACGGTATTTAAGCCTTCTTCTTTATCGTGCAGAAGGTTCTGTTGATGATGCCCGCATTGATAGAGATTTGATGGATGAGGCTTGGAAAACTCAAAGTCATATCTATCGCTTTGATAAACCGGATTTCCCCCCACTGGAATTCTCAGAGGATGGTTTAGCTCATGTGAATGTGTTGAGTTTTACTGGTCTTGGACCAGTGAAACTCGCAGAGACATTGTATCTTGATACAGGTCCAGACATCGTCTACATAACCATGACAGGTCAGGATGATGACTATGTCTCGGATTTAGTGGGGTTCAATTTCCTCTTTGTTCCCGGTATTGATGGAGGAATGCACTTCAAAATCCAATTTCCAAAACTCTCCAGTCGACGCTCTGAGGCTGATCGAGTTGTGGTTCGTTTGGATGGAGAGGTGGTGGCAGAACTGCCATTGCTGGAAAAGCTGGAAAATGTTGCCCGCGAAACATTTTTGCTGAAACAGCCGGTGACCGTTGCCAAAACCATTGTTCGTGCCACATTAAAGAATGTGGCAAAAGAAATTGGGAAAGATGCTCTGCAAGACTCTCTGGCTGACCAAGGAGATGGAGGATTTTTTCTTGGTGTTCTTGCCGGTTTTGCTGCAGATGTGGCCGTTGATGCCACAGAAAATGCCGATCTGAGAATTGCACAGTTTTTTCCAGCAGAAGCATGGGCTGGGGAATTTACCGTGGAACCCGGAATCTATGATGTTGTTGTGGAATACTGGAATGGTTCAACACTCATGGAGGAAGAGTCTTATGGTGAGATGGAGTTTCTTGCCAATGAACTCAACCTCATTGAAAGCCATGTTCTTCGTTAAGGAGCGATGATGAAAATCCGCATTCAAAAATGGAACCTTGCTTTGATTTCCAGCATGCTGCTGGTGTTCCTTCTCTTATCTTCCTGTGTTACGTCTGACGGTGGTACTAGTGGTTTTTCTTCAAGTAAGAAGGCACCACAATGGATGGAAGATAAAGATGCTGTGTACTCTCCGGAGGCCTATCTTGCTGAGGTTGGGGAAGGGGACAGTTTAAAAGCAGCAAAATCTGCAGCGGCTGGTGCGATTGCACAGATTTTCCGTACCCGAGTCACTGTGGACATGACCGTGAGTACACGGTATTCCGAAATCACTGGCTCTGACGGGAACTCTCAAGGATCCAATAAAACCACAGATGTGGCCCAAACCATTGGACAGACAGCAGATCAAACCCTAGCGAATCTTCGGTATGGGGAATCTTGGACGGATTCCCTTGGGCGTGTGTATGTGATTGCTTATCTCGATAGAGCAGAAACGGGACGATTGTATCGTCAGCGTGTTCTTGATGAAGACCGCCGCGTTTCAGAACTTTTGGATAGGGCCCGGCAGCAAACTGATCCACTAAGGCGATTTGCCTTTCTTGATGCTGCTTTGGTGGTGAGTGAGGCCGCAGGAGTTCTTCTTCAGCAATTAGAAATCATTGACATGCCCATGGCTCGGGCCACCATCCTTTCCAATGAATTGGGAGCCCTCAGAGCGGCTCAAGCAGACCAGGCCGCTGGCATCAAAGTGAGTGTGCAAGTTTCTGGTGATGAGGATGGAAGAATTGCTGCATTGCTCAATGATTGGGTTGCAGAGAAAGGTTTTTCAGCTTCTGTTGGTGGGGACATGTTGCTTTCAGCCGTGGTTTCCATGGAGAAAGTGGAACTGAATAACGATTATGAAAACCTCAATTGGGAGCTCAATTTGGCCCTTATGGATGCCTCTGGTTATCCTGTGGTGGCCATTCCCCGTCAGGGACGGTCTTCAGGAGTCAGTGCTTCTGCAGCGGAATCCCGGGCTTTCCTTGATATGACCAAAACCATTCAAGGAGAATTTGACAAGGAGTTTGTGGCTTATCTTGATTCCCATCTTACGAAATGATTTAAAAGGGCATTGGGGCATATGGTGTGTACCCTTTGCCCTGGTTTTGCTCTTAGGTGCCAACATCCCTTCTTCTTCCTCCTTGGAAGAAGAGGGGGATGATTGCTTTCATGTTCTTTCTCCTGAGAAAGAATCTCCAGCTCAAGAAACGCTTGAGCGTCTGGCACGTGTGTATCCTCATGTTGAAGGTCCTTGGTTTGAGCAGGGAGACTGGTGGATTCGCGTCAATGACAAGGTCTTTGCCTGGGATGAAGCACGGATGCGTCCACAAGGGAGAGAATTGAAGCCCAATTCCGTTTCCTATGATTTTCGCACCTATTCCCTTTTTCCCAGGAATCCTCAGGAATACACCCAGGACATGATTGAGAAAATCCAAAACCGCGAACAGCGCATTGATGAAGGATTGGATCAACGGGATTCAGCTTTTTGGGATGCGCTCTACGGAATCCCTGACCGGGAAACCGCGGGGAAACGCCTGGTCCATGTTCGATTTCTTGGGCGTCGTGTTTTGGTGAATCCACTTCTTGTAGAGCCGCTTGCTCAGGTTGAACAACGAATTTTAGCTCTGGAAACAAAGGAAATTCGGGATTGGATCAATGGACTAGGTGAGGTAGGAGGCTTTGCTTGGCGAACGGTTTCTGGTTCAGGAAATCGAAGTCTTCATTCCTATGGTGTTGCTGTGGATTTGCTCCCCCGAGATTTTAAAGGTCTTCAAGCCTATTGGAGATGGACCCGTGCCTCCCGTGATGATTGGTGGGCCACACCCTTGTCAGGTCGACATTCTCCACCAAGGTCCGTGATTCAAGCTTTTTCTGAAGAAGGCTTTGTTTGGGGAGGAAGTTGGGTGTTCTTTGACCAGTTTCACTTTGAATACCGTCCAGAACAGGTTCCCCAATACTCAGCGGAATAGGAATTCTCTCAAATATGAAAAGGCCCTGTAGAGGGCCTTTTTTGAAGGATATCGACCCCTTCTCATGCAGGCATGAGAAGGGGTCTTTCTTTATGTTTACTGGGGGGGAATGGCCAAGATTTGGCCGGGGTATATCAAATCGGGGTTTTGAATGGCCAATCGATTGGCTCGCCAAATTTTGGGCCAAAGGAAGGGGTTCCCAAAAATGTCTGCCCGTTCGGCAATCCGCCACAGACAGTCTGTGGCTGTGTCTCGTCGCACCACAGTGTAGAGCTTAAAAACCGCATTGGCCTCATAGACATCAATGTAGGCCTGTGCCTGGCGAAAATAATCTTCAGCAAGATCAAAATCCCCAGAGTTGCGCATCCGAACACCCTTTTCCCAAAGCTGAGTAGCAATGGTGAGATAGTCCGCTTCCATCACATCCGCATTCACGGCTGTGCCCTCATTCCCAATTGGAAGATCTTCAGGAACCTTGGAGGAATCCACAGGAGCATTGAGATCTCGGAGTTCAGGATTTTCAATCTCAACAGGCTCGATTCCTTCAGAAAGATCATTCAGGGGATTGCTGTTCAGGAACTCTGTTCCATCCCAAGGGCGAGGATCACTCACCACACCTTCATCATTGAGAACTCGCAATCGTGAAGCATTTTCTAAGCGCTGACGTGTTTCGTCCATCAAGGCATCGGTTTGACTCTGCCGACGCCTTAGGGCACTCAGGCGGGCTGCAGAGAGAGCACTCTTTTTGGCTTCACCAAGAGATTGAACCGATTCATTGAGCTGGTAGGCCTTGAATGCCACCAATCCCATTTCATACTGGGTATTGGCACTTTCGAGTTCCTCAGACGCATAAATAAAGGCTTCATTATCCTCTGCATCGGAGATGTAGGCCTCCGTATCCCGTTTGAGGATTCCGACATAGCGAATGTTTTGAGAAAGGTTGTAATGAAGGCGTTGTTGCTGTTCCAGGCATTGGTCTGCCGCACCTTGAGCTTCAGCAAAACTTTCAGATTCAAAGGCATTGAGAGCTTTCTGTGCTGCATCAAGGGTGGCCTGGTAGGGAACCGGGGCAAAAAGATCGGCTTCAATGGAGAGCAACGCATCATTGCCGGCATTGATCTTTCGAACATACTCATTTTTTCTGGCCATAACGGTTTGGTCATAAAGGGTATTCGCCTGGAGTATGATGTTCTCTAATTGACGACGAGCATCATCAGGAGATTCCTCTCCCATCGCAACAGCGGAATCAAAGTCAGAAACCAGTTTCTCAAAATCTTGTGGGAAGTAGGTATTTGCTCCCATAAGAGATGCGCGGCGAAGGGCCGTACGTGCCTCATCAATTTCATCTTGACTCAAGGGTTCGGGTTGAGCTTCTTCAGGCTCAACACGGACATCTTCGGCTTCCGGAACCGGTTCTTGGACAGGTTCTTCAGCGGGGGGCTGTTGGGGAATCTCTTCTTCAGGTGTTGTCTGACAAGCGGCAAACAGCAGGCCGAAAGCCAAGGAGACAACCATGAAGATGTTGCGGGACATACGTGATTTAACCATGTCCGGTCCTCCTGCGATTTTGAGTCTAGCACGGCCCCTCAGGGGCGTCAAACAAAGGAGTCTCATGAAGTGGGGCTGTGTTGAATAAGAGCAAAAAAAACGGCTCCCTTACGGAAGCCGTTTTTTACTTGGAACAGTGATCTACTCGGTGTAGAAGAGGGAGCGTTCTGTTTCAATGTCAAAGAACTGGACTTTCTCCACATTGGGAGTGAAGTTCACCTCATCACCCACCTGGAAAAGATTCTCAGGCTTGGAACGAGCAATGAACTGGTTGTTCTTTGTATCAATGTAGAGGTGGGTTTCGTTACCCAGGGGCTCCACAACAGAGACACTGGCCTTCAGGTTGTTGTCGCCAGGAGTCTTGGTGAATTCCAAGTCCTCAGGCCGCACACCAACCAGCACCTTCTTGCCCACATAGGGCTTGAGGGCGGCTTCACGCTCTTTGGGGATGACAACAGTCATGCCATCTTCTTTCACCACAAGCTTACCGTTCTCTTCAACCACATCACCAGGGGCAATGTTCATTGGAGGAGAACCAATGAATCCAGCCACAAAGCGGTTGATGGGATCATTGTAGAGTTTGAGAGGAGAACCAATCTGCTGAATGATTCCGCTCTTCATCACAACAATCTTATCACCCATGGTCATGGCTTCTGTCTGGTCATGGGTCACATACACCATGGTGGCAGAGAGGCGGGTGTGGAGGGATGAAATCTCAGCACGCATCTGGACACGAAGTTTGGCATCCAAGTTGGAAAGAGGCTCATCAAAGAGGAACACTTTGGGTTTTCGAACAATGGCACGACCAACAGCAACACGCTGTCGCTGACCACCAGAAAGAGCCTTAGGCTTACGCTCTAAGAGTTCTTCAATGTCCAAAATCTGGGCAGCCTCTTTCACACGTGCATCAATTTCAGCTTTGGGGAATTTGCGAATGCGCAAACCAAAAGCCATGTTATCGTACACGGTCATGTGAGGATACAGAGCATAGTTCTGGAAAACCATGGCAATGTCCCGGTCCTTGGGAGCTTCATCGTTCATTCGCTTGCCGCCAATGAACAAATCACCATCAGAAATGTCTTCCAGACCGGCAATCATTCGAAGAGTTGTGGACTTACCACAACCAGAAGGACCAACAAGAACCACAAATTCCTGGTCCTTGATTTCAATGTTGGCCTTATCAACCGCTTTCACACCACCGTCATAAATTTTGGTGATGTCCTTTAATAGAACTTCTGCCATTGGGCAAACCTCCCCCGTTAAGGGATTATTTTATGTACCCAGCAGAGTAACCCGGCATGAAGCCGCTGTCAAAGAAAAAACACCATTCTTTGCTAAGAATTTAATGAAGATTTTCTGGCTTCATGTTCAAAGGATCTCAGTAAAAGTTTTTCCTATACAGATTCAGGACAAGGGGGCTCATTCGCTCAAGTTGAGGGAAGAGAGATCCCACTGTTTGTAGGCCTCAGCAATGGTGGATTGGTTTTCTGGCGATTCAATTTTGGAAAGAATCCAGGGTTGAACCAGTTCATCGCGAATTCGAAGCCAGCGATGTGGACGTGGGGCCGGAAGGGCAAAAAAACGTGGTTCTGGAACCAATGGAGCCATCCAAGAAACGTGTTCCACCAGTATGGTTTCGTTGATGGCCGGCTGAGCCGAAAGCCCTCCCAGCATGCCAAAGGTGGGGGTTCCATCGCGTTCCCAGCGTTCCATTAAAGTCTGTTGAGTGGCGGGAAGGGAAAGCCAATTTAGGAATTCTTGGGCGAATTTGGATGATTTTGAGCCTTTCGGAATGCCACCAGAGGTGAGCGTTGTAATAGGGATGGTTCGGTTGCCTCGCAGATAGCGAACATCTAATGTGTTTCGTACTTGATCTGGAAGATTTGACCATGTTGCCAAACTGACACGTGAAAATAAGATTTGCTGGTTCTTCAAAAGAACATCATCAGGAACATAGCGGTACCGGGTATCAAAGGCAACAGCAGAATCAAAATCGCCAGCAGCCCGAATCACCCAGTCTCGAAGATTGAGAGCAAGGTTGTTTAAGATTTGCTCATTCACCTGTTCTAAACCTTGGGTAAACAAGGTTGGGGCATTCATATCCATGAAATCTGTGAGAAAATCCGGATTCCACGTTGGATTGAATCCAAGACGGGTGAGCCGTCCAGAACGATTCCGAATGGTATGATTTGCACCTAATTCTTCCATCATCTCCACAGTGATGGTAGAGGGATCATCAATCTTGGCCATGGTTTCTTGATTTGCCATGATTAAAGGAGCCTGAAAAGCCAGTGGATGAAGACGAGGATTGGTTTGTACAAGATTCTCAAGAGTCGGATACAGCGTATCCTGAGCAGGAAGAGGGCGGAGAAGTGATGAGATTTCTACCGCTTCTAGTCCATCTCCCACAATGATGTCTGGGTTTAATGATTTGATGAGTGTGGCATCGAGGGAAGAAACATGGTGGAACAGCACATGAACATCATCATTGGCTGCATCAAATAATGCAGCAGCCGTGGCCATCTCACTTTTGTCACTGACAAGGGATAAAATTTTGGGCTGAGGTGTACAAGAAACAAGAAGGGAAAGCAAGAAGGAACACAGGAAAACGACTCTCTTCAACATGGCCTCACCTTAGGTTGCCCCCATGGCCATCGTCAATCCCAGTCCATGTGCGGATGCCCCCTGTAACACAAAGTTCTGCATCTCGAAGAGGCGAAGCCCTTGTCCATGGAATGGGCAGACTCATTCTGAAACTGACAATCTTGGATGTTTTGAGAAGTAACGTGTGTTTCACACACAGAGATTTGTTTTCTTGCTTTTAGGAGAGCGGAAAAACTCATTTTTGAATGAGTCTGCATCCTGTTTCTTCAAAGACTATGATAGAAGAAAGAGGTTCATGTATGAGTCCAAACCTTGAAGCCAATAAGAAAAATGCCATTGATTTTTATCGGATGGCCTATTTAGGGAATCCTTGTTCTGCTGTGGAAAAATATGTGGGTGATGATTACATCCAACATAACCCTCTTGTTGGGGATGGGAAGCAGGCCTTCATCGAATATTTCGAAAGAATGGAAAAAGAGTTTCCAGATAAATCCATTGAATTTATACGAGTTATAGCAGAAGGGAATCTTGTTTCTTTGCACACCCATCAGGTTTGGCCAGGACATGTGGAATACGTGACAATGGATTTCTTACGTTTTGATGATCATGGAAAAATCGTGGAGCATTGGGATGCAATTCAAAGAATCCCTTCAGAGAGTCAAAATGGAAACACCATGTATTAGTGTTCCTCTCCAGTCCTTCTACGAAACAATGAAAGAAAAGTTCATCGTTGACAGCCCCTAAGGCTTCCTCCTAGAGTGGGGGCATGGGGAATACATCCGGAGCCGCTCGTGATAATCAAACCGGGTTGCTCGGCTTTATCTCGGGGTTATTTTCCAATCTCTTGGGCGAAGGCACAGGGGATCGGGAGAAACGACGCCGTCTCAAAGAAATTCGCAAGGAGTTAAAGAAGCGGAGTCGCTTTTTCAAGCTCAAAGGCGATATGGCCCTTCCAGGCATGGCCAAATGGTTTCATGATCTGTACAAAATTGTTGGGCCTGTTGACATCCTTTTGGAGAAGTATGGTGATTCAGAGCTGTTAAAGACGGTTCTGATTGAAAGCTTTCTTCCAGAGGATGTTCGTACTCTGGCGGATACTCTTCAACCCGAGGCCATGAAGGATCGGCTAAAAGAAGCCCAAGATCCTCGGGTGGTGGCCGAACAGGCAAAAGAAGAACTCATTCAATTGTACTCTGCCTTGGATGCTCCCACGGCAAAGCGCATCAATAAACTCTATGGTGACTTGGCCGCGCTTCGGGCTTTTTCTTCCTTTTCCTATTATTTCTTGCTCAAAAAATTTGATTCCATGCTCCCTGAGCGGGATTTCATTTATAACCCCCGATTTGAAGCCATCAATGCGCAGTACATCAAAGATGATTTGATGGATTTCTTGGATGTGTATTATTCCCTTGATCCTGCCGGGGAATGGGATGTTCTGTTTGACATTCTCAAAACCTACAGAGAAATGGATGTGGTATCACGGACCGCTTGGAAGAAGGTACTTCAAGCCCGGCGGGAAATGATGAAATACCGTACCTTTGATCTGGTGATTCGCCACTTGGAAGAAGATCCCGATTGGGCAGCTCTTCCTGAAATGAAAAATGTGGAGATTGTGGAGAGCTACTTCAACAGAGTGAAATCTGGTGTGGAGCTTGCGGTTCGAGAAACCTTAAGGGAACGGAAAAAAAGCCAACAAGAAGCCTTGCTCACAAAACTCTTTGGCACCACGGCTGTGAGTCGTACACAGTATTACACTGAACGGGAAAATCTCACCTTCCACAAAAAAATGCTCAGTGGTTTCACCTATGTGGAGCCCATCAACTATCTGAAAGCTTTTTATTTGGATTATTTCAAAAGCAAGGTGCGGATACTGGTTGATCTCATGCTCATTCAAGGGAAATGGGCCACAAAAATCAGTTCCCAACAGTTTTCAGAGGCCTATCATCAGCTTCTGTCTCTTTCGGAAAATCTCATTGCCTTTGATGCCCAGTTAGCCGATGATGCCCCTCAAGGCTCGAAAATCAAGCGTCTTCTACGCCAGTCCGCCCGGGATCGATCTGCTCTAATCAACATGAAAGCCATTCTTCAAGATTTGAATAATGAGGCCAAATCCATCATCAATTCCTCTGCGCAGAACATGATCATCTTGGGAAAGAACATCAAACAGCTCATCAATGAATACCGGGCGGGAAGTTCAGAAATCATCATCAACTGGAAGGAAGTGGAAAGCTGGGCTGACCCTCCTGTGGATGCTCAGTTGGTGGAAGCCTACACGCGAATCTATCATATGGTGCAATTGCTTCAGCTTTGTTTAAAAGATTGAAATTCTTCAATCGACCCCTGGGACGCTGCGTCCCAGGGGTCTTCATAAAAGTTCTAGTTAAATCGCTCTCGGATGCGGGCACTCACGTAGTCGAGAATGGACACCGTGACGGCAATAAACCACACCGCAATTCCTGCGGCTTTGTAATCCAAAAGCCGGATGTACTGCATCAACAAGAAACCAATTCCGCCGCCTCCCACCATACCAATGACAGTGGACATGCGCACATTGATGTCCCACCGATAGATGGTGAAGGACACAAAGGGCGGGATCATCTGGGGAATCACGGCATACACAATGGTTTGCAATTTGGTGGCACCGGTGGCCTGGATGGCCTCAATGGGACCTGGATCAATGCCCTCAATGGCTTCGGAGTAGAGTTTCCCTAAAGCGGCCACCGAATGGATGGTGAGCGCCACAATGCCCGCAAAAGGACCAAGTCCCACCCATACCACGGCAATCAGAGCCCAGATGAGGGGTTCAATGGACCGGATGATATTGAGGATGGTTCGGGTGATGTAGTAGATGCTGATTCCTAATCGACTTCCAGACATCAGATTTTTGGCCGCCAAAAAGCTCACAGGTATGGCCAAGATGATGCCAAAGAAGGTGGCCATCATTCCCATGAAAATGGTTTCAATGATGAGATTGATGGTGAGCTTCAGAGGCTCTGAGGCCACAATTTCTCCGGTGTCTTGGATTTGGCGTGCCATGACTGTGTGAATATGAGGGCCGGTGGCACTGGGAGGGATGAGGCGGTAGGGCATGGCAAATTTCACCTGGAAAGCCCCAGCAGAATCTGTGAGGGTTGTGACATATTGGCTTTCATAACGGGGGCGGAATTCGTTGCCCATGGCATCGGCCCACCAAAGTTGCACCTCTTCTTCTGGGAAAAATCCTTTACCACGGACCGTGACAAGGGTTCCGGGAACCACATCATTATTTTCATCCAAGCTGGAGAGCACACCTTTTCTTGGGAAGACTGTGATGGAGGGTTGTCCTTCTTGGGCAGGAACAATCTCTGGAGGAGTCCCGTTGGGATCGGCCAGAATGGTGGTGCTGGCCTCTGTGGTATTGGTGACAGCATCATAGGAGGCTTCCCAGGGCCATAGAACTTTGGAGAGGGGAACCCAGGCTTCTGAGGCTTCACTCCCCAGTTTTCTCAAATCGATTTCACTGATTTGCCAGCCTATGGAGAAAAAGAGGGTGAGCACAAGAACAAAGAGCCAGGGACTTCCCTGACGTTTTCCCTCTTTATTGAGATGGGCGAGTTTCCAAGCATCCCAAATCCCCAAAAGCCAAACGGCGATGAGGCCCAATCCCACAACAATGAGAAAACCTCCTTCCAGTTGGAAGGTTTTGGCAAAACGTCCACTCCAAAGGATTTCTCGGTGGGCCGTTGTGGCCACGCGCCAAAGGAAGAGCCCGAGAGCCGTAGAGAAGGAAAAGAAGAGAGTGGCTCCTCTTCTGAATTTTCCATTGAGACATTGTCCAAGGCCAGGGAGTATGAAGGAAGCCAGGGCGGTGATGGGTGCGGGGATGATCATGACGGAGCCCCTCCTGTGATAGAACCGGTGGCAATACGCTCGGCATTTTGGCCATAGATGTCTTTGAATTGGGCATCAGTCATGGAGCGGATGTCCTCACGATTGCCCTCATACACCAAATGGCCATCTCGCAAACCAATGACCCGGGTGGCGTAACGCTGCACCAAATCTAGGTAGTGGAGACTGCAAAGCACGGTGATACCGGATTCGGTGTTTAAATCTTCCAGATAGCCAAGGATGTTGTGAGCCAGAACAGGATCTAAGCTGGCCACTGGCTCATCGGCCAGTATCATCTTGGGGTCTTGCATGAGAGCGCGTGCAATGCCCACTCGCTGCTGCTGCCCTCCTGAAAGTTCATCAGCCCGTTTCCGGGCTTGAGGGGCTAGGCCTACCCGTTCAAGGGCTTCTGCCGCCTTTTTCCGGTCTGCGGCAGAGAACTGCCCGGCAAGAGTGGAAAGAGGGCTGGCATAGCCCAGGCGGCCCGCCAACACATTGGTGAGGACGCTGGAACGTTTCACCAGATTAAAGTGTTGAAAAATCATGCCAATTTCCCGTCTGAGGGGACGGAGCTGATTATGCCCAAGGCTGGTGGCATCCGTTCCATTCCAGAGGATGGTGCCAGAAGTGGGATCAAGAAGGCGATTGATGCAGCGGAGGAGGGTGGATTTTCCAGAACCACTGAGGCCAATCACCACAAGGAATTCCCCGTCTTCAACGGTGAAGGACACATCTTTAAGAGCCTCCGTTCCGTCGGGGTAGGTCATGGACAGGTTTTTAATCTCCAGCATTTGAGATTCTCCTGGGGGGGCTTCTCGCCGAATTTGCATGGGGATCATCTCAGAATCAGTGATGCTTGATTCCAAAAGATGGAAATCCCCATGCGAGATTGGTTGAGGTGAAAAAGCACCAACGCCTCGCGCTGGTGCTTCGTTGGGAATAGAAGAATTTCATTCTTGGCATGGAATCCAGAATGAAAATCTTTACTTCATCAAATCCTCTACAGCCACACCTGAAGCCTGGAGAAGCTGACGGAAGGGGTCATAGAAGGTATCGCCATGCTCTTCCAAGGCATTCCACTGGTAGGCCACTTTGAGAGCATCCTTGCCCTCTTCGGTGGAGGCAATTTCGATGAGGGCGTTTACAATGGTGTTTCGCATTTCCATATCTATTTCAGGGTGGAACTGCACGCCGTCATTGGGAATGTCTGTGGTGACTTCAATCACCGCCACATCTTCCATCACATTGGGGAAATCATCTTCCACACGGGTTCGGGCATCCACGTAAGAGGCCCCGGCATCAGCATCTCCATTGAGAACAGCGGCAACAGCGCCGTCATGGCTTCCAGCATCCACAATATTGGACAAATCACGGTCTGGGTTAATACCAGCCGCTTTGAGGGTGATCATGGGGATAATCCAGCCACTGGTGGAGAGGGGATCAGGGCGGGCAAAACTCTTTCCTGCCAGGTCACTGATTTGATTGATGCCGCTGTCGCTGCGAACAAAGATTTGGCCATTGTAGGTGGGGCTACCATAGCGAACAGAAACCAGTGCGGCATCGGCCACGCCACGTTCTGCAGCCATGATGTAGGCAAAGGTGGCCAGCGAAGCCATGTGCGCTTTGGGTGGATTGGTGGCCATGGCCTCAATCACCCCCACATATTCTGTAGCCACATTGGTGGCAAAGTGGTAACCCGTTTTATCATAGAGCATGTCGGCAACGGCCTGAGCTCCTGATGCCACACGTTCCATTTCGCCTGAAGGAACAAAGGACCACACAATGGGATTTTTTTCGCTTCCCAGGGGAGCTTCTGCACCTCCGCTGGCTCCAAGGACACCGGCCGCCAAGGCCAGCATCAACACCAGGGCAACAGCACGTTGTTTTTTCATTCTTCTCTCCTTTTGGTTATGGGCTCGTCTTCTCATCAAAGAACCTGTGTTCCATCTTAAGGTTGAAGATACGAGGCGTATAGAAAAAATTCAGAGAGTGTAGGGAGTTTCAAAAGGAATTCCTCAAAGAAGCCTAAGGCATCTTGGAAGTGGTAAAAGAAAAATGCCCACTCATCTTGTTCCTGAACAAGGAGGAGCAGATAATGGGGGCGTGAAGACTCAAGGCCCACCTCCTTACTGCCCTCGTTGCATTCACTACTTTGTGACCTGGAACCCTTCGTTTCCCAAAGGTTGCCGACTCTTTGGCCTCAAATCCCGCCGTCTTCCTAGTGAGGAAGTGCGGGCTGCCAATGGCCGAGATTGCCCCTCATTTACCGAAAAAAGCGGATTGAAATAGCCATACCACCCCGAAGCCCGTTTCTTGATGAAAAGTGGAAAATGGCCAGTGAGGGGTCGATCTACCAAAAGAAGATGAGGAGCCCCCTTCCACGGTTGACTCAGGACGAGTATCATCACCGCTGTGAATTGCGGAATAGTCGGACTCCCCAATGTGGGCAAATCAACCATTTTCTCGGCTCTCACCGCCGCCCCAGCTGAGGCGGCCAACTACCCCTTCTGTACCATTGATCCCAACGTGGGTGTGGTAGAAGTGCCGGATACCCGGCTTGAGAGAATCCATTCCATCATCCCAGCGGATAAATTGGTACCCGCCGTGACGGAATTTGTGGACATTGCCGGCCTGGTGAAAGGTGCCTCTCAGGGAGAGGGCTTGGGCAACCAATTCTTGGCCAATATCCGGAGTGTGGGCATCATTGCCCATGTGGTGCGCTGTTTTGAAGACGGTGAAGTGGTGCATGTGGACGGCCGAGTGGATCCAGTGGCGGACATGGAAACCATCAATGTGGAATTGGCTCTGGCCGATCTCCAATCCGTTGAAAAGCGCTTGGAAAAGAATGCTCGTCAGGTGAAAAGTGCGGATATTAAAGCCCGGAATGAGGCCTTGGCTCTACAAGATTTGTTAGAGCGTGCCTCTGCTCATTTGAGTGAGGGCAAACCTGTTCGCGCCATGGACCTTTCTGATGATGATGAAAAACGCCTCCGAGAACTCTTTCTCATCACAGCCAAAACCCAGATTTATGTGTGCAATGTGGGTGAAGAAGACTTAGAAGGCACCCATGAATCCGTGGCCCGTGTCCGAGCGGTTGCAGAGGCGGAAGGGGCCGAAGTGGTGGTGCTTTGCGGAAAGCTCGAAGCCGATATTGCCGCTTTGGATGACCCAGAAGAGCGGGCGGTTTTCTTGGAAGAAGCCGGAATTGCAGAATCTGGACTCTCTCGTCTGATTCGCACTGCTTTCCGAGCCCTGGGTTTACGCACTTTCTTCACGGCTGGAGGAACTGAAAGCCGTGCTTGGACCTTTAAAGAAGGGGCCACGGCCCCCCAATGTGCCGGTGTGATTCATACCGATTTTGAGCGGGGTTTCATCAAGGCCGATGTGTATCACTGTGATGATTTGTTTGAATTAGGAAGTGAGTCGGCGGTGAAGTCGGCAGGAAAACTCCGGATGGAAGGCAAGGAATACCTTGTGAAAGACGGGGACATCATTCACTTCAAATTCAACGTTTAATTCATGTTCTTTAAATCGACCCCTCCTTAAGTCGGGGGAGAAAAAAGGCCCCGTTCCGGGGGCCTTTTTTTAGATCAAAAACTGGGAATCCCACTCATGATATCAGGGCCGCCACCAGTGGCCAAATGAATCACGGAATACATTCGCGCATAGCGTCGAGCCAAGCCAAGAAGCTGTTTATTCTGATCCTTTTCTTGGCGAAAGACCCGATAAAATTCCTGGGCATTGGCATAGTTTCCAGCGGTGAACGTCTTGGTGGCAAATCCCAAATTGTAGGCATCCTCCAAGCCTTCCAGAGTGTAATAGGTGCGTTCTACCACGGGAAGAATGGAACGAAGGGCCAGCATGCCTCGGCTGATGGCCTGTTTATCACGAATGGCCGTGGACAGGGGGGGCTCAGGAGCATTCCCTGAATGGATTTGCTCCCATTTTGCAAAAACCGCTTTTTGGGATTCCAGGATGTTGAGGGCATTTTTCAGGCGGGGAAGCTGGCTGTCCCACTGACGGGAAAACTGTTGAATGGCAGGATCGGCATTGCTTTTCAAGGCGTCCAATCTCAGGGTTTGCCAATATTCCCGATACAACTCAATGTCATCGGGTTTTACCAGTATGGGTTTGATGTTGGCCTGAGGATCCACAGTGGCCACAAGTCCTGGTTCTGCCATGACGGTTCGTGTTTCACTTTGGCTGGCCACCCGTCCCTCTGGAACACTCACGAGAACGGATCGGTCAGGAGCCATATCCACATTGAACTCGGTTCCTCGCACAGCCATTGCCGCCAGGTCTGTTTGGACCTCATAGGCTTCTTGTCCACGAAGTTTCCCCACTTTCAAACGCAGAGAACCGCGGAGAAGTTGAAAGGTGGTTTTCAACCAGGAGCCACGGGTTTTTTCCTGGGTGAAGTAGAAGGCCGTGCCGGGTTGCACTTTCACCAAAGAACCAGCAGAAGGGGCCGCCATTTCTACTTCTACATAGCCGTCATCGGCGGTTTCAATGGTGTCAAATTCACGCAACTCAAAACCAATCTCAACGCGATCGGAACCAATGATTTGGTCATCTCGAAGAACCTGAGCACTTCCTTCCATGAAACTAATCGTCCCAATGCCCTGTTGTGCATAGAGACCAAATGTGATGGTGAAGAGGAAGGCGAATAGACGGACTCTTTTGGTCATGGTTTACCTCCGTATGGTTTTATAGTGTTAATTTTTCTCTTCGGGGCAGGCTGCCAAAACCCAACACTGGCCCTTTTTGTCATACCACCGTGCAAGAACAAGAAAACCAAAAACCTCACCAAATCCCCGTTCATAGGTGGTTTTGGAGTGCTGGCTTTCTCTCCATGTTGCCGTTGTTGCTTCTCGAGAAAGGCCCACTGTGCGGGTTTTCCCATGAAGGAGCTGAACCATTTGGGCCAGAGCATCTTCTTCAGCCCTTAAGAGGGTTCGAGCCTCATTGCCCTGCTGGGCCCCAAGGCCAACGGCGACTTTCCAGCCAGGAATCTCTGGTGGGGAATACACCCAGGTGGGTTGTCCTTTTTTATAGTCTGGAGTCCATGAGCATGAGAGTGCCTCTGGAAGTGAAAGTTGAAACCGCACCCAGGTGGCATGATCAGTCCGCCAAAGATTGGTTGGCTCTAAATTGGCAAGAGCATCATCTTCTGCTGCTCCATCATAGTGGGCTCGGGTTCGAGAATCAGCACCGGTTCCTTGGGAACTGCTGGAAACAAAGTCCTGACTAGCTCCCCAAAAACCAGCAAAAACACCAGCTCGGAGGGCTGCCGCCTCCAGGGCTGCATAGGCCTCTGTGTCCCGGTTTCCTCGTCGTGCTCCTGCCGTCACAAAGATCAAAGTGTCCTTCTCTGGAATGGTGGTCCAAAGCCAATCTGGAGCATCTCGGAATGGTTTATATTGCGATTGAACAGGAATGGGAGTGGACGCCGTTGGAGCGGTTGCGCATCCAAAGAGAAGTCCCAGAAGGATACTGATGATGATGAAGCGAAGATTGGAAACGGTTCGGTGCATGGGTTCTCCCTGATGTTTCAGAAGCATTCCTCTCATTACTATCATGTTCTGAATCTTCTTTCAGGTTTGGAGAGAAAAGTTCAATATCATTCATTGCTTTTTATTATAAGTGAACAAATATGTTTTTCATTCAAAAACGTTTCAGCCATTTTTCTGATGGCTAAAAAAAAGCCGCCTCAAAGAGGCGGCCTTTAAAACAGACTTCCCCTTAGTTGTTCACTGGGGAATCAACACCTGCAGACCGAGGGGGATTGTTTTCCACTTCAGCATTCAGGCGCTCAAGAGCCTGCTGTGCTTTAAACTCGGCAAAGGCAGCATCTTCATTGCGGGAGAAGACATTGCTGACTTCCTCAATCATGGCGGCTTTGGGGAAGAACACCATGACATACCATGTCCCATCATTGGCAGGATACTGCTCTTTCGTGACAGCGCCCTGAAGCTCAATATCTGCGACTTCTTTGGACACACGCTCAACAAAGGTCAGAGTCTGGGTGTTTCCATCTGTACCAGATTCCTGAGCGTAGTCTGTGAGCATGGTCTCGACACTCACAGCCACTTGAGCAGCAATATCCGCACGAGCACGTGCAAGAGCGGTTGTTCGGGAAAGATTATCATCTTCCAATTTTGCCATTCCAAGGCCAACAAACTGATCCTCAGGAGTGGGGGGTGAAAGGAAGAATTGGGGGAGGTCACGGCGCTGTGGAGGAGCGCTGGTGGGTTCTTCTTCAACGGTGGCACAAGCTGAAAGGACCATGGCGGCCAGTGCAGCAAGGATCATCCCTGTACGGACGATGTTTTTCATACTCACTTTCTCCTTAGCGTTTTAAACGCATTCTGAAAGACTCACGCAGAGTATAGACCCCCTGGTTTAAAAAAATCCATGAACAGCACAGGATTTTTTCACATCTGTGATTTTGTTCAAAGAATTCAGGGGCAAAAGTGGGCTGAAATGGACTTTGATTCAAAGGCATGTATCAGGGCATCAAAACTTGGGTGGGAAGCGTTAAACGTAAAGAATCTCTGACCAATATCCTTGAGTTCATGAGCATCCGATGAGGCAATGACAGGAAGCTGATTTGTCAGTGTGTCATCTAACGCTGTGGTGCTTTCAACCGCGGTAAAGTTGGCCGGTGGAAGAAACCCCAAAACACCGAGTGTTCCAAAAACAGGGCGGTCAATGTGGGCCGGAATGCAGATACCACCAAACTGTTCCGCCCAAGGAACCAAATCATCAAGAGAAAGATCGGTTGTACCCAGAATCAGGAGCTTTTCTAAAAAACCTTCAATCTCTTCCTCATCATTCACCCAAATTTGGTCTCCAAAACTTTCAGGATTAAAAGGGCCGGATTTTAACCGTTCATACACCTCATTTCCTGCTTTTACAGCAGTCTGGGCATCGGGGAAGAGGGTGAGGGCATGCACTTCCTCACGGGTTGTGATTTCCATCCCAAAAAGGGCTTGAATTCCTTCCTGCCGGCATGCCGATGCAAAGGCAGGAGCATTCAGGGCCGTATTGTGGTCGGTCAGTGCCACCAGTTGAAGTCCTCGTGCTTTG
The DNA here is from genome assembly GCA_022360655.1 of Spirochaetales bacterium. Taxonomy (GTDB): domain Bacteria; phylum Spirochaetota; class Spirochaetia; order DSM-2461; family DSM-2461; genus UBA2779. Next base: position 21,307 of record JAKSCK010000048.1, on the reverse strand, counting down.
GCATGGTGAGCAATGGCCCGGGGGGAATTCTCGAGGGATGCGCAGGGAGAGAGGCAGGAGTGAATATGAAGATCGGCACGGAATAGGCTCATGATTCGAACCAAACAAATTGAGTTGGAGAATGCTTGCAATGCCAGCAATGAAGTTCATGCATTGCTTCCCTCCATCCTTTTCTATTGGGAAAGCGCTTGATGCAATTTATAGGACGCCGTGTATTGGTTATCAGATGTAATGAGGATGGGAATATTCTCCTCCTGAGCTGTGCTCAACATGGCTTCATCAACTGGGCGATTTGAGCAAATCAACACCGCAGCCATATCTTTTAGCTGGGCCACGGCAATTGTGTTCTTGTGGGCTTGTATGGTGATGAGAATCTCATCTTCTGTGGCATTGGCCATCACATCAGAGAGCAAATCGGAGGTATAGCCGCCTTTCACATCTCGATCCTCCCAACCATCCCAAAGAGGTCGAACAACAAGCGTTTCGATGACTGTGCTCAATTTCATGATTCTTCTCCAGCAAAGAGCTGAGGTGAGGCTGGGAAATCTCCTTCTGATAAGGATGCCTCCTCTTCCACTGGAGAGGGTTTTCCAGACTCTGTCGTCTCACGATTCTCTTGGTCTTCCAGTGAGTTGACAAGGAAAAAAAGATTTTCAATTTCCAGACCGATGTTCACATTGTGAATCACACATCCATCTGGGCATTTTAACTCCATAGGGGCAAAATTGAGAATTCCACGAATTCCTGCTCGCAAAAGTCTATCACGAGATTCCGCAGCGGCAGCAGCAGGAACAGTCAGAAGAGCCACCTTTACTCGGCGTTCCCGAATCACTTCTTCCAAACGGTCCATTTCATAAATTGGAACTCCACCAATTTCGTGGTTGGAGGCCATGAGATCAAAACCGGCAATCAATTTTATCCCTTCCTTATAGAAGGCATCATGATTAAGAAGTGCACGGCCGAGATTTCCACAACCCACCAATATGGCCTCTTGAGCATCCGTTCCGCCAAGGAGTCGGTTCAATCGAGCCAGCATGGCATCAATGCTGTATCCCCCGCGGCGATTCCCTTGGAGTTCAATCTTTGCCAGGTCTTTTCGTACCAGGGCCGCAGAGATTCCAATGGCATCCCCGAGATTGTTGGAAAACACTCTTTCAAGTCCAAGGGATCGTAATTGAATCAGGACTCGTTTGTACTTCATTAAGCGCAGCATGAAATCTTTGCGTACCATATTGGTATTTATTGTGCTGTCTGTAACAATAAATGTCAAGTTAGTCCTTCCTAAGAGCGCTAATGGCGCAATAACACGTGTTTATGGTGTTGATATCTGCCCGAAAGGGTCGTTATACTTGCCGGGAATCAGAACTGATCGATGCGGCTTCTCCGTATCAGTGGAGGTTTCATGGCCACGGCTACTGATGATACGACCTTGACCGAAGGTCTGACGGCATTTATCGAGGAATGGAAGGATCGTCCCGGTAATCTCATCATGATCCTTCATAAAGTCCAGGAAGAGTACGGCTATGTGCCTCGGGCCATTGCCTTTGAAGTTGCTCGAATCCTTGACGTGCCGTTAGCAAAAATCTACGGCGTTGTCACCTTTTATCACTTTTTCAAGCTTGAGAAACCTGGTGATCACAATCTGCAGGTGTGCATGGGAACAGCATGCTACCTCAAAGGTGCTGCAGATCTCATTACAGAACTTGAAACCCTTTTGGGTATTGGAGTTGGTGGAACCACTCCTGATGGCAAGTTCTCCATTGAGGCAGTCCGTTGTGTGGGCTGTTGTGGATTGGCTCCCGTCATGGTGGTGGGTGAAGAAGTGTACGGCAAGTTAACCACCGACAAGCTCCCGGAGGTGTTGGCGAAGTACAACAACGGCTGATGCACGCTTCCCTGGCCGACATCCTTTCCGACCTGGTGCAAAACAGCATTGAGGCCGGAGCAACCTTTGTCCAAGTGGAACTGACTGAAGAAGACTCTCAAGTATTCTTCCGGATTCAAGACAATGGGTGTGGGATGGATGAGGAGACTCTTCGCAGAGCGGAGGACCCGTTTTGGAGTGATGGAAAAAAGCATCCAGGACGACGCGTTGGATTGGGAATCCCCTTCCTACGCCAAACCGCAGAACAATGCGAAGGACAAGTGGAGATTCATTCTGTTCTTGGAAAAGGGACGGAAGTGAAGGCCCAATGGCCCCAAAACCACTTGGATGCTCCTCCCCTTGGAGACATTGTCCTCCTTTGGGTGCTTTGTCTCACCTTTGAGGGTGGTTATGGGATGAATATCCGGCGTACTCGTCAGGGGGGGCAAGGCACCTCGCAGTCGTACGCCATTGACCGGGTGGAGGTATCGGAGGCCCTAGGTGGGCTGGACGATGCAGGCGCCCTCGGGCTCCTGAGGGAATACATAACATCCCTTGAGGAAGAAATCGGTTGAACGAAGGAGAATTTTGATGGCCAAGATGACCCTGGAATCCCTCCGGAAGCTCCGTGTTGAGCAGAAAGAGGCGATTGAGCGCCGGGATACCGGCGACAAGAGCATTCATATCATTGTGGGAATGGGAACCTGCGGCATTGCTGCTGGTGCAAAAGAGGCACTGAATGTGTTCTTGGGCGAAGCCTACACCCGCAAAATGACCAATGTTGTCGTGAAGCAGACAGGTTGTATGGGACTTTGTCATGCTGAACCCACCGTTGAGGTGAAGATGGACGGCATGCCAGACACCTTGTACGGCAAAGTTGATGCTGATGTGGCAAAGAAAATTGTTGAGCAGCACCTTCTCGGCGGCAAGCTGGTGAACGAGCACGTATTCGACTATCCCGCACGGGATATCCACAAGGAGTAGCCCATGGCCATCAAGAATTACTGCCTGGTGTGCGGCGGAACCGGCTGTGAGGCCGGTAAAGCTGACGAGATTTACCGCGGTCTACTGAGCGCTGCCGAAGCCAATGGCATCGGTGATGAGGTTCAGGTTGTGAAGACCGGTTGTTTTGGTCTTTGCGAAAAGGGACCCATTGTGAAAGTTCTTCCTGAGGAAGCCTTTTACGTGGAAGTGGCTCCTGAAGATGCCAAGACCATTGTTGAAGAACACTTTGTGAAGGGACGTGTTGTTGAGAATCTTCTTTATAAGGAAGAAGGTGCTGACAAAACAGACCTGGATCAGATTAAATTCTACCAGAAACAGAAGCGTGTTGTTCTGCGTAACTGTGGTGTCATTAACCCTGAGAACATTGATGAGTACATTGCTCGTCAGGGTTATGTGGCCTTAGAGAAAGTTCTTTTTGAGATGTCGAGTGAAGACGTTCTCAATGAGCTCAAAATCTCAGGTCTCCGCGGACGTGGTGGTGCAGGTTTCCCCTCTTGGCTCAAATGGAAATTCACTGCAGATGTTGAATCTGAAAAGAAGTTTGTGGTGTGTAATGCTGATGAGGGTGATCCTGGTGCCTACATGGACCGTTCCACTCTTGAAGGTGACCCCCATTCCATCATTGAAGCCATGACCATTGCGGCCAAGACCGTCGGATCTGATCACGGTGTGGTGTACATCCGTGCGGAGTATCCTCTGGCCATTAAACGTCTTGAGATTGCTCTTGAACAGGCTCGCGAATATGGCTTGTTGGGCAACAATATTCTGGACAGTGGTTTCAACTTTGATATTGAAATCCGTCTTGGTGCTGGTGCCTTTGTTTGTGGTGAGGAAACAGCCCTTTTGGCTTCCACTGAAGGAAACCGGGGTATGCCCATGCCCAAGCCACCATTCCCTGCTGTGAAAGGTTTGTTTGAGAAACCCACCGTCATCAACAATGTGGAAACCTATGCCAACATCCCGGTCATCATTGAGAAGGGTGGAGAATGGTTCAAGTCCATTGGTACTGAGAAATCTCCTGGTACCAAGGTCTTTGCCCTGACCGGTAAAATTGAAAACTCCGGTCTGGTGGAAGTTCCCATGGGAACCACCTTGCGGGAGATTGTCTACGATGTGGGCGGCGGTATCCGCGGCAACAAAGAGTTCAAAGCCGTGCAAACTGGTGGTCCTTCCGGTGGTGTCATCACCAAAGAGTACTTGGACACACCCATTGACTTTGACCATCTGACCGCCATTGGTTCTATGATGGGATCCGGCGGTATGATTGTCATGGATGAAGACGATTGTATTGTGGACGTCACCAAGTTCTACATGGAATTCTGCGTGGATGAGTCCTGTGGTAAGTGTTCTCCCTGCCGCATTGGAACCAAGCGCATGTACCAGATCCTGGATAAAATCACCAAGGGTCAGGGAACCATGGAAGACATTGATAAGCTCAAAGCCATTGGTAAGGCCACCCAGAAAGCTTCTCTTTGTGGATTAGGTCAAACTGCTGCAAACCCTGTGCTTTCCACACTCAAGTACTTTGAACATGAATACCTTGAGCACATCAAAGAGGGCAAATGCCGCTCTGGTAAGTGTAAGGATTTGGTGTCCTACACCATTGATGCGGAGAAGTGCATCGGTTGTACCGTTTGTGCGCGGAAATGTCCTGTGCCCTGTATTGCTGGGGAGCGCAAGTCGCCCCATGTTATCGACCAGACCAAGTGCATTAAGTGCGGCGCTTGTTATGACGCCTGTAAATTTGGCGCCGTCGTCGTGGCTTAGGAGGATTTGACCTTATGGCTATGGTGAATATTAAGATCAACGGTCACGACCTTCAGGTTGAGGCCGGAACAACCATCCTGGATGCTGCCAAGGCATGCCAGGTGAAAATTCCCACCCTCTGTTACCACCCTGATCTTGAGCCCTGGGCGGCTTGTGGTCTCTGTGTAGTGAAGGTGGAGAATTCCCCCAAAATGGTTCGGGCCTGTGCCACCGCTGTTGTGGAAGGACAGAACTACATCACCCATGACCCTGAGCTCATGGAAGTCCGCAAGACTGTTGTGGAACTGATGCAGTCCAACCATCCCAATGAATGTCTCACATGTGCCCGTAATGGCTCCTGTGAGTTCCAGACTCTCGCAGAAGAGTTTGGTATTCGGGAAGAACCCTTCTGCCCCGAACTCAAAGAACTTCCCCGGGATGAATCCACTCCCTCCATCGTTCTTGATCCCCGCAAATGCATCAATTGTGGACGTTGTGTCCAGGTGTGCCAGCAGCTTCAAGATGTGTGGGCCCTTGAGTTCATCAACCGCGGTTATGAAACCGTGATTCAGCCTGCTGGTGGCGCTCTTCTCAATGAGAGCCCCTGCATCAAATGTGGTCAGTGTTCTGCTCACTGTCCTGTTGGTGCCATCTATGAGCGGGATGATACAGATCGATTCCTGGATGCTGTTCGGGATGAAACCAAGCATGTGGCTGTTCAGGTTGCTCCGGCAACACGTGTGGCCATTGGTGAGGCCTTTGGACTTGAGCCTGGTGAAATCAAAACAGGCGAGATGTATGCTGCCCTGCGCATGCTTGGCGCGGATGCAATTTTTGACACCAACTTTGCTGCTGACCTCACCATCATGGAAGAGGGGAGTGAGCTGGTGGCTCGTCTTACTGATGATAACCACGGTCCCCTTCCACAAATCACCTCTTGCTGTCCTGCATGGACAGACTACATGGAGAAGTACTATCCGGACATGATCCCCCACTTCTCCACAGCCAAGAGTCCCATGATGATGCAGGGTGCGGTCACCAAAACCTACTACGCTGAAAAGGTGAATGTGGAACGCAAAGACGTGTTCTCTGTGGCCATCATGCCCTGTACAGCCAAGAAGTACGAGATTTCCCGAGATGACAACATGCATGCCTCTGGATATCCCGATATGGATTTGGTGCTCACCACCCGTGAGTTAGCCCGCCTCATCAAGCGTGCTGGTATTGACTTCTTGAATCTCAAACCTCAGCAGGCTGATAGCCCCATTGGTGCTTACTCCGGTGCTGGTACCATCTTTGGTGTTACCGGTGGTGTTATGGAAGCCGCCATTCGAACCGCTCACGTGCTTGTGACCGGTGATGAGCTCAAAGATGTGAATGTCTCTGCCGTGCGTGGTATGGACGGAGTTCGCATGGGCGAAGTGGCTGTGGGTGAGAAAAAGCTCAAAGTTGCTGTGGCTCATGGAATGGCCAATGTCCGCCAGATCATGGATGAAGTTCGCGAAGCTCGTGAAGCTGGAAAAGAACCTCCCTATCACTTCATTGAAGTGATGGCCTGTAAGGGTGGTTGTATCGGTGGTGGTGGTCAGCCTTACTTCACCGATGAAAGTGTACGTGCCAAACGCGTTGCCGGTATCTACACCGATGACGAGAAGAGCACCGTGCGCTGCTCCCATCAGAATCCTGAAATCAAAAAGATTTACGAGGATTACCTGGGAGAGCCCATGTCTCATAAGAGCCATGAGCTGTTGCACACAACCTACCAGCCCCGTCCTCTGTATCAGAAATAAGATCGACCCCAAAGGGCCTCGGGCCCTTTGGGGTATCGGACAAAGCCGCCCTCCTGGGCGGCTTTGTTCTTCATGTCACATTTGACCCCTCCAACATCTCCCTTCGATAATCTAAGTCATCCATGGGGGAGGACTATGAGTGGATTTCGCATCGCCTTTGTGAGTGGAAAACTTGGAGATGTTGATGGCGTTTCTTTAGAAGTGGACAAGTGGATTTCGATTTTGAATGCACTTGGACATGATGTTTACACCATCGCCGGATTCTACCGCCAACCCGTCCGTGCGGTTTCCCATGAGAAGCAAATTCTTCTTCCGCAAATTGCCTTTGATTCCAAAGAACAGCGGTATTATGAAACACTTGTGTTTCCTCATCTCACTCAAAAACACACCCATTTCACCGAACGTCGAAAAGAGGATATCCGCAATGAGCTGGAAGCCGCCGGCCTTGAAGTTGGGAATCGCCTGTATGAAATCATTCAGGAGTACCGAATTGACTGCATCATTGCGGAGAACACCAATGCCATGCCCATGAGCCTCCTTGGTGGCATTGCCGTGCATGCGGTTGCCACCATGAAACGGGTGGCCACCATTTTTCATCACCATGACTTTTGGTGGGAGCGGAGTCGATTTTGTGACAATATCATTGAAACTCTCCTCAATCGCATTATGCCTCCTTCTGATTTGGGGACAGAGCATGTTGTGATTTCTTCCTATGCCTCGCATATTCTTTCTTCGATTAAACGCGTGAATCCAGTTGTGATTCCGAATTGTGAGGACTTTTCCTCTCCTCATGAGCGAGATTCCTGGAATGAGGATTTTCGTCAAGAAATGGGATTCACAGAAGAGGATATTCTTATTGTTCAGCCCACGCGTATTGTGCCACGAAAACGCATTGAAGACTCCGTGAGGCTTGTGGCTCGATTCAAAGAGGCTTATCCACAGTTTGCTCCTCATGTTCAGTTCATTGTGTCTCTTTATCAGGGGGATGAGTTGGATCATGGGTACATTGAGGGGATAAAGCGACTGGCTCGGGAACTTGATGTCCCTCTCTGGTTAATCTCGGATCGGATTGCCTCACAACGAACACGGAATGCCCAAGGGCAGAAGCTTTACACAACGCGTGATGTTCTTGTTCATGCAGATTTGGCCACGTATCTTCCTGTATGGGAAGGCTTTGGTAATGCTTTTCTTGAAGCTGTTTCCTGTCGAGTACCCATCATCACCACCACCTATCTTGTGTACAAAACAGACATTCAATCCGTGGGATTTCAGGCCCTCGAAATTCGTGACAAGTATGATGAAAACGGCCTATTGATCATCACCGATCAGGTTGTTCAGGGGATGCGAACATTGCTCGAGGATGAGGATGAGCGAAAAGAAGTCATTGAACAGAATTTCCTTGTTGGTCAGCAAGAATTTGGTTTTGAAGTGCTTGAGAGAAAGTTGTGTGAATTGCTCGAAGGCTATTCCGATGAAATTCGGGCATCAAGAAGGCGTCTAGAAAAGAGTCTTGCCTCCTATTCTGTGTAGTATGCATAGGTGAAATAAAGTTAGACAAAGCTAAGTCTTTCTATTAACAGTAATTATTATCATTATTAACTTGCATTATTCTGGGTCCAGCCCTATAGTGAATGAAGGGCGTCGCCCTGGAAAAATTGTCATTTCAGAAGGACTCAGAGGATGAAGGAACTCAAAGGTACTCAAACACAAAAAAATCTTATGACCGCCTTTGCTGGGGAATCCCAGGCGCGAAACCGTTACACCTATTATGCTTCTAAGGCTCGCAAAGAAGGCTTGGTACAGGTTGCTCTTATTTTTGAAGAAACAGCCAATCAAGAGAAAGAGCATGCGAAACGCCTGTTCAAATTCATGGATGGTGGTGATTCGGCCATTGTTGATGGAGCAGCTTTTCCCTTTGGAACCATTGATACCACCAGTGTGAACCTGGAGCATGGAGCTGCCGGGGAAAATTACGAATGGACCACCATGTATCCTGATTTTGCGAAAACTGCTCGTGAAGAAGGATTTAATGAAATTGCTGCTGCTTTTGAAGCCATTGCGGTTGCAGAGAAGCAGCACGAGAAACGCTACCTTGATCTCAAGAAAAATATTGACACCAACAAGGTCTTTGAGAAAGAGGCACCCGTAGTTTGGCGCTGCATCAACTGCGGTTACATTTTTGAGGGAACGAAACCACCCGCAAAGTGTCCGGCATGTGCCCATCCTCGCGATTATTTTGAAGTTCTTGGTGAGAACTGGTAAAGACTTGCGGAGAATGCTTCAAAGGAATTCTTGAATACGATCGTCTTGAAAAGTTTCTTTTCAAGACGTTTCTTTTTAAAAAGATCTCTTATTAGGAATTGTTCTTGACATGATTGGCAAGGCTAACTATTTTCGGAGGTATGAAAATGGCGGCGACTTACGAAGTGTACAAATGTGAAGAATGCGGCAATGTTGTGATGGTTCTCAATGACGGAGGTGGTACCTTGGTTTGTTGTGGATCGGACATGGTTCGCATGGATGAACAAACCGCAGATTCCTCGGTGGAGAAACATGTTCCTGTTATTGAGCGAACCAATGGTGGTTACACAGTAACAGTTGGAAGTACTCTTCATCCTATGTTAGAGAATCACTGGATTCAGTGGATAGAACTAACGGTTGATGGCACTCGAATGATTCGCGAACTTCAACCTGGTGACGAGCCAAAGGCCTTCTTTGCCGTTGCTGAGGGGAAAACCGTTGGAGCCCGGGAGTTCTGTAATCTCCATGGGCTTTGGAAGGGAGATCTTTAGGATATGGCAATTTCGAAGTCAATGGCTCAGGCCCTCAATGTTCAGTTCAATGAAGAATTGAACTCGGCCTATCTTTATGAATCCATGGCTGCTGATTTTTATGCAAAAAACTTGCCTGGCTTTGCTGTTTGGATGACCATGCAAGCCGGGGAAGAGAGAACTCACGCGGAAAAGATTCATCGGTACCTGGATGGGCACGGTGAACGCGTTTTCTATGGAGCTCTCGCTGAACCTCAGGCCACATGGAAAAGTCCTTTGGAGGCCATGAATGATGCTTTAGGGCATGAGAAGCACATCAGCAGTTGCATTCATAAACTTGTGCGTGAAGCCCGAAAAGCTGATGATATTGCAACCGAATCTTTTTTAGCTTGGTTTGTTGACGAACAGGTTGAAGAAGAAGCATCTGCTCAATCCCTCATCGACAAACTTGAAATGGTGGGGGATAATAAGTTTGGCCTGTATCAACTGGACAAAGAAGTTTCTGTCCGGCGGCAACAGGACGCCTAACGCCCTCAAAGGGCAAACATCAAGGAGGAACTGAATGAAGAAATATGTATGTGATGTCTGTGGCTATATCTATGATCCCGCTGAAGGCGATGAAGATAATGGCGTAGCCGCTGGAACAGCCTTCGCTGACATTCCTGAGGATTGGGTTTGTCCCCTCTGTGGTGCTGAGAAATCTGAATTTTCGGAGATGGATGATTAACGATTAGTCCAACCCCTATTCAGGGATAGACAAGACCGCCTCATTGAGGCGGTCTTTTTTTATGTGAAAAATTTAATGGCTCAGTGTTGAATTGAATCGGAAAAATCACTTCCACGTAGGGCCCGTTGTCCCAACCAATGATCCATGATGGTGAGGGCAGCCATGGCCTCAATAACTGGAACAATTCGAGGACAGATGATGGGATCATGTCGACCTTCCGTCCGTATCTCCACTTCTTCTCCGTGTTTATCTCTTGTCTTTTGGGGGAGGCTGATGGAACTTGTTGGCTTTACAGCGGTCCGAAATTCAATGTTTTGTCCGGTGGTAATTCCGCCAATCACCCCCCCAGCATGATTGCTCAAAAAGCCCTGGGCCGTCATGCCATCATTATGCTCACTTCCCTGCATTTCTGATGCGGCAAACCCTGAACCCATCTCAAATCCACGCACGGCTCCAATGGAGAGCATGGCCTTTCCCAAGTCCGCTTCCATCTTGTCAAAAGCGGGATCCCCAAGTCCTGCAGGAACGCCTGAGATTCGGCAACGAACCGTACCACCTGCACTGTCACCCTTTTCAGCCAATTCTCGGACAAGTGCCGCCATTTTTTCTGCGGCCTGGGCATCACAAGCACGCATGGGGTTGGACTCAATGACAGATTCATCAAAGCTCTCGCAGTGGATTCCCGCAGCCGAATCCACCCAGGCAAGTATGTGCACACCAAACTGCTCTAACCATTTCCGAGCCACGGCTCCAGCGGCGACTCGTGCGGCCGTTTCACGCCCAGAAGCACGTCCACTCCCGCGCCAATCGCGGAAACCGTATTTTGCATCATAGGTGAAGTCGGCATGACCTGGACGGTAACGCTCATGGATGTTGGCATAATCTCGAGACCGTACATTGGTGTTTCGTAGCATCATAGCCATGGGAGCACCGGTGGTTTTCCCTTCAAAAACACCGGAGAGAAAAGACACTAGATCTGATTCAGTGCGTGGAGTGGTTAAGTCTGATTGACCAGGCTTACGTCGGTCCATTTGGATTTGAACATCCTGTTCTGAGATTTCCAAGCCTGGGGGAAGTCCATCCACCACCACACCAACGGCAGGACCATGAGATTCTCCGAAGGTAGAGATTTTTAAAAAACGGCCAAAACTACTTCCGGGCATAGAATTTCTCCAATGTCACCAACAAACGTTGGGCGTTGATTTTTGGGGATGCATCATCCACATCTTGTACAACCTGGGCAAAGTCTGAATATAGGGCATGACGCTTTTGGTAAAGTTGGGCAAAATCTTCTTGAGGATTCTCTTCTGACAAAAAGGGTGGTCGTCCTTTGGCCATGATACGCTGATACAGAAGATCTTCATTGGCGCGGATGTACACGCGTGTTCCAGAATGACGGAGCCACACCATGGCATCCTCATTTTCAATGGTTCCTCCACCAAGAGACAGCACCGCACCGCGATGCTTTTGGCTGGGCATGTGCCAATCATGGAAGGTTCGGGCAGCATCCATCTCCACCCGTTGAAACACCTCTTTCCCAAGAACTTTGTAGAGTTCCCGAACAGTTTTCCACTGATAATCCATTTCAGAAAGCATGAGGTCATCAAGATCAAAAAAAGGAAGATCCCAGTCCTCGGCAAGAATCTTGCCAAGAGTGGATTTCCCGCTGTGCTTTAATCCACCAATGATGATAAAGGGCATATCGCTATCATAGAAGGAATTGGGGATGGGGCGGAAGGGGGGACTCATGGTCCTTTACGGATGAGCCGAAAATAGTAGAGGAGAACCTCGTGTTCTTCCCTGGAGGAGTTATGGTCAAAATACAGGAATATCGTATCAAAGGTTCTCGGGAGCAGTATCTAAAAGTTATTCGGGAAAGCCGAGCTGGTTTTTCCGTTCTGATTACCTCAGAAGACTGTGACGATGATGAGGTGAAAAAAGAGTTTATGCCACGAAGCCTTTTTGAAACCTGTTTGAGAACAGACTACTTAACTCCTCGTTGTTGAGTCCGTCCTCCCACCAGGTAGCCTGGCTGCCTGGTCGATATAAAACAGGAAGGTTGATGGCAAAATTATGAAGCGTCTATGAAACGGGCTATGGCGCTTCTGAGTTCAGGAATCCCATCCCCTTTAACAGCGGAGAAGATGCTGTAACTTGCCCCTGGTGCTAAAATAGCGAGTTCTTTTTCAAAACTCTTTTTGATTGCAGCACGTTTATTGGCCTTTAATTTATCAGCTTTGTTCAAGAGCACATGAACGGGTTTATCTCCGGTTCGGCAGAGAATCACCATCTGTTTGTCATTTTCTGTGAGAGGATGGCGCATGTCCATGACAATCACCACTCCCTTGAGACTTTCCCGTTCTGTGATGTATCGCGTGAGTTCTTCTCCCCAGCGAGCTTGTTCGCGGGCATCCACTTTGGCATAACCATAACCTGGTAAATCTGCCAGACGTTTCTCTTGGTCATCAGTGAGGCTAAAAAGGTTGATGTGACGTGTTTTTCCAGGAACAGAAGAGGTTTTTGCCAAAGCTTTCCGATTGGCGAGAGCATTCAACACCGAGGACTTCCCAGCATTGGAGCGTCCCGCAAAGGCCACCTCTACTCCATAATCTTTGGGGAGTGACGAATAAGATGGGGATGACAGCATGAATTTCATGGATTTAAGAAGGGAGGCGAGGGCAGACATGGACAATTCCTCCGGGAGAGTATGCCCCTTTATCGCATATTCCCATCCCTTGGGCAATGATGGAAGGGATAGGGTAGAATAGAGTTGTGGATACTCGAAAAACTGAAACTATGTTTGTAGGATTTCTTGCGGTTCTTGCTCTGGGAGCCACACTGCACCTTCTTCAGACTGTTCTTCTTCCTCTGGCCATAGCGGGTTTGTTGTCCCTGATGCTTGCTCCTTTGGTGCGACGTCTAGAGGCTATGCATGTTCCACGCTACATGGCCATCATGATGGTGATTGGCTTCCTGATTGTCTTGCTGTATTTTGTGGGGCGACTTTTTTACACCAGCATCACCACATTCACCCAGGTCATTGGAACCTATATGGAACGATTTGTGTCCATCATGCAGGAACTTTGGATTCAACTTCAAATCCCCATGGAGTATTTCCCAGAGTTTGGTTGGACACGATCTTTGGTAAATCGAATTGTTCAAGCCACGGGTTCTTTTGTGAACTTCAGCACAAATCTGGGCATGATTCTGTTGTTCCTGATTTTTATGTTGGCAGAAAGTGCTCTTTCGTGGCGGAAATTTCAACGGGCTTTCCCCCGGTCTGTGAATGTAAAAATAGGTCGAGCCATGACAGATGTGTCCCGGCAAGTGGCGCGTTATCTCACCATCAAAACCATGATTAGTGCGGTTACGGGCATCTTGGTTTGGCTGACGCTTAGTGCGATTGGTCAGGATTTGGCTGCTCTTTGGGGGCTTTTTGCCTTCTTACTGAATTATATTCCCAATCTTGGAAGTGTCTTCATTATGGCAGCCACCATGATTTTGGCATTGGTGCAATTCTACCCGGAATGGAACAGAATCATTGCTGTTTGGATCACCATGCCTCTGATTCAAATTTTAATGGGAAACATATTGGATCCCACTCTTCAGGGGGATCAGTTGGATTTGAGTCCCTTGGTGATTCTTGTTTCTCTGGTGATTTGGGGCTGGATTTGGGGCATTACTGGAATGTTCTTAGCGGTCCCTTTGACCGTTGCACTGAAAATCATTTTAGATCACATAGACAGTTTACGACCCTTTAGCGTGTTGATGGGATCTGGACGGATGAGCCGTTCATTCCGAAGGCATTGGCGTGTCAGTGAGCGGGAACGAAAGGTAAAACCGGAGAAAGAGGTTTCAAAGGATAAGGAGTGATGTGTTGTTCTTATTGAGCACTCATGGTTTGGTTTCTCTTTGAGCTGATGAGTTGGGATGTTAGACCATTGTTGTGAATTGAATGGATTGGCCCGCTTTGCAGCGGGCCTGCAATAAATCCAATACGTAAAAACTCTATTCTAAAAATTTCCCGGTATCTCCTGTGCTGGGAGAATCAGAGCTTATTCCATCTTGATTAAAATAAAGTTCAAACTCAAATACACCCTGGTCGCCTTCAGGAGTGCTGACTGGGATGGTCAGAATGGATTTGCCTCCCTCCTTTGGATATGGTTCGGCAAACACCAAATAGCCTGTTTGAGGGGATTCAGGAGAAAAAACAAAATCTCGTGGAAGCATGTATTTTTTTGCCTTATTGGGAATGATGTTCACATAGGGGGAATTGGCAATATACACCTTCCATAGTTGGTGCATGTATTCGGGCGTGATTCCTCTCCCCTGCTTTTCCCCAATCTTTAAACTGGTGTCTTTGATGTTGACTTGAATGGTGGATTCCTTGGCCAGAAATTCTGTCTTAAACACAACAATGCGTCGTTGTGGGATTTGGCCAGGATAGTCAATGAAGGGATTGAGTTTTTGTCGACGATTACTCCCGTGGAGTTCCTTTAGTTCATCATAATTCAATGGTGTGATTTGGATGGTGACATCCGCTTTAGTGAGGGTGATGGGTTCACTTATGATCATGGGAGGCCTTGTGAGACAGCCAGCCATTAAAAGAGTGAAGAGGATAATACTGAAGGTGGAACCGATTCGAAACAATTTCATACGTATCAGCCTACAATGGGGAAATCCACACGTCTAGGATTCCTTTCCAAAAAAAAGAAAGGCCCTGCTGAGCAGGGCCTTCACAGTTGTTAGGACAACAAATACAAGATTAGAAGGAAGCCTTCACAAGGAAGAACAGACCATCTTTTCCATCATTGTCGGGGGATTTGAAGTTAACAGTGTTGTACTCATAACCCAAGTGGTATTCGGTTCCACCAACGTAGACGACTGCACCACCTTCAATACCAAGCTCTGTGTCAAAACTGGTAAAGGGAATGTCAAAGGCAGCAAAGATGTCCAAAACATCAGGAACAGCTTTGAATGTGGCATTGAGGCCAATGGAAGATTTACCAACAAAGTCATTGGTAAGATCTTCCATGCCAAAAGCTAAACCAAACTCGAACATGTCCAGTTTGTATTTACCTGCAAATGCTAAAGAAAGAATGTCATTTACATTGCGATCTTCCATGATGATGAAGCTACCGGCAAAACCAAGGTCAAAGTTAGTGGTCGCATAACCCACAGTGGCACCAACCTGGCTACCTTTGAACTTGTTGAGGTCATAGGTGTACCAAACGTTGGCATCAATGCCTTCAACACCCATCATCATGCTGTTGAGCTGAACCTCAAAGCCCATGACAGGGTAATTCAGTCCGGAAGCCTGACCACCCCATGCATCACTCAGGTAGGACTGAGGAACAATAGCAGCCAAAACTTTGATGTGATCAAAGAGAGTTACAATAAACTCAGCACCAAAGTAGCTGCCGGTTTCCAGAGCAATTTCAATCTCACCATAACCGGCAATATCAAAGTACTCTTCTGCTTCAAAGGTTAACTTACCCCATTCAATGGAGACGCCTACGGGACCATCAAAACCCAAGGCTCCGGTGATGTCCGTGGTGAGGGTGAAGTTGTTGACATACCAGACATTCTCAATGGTTTTCTTGTCATCACCATTTTTATCACCATCAACAGTTCCCTGATCAAGGTCATTGTCAAATGCATGAACAGTAGTGGTGTTGATCTCAGCATTCACAGTGCTCCAATCATCCACAGCACCATTCAAATTGATTTCCGCATCAGGTGAGGCTTTGACGATGTACTCTTTGGCACCAAAGTCAATCTGAGTGGATAACTCGAAATCACCAGAGAAGGTGGGTTCCGTCATGGCGAAGGAAGACGCCGCAACCAGGGCCGTAAGGGCCAAAATTAAAATTCTCTTCATTTCTACTTTCTCTCCTGTAGCAGAATGAAATTATTTTCGAGCACCGCTACGCAGCGCTAATTTTCTGTGTCGATGGTAGGTGCGAATTGTGTTTGGTATATGTAGCAATTGTGAAGATTAAATGAAGGGCTGTGAAGTTGAACACAAAAATGTTCTCCGTTCCAATTGGGTTGTCCACAAGCAAGAATAACCATCTAGAGGGAGAATAGGGGCCTTAAAGTTCCACGTCAAGTCAAAAAATAAGGGAATGTGGGAAAAGATTCTATGAAGTCCTTGTTTTGAATGTATCAATCATGTGTTTCTAATGGGAGGCTGAGACGTATGCACACACTGCTATTAGCAGTATTTGTCACAGACACATTCCCACCATGTTTTTCCGCTACGGCACGAACGATTGTGAGGCCTAAACCTGAGCCAGGGGTACTGCGTCCAGTATCTCCTCGGTACAAACGCTCAAACAGATTGGGAAGGTCGGAACGGGGAATTCCCCCAGGATTTACAATAGTAAACACGGCTTGATTGCCTTTTTGCTCCAAGCTCACACGGACTATTCCCGGTTTTGATGCATGTTGGATGGCATTTTGCACCAAGTTGTTGAGTGCGCGAGATAAGAGGTCTGGATCGCCTGGAAAAATCACTTCCGTTTCAACATGGCATTCCATACCTAATCCCGCAGACTCTGCCACTCGGGAAAAGCGGCCTTCAATCTGTTGGATAAGCCCAGATCCTTTTATATTAGATATGACTGGTGACATTTCTGGAGATTCCACCCGCGAAAGTAAGGATAAATCTTTCACCAGTTTGTCAATCTGTCCAAATTCTCGTTCAAGGAGTTTAAATCGATTCTCGTTCAGAGGGAGAACTCCGTCTTTCACTGCCTCAAGTTGGCCTCGTAAAGCCGTAACCGGTGTCTTTAAATCATGGGCAATGTCTTGCGTCCATTGGCGTCTCTGACGTTCTTCTTTGGCTAGTGTAGCTTGGAGGCGAACAGAAGCCCGGGAAATCTCCCGAAATTCCGAACAACTTTTGGCTGGAAATATCAAATCACGTTCACCCTGAGAGAGTCGTCCTAATATGGATGCCACCTCACGTGCATCACGAGTCACAAGTGCACTCATTGCATTGGAGAGAATAACGGCTATAACCGTACTTAAACCTATAGCGAGAAGGAGAATCCGTCCAAAGATATCCGCAAGATTACGATTGGTTTCAATGAAATAGAAATCCGATGGTACACAGGCCACCCAGCCGATTCGTCGTCCCTGGGTATTGACAGGAAATTCTGGAGAAAGCACATAGCCGGGAGAAAGCCCTGGATAACTTTGGTTTCTCCAGTAGAAAACGGGTGTTTTTCGTGAGTCGTATACAGCAAAGGCAGCAAGTTCATCGGCAAAATGCGTGATGTTGGCAAAGGCTCGACGACTATCCAAAGTGGTGAGCTCACCCTGTTCTTCCCATAATTCGGTGACCACAGCAGCCAATCGCTCATGAGACTCATTGGTGACCAACATGCGCCAATGGTTACGGGAGCGAACATATCCAAGAACAAAAGCAGAGGATAAAAAAGCTGTGTTTAAACCAATGGCAAGCAGAATAACCCAGAGGAGACGTGTTCGAAGACTCCTCACGTGCTCTCGCCGGCGAAGCGGTAACCATACCCCCGAACGGTTTCAATCCATCCTGGCTGTCCTAATTTTGCACGGAGATTTTTAATATGAGTATCCACGGTCCTATCGTAGCCCTCAAAAGAGTACTCTAGACATCGATCGAGAATCTGTTCCCGGGTCACCACGGCTCCTCCATTTGAGGAAAGGTACAACAGAATCTTCCATTCAGCCGCGGTCAACTTTAGAGGTTCTCCGTCCAATGTGGCTTTATGAGAGTCTTCATCCGTAGAGAGTTCATGACCTTCTAAAATCCAGCAATGACTGGCACTTCGAACCACAGGGGCACTTGTTCTCTTTAAAACGGCAGCAACTCGAAGAACAAGCTCTTTTGGGGAAAAGGGTTTGACAATGTAATCATCCGCACCAATTTCAAATCCTGTAATCCGATCGGATTCAGATTCCCTGGCAGACATAAAAATCAGCGGAATGGGATGCTTACTCAGTAACTCTTTTGCAAAGATAAAGCCATCTCCATCTGGAAGCATCACATCCAATAAGATGAGGTCTGGACGTGATTCCTCAAGAGCATCTTTTGCCCCACCTAAATCTCCGAAGCTGGAAACCTCATGATCGGCCAGTTGGAGATAACCAGTGACGGCTTCCCGGATTGATTCATTGTCTTCCACCACGAAGATATGTGCCATGTTTGTAGTCTACTCGGACAATGATGGGGTTTCCAGGGTTAGAACGTAAATTTGTGTTTTTTGTGAAGTAAATTCTTTGTGAAGGATGGAAGAAGACGGAAAAACACTCTTAGGGGCGTGATGGCCCCTAAGAGGAATATTGGGAATTAGCGCCAGCAGAAACCAGCGTTCACACCAAAGGACATCAGTTTGGGGCTGTAACCCTTCACCGTGACTTTGTTTTCGATTCCAACACCATAAAAGAGGGGCTTCCAATCATAGTTGGCTCCCATGGTGATACCAAATTTCTCCCCCAAAGGAATGATCATTTGAGCATCCACGCCTAAACCGGCCCAGCAACCCAAGGCTGTTTGGGTCACATCAATGATGCTCACATCCACCATGGGGCCTGCCGCAACAACCAGTCCAAAACCTTCAGGATTCAAATGAACACCATAACCCAGCATCATGCTGATACCAGGGAGAACCTTTGTGGTTTCACTAGGATCTAGTCCCTTGGCTGTGTTTTCAAAGGAATAGTAGGTGTTATTCTGGATGGGGAATGTCTGTCCAATTGCTTGGAATGAGGCGGTGGGAACCCCATTTGCCTTCACTCCAATGAGAGCATAGGGATTCACACGATAATAGAAACCAGAATCTGATATTCCACCAAAGGTCACACCTGTTTCATAAAAGGTGAGGTCTAAATCAAAATCAAAAGTTGAGATGAGCTGATCAGCAGCTGCGTTTGCCATATCATCAGAAATACCAGGGTTTGCGGCTTTAATAGCCTGTACGATGTTGGGCTTCATGGGAGCAACGGCGCTAGCCAAACCAACAGGAATAGAATTCCCTGTTTGCATCCCGTACCAAGCCCCAACCCAGTTTGCTTTTGCTGACAATGGTAACGCAGCAGCCATAACGAACAAAGCCAGCATGATGTTCTTTTTCATTTCTTACTCCTTTGTAAATTAAAGTCCAGTGATTGGACAAATGTATCAGGCGTAGGAAAGGAGTGCAATGAAAAATTGAACGACAGGTCAGTATGTGTCGTTTTGAATCCTCAATGTGAAGCTGCTCTTTTCCATCTCAATATTGTGGCCTTCACCAGTTTTCCGCCCTGAGCTATACTCCCCATCTATGGATAAGACGGTTGTTCTAACAGGAATCAAGCCCACCGGGATGCCCCATTTAGGGAACTACTTAGGCGCGATTCGTCCGGCACTCAAGCGCGCGGATGATGAAAGTGTTGAAGCCCGGTTTTTTATTGCCGATTATCATTCTCTCAACACCATGCGGAATGCAGAAGAATTGAGAGGCAGCATACATGAAATTGCCGCCACCTGGCTGGCCTGTGGTTTAGATCCGTCCAAAACCCTGATTTATAAACAATCCGATGTACCAGAAACCTTTGAACTCACCACCATCCTGATGGCGTTCACAGCCAAAGGATTGATGAACCGGGCCCATGCTTATAAAGCTGCGGTGGATGTGAATCGGTCGAAAGAGCAGTCGGATGACCATCAAATCAACATGGGACTCTACACTTATCCAGTTTTGATGGCAGCAGACATCCTGCTCTTTGATACACAGGAAGTTCCTGTGGGAAAAGATCAGGTGCAGCATGTGGAAATGGCCCAAGACATTGCGGGAGTGATTAATCACAATTACAAGGCTCCACTTCTTACCATCCCAGAAGCGCGTATTGATGAAAAGGTGATGCTGGTACCAGGTTCTGATGGCCGCAAAATGTCCAAGAGTTATGGTAATCATATTCCTCTCTTTCTTCCTGAGAAAAAACTGAGAAAGATGATTATGAAGATTGTGACCAACAGCCAGGGGATGGAAGAACCCAAAGATCCGGAAACCTGCAATGTGTTTGCACTGTATAAACTTTTTGCCACAGCAGAAGAACAGACGGCTTTAGCCCAGCGTTACCGGGCTGGTGGTATGGGCTGGGGAGAGGCCAAGCAGGAGCTGTTTGAGAAAATCAATGATGAAATCAAAGACCAACGCGCCATCTATGATGAGTTGATGGCGGATACAACAAAAATTGATGCCATCTTGGCCCAAGGGGCAGAACAGGCTCGGGCTGTGGCCTCTCAAACCATTCAACGCCTGCGCAAAGCGGTGGGTGTGGCCTAACTTGATTTTTCCTTGCTCCCCAAAAAAGCCCCAGAAATGGGGCTTTTTTATGCCTCAACCCCGAAGGCTTTGGGCCTGAGGGGTCGATCTAAAAAATGGGATTTACGCCTGCTGACGAGTGGGAGCCAAGAGCAGTTCTCGAATATGCACATTCTGGGGCTGGGCATACACAAAGGCCACAGCTCTGGCTACATCATCCGAGGCCAAAACTCCACCCATCCGTTCCTTCCAATCGGCATAACCATCTTTGATGGCCTGGGAGGTGGTGTGACTCAAGAGTTCTGTTTCCACGGCACCTGGGCAGATGCTGATGATGCGGACATTCTCATCAGCCACTTCTTCCCGAATCACTTCAGTTAAACCAGAAACGGCAAATTTTGTTCCACAGTAGGCGGCATGATCCGGGAAGGATTTCTTGCCAGCAAGGGAACTGATGTTGATGATGGTTCCGGTTTTGCGGGCTTTCATGGCTCCCAACACACACTGAATGCCATTGAGAAGACCAAGAACATTCACATCATACATGCGCTTCCATTCGGTGGGATCTTGGGTATCCACGGCTCCCAAAAGCATCACACCAGCATTATTCACCAGACAGTCGGTGGGACCATACTGGGCTTCTGCTTCGGCAATAGCCTTTTTTACAGCAGCCTGGTTGGTGATGTCCACCTGGCGGCAAAGGGTATCGGGAAGCTGAAGTTCTTCCAGTTTATCCAGACGACGGGCCAAAAGGAGCAGGGGGTGTCCTGCTTCGGAAAGACGTTGCGCAATAGCGGCACCAATTCCGGAACTGGCACCAGTGATGACCACGAGGGGTTTGCGATTCTCAGACATAATTCACCTCATATTCCGGCAGGGCCGGAGGGATTAACGAGAACAATTTTGGAACATAGAAGAGGGGAATGGAATGATGAAAGGTCTCAAATCCTTGCAGAATTCTCCCAGGGATGCAGAAGAATCTCTAGAATTCCCCATAATTGTTGATGCATCCTACTGTGCAGGGCATTTCATGTGTCTTTTGGTATTCAAGGAGAACAAATGCAGGCTCTCAATCGATTAATGGATATATACGGATTTTCTCCTGGATC